>NZ_CP063815.1:1306914-1960372 GCF_015277895.1 Microbacterium abyssi | reverse complement strand
AAGCGCAAGGCTCCCGGTTTCGCTCTGCTGGGCACCCCCGGTTTCGAGGGCGATATCGTCCTCGAGCTCAAGACCGTCGCAGACGTCGCCCTGGTCGGCTATCCGTCCGCGGGGAAGTCCAGCCTGATCGCGGCGATCTCGGCAGCCCGTCCGAAGATCGCCGACTACCCGTTCACCACGCTGCACCCGAATCTCGGCGTCGTGCAGGCCGGCGACGCCCGCTACACGGTCGCCGATGTGCCCGGCCTGATCGAGGGCGCCAGTGAGGGGCGCGGCCTCGGGCTGGAGTTCCTGCGCCACGTGGAGCGGTGCTCCGCGCTCCTGCACGTGCTCGACTGCGCCACGCTCGAGCCCGATCGCGACCCGATCTCCGACCTCGACGTCATCCTCGCCGAACTCGCCGCCTACGAGGTGCCGGAGGGGCAGACGCCCCTGCTGGAGCGTCCGCAGCTCGTCGCCCTGAACAAGATCGACGTCCCCGAGGCGCGCGACCTCGCCGACCTGGTCCGCCCGGAGCTCGAGGCGCGCGGCTTCCGCGTGTTCGACATCTCCACGGTCTCGCACGAGGGACTCCGCCCGCTCACTTTCGCGCTCGGTGAGATCGTCGAGAAGCACCGCGCCGAGACCGCCGTCGAGGCGCCCGCGGAGCGCGTCGTCATCCGCCCCAGGGGAGCCGAGAAGCCGTTCACGATCCGTGTCGAGGGCGGCTCGTACGGCACGTACTACCGCATCCTCGGCGAGAAGCCGGTGCGCTGGGTGCAGCAGACCGACTTCCAGAACGAAGAGGCCGTCGGCTACCTCGCCGACCGTCTCGAGCGCCTCGGCGTCGAGGATGAGCTGTTCCGCGTCGGGGCGACACCGGGTGCGACCGTGGTCATCGGCGAGGGCGAGGGACTCATCTTCGACTGGGAGCCGTCCATGCGATCGGCTGCCGAGCTCGCGACCGCGCCGCGCGGCACCGACCCGCGTCTCGCGCCGAACTCGCGCAGGACGACAGGCGAGCGCCGCGAGCAGTACTACGAGCGGATGGATGCCAGGGCAGCCTTCCGTGCCGAGCAGGACGAGAAACGCCGTGCAACGGCGGGGCAGGACTTCGACGGGGACGACGCGTGACGGCGCGGACCCGTGCCGACCTGGCCGGCGCCGCCCGTATCGTCGTGAAGGTCGGCTCGTCGTCGATCAGCGGCGAGTCCTCGTGGCGGATCCCGATGATCGTTCACGCCCTTTCGAGCGCGCACGCGCGCGGATGCGAGATCGTCCTGGTCTCCTCGGGTGCGATCGCCACCGGCATCCCGTTCCTCGACCTGGATGCCAGGCCCACCGACCTCGCGACACAGCAGGCTGCCGCCGCAGTGGGGCAGAACGTGCTCGTCTACCGGTATCAGGAGGCGCTGCGGCCGTTCCGGATCGTCGCGGGACAGGTGCTGCTCACCACAGGTGACCTTGAGAACCCGACCTCGCGCAGCAACGCGCGCCGCGCGATGGAGCGCCTGCTCGGGCTGCGCATCCTGCCGATCGTGAACGAGAACGACACCGTCGCCACGCAGGAGATCCGCTTCGGAGACAACGACCGCCTCGCGGCCCTGGTCGCCCAGCTGATACAGGCCGACGGCCTGGTGCTGCTCAGCGACGTCGACTGCCTGTACACGAAGCCGCCGACGGATCCGACGGCCGAGCCGATCGACGTTATCAAGGCCGACGCCGATCTCGCCGGTCTCGAGTTCGGCGCGACGGTCGTCAACAGCGTCGGCACGGGTGGAGCGGCCACGAAGGCGTCCGCTGCGCGCCTTGCCGCGGCATCCGGGATCGGAGCGCTCGTGACGAGTGCGGATCTGGTGGACCGGGCGCTGAAGGGCGAGGAGATCGGCACCTGGTTCGAACCGGTCGTCACCGCGTAACAGGGCAGGCGCATCTCGTAAGCTGAGCGGATGACCACCGAATCTCCGCAGGACCGGCTCGCGCGCGCCAAGGAGGCGTCGAGAGTCACTGCTCGCCTGACCAGCGACGAGAAGGGTCGCGCACTCGAAGGCATTGCCGAGGCGCTCGAGCAGAACGCGGTCGCGATCATCGCCGCGAACGCCCGCGACATCGAGAACGGTCGTCAGAACGGCATCGGGGATGCTCTGATCGACCGGCTTCGGCTGGACGACAAGCGCGTCTCCGCGCTGGCATCCGCAGTCCGGGAGATCGCCGCGCTGCCTGACCCGGTCGGGCAGGTCGTCGGTGGGCACCGGATGCCGAACGGAGTGAACCTCGAGCAGGTGCGCGTGCCCTTCGGCGTCGTCGGAGCCATCTACGAGGCGCGTCCGAACGTCACGATCGACATCGCGGCGCTCGCGCTGCGCTCCGGCAACGCGAGCGTGCTGCGCGGCGGCAGCGCGGCCCGCGAATCGAACACGGTGCTCGTGCAGATCATGCGGGACGCGCTCGAGATCGCCGGCATCACGCCGGAGGCGGTGCAGACCGTGGACGACTTCGGGCGCGATGGCGCCAAGGCGCTCATGCACGGCCGCGGGTTCATCGACGTCCTGGTGCCCCGTGGCAGCGCCGCACTCATCGAGACCGTCGTCACCGAATCGACCGTCCCCGTCATCGAGACCGGCGCGGGCAACGTGCACATCGTGCTCGACGAGTCCGCCCCGGACGACTGGGCGCGTGACATCGTGGTCAACGCGAAGGTGCAGCGACCGAGCGTCTGCAACGCCGTGGAGACCGTGCTGGTCCTCCGCCAGGCGGCACCGCGGCTGGTTCCGCTGGTGGCCAGCGCCCTGCAGAGCGAGGGGGTGGCGGTGCACGGTGACGACATGGTCGTGGGCCTGATGAGCAACGTCATCCCCGCGACCGAGGAGGACTGGGCTACCGAGTACCTCAGCCTCGACATCGCGATGAAGGTCGTCGACACGCTCGATGACGCGCTCACGCACATCCGCAAGTACAGCACCGGCCACACCGAGTCGATCGTGACGACCGATTCCCGCAACGCCGAGCGGTTCCTGGCCGAGGTCGATTCCGCCGTCGTCATGGCCAATGCGTCCACGCGCTTCACGGACGGCAGTGAGTTCGGCTTCGGCGCCGAAGTCGGCATCTCGACGCAGAAGCTCCACGCCCGAGGCCCGATGGGGCTTTCGGAGCTGACCAGTACGAAGTGGCTGGCGCGTGGGTCGGGTCAGATACGCGGCTGAGCGATAGGATGGGTTCGCGTCTACTCGCACCCGGTCACGAAACGGAGTCAGGATGAACCTCGTCGCACAGATTGCGATGGCAGCCGCTGAAACAGAGCACCACGGAAACGTCGCGCTGGAGACACTCATCTTCGGGCTGATCGCCGCAGCTCTGTTCGCAGTGCTGGGACTCGTCACGTTCTCGTACCGTCACGTCGCCAACCGTCACTCCGCCAAGGCTGAAGCCTGGGCGCAGAAGCACGGTGCCGACGGCCATGGGGCGGGGCACGGCCACTAAGGCGTATGGAGACGACGGCCACGCGTGCCCCCCGGATCGGAGTGATGGGCGGGACGTTCGATCCGATCCACCACGGGCACCTGGTCGCGGCGAGCGAGGTCGCGCATTCCTTCGACCTCGATGAGGTCGTGTTCGTCCCGACCGGCCACCCCTGGCAGAAGCCGAACGTCACGCCGAGCGAGCATCGCTATCTGATGACGGTGGTCGCCACGGCATCCAACCCGCAGTTCACCGTGAGTCGCGTCGACATCGACCGCGAAGGTCCCACCTACACCATCGACACGCTGCGTGATCTGAAGGAGCAGCGTCCGGATGCCGAGCTGTTCTTCATCAGCGGTGCGGACGCCGTGGCGCAAATTCTCAGTTGGAGGGACCATGATGAACTGTGGGAGCTGGCCCACTTCGTCGCGGTCTCCCGTCCAGGACACGTTCTGAGCACGGATGGCCTCCCGAGCGACAACGTCAGCCAGCTCGAGGTGCCGGCCCTGTCGATCTCGTCGACGGCATGCCGTGAGCGTGTGAGCGACGATCAGCCGGTCTGGTACCTCGTTCCCGACGGAGTCGTTCAGTACATCGCGAAGCATCATCTGTATCGGAGCAAGGCATGAGCACATCGGATCAGCAGGGCAACCAGCCGCTGACCCGCAAGCAGCTGCGGGAGATCCGCCTCACCGGCGCCACGCCGGTCATCGGAGAGGAAGAAGCCGCAGCCGCTGCGAAAGCGGCAGCCGAGCAGCCCCCGGCCGCGCCACTGCCGCGCGCCGCCGAGCCTGCAGACGTACCGCCCGCGCCTGCAGACGTCGATGACGCCTCCGCCCCGTTGACGCGTCGCCAGGCCCGCGCACAGGAGCGCATCCGCACGGCATCCGTTCCGCTGGTCGAACCGGTCGAGTCGGCCGATGCGGAGCAGGAGGAGAACGGCGAGCGTTCCGACGACGTGGTCTCCGGCGTGCCGGTCTTCGCACCGGTTCCCGCAGAGGCGCCGGCCGAGGACGCCTCGGAAGCTCCGGAGGCGCCGGAGGATGAGACCTCCGACGCCGCGACGACGGATGCCGACGACGCCGCGGCGCCGACCGAGGACGAGTTCCCATTCGACGCCGAACCTGAGAACGATTCCGTCGAGGACCTGGACGAACTCCCGGTCGCGGAACCGGTGCCCGCCGGTGAGCGCCCTGTCGTCAGCCCGAGTTTCGGACGTCAGCTCCTCGGCGAGCGGTCCGAGGTCCCGGAGTTCACGCCCTCGTTCGACGAACTGATCACGACGGACTCCGGCGGCTCGCACCGTGCGCCGAACACGCTCATCTTCACGCACCCGGGAGAAGGATCGCTGTCCGGGCCCGTCGCCTCGACCGGTGAGGTGCTCATCACCGGCAGCTACGATCTGCCGCGGGGCATGGGGTCGCAGGGCCACGCGCACGGGACGACCGACGGCAAGGACATCGACTCCGTCCTCATCGACGGCGAGCTGCCGCCGGCATCCTCGCCCACGCCGATCGCGGCCAGCTCCGCGGTCAGCACCATCAAGCCTGCCGGCGAGGTCATCCGACCACCGGCGCCCGACAAGGGCAACAAGCTCATGCTGACCTTGGCGATCACGGCGGGCGGGCTCGCTCTGCTCGTCGCCGCGGCGCTCATCGTCGCATTTACAACGAATGTGCTGGGATGATGCAATCACCTGAGAATGCCGAGGCGATGCTCAAGATCGCCGCCGATGCCGCCGCTTCCAAGGGCGGTGAGGATCTCGTCGCGCTGAACGTCTCGGAGCCGCTGCCGCTGGTCGACATCTTCCTGCTCGTCACCGGCAACAGCGAGCGCAACGTCGCCGCGATCGCCGACGAGGTCGAGGATCGGATGATCGAAGCCGGTCACAAGCGCGTGCGCCGTGAGGGCCGCACGGAAGCCCGCTGGGTGCTGCTGGACTTCGGCGACCTGATCGTGCACGTCTTCCACGGTGAGGAGCGGGTCTACTACGGGCTCGAGCGCCTCTGGAAGGACTGCCCGGTCATCCCGATCGAGCTGAGCGAGGCCGCGACGGAGTCGTCTTCCTGAGATGACCGTGCACCTGATCACCGGTGCGGGTGCCGGCATCGGCGCCGCGGTGGCGCGTCGCCTCCATGAGCGCGGGGATGAGCTCGTGCTGCTGGCCCGTGACGCCGGACGCGCGCGTGAGATCGCGGCGCGGTTCCCGGGTGCCTCGACGCTGGTCGGAGATCTGGCGCAGCCAGGCCGGCTCTCGTGGGCCTTCTCGAAGCAGCATCTTCCGGATCGCATCGACACGCTCGTGCACATCGCCGGCGTCGTGGACCTCGGCCCGGTAGGCGATCTTCCGCTGGCACTGTGGGAGCGGCAGTTGGCCGTCAACCTGCTCGCACCCGCCGAGCTCACCAGACTCGTGCTGCCGATGCTGCGGGTCTCCCGCGGGCAGGTGCTGTTCGTGAACTCCGGAGCGGGGCTGCGCGCCAACGCGGAATGGGCGGCGTATGCGGCCTCCAAGCACGGTCTGAAGGCCCTCGCAGACGCGTTGCGCGCGGAGGAGGCCGAGAACGGCATCCGCGTGACGTCGATCTTCCCCGGACGAACGGCGACGGCGATGCAGGAGCGCGTCCATCGGCAGGAGGGCGCCGAATACGATCCGGATCTCTTCATCGACCCGGAATCCGTGGCGACGACCATCCTCACGTCGCTCGATCTGCCGCGCGACGCGCAGATCACCGATCTGTCGCTGCGCCCGGGCGTCTGACGCCTCGGTTTACCTCTTCGGCGGAACACGCGCAAGGCCCTCGAAGGGCTGCGAGCTGCGACCTACCGTGGGAGCAGTCGACAGAGGAGGCTGAACCATGGATGAGATGGACGAGCACCGTCCGCACGAGACACCCGGCGTGGACGGCGGACACCCCTCGCAGGCCGAGGGCGAGGATCCGGCGCGCGCAGAACAGCACCCCGACCCGGCGCTCGACGGGCATCCCTCACAGGCAGAAGGCGAAGACACGACGGAGGAAGCCGATGACTGACGGTGATGTGTTCACACGTTCGAAGAACGGCCAGTGGATCAACCATGTCGAAGGGGAACCGGAGAACTCCCTGAGCTTCAGCAGCCGCGAGGAGGCCGTGATCGCCGGGGCGAGCTTCGCCTCGGAGCGCGGTACGCGGCACACCGTCGAGGAGTCTGAGCCGACCGGCGGCATCGGCGATGGCGGCGATGAGGACGACGCCCCAGCGGTCGTGGGAGAGAAGGAGGCGGACAGCCCGCTTCCGGACACGACCGACGAGAACGGGATGCCGCTGGACAATCCGTCCGGCTGATCAGGCCGTCCGGCTGATCAGGCCGTCCGGCTGATCAGGCGCGCAGCCGGTAGCGCAACTCCGGCCTGCCGACGCCGCCGTACGTGGGAGTGCTCGCGGCGAGGCCTGATTCCACGAGCCGCTCAAGGTAGCGTCGCGCGCTGACCCTGGACATCCCCAGTGTCTCGGCGAGTTCGCTCGCGGAGACGGGTTGCCCCTGGCGCTCCATGGTCTCGGCGACACGCTGCAGCGTGACTCGGGACACGCCCTTGCGCTGCCCGGCGAGGGCGATCGCATCCCGCCGCATCACGGCATCGACGGTCACCTGATCCAGCTCGCCGGTGTCGTCCAGTTCGGCGTCGCGTGCAAGAGCGCGGCGGACATCGTCCAGTCGCTCGTGCAGCGTCTGCATAGGGAACGGCTTGACGACATAGTGATGCACGCCGTGCGCGCGGGCGCGGCGGACGGTCTCGAGATCGCGTGCGGCCGTGACGGCGATCACCTCGACGTGACCGCCGCCCGCCCGCAGCCTGCGGAGTACGTCGATGCCGGACATGTCGGGCAGGTACACGTCCAGCAGCATGACATCGGGCTGCAGCTCGCTCAGGGCGCGCAGGGCTTCGGCGCCCGTCGGCGCGACGCCCACGACCTCGTAGTGCGGATGCCGTTCCACGAAGCCCCTGGTGACGTGCGCGACGGCGAAGTCGTCCTCGACGATCAGGGTCCGCAGCCGCTTCACATCGGCACCCCGGCATGCTCCGTGGCGGGCAGTCGTACGGAGAAGCGCGCGCCGCCGGTCGTCGCGGGGGAGAGCTCCACTGCTCCGCCGCGCCGTTCGACGATCCGCGCCACCAGGGTGAGTCCGTACCCGCGCTGGCGGTCGTCGCTCTTGGTCGAGTAGCCGAGGCGGAAGACGTCGCCGCGATGCTCGATCGGCACCCCGGGACCGTCGTCCTCCACCCGGATGACCGTGCCACCGCCGGCATCCCGTTCGATCGCCAGGCTGACGTGCCCGCCGCGGCCGGCGGCATCCAGGGCGTTGTCGATCAGGTTGGCGACCACCGTGCTCAGATCGCCGTCCGCAGGTCCGGATGGCAGACGGCTGGCATCCGAGACGGCGAGGTCGACGCCGAGCTCGCGGGCGCGTGCGCGCTTGGCCAGGAGGATCGCGGCGAGCTCGATGTCCTGCACGCCGTCCGGCGCATCGAGGTGACTCAGCGCACCCCCGTCGCCCGCACGCTCGATGACGCGGCTGGCGGCATCGAACTCGCCGAGCTCGATCAGCCCGCCGATCGTGTGCAGGGTGTTCGAGAACTCGTGCTGCTGTGCGCGCAGGCCCTCCGCGAGGCTCTGCGCGCCGGCGAGGTCGCGCAGAGCCTGATCCAGCTCGGTGCGGTCCATCAGCGTGACGACGGTGCCCACGCGCCGCTCCTGCACGCGCACCGCGGCGGCTCGCGCGACCAGCACGCGCTCTCCGGAGAGCACCAGGCGCTGCGGAGTGGAGTCGTCGGCGTTCGAATCCGCGATGAGCGCGGCCAGATCGTCGAGCAGCTCGGATGCCGGCCGGCCGATCGCCTCAGCCGGCGAACCGAGGCCCAGCAGGCGCGCCGCCGAGTCGTTGCACAGCGAGACGTCGCCGCGCTCGTCGAGAGCGAGCATGCCTTCGCGGATGCCATGCAGCGTAGCCTCGCGCGTCTCGAGGAGCCCGCGGATCTCGTCGGGCTCCAAGCCGTAGATCCGGCGACGCACGATGCGCGCGACGCCGGTCGCGGCGACGACGCCGACCACGGTCGCCGCTCCCAGCGCGAGCAGGAAGCCGGTGATGTCTCCGAAGAAGTCCTCGCGCAGGTCGGATTCCAGGATGCCGACCGAGACCTGTCCCATCACTTCGCCGTCGGCGTCGAAGACCGGCACCTTCACGCGCCACGATTCGCCGAGCGTGCCGGTCTGAGTGCCGACGTACATGGCGCCGGACAGCGCGACGCTCGGGTCGGTGGAGACGCGCTCGCCGATGCGATCAGGGTTCGGATGCGAGAACCGGATGCCCTCGTCATCCGTCACGACGACGTAGGCGACGTTCGAGGAGTCGCGGATGAGCTCGGCGATGGGCTGGATGACCGCTGCAGGATCAGCGTCGTCGTACGCCTCGACGATCGTGGGCAGCTGCGCGACCGACTGCGCGACAGCGATCATGCGCTCCTGCGACGCCTCGCGGATCTGCCGCTCCTGCATGAGCATGGCGGCGAGACCGACGGTGAGCACGATGGCGAGCACGATGAACACCTGCAGCAGCACGAGCTGCGTGCGGAGCGTCATCGCCTTCACCACCTCCCCATGCTATTCGAGCGGCCGCTCGGCACCGGTGGGTACGAAACGACCAAAACCTCTGGTGCTGAACACAACCTGAGGCCGGCCCTGCGCGCGTCATAGGCTCGCCGAACCCGCACCCGGCATCGACGCCGGAGAGGACTCGAGGAGGAGTTCATGACACAGCACATCCGCATTCGCACCCGCCTGGCCGCAGTGGCCGTTCTCGGCGTCGCGGCCGTGACCCTGGCCGCGTGCACCGGATCATCTCCCGGCGGCAGCGCGGACGGCGGTGGCGGCGAGGTCACGATCGACAGCGCCGCGGTGATCGCCCCTGCCGATCCCGGCGGCGGGTGGGACCAGACCGCTCGCGCCTTCGCACAGACCCTGAGCGATGAGTCGCTCGTGTCGTCCGCGCCCGTCACGAACATCGGCGGTGCCGGCGGCACCGTCGGGCTCGCATCGCTCGCGACCGAGACCGACCCCAACACCCTCATGATCACCGGCAGTGTGATGGTCGGGGCCGTCGAGACCAATGCCTCGGACGTGCGCATCGAGGAGATGACGCCGATCGCGAAGCTGACAGAGGAACCCCTCGTCGTCGTGGTGCCGAAGGACAGCCCGTACGACACCATCGAGGACTTCGTCGACGCCTGGGCCGAGGACGGCGCCGGGATGGCGGTCACAGGCGGATCAGCCGGCGGTATCGACCACATCCTCGCCGCTCAGCTGCTGATCGGCGCCGGGGTGGACGCCGCAGAGGTCCCCGACACGCTCAACTACATCGCCAACTCCGGTGGCGGCGAAGCGCTCACGCTGCTGCTGGGCGGTCAGGTGCAGGCCGGGATCTCCGGCGTCGGCGAGTTCGCGCAGCAGGTGGAGGCCGGGGAGCTCAAGGCTCTCGCCGTCTCCTCCGAGGAGCCCGCCGAGCTGCTTCCCGACGTCCCGACGCTGACCGATGAGGGCATCGACCTCGTCGTCACGAACTGGCGCGGGCTCATCGCTCCCGGTGGCATCTCCGACGACGAGAAGACGGAGCTCGAGGATCTCGTCACCTCGGCGCACGACAGCGAGTCGTGGGCAGGCATCCTCGAGACGAACGGATGGACCGACGCGTTCCTGACCGGCGAGGAGTTCGCCGGCTTCCTGGAGGGCGACATCGCCACCACGCAGGAGACGCTGAAGACGATCGGACTCATCGAATGACGGATTCCGTCATTCCCGGGGCGTCGGCTGCAGCCGGCGCCCCGCGGTCGCGCAAACTCGGCGAGCTCGCGTTCATCGGCGTGATCCTGGTGTTCTCCGTCGTCGCGCTGGTGATGACCGGGTTCATCCGCGAGCCGATGGGATCGTCGAACGTGCTCGGCGCGCGCGTGGTCCCGTACGCCGTGACCGGGCTGATGCTGCTGTCGTCCCTCGCGGCGTTCATCGCGGTCCTCCGCGGCGACGTCGGCGCGCCTGACGAGGGCGAGGATGTCGACACCGAGGCGCGCACGTCGTGGAAGACCGTCGTGCTGCTCGCCCTGGCGTTCGCCTCGCTCATGGTCACCATCCCGGTCGCCGGCTGGCCGGTGGCGGTCGTCGTGCTGTTCACCGGCGCGTCGCTCGCTCTGGGCGCTGCGAGCTGGTGGCGGACCGTGGTCATCGGCATCGGCCTCGGTGTTCTCACGCAGTTGCTGTTCGGCACTCTGCTCGGGCTCTCCCTGCCGCCGTTCGGCTCGATCCTCCCGGGGGTGTTCGGTGGATAGCCTGCAACTTCTCATGGACGGCTTCGCGACGGCGCTGCAGCCGCAGTATCTGCTGTTCGCGTTCGTCGGGGTGCTGCTGGGCACCGCCGTCGGCGTGCTCCCCGGCATCGGTCCGGCGATGACGGTGGCACTGCTGCTGCCGTTGACGTACACGCTCGACGTCACCAGCGCGATCATCATGTTCGCCGGCATCTACTACGGAGGCATGTACGGCGGGTCCACGACATCGATCCTGCTGAACACGCCGGGGGAGTCGGCCTCGATCGTCACGGCGCTGGAGGGCAACAAGATGGCGCGCATGGGGCGCGCCACGTCCGCTCTCGCCACAGCGGCGATCGGGTCGTTCATCGCCGGCACCATCGCGACAGGGCTGCTCACGCTGTTCGCGCCGTTCATCGCCGACTTCGCGGTCACGCTGGGGCCGGGCGACTACTTCGCCCTGATGATCGTCGCGTTCCTCACCGTCGGCGCCCTGCTCGGCTCGAGCCCGATCCGGGGCATCGTGTCGCTGGCGATCGGCCTGTTCCTGGGGCTCGTCGGCACCGACACCCTCACCGGCCAGGCGCGCTTCACCTTCAGCATCCCGAACCTCGGCGACGGCATCGACGTCGTGATCGTCGCCGTCGGACTGTTCGCGGTCGGCGAGGCGCTCTACGTGGGCTCGCGCTTGCGCAGCGGCGCGCTGCCGATCATCCCGGTGTCCGGCAGCTGGCGCTCATGGATGAAGAAGAGCGACTGGAAGCGCTCGTGGAAGCCGTGGCTGCGCGGCACCGCGATCGGGTTCCCGATCGGGTCGATCCCGGCCGGCGGCGCTGACGTCGCGACGTTCCTGTCGTACGCGACCGAGAAGCGCCTCGCGAAGGATCCGTACCGCAAGCAGTTCGGCAAAGGGGCCATCGAGGGCGTCGCAGGTCCCGAGGCGGCCAACAACGCCGCAGCGGCCGGCGTGCTCGTGCCGCTGCTGACCCTGGGACTGCCGACGACGGCGACCGCCGCGATCATCATCTCGGCGTTCCAGACCTACGGCATCCGCCCCGGGCCCCTGCTGTTCGACAGCCAGCCGGCACTGGTGTGGGCGCTGATCGCGAGCCTGTACCTCGGCAACGTCGTGCTCATCATCCTCAACCTGCCGCTTGTGGGCATGTGGGCGAAGGTGCTGCAGATCCCGCGGCCGTATCTGTACTCCGGCATCCTGGTCTTCGCCGGGCTCGGCGCGTACGCGGCGAACTTCACTGTGTTCGATATCGGCGTGCTGCTGCTGCTCGGGATCATCGGGTTCTTCATGCGCAGGCACGGCTACCCGGTGTCCCCGATGGTCGTCGGCGCCATCCTCGGCCCGATGGCGGAGGAGCAGCTGCGCAAGGCCATGGCGATCAGCCAGGGAGACCCGCTGTACCTCGTGCAGAGCCCCGTGTCGATCGTGATCTACTCGGTCATGATCGTGATCATCATCCTCGGCGTCTGGCTCAAGCGCCGTCAGGCGCGGTTCGAAGCCGCGCTGGCCGACGTCGACACCGCGACGATCCGCACGGTGGACGAGGAGATCGCCGATCAGTTGCGCGAGCGCTGAGGCCTCACACGGAGCGGCGCACCGTCAGCAGGAAGAAGCTGTCTTCCCGCGCGAGGACGCTGTGCCGCTCCGGGGGGACGGGCATGATGTCGCCGGCGCTGAGCTCCCAGGAACGACCCTGGCCGGTCAGCCGCAGGTGACCGCTGAGCACCTGCACGATCGCCTCGGGCGGGCTGTCGTGCTCGAGGAGCTCGGCTTCGTCGAGCAGGGCGATGGCGGTCTGCCGAAGCACCGCCTCGTGTCCGCCGTGCAGCGTCTCCGCCGCCCGGCGGGAGCTCGACTGGCGCGCCTGTTCGAGCAGCGTCTCCTCGAGCTCGGTGAGGTTCGTGTGCGTCAGCGGGGATCCGGTCATGACCTGCTCCTTTCGGCGAGCGACATCTCTGCCATCCTCGCATCGAACGCGCCGAACGCAAGGTGGCGGCAGCCGGAATGAACCGGCCGCCGCCACCCGCGCGGGCCGTCAGATGATCTGGCGGCCCTCCTTCTTGGCCTGGCGGGCGTCCTTCACGAACGCTCGGATGATCACGGCGAGGGCGCCGATGACGATCACGGGCCAGATGAGCACATAGAGGGTCAGCATGAGCGGGTCCATCACTGCTCCTTTCCGGTGGACGTTGTGGCGTTGTAGTCGGCGTCGGCGCCCTGCACGACACTCTCCGCTTCGCCGATGATCTCTGTCTCGGCGGTGTCGAAGTCGCCGGTGCGGTGCCGGATTACCGAGAAGTCGAACCGCTTGTCCTTGTTCAGCATCGTGATCGCGGCGCAGACGACCGTGCTGACCGCGTAGGCCACCAGTGACCCTGACAGCACCGGGTAGGTGTGCAGGAAACCGATCGCGAACGGTGCGGATGCCACGGTCGCGACGGCGCCGACGATGACGGCGACGCGCAGGCCGAAGAAGCCGAACGACATCAGCCCGAGCACGACGCCGATGCCGATCACCGAAAGCACGTCACTGGCGATCCCGAGACCGCCGGACAGGTCGACCCACTCGAAGCGCACCGGCAGGAACGCTGCGAGGGCGGCGACGACGGCGACGCTGAAGGCCACGTTGGTGACGCGGTTCCAGTAGAAGCTCGCGATCACCGGGAACACCAGAGCGCCCCACATCGCCCCGACGAACACCAGCAGGTCGAGGATGTTGAACTGCATCGACGCGAACCCGAGTGCGGCGGCTGTCGCGCCGACCATGGTCAGACGCCCCACCAGCAGCATCGTCTTCGGATTGGCGTTCTTCTTGCCGGCGATGTTCTGACCGTAGATGTCGGCCATCATGATCGACGACAGTGCCGTCATGTCGGCATCGGCCGTCGACGACAGCGAGCCGATGATCATGACGAAGAAGACGCAGATCAGGATCGGGCTGAGGTAGGTCGCCGCCATCTGCGGGATGAGATTGTTGACATCGCCGCCCATCGGCTCGATGCCCGCGTACAGGGCGATGACGCCCAGCATCCCCACACCGATGATGGTCGCGCCGTAGCCGACCGTCGCGGTGATGAACGTCTTCTTGATCAGGTCCTCGCGGACAGCGAACAGACGCTGTGCGATGGTCTGGTTGCCGATCGCGTACGCGAGCACGGCCGCGATGTACGGCGCGCCCTGGTTGAAGAACGCGTCAGAGGAGAAGAAGTCGCCCTGCTGCGGGGTGAGGTTCTTCGCGCCCTCAACGAACAGGTCGGGGCCGCCGGCGGCGAAGAAGATCACCGGGATGATGATCGCCACCGCGCCGAGCATGGCCAGCACCTGGGCGAAGTCGGTCAGCACCGAGGCGCGGAACCCCGACCACAGGGTGTACGCGAGCACACCGACGGCGATCGCGACGATGCCCTGCGTGAACGTGAACGGCGACAGCATCGAGATCAGCGCACCACCGGCGATGAGGTTCGAGGTCAGACTGATGAGGCTGCCGAGCACGTTGGATCCGGCGAGCATGAGCTGGCTGGAGCGTCCGTGCCGGGCGAACATCACCTCGGCGATCGTGTGCGCCTTGGGCGCGACCTTGCGGATGCGGCGCCCGAACGGGTAGATGAGCAGGATCATCAGCGCGCCCCAGAGTCCGTAGTGGATGGGGCCGGAGATGCCGTACGTGTAGCCGGACGTCGCGGAGGCGTACATCGAGGATGCCCAGATCCAGGTGGCGGTCATGGATGCTGCGGAGATGCCGAAGCCGATCTTGCCGCCGGCGGTCATGTAGCCGTCGGCGTTCTCCTTCTTGCGGGAGATGCGGATCGACATGTACAGGCTGCCGCCGAAGAACAGCAGCATGAGCAGGACCGTCACAGGTCCTGAGAGTGTTTGGAGGTCGCCCACCGGATTGTTCTCACTTTCTCGTCTTGATGCGGCAGAGGCCGCCGGTCGAAGGAGAAAGTGCTCGCTAAGTGGGGCAGAGGGAGGTGCAGGGGCGGGTGGACATCGAGAGATCTGAAGCTGTCAGCATGGCGAACGAACCTGGACCACTGAGGCGCATGGCAGCGCACAGACGAGAGGTCCGGGGTGCGGCTCCTTTCCGGTCGTCCGCGTTCCGGGCGCACCGAACGTCGGTGCATCCCCAGCGGGATTCGAGTGATTGCGGTGAGCGCGCAGTCAGGCGCGCGTCGCGTGAGAGCGCACAGTGCGCCCCCTGCTCATGCATGCACGAGCATCCTTTCCACCATAGCAAGCTCTCAGGGAAGTCCCGACCAACCCCGATTTTAGCTGAACAGGACGAGCACGTACACGGCGAACAGCACCAGGTGCGCGGCACCGTGCATCGCCGTCACGCGTTTCGCCGCGAAGGTGGTCGCCGAGAGCAGGAGCGTCACGCCGAGTAGCAGCAGATCGGCCGATGTCTCGGCGAGGATCACGGTCTGATCCGTGAGCATGCCGATGACGAGGACAGCTGGGATAGTCAGGCCCACAGTCGAGACGAGAGCGCCGTGGCAGAGATTGATCACCCGCTGGATCTCGCCGCCGAGCGCGGCCCGGAGTGCCGTGATCGATTCGGGCAGGAACACGATCGCGGCGATGAGCACGCCGGCGAGGGCGGCGGGGGCGCCGAGGCGGCCGAGGCCGTCGTCGAGGAGGGCCGCCATGTCGTGCGAGAGCAGCACGATGGGGATGACGGTGACGACGAGCACCGTGAGGCGCACGATCACCTCGGTGCGGTGCACGCGGAGGGTGTCACGGATGCTGGGCGCCCCGGCATCCGTCGGCGTCGACGCGCGGCGCGTCACGCCCTCCTCCACCTCGGTGAAGTCACCCGCCTGCGCGCCCATCTGACGGAACAGGAAGAATCCGTACAGCAGCACAGTGAGGACGACCACGGGGATCGCCTGTGCGAACGTGTACGCGCCGTCCTGCCCGACAAGCGCGGGCAGGCCGAAGGCGAGGGAGACGAGGACCACGAGCATCGCGAGATACGCCGAAGTGCCGGTGCGGTTGTGCGCCATGCCGCGATGCCGGGTTCCGCCCAGCAGCAGCGCGAGCCCGATCACGAGGTTCAGGATTATCATCGACACGGCCATGACGGAGTCGCGGGCGATCGTGGCATGCTCGCCGGGCCCGAGCATGACGGCCGAGATGAGGATCACCTCGATCAGCACGATCGACAGGGTCAGCACCAGCGAGCCGTATGGGTCTCCGAGGCGGTGGGCGAGCGCTTCGGCCTGCTTGACCACCCCGAAGGCGCACAAGAGGATCACGGCGACGATGATGGCGAGCGCCACGACCAGCAGTGGTGCGGGGACGGGGGCTGCGAGCAGAGGGTGGGCAAGCAGTAGTGCGCCGAACGCGCCCCAGCCGAGTGCGATCCTTACGACATCGGATGCCGCGACCAGTTGTTTCAGGCTGCGAGTGGTGGAGGACATGGCCGGGACTCCTTGACGGGGCCGTCCCCTGATGATGGCGTCGGCGCGGGCCGTCCTGCGCGGGTTCAGCCTATCAATCCACGGAGAACGTCGTGCGCCGAGCCAGCATTCCGCGCTCGGCGCGCGTCTGCGGCGGGATCGCCGAGAGCAGCGCCTGGGTGTAGGGATGTTTCGGATGGTGATAGATCTCGTCGGTTTCGCCGATCTCGACCATGTTCCCGAGGTACATCACCGCCACGCGGTCGGCGATGTGGCGCACGAGGGACAGATCGTGAGCGATGAAGACGATCGACATGCCGAGTCGCTCGCGCAGTTCGCACAGAAGGTCGATGATCTGCGCGCGTATGGAGACGTCGAGCGCCGAAACGGGCTCATCGCACACCAGTACGTCGGGATCCAGTGCAAGAGCCCGAGCGATCCCGACGCGCTGCCGTTGGCCTCCGGAGAACTGATGCGGGAACCGGGATCCCATATCGGGATCGAGCCCGACCAGCTCGAGCAGTTCTGCGACGCGTGTCTGCCGCGTGGCCGCAGTGCCCGTCCGCGTCGCCGCGAGGGGCTCGGCGATGATCTGCTGGACGGTCATGCGAGGGTTGAGGGACGTGTACGGATCCTGAAAGACCATCTGAACGCCGCGACGAAGGACCTTGCGGTCGCGCAGTCGGCCGCGCGTCACGTCGTGCTCGCGATAGTGGAGCGTGCCCGAGTCCGGGGAGTCGAGCCCGACCAGCATCCGCGCCAGGGTCGATTTACCGCTACCGGACTCACCGACGATCGCGAGGATCTCCCCGCTATGCAGGCTGAGACCGACGTCGTCGACGGCCGCGACGCGGTGCGCGCGGCGGCCGTGTCCGGAACGGAACGTCCGTTTCAGATGGCTGCCTTCCAGGATGGGCGCGACTGATCCGTCGACCGGCGCAGCCGCGGCGACGTCCTTGGGCATCGAGTTCAGCAGCTGGCGGGTGTATGGATGCTGCGGTGCGGTCAGGACCTCGTCCGCGCTGCCTGACTCGACGATCCGACCCGAACGCATGACGGCGACTCTGTCGGCGACCTCCATGACCACACCGAGATCGTGAGTGATGATCAGGACACCCATTCCCAGGCGATCGCGCAACGAGAGCAGCAGCTCGAGGATCTGTGCCTGGACGGTCACATCCAGTGCGGTCGTCGGTTCGTCCGCGATGATGAGGTCGGGATCCAGAGCGATGGCCATTGCCATCAGGATGCGCTGGCGCTGCCCGCCGGAGAACTGGTGAGAATAGTCGTGCACCCGCTTCTCCGGGACAGGGATTCCCACGAGAGTCAGGAGTTCGACGGCGCGATCGAGCGCTTCTCGCCGGCTCATCGTTCGATGCGCGCGGATCAGGTCGACGATCTGATCGCCGATGCTGAGCACGGGGTTGAGCGCTGACAGCGCGTCCTGCAGGACCATGCTGACATTCGCGCCGCGGAGTCTGCGGTGCTGCTCCGCAGTGATCGACGTCAGATCCGTGTCCTTCAGGTTCATCACCGACGCGCGCACCTCACCCTCGTCGATGAGCCCCATGATCGCCCGCGCAGTCATCGACTTGCCCGACCCGGATTCTCCCAGGAGGGCGACCACTTCCCCGCGTCGAACGGAGATGTCGATGCCGTCGACGACGCGGGACGAGCGCCCGCCGCTCGAGAGCGTGACGGTGAGGTCTTGAACATCAAGGACGAGGTCGTCGATCGCGGATGCGGTATCCATGAAGCCATCATGCCAGCAATCACTGCTGAATTGTGCCGAACTGGGAATGTTTGCGCCGAAATTCCGCAAATCAATTGACATGCGCGCCGAAATCGGCGACATTCGATGGTGTCGCTCTCGTGAATGACGGCGCAGGGACTCATCCGCATCATCGAACGAAGGAATGCACGCGTGCTCGAACCAGCAGACCGATATGACGGCTACACCGCCTACGACTATCTCGAAGCGGGCAAGGACTATCGCCAGTTCCGCTACGCCAAACAGGTCGGGCGAGTGTCGCCGTACGAGGGCCTGGCACTGAGCGACTCCGAGAAGGAGCGCACCGCGCGCCTGCTCCGCGAGGAGACGGTCATCTCGCTCCACGAACACGTGCAGGTGTTCCCCGAGGACATGGGCGAGTTGCGCGATCACATCCGTCAGGGGCGCGAACCCACCGGCTACGAGGGACTTGCGCGGTCCGGGCTCACCGCAGTCTTCGACAACGGCATGGACGGCACCTGCTGCATCTCCAGCGATGCCGGCTGGAAGTATCAGGACGTGCTGTTCGATCTCGGAGTGCGCATGGCCGACCTCGCCCATCAGGACTTCGTCATCAAGGCTGAATCGATCAAGGACATCCGCTACGCGGCGGACACCGGCCGGGTGGCGCACATCTTCGCGCTCGAGGCCTCCACGATGATCGAGAACGAGGTCGACCGGCTCGATGTGCTCTACGGTTTCGGCGTGCGGCAGATGGGTATCGCCTACTCAGAGGCCAACATGCTCGGCGGCGGCCTTAAGGAGCGCGGCGACGGCGGGCTGACGTACTTCGGCGAGCGTGCCGTGGAGCGGATGAACAAGCTCGGCATCGCCATCGACATCTCGCATTCCGGGGACCAGACCTGCCTCGACGTGATCCGCCACTCCGCGAAGCCGGTGTTCATCACACACGCGGGAGCGCGCGGGCTGTGGCCGACCAATCGCATGAAGACCGATGAGACGATCATCGAATGCGCGAAGCGCGGCGGTGTGATCGGCATCGAGGCGGCACCGCACACCACCATCTCGCCGCAGCATCCGAAGCACTCGCTGGAGTCGGTGATGGATCACTTCCAGTACTGCGTCGACCTGGTCGGCCTCGAGCACGTCAGCTTCGGACCGGACACTCTTTTCGGCGACCACGTGGGCCTGCACGACGCGTTCGCTTCGAACCTCTCTCTCGGTCAGGCGCACGCCAACGTCGAGTACGAGAAGCAGCCTTATGTCGACGGGATCGAGAACCCGGCCGAGGCGTTCTACAACATCATCGGCTGGCTCGTGAAGCACAACTACTCCGACGATGAGATTCGCGCCGTCGTCGGTGGCAACACCCTGCGCGTACTCGAGGAGGTTTGGGTCTGATGAAACACAGCAAGTTCCTCGCCCTCGGCGCTGCCGCGCTGCTGGCCACCGGCCTTGCGGCCTGTGCGCCCAGCGCGCCGGAGCAGGGGGGATCAGGAGGAAGCACCGGTCCGAGCGACGAGACGCTCAGCATCGGCACGACGACGGATGTCGTGAACTTCAACCCCGTGCTCGGCAACAGCCGCACGGATTCCTGGGTCACCAATCTGATGTATCCGCATCTGCTGAGCATCAGCGACGACGGCAGTAAGGAAGCGCACGTCGCCACGGAATGGGGGTATGTCGACGACACGACAGGCTTCTACGAGATCCGCGACGATCTGACGTGGAGCGACGGCGAGCCGTTGACCGCCGAAGACGTGGCGTGGACGCTCAATGCGGTCAAGCGCGATGAGGCTCCTGGCACGTTCTTCGGACAGCTCGGGAATCTGGAGTCCGCGACAGCCGTCTCGGACACGAGAGTGGAGCTCGCGCTGACGCAACCGGACTCTTCGATCATCGAGGAGATCGGCTTCTGGGGGGTCGTCGTGCCCCAGCACGTGTTCGAACCGCAGGGATCGATCGCGGAGTTCGCCAACGACGGCACCGACGGCGGCTGGGTCGGCATGGGGCCGTTCGTGCTCGATGAGTTCCAGGTCGGCCAGCACTACACGCTCACGCGCGTCGAAGATTATCCGCTCGTCGAAGGCGGCGTCCCCGGCCCCGCCGAGGTGGTCTACCGCGTGTACCCCGATGTGAACACCGAGATCCTCGCGCTGCAGAGCGGCGAGATCGACGTGATCGCCAACGCGTTGCCGCCGGCGCAGGTCGAGCAACTGAGCAACACCGATGGTCTGCAGGTGATCGAGGCCGCGGGCCTCGGTTACGCGCACCTGGTCTACAACATGGACAATCCCGAGCTCGGCGATGTGCTCGTCCGTCAGGCGCTCGCACACGCGACGGACTACGAGGCGATCCGCAACGTCGTGCTGCAGGGCCAAGCGGTCTCGACAGGCTCGAGTGCGCTGATGCCGGTGCTGGCGAAGTATCACGACGACTCAGTGACCGAGTACGAGTTCGATCCGGAGAAGTCGCGTTCACTCATGGAAGAGGCCGGGTACACGGCTGATTCCGACGGTGTCTTCCCGGTCTCCTTCCGTCTGATCTACTCGCTGCAGGACAGCGTGACCAGCCAGTGGGCCCAGATGGTGCAGGACAGCGCGGCGGAGGCCGGGATCGTCGTCGAACTGCAAGGCACCGAGCGAAACACATACCTGTCGATGACCCAGGAGGGCGACTACGACATCTACGCGGGGAACTTCGCGATCATGGATGATCCGGTCACCAACTTCGCACTGTCCTACCTGCCCGGCGGAGCGATCAACTACACCCACGTCGATGACCCCGAGCTGAATGCGCTGATCGAGGAGGGCATGATCACCTTCGACGAGGACGAGAAGATCGCCATCATGCAGGAGGCGAACAAGATCGTCCATGAGCAGGTGTACGACAACATCATGTACACGCAGAACCTGTTCTTCGCCGCCAGTGACGAATGGGCCGGGTTCATCTCGAAGCCGAGCGAGCTGCTCTCGATTGTGAATCCGCTCTCGCTCGCGAGCGCCCACCCGGTCGAATAATCCACTGAATCTCGAGGAAGGTCGCCCGGGTGTCCCGAGCATCGTTCATTCTGCGTCGCGCGGGGAGAGGACTCCTCACGATCTGGTTCGCCGTGACCGTGACGTTCTTGCTCCTGCGTCTGCTCCCCGGCGACCCGGCGCTGGCATTGGCCAGTCCGAACATGACCGACGAGATTCGGGCGACCATCCTCGCGCAATACGGCCTGGACCAGCCGCTACTGGTCCAGTACGGCCTCTACATGTGGCAGCTCGTCCAGGGCAATCTGGGCATCTCATTCACACAATCGATCCCCGTGACCGATGTCCTCATGCAGCGACTGCCGTGGACGCTGCTGCTGACTCTCACCGCTCTCGCGCTGACGATCGTCATCGGGATTCCGCTCGGGGTTGCAGCCGCCTCGCACAGAGGACGCTTCGTGGACCGCGGCGTCCAGATCCTCGGCGTCACCGGTCAGTCGCTCTTCGTGCCGAGCGTGGCGATCCTCCTTCTGTTCGTCTTCGGCCTCAACCTGGGCTGGTTTCCGATCGGCGGCGCGTACTCGAACGGAACGTACGGTTTCGACTGGTACGTGAGTGTCGCACGGCACCTGGCGCTGCCGGCCGTCTCGCTCATGCTCGTCCAGGTCGGTTCCTACGTGCTCACGATGCGATCCACCCTCATCGAGACGCTGGGAGAGGACTACATCCTTCTCGCCAAGGCGAACGGTCTGCGCGGAAGGCGCATCCTCTGGAAGCACGCTCTGCGCAACGCCCTGTTGCCCACGACGACGCTGATCGGGCTGCAGCTCGGCTTCCTGGTGGGAGGTGCTGTACTCACCGAGACGGTGTTCGCCTACCCGGGTATCGGCCGCGGGATCTTCGAAGCGGTGACCCAACTCGACTTCCCTGTGCTGCAGGGCGCATTCCTGATGCTGGCGATCACCGTGGTGGTCGCGAACACGATCACCGATATCGTCTACGGCTACCTCGACCCGAGAGTGAAGACGTCATGACCGCGCCGCTGCCCTCCGAGATCACATCGGCCACCGAGCCCGCCGCGACGGGAAGCGAGCGTGCGAGCGCACACACCTGGCGTGCGTTCCGCCGCGATCCGCTGGGGATGATCTCGCTCGGACTTCTGCTGCTCCTCGTCGTCGTCGCGCTGGCGGCGCCCCTTCTGGCCCCGTACCCCGCCAGTTATGGACCGGATGTCCTGCGTCCGCCCAGCGGAGAGCACTGGTTCGGTACCGATGCGCTCGGTCGCGACGTCTATTCCGAGGTCATCTGGGGAACTCAGCAGAGCGTGCTGGTCGCGGTCGCGGCATCGGTGATCGCCATCGTCTTCGGCACAGTCATCGCGGTCGCCGGAGCCTACTTCCGTCGCCTCGACGGACTCATCAGCATCATCGTCGACATGACGCTGTCATTGCCCGTACTGCCGTTGATGATCCTCGTCGCGGCGCTGGTCGGACCGAGCACCACGACGATCATCCTCGTCGTGGCGGCCTTCTCCTGGCCCGAGGTCACCAGGCTCGTGCGCTCCCAGGCGCTCACCATCGTCGGCCTGCCCTACGTCGACGCGTCGCGGTTGATGACGACGTCACCGTGGTGGATCATCTCCCGGCACCTGTTGCCCGCCGTGACTCCGGTCGTGGTGGTCTCCGTTGTCGTGACCGCGTCTCGGGCGGTGCTCTCGGCAGCGGGACTCGCGTTCCTCGGCCTCGGGGACCCGACGACGTGGTCGTGGGGAAGGATCCTCTTCGAAGCGCAGCAGGCGGGCGCGATGGTCAGCGCGTGGTGGCTGACGTTGTTCCCGTCCATCGCAATCCTGATCCTGGTGCTGTCGGCCACCCTGCTGTCGATCTCGTACAACGATGCGCGCAACCCGCGCCACCTCACGCGGTGACGAAAGGACCTCATGACCGAACTCGACCAGCGGCTCGCGCCGGACTTCTTCGAACGGGTGCAACGGCGTGTTCGTGATCAGCTGGCGCACCAGGGGCTCGACGCTTTCCTCTCCGATCATCCTGAGGACATCGCCTATCTCACCGGATTCTTCCACCATCCGTCCGAGCGGCCTGCAGCCATCTGGATCGACTCCGATGGACGCGCCGTGCTGCTGCTCCCGGAACTGGAACGCGAGTATGCCGAATCGCAGTCCGCGCATGCCGAACTGGTGGCATTCCCGGAGTACCCGGGAGTCGTCTCGCCGTTCGCTGCGCTCGCCCGCGCGGTGGGAAACGGCGGCAGGCGGGTCGGATTCGCCATGACGATGCCGTACGCGAGACTCTCCGCGGCACGCGAGTCGCTGCCTGGGGTCGAGTTCATCCCCTCAGACCTGCTCACGCGCTGTCGCTTCGTGAAGTTCCCGGAGGAAGTCGCGCTGCACAGGGAGGCGGCGAGGATCACCGATCGGATGCTGGAGGCCGGAGTCGCCCTGGTTGCGGAGGCGCTCTCCGACGGCGCGGAACTGCCGACCGAGGCCGAGTTGGAACGCCATGTCACCGCCACCGGGACGAGGATCATGTACGCGGAGCATCGCAATGTGGTGATCGCTTCGCTGCTCGCCGGGGGACTGGTGTATTCCGGAGCCAACTCCGCCTTTCCGCACGGATTGCCGTCGGTGAATCGTCTGCGCGCAGGCGACACGTTCATGCTCTCCCTGGGATGTGCTGTCGGGGGCCGTTTCGTAGAGGGCGAACGGACCTTCGTCCTCGGGGAAGCGACGCCCGATCAGCGCCGGTTCCATGACACGATCCATCGCGCCCAGCGCGTCGGTCGTGAGACGATCCGTGCCGGTCTCGAGTGCCGAGAAGCGAACCGGCTCTGTCTCGATGTGATCCGCGAAGCAGGCCTCGGGGAGTACATCCGGCATCGGCAGGGCCACGGAATCGGACTCGGAATGCACGAGCCGCCGTGGCTGGAGGACGGTGATTCGACGCGGCTGGAGCCGGGGATGATCGTCTCCAACGAGCCCGGCGTCTACGTGCCGGGTCACGCCGGATATCGCATCAGCGACAGCATGCTGGTGACCGCGGACGGGGCCGAGTCGTTGACGACGTATCCGCGCACCCTGGACGACTGCACGATCGCGCTCTGAGCGCGCTGACCCATCTGAGAGAAGAGGACGACATGACCACCAATCCGTCGGTTTCGCCCGAGTTCGCCGCTGCCACCACCGACCACGAATGGGTCGAGATCAACGGCAACCGTCTGGCCGTCGAGGTTCTCGGTCCGAAGGATGCGCCCGTGATCATGACGCATCATGGCGCTCCCGGCCTCGGCTCTCGGGCGGAACCACGCTCGAGCTTCGGTCGCTTGAGCGATGAATACCGCGTCGTGGTGTTCGATGCGCGCGGCAGCGGACAGAGCGAGGGCAACGGCACGTTCAGCCACGAGCAGTGGGCGGCGGACATCGATGCGCTCCGCGAGTGGCTCGGCGCGGAGCGGATCGTGATGGCCGGCGGTTCCTACGGCGGCTTCATGACGATGGAGTACGCCCTGCGGTATCCGGATCGGGTCGCGGCCCTGGTGCTGCGGGACACCTCTCCGGACAACTCGAACGCCCATCTCGCTCGGGAGAATGCGCTGGCGTCCGACCGGGTGAGCATCGACATGGAGAAGTTCGATCGGATCGACGTCGGCAAGGTCTACGACAACGCCGATCTGAAGGAGTGCTGGCGTGAGATCCTCCCGCTCTACGACTTCGTCTACGACCCGGAGGCGGTCGAGCGCAAGGTCGAGGCGACGCCGTACCGGTACGAAGCGCACAACTACGCGTTCTCGGTGAACCTGCCCGACTACGATCTCAAGCCACGACTGCACGAGATCGCGGTGCCGACACTCATCACTGTGGGGCGAACGGACTGGATCACCCCAGTATCGTGTAGCCAGACCATTGCCGATCTCATCCCGGGTTCCGAGCTGGTCGTGTTCGAGAAGTCGGGACATTCTCCGCAGATCGAGGAGGCAGATGCGTGGACCAGGACGGTGAGGGAGTTTCTGCACCGCGTGCACCCTCCACTGACGCTCTCATGAGTTCGATCGACCTCGGACGAGAGGTCAGTGATCTCGACCGGCGCATCATGGTCGCGCTGCAGCAGGACGGGCGAGCGAGCTGGACATCGATCGCTGAGTTCGCCGGAGCATCCGTCTCAACGGTGACACGCCGTGGTCAGCAGCTGCTGGCCGAGGGCGTCGTTCGCGTCGGCATCGTGCCGACGCTGGGCAGTGAGGGGCATGTTGAGTCGTTCTTGATACGCATCAACTGCACGCCCGGCTCGCAGGTCGACGTGGCCGAGAAGCTGGTCGAATCGCAGTACGTCCGCTTCGTCACCCTGGTCACCGGCAAGTTCGACATCTTCGCCGAAGTCGTCATCCCCGGGGATTCCGCCAACTTCACCCGGGTGCTCACCGGGCTGCAGGCGATCCCCGGCGTGGAGCGCTGGCGCAGCGACCTGATCATGCACACCTACAAGGTGAGCTTCGACTGGGGGCGTCAGCTGTACGACTCCCATGCGACGGCCGCAAGCGATCCCCAGGCCTACATGCCTGCACCGAACACTTGCGATCCGACGCATTTTGACGCCACGGACCGCGCGATCGTGGCGGAGCTGCGTGAGAACGGCCGCGCCTCGTTCCTCTCCCTGGCGTCGAGGCTCGGTGTCAATGAGAGCAGCGTCCGCCGACGCTACGAGAGGATGCGCACCGCCGGATGTCTGACCACCGTGACGATGATCCCGGCCTCAGCGCTCGGTATGAGCGCTGAGACGTTGCTGATGGTGCGAGTGGAGCCGTCCCGGATCGACTCGGTGGCGCAGACTCTCTCGCAGCACGTCTCCGTGCGATTCCTCGCGTCCTCGCTCGAAGAGAACTCGCTCTACTGCGAGATCATCCTGCCGACGACCGAGACCCTTCACGACTTCATGACCGGCACGATCGCCCACCTGAAGGGCGTCCGCGGTTGGAGCGCGTCGATGGAGCTCGTCTTCATGAAGCGCGGCTTCATAGAGACACCGTGGTGGAAGTCGCAGGTGACGACGTCGGCGTGAAAGTCCGCGTGCGTGGTGAGAGAATGGTGGACCTGAGGGGACTCGAACCCCTGACCCCCTGCATGCCATGCAGGTGCGCTACCAGCTGCGCCACAGGCCCATCTCGTCTCCCCGTGAACCGGGGCAACTTGAAAAGAATACAACAAGCGCAGGCGTTGGTGCCAATCGGGGCGATGCCGGGCGGGTCTGCGGGAACACAGCCGCAGATGCATGCGTTGTCATAGATATGGAGATCCTCGAGAGCATCGTCATCGGCGCAGGCCAGGCGGGCCTCTCGACCTCTTTCCACCTGGGGCGGCTGGCAATCGATCACCTCGTCCTGGACGCGAACGACGCTCCGGGCGGCGCCTGGCGGCACCGGTGGGACGCGTTGACGATGAACGACGTGCACGGAGTCGCCGAACTGCCCGGCGCCGCAGCGCCCGCGCGCGACGACCAGCGTGCGAACGCCGTCGTGCCGGCATCCTTCGCCGGATATGAACGCGACCACGCCCTCCCGGTTCTTCGGCCGGTTCACGTCGATCGCGTCACCGACGACGACGGTGTCCTCGTCGTGCACGCAGGGGAGCGTGAGTGGCGAACACGTACGCTCGTGAACGCGACGGGCACGTGGAGTCAGCCGTTCCTGCCGCACTACCCGGGCATGGAGACGTTCGTCGGCGAACAGCTGCACACCGTCGACTACCCCGGGCCCGAGCACTTCCGCGGCAAGCGCGTGCTCGTCGTCGGGGGCGGCGCGTCCGCCGTGCAGTTCCTCGGTGCGCTCGCCCCGATCACGGACACGCTCTGGGCCACCCGCCGCGAGCCGGTCTGGCGTGACGACGATTTCACTCCGGAAGCCGGGGCCGCGGCCGTCGCCCTCGTCGAGCAGCGCGTCGCTCAGGGTCTCCCGCCGCAGAGCGTCGTCGGGGTCACAGGGCTCATGTTGCGTCCGCAGGAACGCGAGGCCTTCCGCCTGGGCGCCTACGCTGATCGGCGGCCCATGTTCCAGCGCATCGAACCGGACGGTGTGCGGTGGGCCGACGGCTCCTTCGAGCGCGTCGACGTGATCTTGTGGGCCACCGGATTCCGCCCCGCCATCGGGCACCTCGGCCCGCTGCACCTGCGCAGTGAGGCCGGCGGTATCCAGCTCGACCGGAAGGGCCGGGGCACGACGGCGGTGAAGGATCCGCGTGTCCAGTTCGTCGGCTACGGCCCGTCAGCCAGCACGATCGGTGCCAACCGTGCAGGGCGGGCCGCAGCGAAGGGCGTGCAGCGTGCGCTGTCGGCGCTCGTCACCAGCGGTTGAGCACGTCCTCGGCCCAGCCCTCGATGCCGTCCACTACGACTCGGCGTCCCGCGTCGTCCAGCACCCATCCGGACCACGTCCCGAAGAGCTGGTCCGTGCGCGTGGAGATCAGCACGGCCTGGGTGCGCGAGTGCTTGTTGTGGAAGGGCGTGAACGTCAGGTCGGCGCTCTCGCCGTGGATGTGCCACGGCTGCATCCAGTCGACGGAGTCGTAGTCCCAGATCAGCTCCTCGCTGACCTTCGACAGGTGCCCGTCGACGAAGAGGGCGTTCTCGGTGGCACCGGAACCGTCTGTCCACTTCGACCCCAGCTGCAGTCCGATCACCCGTCCGTCGACGATCCCGCTCCCGGCCGCCCAGTTCCACCAGACCTGATACGGCCAGAGGCCGCGGCCGTGATCGAGCACCGCCCAGCTTCCCTCCGGCACGTCGAATCGCGTCCCGTCGATAGTCAGGGTGCCGCGGGCGGGCCGCGCGACATCCTTCACCGTGTACTGGAAACGGCGGACGCGCTCGCCGCGGCGCCATGGCACCACGACGCCCAGCGCCTCGTGTCCGGCCGGCCGCTCGGCCGCGATATCGAACGACACCCGAGGCGCGCTGCCACGCAGCCTCGTCGCATCCTCGATCTCTTCGATGTCGAGCCTGACCTTCGAGGTCCGCGCACGCGCCGGGCCCTCGCCGAGCGACGCCGGAAGCGTCGCACTGCGACCGCCGGGGGACAGCACGGTGGTCTCGATCTCCTGTCCGGTCGCGCGATCCAGAACCCAGACCGAATGGAGCGACAGGTAATCGATGCACGAGACGGTGAGTGCGATGATGTGCGTCGGGGTCATGATGCCCCAGTACTCCCATCGCTTGTTGCGGCCCCAGTGACGACTGGAGGGGATGCCGGAGGTGTCGTGAAGCGGAGTGCGCGTCCAGCCGAGTGCGGCCGGGTTCAGCCCGCCTCGCGGGTCTGTGAGCGAAACGCGCTCGGTGATCTCACGCTCGGTCATCGATGCTCCTGTTCGTCTCCAGCCGCAGCGCGCCGATCTGTGCGCGCACGGCCTCCTCGTCGATCTTCACGACGCGCCGATCGTAGGTGATCAGCCCGTTGTCCTCGTCTTCGACATCGCTCAGCTGGGTGTACACGGTGGCGGAGAGCCCCTGGGGCAGTGCGGGCAGGATCTCGTCGCGGTGGAGCGCTGCGAAGGCGGCGGTCAGTGCGGCAGGATCGCCGAATCGGCGATAGCCGAACCTCTTGTCGGTGCTCACATGACCGTCGACCCGCAGGCTGTAGCCGCCGTACTCGGACAGGACGATCGGTCGTCTTCCATCAGACCAGGCGGCCCGCATCCGCAGACGTCGGAAGTAGACGTGCAGACTTCTTACGTCTCCGCCGCCTTGGTCGTGCCAACCGGACGCGTGATCGATCACGCGCGAGTCATCGAGGCCGCGCACTCGATCGGCGACCGCTGCGGCGTCGAACTGCCCCCACCCCTCATTGAACGGCACCCAGCACACGATGCTCGGCTGGTTGCGCAGCTGGGCGATGGTCTCGTCGAGCTCACGCAGGAACTGCGCTCGTCCGGCCGCGTCCGCGCGTCCGAACAGCCGGTGGCGGTCATCCCTAAGCCGCACAGGAGTGAGTACGGGCGCGGTGATCACCCGGGGCCGGTACGTCTCACCGCCGTTGACCATGTCCTGCCACACGAGCATCCCCAGCCGATCGCAGTGGTGGTACCAGCGGAGCGGTTCGAGCTTGATGTGCTTGCGCAGCATCGTGAATCCCAGCGATCTCGCCAGTTCGATGTCGCGCACGAACGCCGCGTCGCTCGGAGCGGTCAGCCACCCGTCGGACCAATAGCCCTGATCGAGCAGACCTGCGGCGAAGTAGGGCGCGCCGTTGAGCAGCAGGCGGGGGTGACCGGCCGCGTCCTTTCCGACGCCGAGAGAGCGGAGGCCCGCATACGACGTGATCCGATCGTGGGCGAGTGCGATCGACAGGTCGTAGAGGTATGGGTCCTCCGGTGACCACAGACGCGCATCGGGAACATCGACGCGCGTCGTGACGCCGGTGGTCATGGTCGTCTGGGCGACGGCCACGCCGCCAGCTGAGATGACGACGGATGCTTCGGCCGCAACATCGTCCCACGCACGCACGGTCACCTCGAGCGCCGCCTCGACGACGGACCCGGTGTCGTCGAACCGGAGCCGGGGAGTGAGTTCGATGTGCTGCACCGCAACCTCCGGCATCGACTCGAGCCAGACGGTCTGCCAGATGCCCGACTGCGGCGAGTACCAGATCCCGCCGCGCTTGACGCGCTGCTTCCCGCGTGAATGATGCGAAGTGTCAGTCAGATCCTGCACGGCGACGACGAGTTCGAACTCGTCGCGCTCGGGCGAGATCACCGCGCTGAACGCCGTGAACCCTCCGACGTGCGAAGCGACCTCGACGCCGTCGACGAAGACGACGCAGCTCTGATCGACAGCGCCGAAATGCAGCACCAGCCGGTCCGAGCGGAATCCCGGAGCCATCACGACCGTGCGGCGGTACCACAGGGTCTCGGACGGCTGCAGCTGCCGCTCCACTCCGGAAAGCGGGGTCTCCGGGGAGAAGGGCACGATGATCTCGCCGTCCCACGCCTCCGGCGCGTTCCCCGGCCATGAGGACGAGGGGACGATCGCGTAGTCCCATCGTCCGTTCAGGGACAGGTGGCTGTCGCGGACCATCTGCGGACGCGGGTACTCGGGCAGCACTGCGTCGGGATCGAGTGCCTCGCCCCACTCCGTCAGGAGCGCCGTCACCGGGCCGGCTCCTCAGTGGCGGCGGCCGCCTCGAACGAAGCTGAGGGAAGCCGTCGCAGCATCCTCACCGGCACCAGTGCGATCAGCGCAACGACGGCGGCCGCGACGAAGATCCACGGTGTCGGCACCTGCTTGACCTGACCGAGATCGATGTACGTCTCCGCCGCACCCGTGATCACGGCGGCTCCGAGGAACGGGCCGACCACCATCGGCACCAGCACGACGGCGATCATGCGCAACCCCTGCACGGAGCCTGCGCGATCAGCCGGCGTCCGGTCGCGCACGATTGCCGAGATCGCGGCGGTCGAGAGCATGAATCCAGACATCATGACGATGCCGGCGAGGATGACCGGCACCATGCCGCGCACGAAGAACATCGCCACCAGGCCCGCTGCGAGAAGGAGGACTGCGGGGACGAGAGCACGCAGCTTGCCGACCCGGTCGATCACGCGTCCGCCCACCACGCTGATGACGGATGCCGTTACGAGGACGGCGGCGAGAACGATCGCGTAGCCGTCGATCTTCAGATAGCGCTGGATGTAGATGATCAGGTACGGCAGGAACACCTGAGTGCTGATGCCCAGTACGCACCACACCAGCAGCGCGGTGTAGAGGCCGCGGTGCGCCTGGATCGCCGCGGGACGCATGAGGACGAACAGCCGCACCAGGTATCGGTCCGTGTCCCGCACGCGCGAGCGAAGCTCGGGATCGTCACGTACGAGGAACCATGCGGCGATGCCGACCACGACGGTGATCCCGCCGACGATGCCGAAGAACAGCGGCCACTGCCCGCTCTGGGTGAGGCCGTCCAGTGCTCCGAACACCAGCAGCATCGCCAGCAGCGGCATGATCGCCAGCACACCGTCCACACGACCGCGGTTGGCCGGTGTCGTGACGTCGGTGACCCACGCCGTGAATGCGGCATCGTTGGCGCCGGCGCCGAGGAATGACATCACGCAGTCCAGCAGGATGATGGCGAGCACTGTGATCGACACGGCACTGGTCACGCCGACGATCTCGGCGATGCCGTCGACGCCGACGAGTCCGAACGCGGCTGTCGAAGCACCCCAGAGCACGTAACCGCCCGCGATGAACTCCCGACGGCGCCGCAGCCGGTCGCTCGCTGTGCCGAGCAGCAGCGTCGCGATCGTCGCGGTGAGGGCGGATGCGGCGACCAGGGTCGCCAGCACCGTCGGGTCCGAGGTCACGGTGTTGTACAGGAACAGGTTCAGGTACATGTTCTCGACGGTCCAGGCCAGCTGGCCCGTCAGCCCCACGGTCACGATCGTGAGCCAGGTGCGGGCGCCGAGTCGAGCAGTGCGCCGCGGCACGGCGGAAGGAGTGTTGGGCATCATCGTCCGGTCTCGCGAAGGTCTGCTCTCGGGCAGAGCGGACGCTTCCGAGATTCTACGGGTATGCGCCCTTCCCGCCGCGACGGGCGGTTAGCCTGGAGCCATGTCTCGTGTCATCGTCTTCGGCGGCCACGGCCGCATCGCGCTCCTGCTCGCCCCGATGCTCGTCGCCCGCGGCGACGAGGTCACATCGGTGATGCGCAATCCTGATCATGTGTCGGATGTCGAGCAGACCGGCGCCACCGCACGTGTGGCCGATATCGAGCAGCTCGACACCGCGGCGATCACCGAGCTCATCCGAGGGCACGACGCCGTCGTGTGGTCGGCGGGAGCCGGTGGAGGCGATCCCGAACGCACCTACGCGGTCGACCGCGACGCCGCCATCCGCTCGATGGATGCTGCGTCCGCCGCCGACGTGAAGCGGTACGTCATGGTGTCCTGGCTCGGCTCCACGGCCGACCACGGCGTGCCGGAGGGCGACTCGTTCTTCCCGTACGCCGATGCGAAATGGACAGCGGACGAGCACCTGCGCGGTACCGATCTCGACGGCACGATCCTCGGACCGGGCACGCTCACCCTCGACGAGCCGACCGGTCGCATCGACCTCGAGGCTCCCGAACGGGGTCGCGTCGCCCGCGCCGATGTCGCGGCTGTCATCGCAGCCTCTCTGGCGGAGCCGCTGACGATCGGCCGGACGATCCGATTCGGGAACGGTACGCCGGCGTCATCGGAGCCGATCGATGCCGCGCTGAAGCGCTGACCCCGTGCGCCGAGTCTCGATGCTCGGTGCTGCGGCGGTGATCACCGTCGCAGTGCTGGGTGCGGGGGCTCCGCTCACGACAGCGTCCGGATCCGCGCGAACCGACACCTTGAAATCCGCCGCCCCCGGCGGTCCGGCCGCCGATGCAGCGCGCCGTGTCGCGGAGATGACCACGACCGAGCAGGCTGCGAGCATCGTCATGGGGCACATCCCGACGAGCGACCCCGCGGCGCTCGCCGACTACATGCAGAGCACGGCCATCGGCGGCTTCATCCTGATGGGCGCGAACGTGCCCGGCAGTGAAGCCGCGCTGCGGGAGAGGACAGCAGCTGTCACCGGCGATGCGGACGTGCCGCCGCTGATCGCGATCGACCAGGAGGGCGGCGACGTCTCGCGCCTGCCGTGGGACGAATTCCCCGCCTCCCGCACCCTGAAGGACAGTCCTGCCGCCGCGACCGGTGCGGCCTTCGCGGCACGCGCGGCGCTCGTCGCCCGTGCCGGCGCGAACGTGAACTTCGGCGTCGTCGCCGACACGACACCTGACGCGGCGTCGTTCATCCACGCACGTTCTCTGGGCGCCGACCCTTCGGCCGCAGCGGACCGGGTCGCCGCCGCTGTCGATGCCGAGGAGCCGTTCGTCGCCTCGACTCTCAAGCACTTCCCGGGGCACGGCGCCCCACCAGGCGACTCGCACGCGCTGATCCCGGCCACCGCGAAGACCCTGGACCAGTGGGGGAGCAGCGACGCGCTCCCGTTCATCGCGGGGATCGATGCGGGCGCGTCCGTGCTGATGTTCGGACATCTCGCGTACACCGCCGTCGACGACGCCCCGGCTTCGCTGTCGCCCCGGTGGCACGACATCGCCAGGGACGGCCTCGGCTTCGACGGGGTGATCGTCACGGACGACCTCGGGATGCTGATCTCCACCGGCATTCCGGAGTACGACGATCCTGTGGCCAACGCCGTGTCGGCCGTCACAGCGGGCAGCGACCTGGTGCTCATGATCGCCCACTCGACGCCGGACACGGCGGGGCAGCTCATCGCGGGGATCGCGGCGGCCGTCGAAGACGGCACCCTGCCGGCCGAGCGTCTTCAGGAGGCGGCGGAGCGCGTCATGAAGCTGCGGCTCGAGCGCGCGGCATCCGGCGCCGTCTGGGGTCCCTGCGCGGAGTGCGCGCCGGTGCCCTGAGCTGCGGCTTCAACTCGCTTCGCCCGCTCAGCCCGTCCCGTCTGCGGCGGCTCCTGCGCTCAACGACCCGTGAGGGCGTTCTGCCGGGAGCCCAGCCAGGCATCCAGCATCCGGCGGCGCAGCGCGTTGCCGCGCTCGGCGAACTCACGCTGCCGGCGCACGTACTCGGCCTTGCCCTCCGCGGTCTCGATCTGCACGGGCACGACGCCCCATCCGGACAGGTCGTAGGGCGCGGCCTCCATGTCGAGCAGCCGGATGTCGCGGGCCAGCTCGAACGTGTCCAGCAGCAGCTCGCCCGGGATGAGCGGACCGAGCTTCATCGCCCACTTGTACAGGTCCATGCCGGCGTGCAGGCAGCCGGGCTGCTCGAGCACGGGCTGATCCTCGCGGGTCAGCGCGGTGCGGTTGCGGGGCGCGGCCTCCGGGGTGAAGAACCGGAACGCGTCGAAGTGCGTGCAGCGCAGGTCATGCGCCTCGACGACCGCGTCGGTGCCGGCCTGTCCGAGCCGAAGGGGCGCGGGATGCCGGTGCTCGTCCTCGCGGTACACCATCGCCCATTCGTGCAGACCGAAGCAGCCGAACTGCCCGGGGCGCGCGGCGGTGCGGCGCAGCATCCGCTCGACGAGCTGCGCCAGCGGACCCTTCTCCAGCGCGAAGGCGGCGGCGTCGGGGAAGACGGCTTCCGGCGCAGAGCCGGCCGCGTACCAGCGCCAGCCCGCGCGCTCGGGTGCGCTCCGCAGCTCGATGCCGGCCCCGGGATGCCAGCGCCGCAACTGTGACGGCGAGTAGGAGTAGTAGGTGAACAGGAAGTCCCAGACGGGATGCTTCTCGCCGCGCGATGCGCGCTCGCGGTGCGCGGAGGTCAGCGCATCGGCACGGGCCTGGTGCGCGTGCTCGCGCGCCTGCCACGTGCTGCGATCGAGTGAACCGTCGGACACGATGACCTCGCTCAGCGCAGGATGCCGACGTCTGTGAGCTTCTCGCGCAGCCCCGCGCCATCCGAGGCGGCGACCCACGGCGCGGCGTGAGGGTGGTCGTCCGAAGCCGCGCGGCCGCCGGCCAGCATCGCCTCGGTCGTGGACAGCTGCCGGATCGCGACTCCTGCCACCGAATCGGGGTGGTCGATCATGAACTCGGTGTAGATCGCCTCGTCGTGCTGCCCGTCATCGCCGATCAGCAGCCACTTGATGCGCGGGAACTCCTCGGCGAGACGGCGCAGGTTGCGCAGCTTGTGCTCGCGGCCGCTTCGGAACCAGCGGTCGTGCGTCGGGCCCCAGTCGGTGAGCAGCATCGACCCAGGCGGGAAGAGGTGCCGGTTCATGAACCGGCTGAGCGTCGGCGCGACGTTCCACGCGCCGGTGGACAGGTAGATCATCGGGGAGCCGGGATGCTCGCGCACCAGCTGCTCGATGAGCACAGCCATGCCGGGGACCGGGATCCTGGCGTGCTCGTCGACGACGAAGGAGTTCCACGCGGCGATGAACGGGCGGGGGAGAGCGGTGACCATGACGGTGTCATCGATGTCGGACAGGATCCCGAAGTCGACGTCGTCGCCGACGATGAAAGCGCTGCCCTCGACAGGCTCCTGACCCTCGACCGACATGGTGAAGGTCTGCCACCCGGGGTCGAGGTCGACATCGAGGGTGGTGTCGATCACGCCTCCTCGGTCGGCGATGACCTCGCGGGTCTGCCCGGCGATCGTGATGCGGGCCTTCGAGAACCCGACCGGGATGCCGACGAAGCTGCGCCAGCCGCGCACCGACTCGTATTCGCCGTCGGCGCCCCGACGAGGCGGGGGGACGATCAGAACGCGCCCCACGACGCGCACCCAGCCGGTGCCGCCGTAGCCGGCGAACGGCAGGATGGTCGCCGTGCGTCCACGACGACGCGCCCGGCTCTCCCGCCAGACGTGCAGACGGTGCTCGAGTCGCGCGAACCAGTGGATCCTGGGTTTCTTGGCGCTGTCTTCGGACATCGTCTTCAGTCTTTCACGTCGTGACCGGTGCTCTCGTCAGGATCAGTGACGTGCATATGCCGCGACTCCCATCGCGTGAGCGCCTTCTTCCCCAGGAACACCAGCAGCAGGAACAGTACGATCACGCCGACGAAGACGTAACCGGCGAAGTGCACCCGGTCTACGAGCTCGCGGAACCCACCGGCGGCGAGCGAGGTGACGCTCACGTACGCGGCGGCCCAGATCAGGCAGGCCGGGGCCGTCCAGGCGAGGAATCGGCGGTACGAGTAGGTGCTCATCCCGACGGTGAGCGGGACGAGCGAGTGCAGCACAGGGAGGAAACGCGACAGGAAGATCGCTACGCCCCCTCGGCGCGCCAGGTAGCGCTCGGCGCGGTCCCAGTGGTGTGCGCCGATCCTGCGACCGATCCAGGAGGCTCTGATGCGCGGGCCGAGCCAGCGTCCCAGCCAGAAGCCGATGCTCTCGCCGATGAGCGCCCCGATCACGACGGTGACGACCATCGCGACGACCTCCACCGGGCCATCGACGCCCATGGAGGCGATGATGACGATCGTGTCGCCCGGCACTATGAGGCCGATGAGGATGCTCGTCTCGAGCATCACTGCCAGTCCGGCGATGAGAGTGCGGGCGACCGGGTCGACAGCCTGCACGGCATCCAGGAGCCACAGCAGGAAGTCGTCCACGCAACGAGAATACGCACCTTACGCTGTGATCGTGCCCAGTGATCCGCTGCTCGATGTGCGCCGTCTAGACGCCGGCGTCGACCTGCCGCAGCTCTTCCGCGCACTCGCCGCCGTGCACGCCGACCTGTTCTGGCTGGATGCCGGTGCTGGAGCCGCCGAGGGATGGAGCATCATCGGCATCGGTGAGCCGGATGCCGCGGGCCCCGGCGAGGTGCGACTGGACGTGGATGCCGGGGCGGGCGGGCTGCCGCCCTTCCGGGGCGGCTGGATCGGCTGGCTGGATTACGAGAGCGGCGCGCGGCGCGCGGGCGCTCCTGCCGCCGAGCCGGAGGGAGGACCGGCATGGCTGCGCGTGACGGCCGCGGTGGCCGTGGATCATGCCACCGGGAGTGTGTGGGAGATGGGTGGGCGGCTTCGACTCGCTGCGCTCGCTCAGCGCGGGTCTCCGCGAGTCGAAACGTCGACCCCGGCCGCAGCATCCGCCCGCCACACCCCCGACGAGTACGCCGCCCTGATCGAACGCTGCCGCGACGCGATCCGTGCCGGGGACGCCTACCAGCTGTGCCTCACGACGAGGTTCACGGTCCCCGGACCTCACGACCCCGTCGAGACCTATCTGCGATTGCGGACCGCGACTCCCGCACACCACGGGGGCTTCGTGCGGATCGGCGATCGCGCTCTGCTCAGCGCGAGCCCCGAAACGTTCCTGCACGCGACGGGCGGGCGCATCCGTACCCGCCCGATCAAGGGCACACGTCCTCGGGGAGCGGATGCGGCATCCGATGCGGCGCTCGCCGCCGAACTCAAGGCGAGCCCGAAGGAGCGCGCCGAGAACGTCATGATCGTCGATCTCATGCGCAACGACCTCTCGCGGGTGTGCGAGCCGGGATCGATCCGTGTCGAGGGACTCTGGGAGGTGGAGGCGTACCCGGCCGTGCACCAGCTCGTGAGCACGGTCAGCGGGCTTGCCGCCGAGGGTCTCACCGTGCGAGGGCTGTGGGATGCCGCGTTCCCGGCCGGCAGCATGACCGGCGCCCCGAAGCTGTCCGCCATGACGGTGCTGCACGACCTCGAAGCCGGCACACCGCGCGGGGTCTACAGCGGCTGCTTCGGCTACGTGGGAGTGGACGGCGCAGTGGATCTGGCGATGGTGATCCGCAGCATCCTCATCGACGGCGCGCGTGCGGTCGTCGGTGCCGGGGGAGGGATCACCTGGGGGTCGGAGCCCGCCGCCGAGGTCGATGAGGTTGCGACCAAGGCCAGGGCACCGCTGGCGGCCCTGGGAGCCGAGCTCCCCGCGGCCTGGCGCACTTCGCTCTGAGGCCTGGACGCGACGGCGATCCGATATCCTGAAAGTTCCTGACTTTGCGCAGTTCGAGTGACTCTGCGCAGTCCACTCCCTGAGATTGGCCGTTCGTTGTCTGAATTCTCCACCGCCTCCGCTGAGTCCGTCGACGAGTCCACGTCGGCGCACGCCATCCAAGCCAAGTGGCAGAAGTACTGGGCCGACAACGAGACCTTCCTCGCCGGCGGCGCGGAGGACAACCGCCCTCGCAAGTTCGTGCTGGCGATGTTCCCGTACCCTTCCGGCGACCTGCACATGGGACACGCGGAGAACTACCTGTACTCGGACATCGTGGCGCGCTTCTGGCGTCACCGCGGACACAACGTCCTGAACCCGATCGGGTGGGACTCCTTCGGACTGCCGGCAGAGAACGCGGCGATCCGTCGCGGTGCCGACCCGCGCGAGTGGACGTACCAGAACATCGACCAGCAGAAGGTGGGCTTCAAGGCGTACGGCGTCTCGTTCGACTGGTCGCGCGAGCTGCACACCTCCGACCCCGAGTACTACCACTGGAACCAGTGGCTGTTCCTGCAGCTGCACGAGCGCGGCCTGGCGTATCGCAAGAAGAGCCCCGTGAACTGGTGCCCGAACGACCAGACGGTGCTCGCGAACGAGCAGGTCGTCGACGGTCGCTGCGAGCGCTGCGGCGCCGAGGTCATCAAGAAGAAGCTGACCCAGTGGTACTTCAAGATCACCGACTACGCCGACCGGCTGCTCGATGACCTGAATCAGCTGGAGGGGCGCTGGCCGCACAAGGTGCTGCAGATGCAGCGCAACTGGATCGGCCGCTCGGTCGGCGCCGACGTCGACTTCCGCATCGAGGGCCGCGAAGAACCCGTCACGGTGTTCACGACGCGGCCCGACACCCTGCACGGTGCGACCTTCTTCGTCGTCGCTCCCGACTCCGATCTGGCCGCGGAACTCGCCGCGGATGCGCCGGCCGAGGTGCGCACGGCGTTCCAGGAGTACCTGGAGCGGGTGCAGAAGACCACCGACATCGACCGCCAGTCGACAGACCGCCCTAAGACCGGCGTGTTCATGGAGCGATTCGCGGTGAACCCGGTCAACGGCGAGAGACTGCCGATCTGGGCCGCCGACTATGTGCTGGCAGACTACGGGCACGGTGCCGTCATGGCCGTGCCCGCGCACGATCAGCGCGACCTCGACTTCGCCCGCGCCTTCGACCTGCCCGTCAAGGTCGTCGTCGACACCACGGCTCCCATCACCGGAGCCATGCCCGTCATCGATGTCGACGAGGACGGCGTGCCGATCGAGCCCGCCGAGGGTCTCGACGATCGGCATCCCTCGGTCACGGGTGTCGCGCTGGCGGGTGAGGGGCGGATGATCAACTCCGGCGACCTCAACGGGCTGTCCAAGCGCAACGCCGTCGCGCGTGCGATCGACCAGCTCACGGCCGCAGGCACCGGGCGCGCGGCGAAGAACTACCGGCTGCGCGACTGGCTGATCTCGCGCCAGCGCTTCTGGGGCACGCCGATCCCGATGCTGCACCACGACGACGGCGAAGTGACTCCTGTCGGCGTCGATCAGCTGCCCGTCCGCCTGCCGAGCGTTGAGGGCCTCGACCTGTCGCCGAAGGGCTCCTCCCCGCTGGGCGCCGCTGAGTCGTGGGTGCGCACCGTCGATCCCGCGTCCGGCGAGCCGGTGCTGCGCGATCCCGACACCATGGACACCTTCGTGGACAGCTCGTGGTACTTCCTGCGCTTCCTGTCGCCGAACAGCGACCAGTTCGCGTTCGACCCGGCCGAGGCGTCCCGCTGGGCGCCGGTCGACAGCTACATCGGCGGTGTCGAGCACGCGATCCTGCACCTGCTGTATGCGCGATTCATCACCAAGGTGCTGTTCGACATGGGGCTGATCGACTTCACCGAGCCGTTCTCCAGTTTGATCAACCAGGGGATGGTGATCCTGAACGGCGCCAAGATGTCCAAGAGCAAGGGCAACCTGGTGCTCTTCCAGGAAGAGCTCGACAAGCACGGCGCCGACGCGCTGCGGGTCGGACTCGCCTTCGCCGGGCCGGTGGAGGACGACAAGGACTGGGCCGACGTCTCCACCACGGGCGCGCAGAAGTTCCTGGCGCGTGCGCTGCGTCTGAGCCACGAAGTGTCGAGCCCGGTCGACGTGCTGTTCAAGGACGGTGACGCTGCCCTGCGCCGTGGCACGCACAAGCTGCTGGCGGATGCTCCGGCGCTGGTGGAGCAGACGAAGTTCAACGTGCTCGTGGCGCGCCTGATGGAGCTGGTCAACCTAACCCGCAAGACGGTGGACTCCAGCGCCGGAGCCGGCGATCCCGCCGTGCGCGAAGCCGTCGAGACGGTCGCCGTGATGCTCGACCTCATCGCTCCGCACACCGCGGAGGAGATGTGGGAGACGCTCGGACACGAGCCGTCGGTGGGCCTGGTCACGTGGCGTCAGGCGGATCCTGCGCTGCTCGTCGAAGACACGATCACGGCAGTCGCGCAGGTGAACGGCAAGGTGCGCGCGCAGCTCGAGGTTCCCGCGAAGATCACGGCGGATGAGCTGGAGGCGCTGGCTCGCGGCGACGAGCGCGTGATCCGCGCGATCGGCGACAAGGAGATCGTCAAGGTGATCGTCCGCGCGCCGAAGCTGGTGAACTTCGCCGTCAAGGGCTGAGCCGCAGGCGAGTCGAAGCCGGACTCCGGCCCGACCGGCTCTGCACATCCAGCGGCATCAGCGGATTCTCCACGGATGCCGTGATCCCGGCATCCTGCGACCGGTGCGCGGACCTAGCGTGGCGGGGTGCCAGCGAGTGAATCCGCGTCCGCTCCGACGGCGCGTTCGCGCCTGCGACTGAGCATCGGCGCGGCCGTCGTGCTCGGCCTCGTCGTGCTGTCGGCGGCGGTGGGGCTCGGCATCATGCGCGGACAGGCGGAGCCGACGCAGACGGTGCAGATCGATGCATCCGAGGACGACGTCGCGGTCGGCGGCGAACTCTACGTCCACGTGCTGGGGCAGGTGGACGAGCCGGGCCTGTACGTGCTGGAGCCGGACGCGCGTGTGGTGGACGCGCTGGCAGCGGCGGGCGGCACGCTCGAGGATGCCGACCTGCAGGCGGTGAATCTGGCGCGCCTGTTGAGCGACGGAGAGCAGCTGGTCGTGCCGACGTCGGGACCCGCGCCGGACAGCGGTGCGTCCGCTCCCGTGGGAGACGGCCTGATCGACCTCAACAACGCCGATCTGGCCGCACTGGAGACGCTGCCGCGTATCGGGCCCGCGCTCGCGCAGCGAATCATCGACTGGCGCGAGACGAACGGACGGTTCGGCTCGGTGGATGACCTGCTCGCGGTGCCGGGCATCGGCGAGAAGCTCCTCGCCGGTCTCCGCGAGCTGGTACGGGTATGACCGGCGTCACGCGGGTGCGTGACCTGCGACTGGTGCCGCTGGCCGGGCTCGTCTGGGTCGTATCCCTGGTGTGCGTGTTCATCCCGGATGCTGCCTGGTGGGGCGTCGGCCTCGCCGGCATCGGCGGGCTCGGGATGCTGTGGCGAATGTCGTGGCGGCGTGAGGAACCGCGCCCGCGGGGCGGGCTGGTCGTGCTTCTCGCCCTCGCTGCCGCAGCTGCGGCGCTGACGGCCGCTCTCGCCGCGCCCGCTCGTGATGCCGCGGCATCGCTGGACGGACGGGTGGTCGAGATCGTCGGCGAGATCTCGTCCTCGTCGTCGAAGGGGAGTGACGGCAGGATCTGGTTCGACGTCCAGTCGATCCGCGCGGGGACACTCGGGTCGCCGGAGCCGCTCGTCGCACCGATGCGCGTGGGCGTGGATCCCGGGGCCGGGCTGGACCTCGGCGCCGTCATCCGCGTCAGCGGCGACGCGATGGCAACCGACCCGGGGGAGCGCGCCGCGACCGTGGTGTTCGGGATGCGGATCGAGGTCGTGCAGCCGGCGCAGGGTGCGTTCGGCATCGCCGCGCAGGTGCGGGAGGACTTCGTGGAACGGGCGATCCGACTACCTGAACCGGGAGCCGGCCTGTTGCCCGGTCTCGCCGTGGGTGACACCAGAGCGGTGTCCGAGGAGCTCGACGCAGCGATGCTCACGAGCGGCCTCAGCCACCTGACCGCGGTCAGCGGGGCGAACTGCGCGATCGTCGTCGGCGCCGTCTTCTGGCTCGTCGGGCTCTGCGGCGGAGGCCGGCGGCTGCGGATCGTGACGGCGCTCACCGCCCTGGCGGCTTTCGTCGTTCTCGTGACCCCCGAACCCAGCGTGATACGCGCTTCGGTCATGGCGGGGATCGCGATGCTGACGCTGCTGTGTGGTCGTCCGAGCGCGGGCATCGGGGTGCTGTGCCTCGCCGTGACCGGCATCCTGATCTCGGATCCGTGGCTCGCGGCGACGCCAGGGTTCGCGCTCTCCGCCGCGGCGACGGCGGCCCTCATCGTGCTCGCCCCGCCGCTGTCGCGCGGCCTGTCGAGATGGATGCCGCAGCCCCTGTCCCTAGCGATCGGCATCCCCGTCGCCGCGCAGCTGGCATGCGGACCGATCATCGCCCTGTTCGCGGAGCAGCAATCGCTCATCGGCATCCCGGCGAACATGCTCGCCGACCCGGCAGCACCCATCGCCACGGTCGTGGGGCTCCTCGCCTGTCTCGCCGCGCCCGTCCCGCCGCTGGCGGATCTGCTCGCGGCATCCGCCTGGCTGCCTGCGGCATGGATCGCGACGACCGCTACCGTCTCCGCGTCGGTGCCCGGCGGTACCGCGCTGGTGGTGCCCGGAATCGGCGCGGCCCTGCTCGTCGCGGTGCTGAGTGCCGCGATCGGGATCCTGCTGGCCGGCGCGTCCCCGTTCCGCGGACGGGCGGCGCAGTGGTCACGGATCGCGTCGGCCGGGGTGCTCGTGGTAGCGGGTGCTCTGCTCGGTGCGCGGATGCTGCTGACCGGGCCGCTCGTGGGTACGACGGTGCCGGACGAGTGGGCGATCGCCGCATGCGATGTCGGCCAGGGCGATGCGCTCGTCGTCCGGTCGGAGGAGCGGATCGCGCTGATCGACGCCGGGATGGAGTCCGAGCCGCTCACGACGTGCCTGAGCGCGCTCGGCATCGATCGGATCGACCTGCTCGTGCTCACGCACTTCGACGCCGATCACGTCGGCGCCGCCGACACCGTGACGGGGCGGGTGGGGACGGTGCTGCACGGTCCTGTCGAATCCGACGACGAGCGTCGACTGCTCGCCACGCTTCGCGAAGGCGGCGCCGAGATCGTATCGGCATCCGCAGGCATGCAAGGCACCCTCGGCGGCGCGCAGTGGCGCGTCCTCTGGCCGCGGAAGAACTCCGCAGCCTTCCCCGCGGGGAACGACGCCAGCATCGTGCTGGAGATAGACGGCGGAGGTGTGCCGCGATCGCTGTTCCTCGGCGATCTCTCCGCCGTCCCGCAGCGGATGCTGGCGCCGCAGCTGCACGGGACCTACCCCGTGGTGAAGGTCGCGCACCACGGCAGCGCCGACCAGGATCCCGAACTGTACGCGCAGGTGCAGCCATCCGTCGCGATCTTCAGCGCGGGAGTGGACAACGACTACGGTCATCCGCGGGCGGAGACCATCGCGACCACTGAGGCGGCCGGCGCCCTGACGCTGCGCACGGACCTGCAGGGCCGAATCCTCGTCGCTCTCGAGGAGGAGGCTCTGACGGTGTGGACGGAGAGGACGGACAGCGCCGTCGACGCCGCCGGTGTCGATGACCCCGAGTAGGCTCGTATCCATGGGTGCTCCTCGTTCCTCCGCCCGCGGCAGCGCGAAGGCGACCAAGGTGCAGCAGGTCTCCTGGCGGGATCCGCGGCCCGCACCCGTCGTGCTCGTGTCCGGCCCGGAAGAGGTCTGCGCCGAGCGGGCGATCGCCGGCATCCGTGACTATCTGCGTGCCGAGGATCCGGCGCTCGAGGTCAGCGATGTGCGCGCCGACGACTACGCGCCGGGGACGCTGCTGTCGCTCACCTCTCCGTCGCTGTTCGGGGAGCCGCGGCTCGTCCGCGTCTCAGGTGTCGAGCGCTGCACGGACGCGTTCCTGCAGGAGGCCGTCGCGTATCTCGACCACCCGCAGGAGGGCGCGACGGTGCTGCTCCGCCACACAGGTGCGAGCGTGCGCGGCAAGAAGCTCCTCGATGCACTGCGCGCCGGCACGGGCGGCGGCATCGAAATCGCCTGCCCCACCATCAAGCGCGACGGCGACCGGGTCGACTTCGCCGCCGGGGAGTTCAAGGCCGCGCGCCGGAGGATCGCCCCGAACGCGCTGCGCGCACTCGTGTCAGCGTTCGCCGACGACCTCACCGAGCTCGCCGCAGCCTGCCAGCAGCTGATCCGCGACGTCGAGGAAGACATCACCGAAGAGACGGTCACGAAGTACTACGGCGGGCGGGTCGAGGTGTCGGCGTTCGTGGTCGCCGACACGGCGATCGCCGGCCGGTACGGAGAAGCGCTGGTCGCGCTGCGGCACGCGCTCGACTCGGGCGCCGATCCGGTGCCGATGGTCGCCGCGTTCGCCATGAAGCTGCGCACCATGGCGCGTGTCGCCGGGCACCGTGAACCCAGCCGAAGCCTTGCGCAGCGTCTGGGTATGAAGGACTGGCAGGTCGATCGCGCCCGACGCGATCTGAGCGGGTGGAACGAACGGTCGCTGGGCCTGGCGATCCAGGCCACCGCCCGCGCTGACGCCGAGGTCAAGGGCGCCGCACGCGACCCGATCTTCGCGCTCGAGCGCATGGTCACGGTCATCGCCACCCGCGCTCCGTTCGGCGATTAGGCACCGAGCCGATGCGTAGGGTGGAGGCATGCGACTCCTCCTCATCCGACACGGTCAGACCCCGAGCAACGTCGCAGGCGCACTCGACACCGCGCGTCCCGGCGCCGCGCTGACGGCGCTGGGCTTCGCACAGGCCGCGGCGATCCCGCAGGTGCTCGAGAGCGAGCAGGTCGATGGGGTGTACGCCTCGGTGCTCACCCGCACACAGCTCACGGGCCAGCCCTTCGCCCTCGCGCGCGGGCTCGGCATCCGGGTGCGTGAGGGGCTCGAGGAGATCTCCGCGGGGCACCTCGAGATGCGCAATGACGGCGATGCCGTACAGGAGTACATCGAGGGCGGATGGCGCTGGGCGAACGGCGATCTCGCGCACGCCATCCCGGACGGCGAGAGCGGCCACGACTTCTTCGACCGCTTCGATGCCGCCATCGCCGGGATCGCCCAGGACCATGCCGCGGCTGCTGTGGTGAGCCACGGTGCAGCCATCCGCGTATGGGCGTCGTCCCGCGCCGCGAACGTGGCGTCCGAGACCGCCGTGCAGCGACGGCTGCAGAACACCGGCATGTGCGTGCTCGACGGCGACCCCGACAGCGGCTGGGTTCTTCAGCGGTGGCATGAGGAGCCGCTCGGGGGCATCGACCTCGAGGATCGTCTGGCCCGCGACGTCACCGGTGAGCCCGAAGAGGCCCGCGCCGTCATCGCCGAGGACGCCTCCGCATAACGGCACCCGCCCGCTCGCCTGCAGGCAACGTCATCCATCCGCCACCCTGCACGCAACGGCATCCATCCCGCACGCCTCCGCTGAACGGCATCCGCCCGCACGGATGCAGGGCCGATTCACGGATGCATGCTGAAACCACGGCGTGTCGCCCTGCATCCGTGCGAAACTCCCTGCAGCCGTGCCGTCGTCGTGGTACGCCGGGGACGCCGAAGGCCCGCCCCGCGAAACGGGACGGGCCTTCGAAAAAAGGCTCAGCTCAGAGAGCCGCGACCTGCTTGGCGATCGACGACTTGCGGTTCGCAGCCTGGTTCTCGTGGATGACGCCCTTGCTGACGGCCTTGTCGAGCTTCTTCGAGGTCACCTTGAGCGAAGACTCGGCAGTGGCCTTGTCGCCCTTGGCGATGGCCTCGCGAGTGGTGCGGACGGCGGTCTTGAGCTCGGACTTCACGGCCTTGTTGCGGGCGCGAGCCTTCTCGTTGGTCTTGTTGCGCTTGATCTGCGACTTGATGTTTGCCACGCGTGGAAACTTTCGTTCAGGGATGGATGGGATGTTGTCGTGGGCAGGAAGAGGGCTGCCGTCCGACGGTCGTGAGGGATAAACCCACACGCAAGCCAAGAATCGAGTCTACCAGGTCTGCGGACCTTCCCTTGCGCGTCGCTCGCGCTGGACGTTTCGGATGCGGCAAGCTGAGCGTACCCGAGCGAAGGAGCTCCGTATGGCGGATGCACCGACCCTGTCCCCGCGCGCGCCGGAAGGCCTGCGATGGTCCGCTGCGACCGCGGCCTTCCAGGTGGAGGGCGCCCGCACCGCCGATGGCCGTGGCCGCTCGATCTGGGACGACTTCGTCGACACGACCGGCCGCGTCCGCGACGGCTCGACGGCGGAGCCGGGACCGGACAGCTATCACCGCAGTCGTGAGGACGTCGACCTCCTGCGAGACCTCGGCGTCGATCGATACCGGTTCTCGATCTCCTGGGTGCGCGTGCAGCCCGATGGGAGGGGACCTGCGTCGTCCACCGGGCTGTCGTACTACGACCGTCTCGTCGACGACCTGCTCGCCGCAGGCATCACGCCGTTCCCGACCCTGTACCACTGGGATCTCCCGGGCGAACTCGAAGCCGATGGCGGATGGCTCTCACGCGACACCACTGAGCGATTCGCCGCGTACGCCGACCTTGTCGCCACGGCGCTCGGCGACCGTGTCCGGCACTGGTACACGATCAACGAGCCGGTCTCGACCTCGCTGCAGGGGTACGCGATCGGCGAGCTGGCGCCGGGGCGGCAGCTGCTGTTCGAATCGCTGCCGACCGTGCACCATCAGCTGCTTGCACATGGCCGCGCGGCGGCCGTGCTGCGCGCGCATGGAGCGGATGCCGTCGGCATCGTGAACAACCACACCTGGGTGCGTCCGGCATCCGATTCCGAAACCGACCGGACGGCCGCGCAGCTCTACGACCTCGTGCACAACCGGCTGTTCGCTGACCCGGTGCTGACCGGCAGGTACCCCGACCTCGCGCCGCTCGGCGCCGAGATGCCGGTGCAGGGTGACGACCTGCACGTCATCGCGTCGGCATCCGACTTCTACGGGGTCAACTACTACAACCCGACCACGATCGCCGCGGCGCCGGAAGGTGCGCCTGTGCCGTTTGTGCCCGTGCCGACCGCCGGCGCGGAGCACACCGGCTTCGGGGAGCTGTGGCCGATCGATCCGGCAGCCCTGACGGCATTCCTCGTCGACGCGAAGCAGCGATACGGCGACGACCTGCCGCCGATCATCATCGGCGAGAACGGCGCCTCCTTCCCCGAGCCGGACCGTGTCGACGGGCCTCTCGACGACCGGCAGCGCATCGAGTATCTCGCCGGGCATGTCAGCGCGGTGGCGGATGCCATCGCCCAGGGCGTCGACGTCGAGGAGTACACGGTCTGGAGCCTCCTGGACAACTTCGAATGGGCGGACGGCTTCACCCAGCGCTTCGGTCTCGTGCACGTCGACCAGGAGACGTCGCGCCGTACGCCGAAGGCGTCGTTCGACTGGTACCGCGGCCTGATCGCAGGCGCCCGGTGAACGGCCTGGCGCCACGGGGCGGACGTGTCGGCGGGGCTTGGCTGACGCTGTTCGGCGTCGCCTGGCTCGCGGTGTGGACCGTGCAGCTCACTCCGGTCCAGTTGCTGCTGCCGCAGCAGCTGGACACCCCGGGCGGGCCGCAGGACTGGATCACCGGAGTCGTATGGTCGGGACTCATCCTTTCGATCGGCGGACTGGCGGGCGTCGTCGCCGGGCCACTGGCCGGGATGCTGTCCGATCGCACGAGATCGCGATTCGGAAGACGACGCCCTTGGGCGATCGGCGGCACGCTGCTGACCGCCGGATCCCTGCTGCTCGCCGGCGTCGCCACCGAGCCCGTGACGGTCGGCGCCGCCTGGGTGGGCGTGTCCGTCGGCATCGCCGTGATCTCGGCCGCACTCACGGCGATGATCGCCGACCAGGTCTTCGCACAGCGGGGCACGGCATCCGCGCTGGTGAGCTCTGCGCAGGCCGTGGGCATCGTCGTCGGCGTGGGCGCCGTCGTGCTGCTCGGTCTCGGCATCGGCGCCGGCTACGTGATGCTCGCGGGGTTCATCCTCATCGTGGGCCTCGGCACGGCGCTGCTCCTTCCTGACCCGCTGCCGACGGACATCGTGCACGCGCGCCCCCGTGCACGAGTGCGGGGGCCCTGGCGTGACCGACTCGGCGCCCTGCAGGATCGCAACTTCGGATGGGTGCTCGCGAGCCGTCTCACCGTGAACCTCGGCAACGCGCTCGGGACGGCGCTACTGCTGTTCTTCCTGCTGTACGGCGTCGGGTCGCCCGCAGCCACCGCCGAGGACGACCTGCTGGTGCTCATCGTCATCTACACGATCTTCGTGGTCGCGGCATCCCTGATCGCAGGCTCCATCTCGGACCGCACCGGCACGCGGAAGCCGATCGTCATCATCGCCGCGCTCGTGCAGGCGGCGTCCGCTGTGATGATCCTCATCTCACCCACATTCATCGGCACCGCGATCGCCGCAGGTGTGATGGGCGCCGGGTACGGTGCGTACATGGCGGTCAGCCTCGCCCTCGCCACAGACCTGCTGCCGCGCCCCGAGCATCACGCCCGGGATCTCGGCGTGGTGAACGTCTCAGCGAGCCTCGGTCAACTGCTGGGACCGCTGCTCGGTGCGGGGCTCGTCGCGCTCGTCGGCGGATTCTGGCTGCTGTTCCTCGCCGCCGGCATCCTGTCCGTCCTCGGAGGGATCATGACGATCGCGGTGCATCATGTTCCAGTGCGCCCCGATTCGTCGTCGCGATCGCCACATCCAGCAGCGCATTGAACACCCGCGGCCGCATCGCCGTGACGAGATGCGACGTGCGGGGCACGACGATGAGCTCGGAGTGCGGGGTGATCCGCTGGAAGAGTCGCTCCTGCATGCGCAGCTGGTCGAACTGACCGTTGATCCACCACACCGGCATGCGCAGCCGGCGCAGGTCGGCGGCGAGATCCAACCGGCCCAGGGTCGCCAACGCGACGTCCTGCATGTCGAGTGCATAGCCGCCGGCGGCGAAATCCGAACGGGTCTCCTCGGGGATCGTGGCGGCGAGCATTCGGTTCGTGAGCCACATGCCCCGGTCCGGAAGCGAGTTGAAGGTACGGGCCAGCGCACGATATGTCGCGAGGCCGACTCCGCGCGGGAACGCCGTGCAGGAGGCGCCGATGAACGCGGAGACCGGGGGAGCGGAGGATGCTCCTGCGTAGGCGATCGAGAGCAGACCGCCCATCGAATGGCCGACGAGGAGCACGGGACCTCTTGTCGCGGCATCCTGTACAGCATCGTCGATCGCCGCGAACGCGGCACCCAGAGTGAATGTCTCGGCCATGCGCGATCCGTGTCCGGGAAGGTCGACCGCGACGGTCTGTACATCGCGCTCGGCGAGGTGCGCGAGCTGGGAACGCCACATCGTGCGGGACGTGCGGATGCCGTGCACGAGGACCACCTGGACGTTCACGGTTCCAGCATAGAAGCGCGGACGACGAAGAAGCGGGGCCGGTGGATGAACCACCGACCCCGCCTCGACTGTCAGAAGTGCTTACTTCTCCCAGCCCACGTTCTCCACCGGCTGGACGCCGAAGCCGTCCAGGCCCACGTAGGGCTCAGGGGTGAGGTTCGCGAGACCGGTCTTCGTTGCCGAGATGATCGGACCGTTGTAGAGCGGGATGAGGCCCCACTCCTGGAAGATCTCTGCCTCGAGCTTCATGGCCGCGGCCGTCTGCTCCTCAGCGGTCGGAAGCGACTCGACCTCTTCGTGGATGCGCTGGTCGGTCTCCTCGTTCTGAACACCCGAGAGGTTCAGGCCCATGTCCATGCAGTACAGCTGGCAGAACCAGGCAGCACCGAACGGGTCGGACGAGGTGAAGCGCAGCGACGAGACGTCCCAGTTCTTCGACGTGTAGTCGTTCGAGAAGTCGGTAGACGGGCGGATGTCGACCTGAAGGTCGATGCCGACCTCCTTCATCTGCTGCTGCAGCGCCTTGGCGAGAGCCTCGTTCGTCGGGCTGTCGCTCCAGACGGGGTAGACGACCGACAGCTTCTCGCCGTCCTTCTCGCGGATGCCGTCTTCGCCCTCGGTCCAGCCGGCCTCGTCCAGGAGTGCCTTCGAGTCGTCAGGGTTGTACTCCCAGCCGGCCTCGGCCAGCGCGTTGGAGTAGCCCGGCTGGAACGGGAACAGCGTGAGCGAGCCGGCCGGCTCCTCCTCGTAGTCCAGACCGTTCCAGGCGATCTCCTTCTGCTGGTCGATGTTGATCGCCTTGAAGAACGCCTCGCGGACCTTGACGTCCTCGAACTGCGGCTTGTCGGCGTCGACCTGGATCAGCGTGCTCGCGGTCTGCGTGGCACGGTAGATCGAGATGTCGTCCATGTCCTTGACCTGCTCGAGGCGGTCCTTGCTCGTGACCTCGACAGTGTCGATCTCGTCTGCCTTGAAGGCGTTGATCGATGCTGCGGCGTCCATGGCCTGGAAGGAGACCTGCTCGAGAAGGGGCTCGTCGCCCCACCACTCGGGGTTCGGCACGAAGGACACGTAGCCGGCGTTCGAGTCGAACTCGTCGATCGTGTAGGGACCTGCACCCCACTCGGCGTGCGGGTCTCCGATCATGGCCTCGTTGAAGGTCGCCGGGTCAGCCAGCGCGGGGTGGATGATGCCCGTCAGGAACGGCATCTCCGGCCATGCGAACTCGCCGTCGAACGTGACGATCGCGGTCTTCGGGGTGTCGCCCTGCTCGACCGAGGCGATCTGCTTGTAACCGTCGGTCGCGTTCGGGTTGAACTCTTCGTTCTCGCCGCTGTTCGCCTTCCAGGTGGCCTCGATGGCGGTCCAGTCCATGTCGGTTCCGTCGTTCCAGTGCGCCTCATCCGTGAAGGTGAAGGTGATCTGGGTGTTGCCGTCGACGGTTTCGATGTTCCACTCGTCGAGGTAGGCGTCGTGCTTGTACGGCGTGCCGTCGTCCTTCTGCAGGAGGATCTGGGGCATGTACCACGCAGCTATGCGCGCGGTGTCCGCGGAACCGTCTCCGTTGAACGAGTTCAGCTGCTCCGGAATCTCGTTGATCGGGAAGCGGGCTTCGCCGCCCACTGCCAGGTTCTCGCGCGGCTGCGGGTTGTAGTCCGATGCCTTGGTCTCGACGGGCTCGTTGCCACCGTCACCGTTGTCGCCGGTGTCGGCCGCACAGCCCGCGAGGGCGAGTGCGAGGGCTCCGCTGAACGCGAGCGCCCCCATCAGCTTGTGCTGCTTCATGGTGCTCCTTTCGCCTTTCGGCGTGTCATAAGGCGAGAATAGTTCGCACGGTGGCGGAATTCTCCCGGGCAGAGTGAATGGCGCCTAACTGTTATCGGACGGTAACCGAGCGTTGCACTCCGTCCGCAGGCTCAGCGGACGATGGGCTCGGCCTGCATCGTGTCGGGGTTGAAGATCAGGCGTTCGCGACTGCGTTCGATGTCAGGATCGGGCACCGGGATGGCCGAGAGCAGAGCCTTCGTGTACGGATGCTTCGGATTCTCGAAGATCTCCTCCACGTCGCCGTGCTCGACGAAGTCGCCGAGATACATCACTGCCACGCGATCAGCGATGTGCCGGATCACCGACAGATCGTGCGCCACGAACAGGTAGGACAACCCGAGCTTCACCTTCAGCTCGTCGAGCAGGTTGATGACGCCAGCCTGGATCGACACGTCCAGCGCCGAGACCGGCTCGTCGAGCACGATGATCTTCGGGTTCGTCGAAAGGGCGCGGGCGATGCCGATGCGCTGGCGCTGGCCCCCCGAGAACGCGCCGGGGAATCGGTCGATGTGGGCAGGGTTGAGTCCGACCAGATCCATGAGCTCTTGAACGCGGCGGTGCACCTCGTCCTTCGGCGTGCCGATCGCACGCAGCGGCTCGGCGATGACATCGGCGACGGTCATGCGCGGATCCAGGGCCCCCATCGGGTCCTGGAAGACGATCTGGATGTCGCGGCGGACCTGACGCTCGACCTTGCGGCGGGTGATGTCGTTGACACTGGTGCCGTTGATGACGATGTCACCGTCGTGTTGCTTGACGAGGTCCATGATCTGGAGCAGTGTCGTGGTCTTGCCCGACCCCGACTCGCCGACGATCGCCATAGTCTCGCCCTCGCGGACGTCGAAGGTGACGTTCTTGACGGCGTGCACCTCGCCGACCTTGCGCTTGAGGAAAGCGCCCTTCATGAGCGGGAAAGACTTGTTCAGGTTGCGCACGTCGAGGGTGATCGGGCGCTGCTCGCGCGGCGTGAGCGTGAGTGCGCTCTCGGGAACCTCGTGGACCGGGTAGACCGGAAGCCCGCCGATCAGGCCGCCGTCCTCGATCTCGTGGGCGCGGATGCAGGCCACGTCGTGCGATGCGCCGGTGCCGGTCTGGACCGGGAGGAGGGCAGGCTCTCCGTCGCGGCAGGCGGCGATCGCGATGGGGCACCGGTCAGCGAACGGGCAGGCGTCAGGGAGGTCGATGAGCAGCGGAGGGTTGCCCTTGATGGGAACCAGCGGCTCCTTCTCGGCCTTGTCGACTCGGGGGATGGCGCCGAGCAGACCGATCGAGTACGGCATCCGAGTGTGGTGGAAGAGCTCGCCGACCGGGGCATGCTCGATCGGCTTGCCCGCATACATGACCATGACGTCGTCCGCCATGCGGGCCACCACGCCCATGTCGTGCGTGATCATGATGGTCGCAGCTCCGGTCTCCTGCTGCGCCTTCTCGATCAGGTCGAGGATCTGCGCCTGGATCGTAACGTCCAGGGCAGTCGTCGGTTCGTCGGCGATGATGAGCTTCGGGTTGTTCGCCATAGCGATCGCGATCACGACGCGCTGGCGCATGCCACCGGAGAACTCGTGCGGGAAGCCCTTCATACGCTTCTCGGGCTGCGGGATGCCGACCAGGCGCAGCAGCTCGATCGCGCGGTCCCAGGCGTCCTTCTTGGTGAGCCCGCGGTGCACCGTGAGCGCCTCGATCAGCTGGTCGCCGATCGTGAACACCGGGGTGAGCGAGGTCAGCGGGTCTTGGAAGATCATCGCGAGCCCGTTGCCGCGGATCACCGACATCTGCTTGTCGGTCTTGCCGAGCAGTTCCTGCCCGTCGTAGACGATCGACCCGGTGACCTTGGCGTTCTCGTCGAGCAGTCCCATGATCGCCAGCGACGTGACCGACTTCCCCGAGCCGGACTCGCCGACGATGCCGAGGGTCTTCCCCTCCTCGAGGTCGAACGAGACGCCGCGCACGGCATCCACGCGCCCCGCCTCCGAGGCGAAGCTGACCTTGAGGTCGCGAACCGAGATGATGGCGCTCATGCGCGGCCTCCTGCCGCCGAAGTCGGATCGAGGGCATCGCGTAGACCGTCAGAGACCAGAGCCATCGAGACGGTGAGCAGCGTCAGCGCCGCGGCCGGGAAATAGAACAGCCATGGTGCGCTGGTGATCGTGTTCGCGCCGGACCCGATGAGCGAGCCGAGCGACACGTCGGGGATCTTCACGCCGAAGCCGATGAACGACAGGCCGGTCTCCGCCATCACGGCGTTGACGATGCCGAGGGTGAAGTTGATCACCAGCAGCGATCCGATGTTGGGGATGAGGTGACGCAGGACGATCCGGAATCCGCCGACGCCCATGTAGCGTGCGGCGTGCACGTACTCGCGCTCACGCAGCGAGAGAGCGGTGGTCCACACCACGCGGGCGGGGAAGTACCAGCCCGTCACGAAGATCATGATCAGCGCGATCACTCGCCAGTCGCCACCGGACCGGTTCGACAGGAGCGACAGGATGAGGAAGCTGGGGACCACCATCATGAAGTGGATCACCAGGAGCGTGACCTTCTCGGTGCGTCCGCCGAAGTAGGCGGCGGCGGTGCCGATGATGGCGGAGAGGATGGTCGTGCCGAGCGACACCGACACGGCGATCATGAGCGAACGCTGCAGGCCGATCGCGACCTGGGCGAACGTGTCGTTCCCCGATGCGGTCGTCCCGAACCAGTGCTCCGGCGAAGGCGGAGTGCCGAGGTTGAGGAAGTCCAGCTCGATGTGGTCGTACTTCGCGACCAGCGGCCCGATGATCGCGAACAGCACGAGCGCCAGGAAGATGATGATGCCGGCCACGGCCGGCTTGTTGCGCATGAAGCGGCGGGTGTACAGGGTCCACTTCGACAGCGGCTTGCCGCCGGACGCCGCCTGCGAGCTGTCGTCCTCGGCAACGGCGACGGTGGGGTCGATCATTTCACTCATGCTCAGCTCACCCTCACTCGCGGGTCGAGTACCACGACGATGATGTCGGACAGGATCGCGCCGATCGCGACCATGACGGCACTGAATGCGGCGACGGCCACGACGCCGTTGATGTCGCTCTTCGTGATGGTCTCGATGAAGTACTTGCCCATCCCGTTCCACGCGAAGATGGTCTCGGTCAGGATCGCGCCGGTGAAGATGCCGGGGATGCTGAAGGCGACCTGCGTGGCGACGGGGATGAGCGATGTCCGCAGCGCGTGCTTGCGGATCGCCTGCTGCTTGGTGAGGCCCTTGGCGCGTGCGGTTCGGACGTAGTCGGCGTTGATGTTGTCCAGCAGCAGAGACCGCTGCAGGAAGTGAGTGCCCGCGTAGCCCGTGATCACCAGCGCGATCGTCGGCAGCGTGATGTGCTGCAACTTGTCTATCAGTACGGGGAAGAAGCCCTCCACGCCCTGGCTGGCGGCACCGGTCACGTAGAAGATGCGGATACCGACGAGATCGTTGAATGCGATGGCCAGCAGTACGAGGCCGAGGGCTGCGACGATGACGTTGATGTTCATCGTGACGATCGAGGTGCCCTGACCGATGCGGTCGGCGAGCTTGTACTGGCGTGACGCCGTGTAGACGCCGAGAGCGACGCCGAGCACCGTCATGATGATCGTGGCACCGAGCACCAGCTCCGCGCTGACCCACATGCGGTAGCTGATCTGCTCGTTGATCGAACCTCCGGTGGGGCTCACGCCCCAATCCCAGCGGAACAGGATCGAACTGAACCAGTTCCACCAGCGCTCCCAGATCGGGACGGTGTCGCTGAGGTTGCGCGGCTCGAGCAGGTTGACGATCTGATCTTCGCTGAGCGGCGGGCGTCGACCGACGTAGTTGTTCCGCGGGTTGAGGAATCCCCAAGCCAGGAAGAACGTGATGTTGGTCGCGACCACGATCATCAGCAGCCAGCCGAGGAACCGGCGCAGGAGATACTTGATCAAGGTGATGTCTTTCTCTTTGCAGGCGCGCCCGGGATCGGCCGACGCAACGCCGAGTCCGAAGTATTCAAACACCTCAGACTCTTTTGTGCGACCGATCCGCCCAGCGGCTGGTACGGAGTCGGGTTGCAACTGACACTCGGGGTCATCGATCTGTACAGGGCAACCTCGCGAGACTATCACCGGTTTTCGCGAATCGAGCATTAGGGCCGCCTGACCGTAGACTGCTGGAGACATGTCACCACGCGCTCTCACTCCGCTTTCGCCTGCCGCGACGCCGCCTTCGCAGATCCGCAACTTCTGCATCATCGCCCACATCGATCACGGCAAGTCGACGCTGGCCGACCGCATGCTGCAGATCACCGGCGTGGTGTCGGATCGGGACATGCGCGCGCAGTACCTCGACCGCATGGACATCGAGCGCGAACGCGGCATCACCATCAAGAGCCAGGCGGTGCGGATGCCGTGGTCCGCCGACGGCGACACGTTCGCGCTGAACATGATCGATACGCCGGGGCACGTCGACTTCACGTATGAAGTGTCGCGCTCGCTCGCCGCGTGCGAAGGTGCGATCCTGCTGGTCGACGCCGCGCAGGGCATCGAGGCCCAGACCCTGGCGAACCTGTACCTGGCGCTCGAGAACGACCTGCACATCATCCCCGTGCTGAACAAGATCGACCTGCCGGCAGCCGACCCCGACCGCTTCGCCAAGGAGCTCGCCGACCTCATCGGCGGCAAGCCGGAGGACGTGCTGCGGGTGTCGGGCAAGACCGGCGTCGGGGTGGAGGAGCTGCTCGACCGCATCGTGCAGGACATCCCAGCGCCCGTCGGCGATCCGGATGCTCCGGCCCGTGCCATGATCTTCGACTCCGTCTACGACGCCTACCGCGGTGTCGTGACCTACGTGCGAATGATCGACGGCGACCTGTCGCCGCGCGAGCGCATCCAGATGATGTCGACGCACGCGAACCACGAGCTGCTCGAGATCGGCGTCTCCAGTCCTGAGCCGATTCCGTCCAAGGGGCTCGGCGTCGGCGAGGTGGGTTACCTCATCACGGGTGTGAAGGACGTGCGCCAGTCCAAGGTCGGCGACACCGTCACGACGAGCCGAGACGGGGCGACCGAGGCTCTGGCCGGATACACCGATCCCAAGCCCATGGTGTTCTCCGGCATCTACCCGATCGACGGCAGCGATTACGCGGAGCTGCGGGAGGCCCTCGACAAGCTGAAGCTGTCCGATGCCTCGCTGCAGTACGAGCCCGAGACCTCTGTGGCCCTCGGCTTCGGCTTCCGCTGCGGCTTCCTCGGCCTGCTGCACCTCGAGATCATCACCGAGCGGCTCAGCCGAGAGTTCGGTCTCGACCTGATCACGACCGCGCCGAGCGTGATCTATGAAGTCACCACCGACACGGGGGACACCGTGTCGGTGACCAATCCGAGCGAGTACCCGGACGGGCGGGTCGCCTCTGTGGCGGAGCCGATGGTGAAGACCGCGATCCTGCTGCCGAAGGACTACGTCGGCACGGTCATGGAGCTGTGCCAGTCCCGCCGCGGGTCGCTGCTGGGGATGGAGTACTTCTCCGAGGAGCGCGTGGAGCTGCGGTACCGGATGCCGCTCGGCGAGATCGTGTTCGATTTCTTCGACCACCTCAAATCCAAGACGCAGGGTTACGCCAGCCTCGACTACGAGCCGGACGGCCAGCAGGAGGCGGATCTGGTGAAGGTCGACGTCCTGCTGCAGGGCGACAAGGTCGATGCGTTCAGCGCGATCGTGCATCGCGACAAGGCGTACGCCTACGGCACGCTCATGACGGAGCGGCTGCGCAAGCTCATTCCCCGACAGAACTTCGAGGTTCCGATCCAGGCGGCCATCGGCGCCCGGATCATCGCCCGTGAGACGATCCGCGCCCTCCGCAAGGACGTGCTCGCCAAGTGCTACGGCGGTGACATCAGCCGCAAGCGCAAGCTGCTCGAGAAGCAGAAGGAGGGCAAGAAGCGCATGAAGATGGTCGGTCGCGTCGAGGTCCCCCAGGAGGCGTTCATCGCGGCGCTGTCCGGCGACGTCGAAGGCAAGGACAAGAAGTAGCGGCTGCCCCGCGGGGGTGTTCACTCAGGTAACGGAAGTAGTCTGGATTTCATGCGGCGCGGGACTTTCCGAGACGACACGGTCGATTATGCGGCGGTCGGGGCGACGCACGCCCCCGACCTGATGCAGTACCCGCCGGAGCGCAGTATCCCGGCCGAGGAGTCCTGGCGGCTGGGCAGCGGCGAGGAGCGGTTCCGCAGCGCGGGCGAGGCGCTGCTGTCGTGGACCGCGCAGCGCGCGGCCGGTCTGGCCGTCCAGGATGTGCGTCCGGCATCCGGCCCGGCATACGCGGGTGTCAGCTTCGACGCCGAGGGCAATCCGATCGCGCCGAGCACGCGCGAGGTGGAGCAGCGCTTCGACGCCGAGGGGACACCGTTCGCCGGGCCCGGCATGACCCTTCGCCTGCGCGGCCGGGTAGGCGGGATGCGTGCCGACGCCGAGCTGCGCGTGATCTCGGTGACCGAGCAGGCGCGCCGGATGGGCCTGGTGCTCGGCACCGTCGGCGGTTCGGTCGTCAGCGGCGAGGAGCTGTTCGAGATCGATTGGCGTGAGGACAGCGACGAGGTGTGGTTCACGGTGCGGGCTTTCGACGCTCCCAATTCGGTTCTGTACCGGTCCCTGCCGTGGTTGGTGAAGCGGCGCCGCAAGGAGCTGTTCGCCCGATACCTGCGTGCGATCTCACCGCTCTACGCGACGCCGCTCTGATGGCGGGGCCCCTGCCGATCGGGGATCCGGCTCCTGCTGATGGCAGACTGCCCTCGGATCTGCCCGTCGATGCGTCGAGGCCGTTCTCGGCATACCTGCACGTGCCGTTCTGCCGCGTCCGCTGCGGCTACTGCGACTTCAATACGTACACCTCCGGCGAGCTGCGCGGAGCGCGGCAGGACGAGTACGCCGACACCCTCGGTGCCGAGATCGCCCTTGCTCGACAGGTGCTGGGCGAGGCGGGCGCGCTGCGCCCGATGGAGACGGTCTTCTTCGGCGGCGGGACCCCGACGCTCCTGCCGCCCGGCGACCTGGCGCGGATGCTGGAGGCTGCTGTCTCCGCGTTCGGCATCGCCGACGGCGCCGAGGTTACGGTCGAGGCGAACCCCGACACCGTGACACCCGACGTGGCGCGTACTCTCGCGGATGCCGGCGTGACGCGGCTGTCGGTCGGCATGCAGTCCGCCGTGCCGCACGTTCTGGCGGCGCTCGACCGCACGCACCACCCGGACAATGTGCGCACGGCGGTGGACGCCGCGAAGGACGCGGGACTCGCCGTCAGCGTCGACCTCATCTACGGCGCTCCCGGCGAGTCGCTCGCCGACTGGGAGGCGTCGCTGGATGCCGCGATCGCGCTCGACTCCGACCACGTCTCGGCGTACGCGCTGATCATCGAGGACGGCACGAAGCTCGCCAGGCAGATCCGCCGCGGCGAGGTGCCTGCACCCGACGACGACCTGCAGGCCGACATGTACGAGCTCGCCGACGCGTGTCTGGCGCAGGCCGGTTTCGACTGGTACGAGGTCAGCAACTGGGCGCGAAGCGTCGGGCAGCGCTCGCGCCACAACCTGGCGTACTGGCGCGGGAGCGACTGGTGGGGCTTCGGTCCCGGCGCGCACAGTCACGTCGCGGGACTGCGCTGGTGGAACGTGAAGCACCCTGCGGCATACGCGCAGCGGCTCGCGGCATCCGAATCGCCTGCGGCGGGAACCGAGCGCCCGGACCGGGAGTCGCATCTGCTGGAGCGCGTGCTCCTGGAGACGCGCCTGTCAGACGGCATGGCGATCGCCGACCTGCCCGAGGCCAACCGCACGCGCGTGGCTGGCCTCATCGCGGACGGCTTGGTGGATGCGGCCACTGCGCTGCAGGGTCGGATCCGGTTGACGCTCAGGGGGCGTCTTCTGGCGGATGCCGTGGTGCGCGAGCTGACCGATTAGCGCAGTGGGTAGAATTGGCACTCTAGGCGTAAGAGTGCCAGCAGAGAGGAGCGCATGATGGTCACCGAACGCGGGCTGCAGGTGCTCCGAGCGATCGTGCAGGATTACGTCGAGACGCATGAGCCCGTCGGCAGCAAGTCGATCGTTGACCGGCATTCATTCGGCGTCTCCGCCGCGACCATCCGCAACGACATGGCGCTGCTCGAGGACGAAGAGCTCATCGCCGCGCCGCACACATCGTCCGGCCGTGTGCCGACGGACAAGGGCTACCGCGTCTTCGTCAACCACCTCGCGCAGCTGCGCCCGCTCTCGGGCGCGCAGCGCAGCGCGATCGAGTCGTTCCTCACCGCTCCGGCGGATCTCGACGACCTCATGGTCCGCACCGTACGGGTGCTGACGCAGCTGACCGGTCAGGTCGCGCTCGCGCAGTATCCCTCGTTCGCTCGCGCTCACCTCACCCACATCGAGCTGGTGTCGCTCGCGCCGAACCGCCTGCTCGTCGTGCTCGTCACGGACGCCGGCGGAGTGTCGCAGCGCATCGCCGTGCTGCCGGTCGACATCGATGACGCCGACGTGGCTGTGCTGCGTGCGCGGCTGTCGGCGCTGCTCACCGGGCAGACGGTGCGCGAGGCGACCGACCGGGTGCAGGTGCTCATCGAGGGACCGGACGGCACGGGCGTCGACAAGGCCATCCGTCTGCTTGCCGGCATCATCGGCGAGGAGCTCGCCGAGTTCCGGCAGGAGCGGCTCGTGATGGCGGGAGCGGCGACGCTCGCTCGCCGTGAGCAGGACTTCCGCGGCAGCATCCATCCTCTGCTCGAGGCGATCGAGGAGCAGGTGACACTGCTGCGGCTGATGAGCGAGATGGTGACGGACGAGCACGGACTGGCGGCGAGCATCGGCGCCGAGAACGAGGCGTTCGGGCTGCCCGAGGCATCCATCGTCGCGAGCAACTACATCGCACCGGGCGGCACCGCACGCGTCGGAGTGATGGGGCCGACCCGAATGGACTATCCGAGCAATCTTGCGGCGGCACGGGCTGTGGCCCGCTACCTGTCGCGGCTGCTCGACGAAGACGACGCGAGCCGCTGACCGGTTCCCGGCAGCAGCACGCACACGCAGGAAGGTGATTGTGGCGGACCACTACGAGGTCCTCGGGGTGTCGCGAGACGCATCGACGGACGAGATCAAGAAGGCGTATCGCAAGCTTGCGCGTCAGCTGCACCCGGATGTGAACCCGGGGGAGGACGCTGCCGAGCGGTTCAAGCTCGTCACGCACGCCTATGACGTGCTGAGTGACGAGGACTCACGCCGCCGCTACGACATGGGCGGCGGAGACGGCGCCGCAGGCGACTTCGGGGGCTTCGGCGGTTTCGGCGACATCTTTGAGACGTTCTTCGGCGCCGCGCAGGGCGGCGGCCGCGGTGGACGCCCGCGGTCGCGCAAGGAGCGAGGGCAGGACGCGCTGGTGCGCGTCACACTCGACCTCGGCGATGTCGTCTTCGGCGCGCATCGCGACATCGAGGTCGACACGGCCGTTCTGTGCGAGACCTGTCACGGATCGTGCACACAGCCCGGCACGCAGCCGGTGACCTGCGACATCTGCGGTGGCACGGGCCATGTGCAGCGCCAGGTGCGCAGCCTGCTCGGCAACGTCGTCACGTCGCAGCCGTGCGGTACCTGCCAGGGATACGGCACCGTGATCCCGCACCCGTGCGGCACGTGCAACGGTCAGGGGCGCGTGCGCTCGCGCCGCACCGTGTCGCTCGACATTCCGGCAGGCGTGGAGACGGGTCTGCGTCTGCAGCTGCCCGGCTCCGGCGAGGTCGGCCAGGCCGGGGGCCCGAACGGCGACCTGTACGTCGAGGTCACGGTCTCGCCGCATGCCGCGTTCAGCCGTGAAGGCGACGATCTGCTGGCCACGCTCGAGGTGTCGATGGCAGACGCGATCCTGGGCACGGAGACGTCGATCGACGGTCTGGACGGGACTGTGGATCTGGAGATCCGGCCGGGTGTGCAATCGGGCGACGTGCTGACGATCAAGGGCCGGGGAATCACGCCGCTGCGTGGCAATCAGCGCGGTGATCTGAGGGTAGGTGTGCAGGTGGTGACTCCCACCAAGCTCGATTCCGCCCAGCGTGCGCTGATCGAGGACTTCGCGAAGAAGCAGAAGGCGCCGGGTCCGCAGCTCGCGCAGTTCCAGCAGGGACTGTTCTCGAAGCTGCGCGACCGGTTCCGGCACTGACGTGGCTCTGCACTTCCTCGTCGAAGGATGCTCCGGCGTCGCTGTCGGCGACATCGTCTCTCTCACGGGCGCCGAGGCGAAACATGCGGCGGTGGTGCGCCGGGTGCGCGTGGGAGAGACGGTGACCGTCGGCGACGGACGCGGCGTCTGGCTCGAGGGCTCGGTGTCGGACGTGTCGGCGTCGCGTGTGGAGGTGACGATCACCGCGCGCTCAGCGGTGGATGCGCCCTCGGCTCGCCTCACGCTGGTCCAGGCTCTCGCCAAGGGCGATCGCGACGAGCTCGCGGTGCAGGCCGCGTGCGAACTCGGCGTCGACGAGGTGGTGCCCTGGCAGGCGTCACGGAGCGTGTCGCGCTGGGAAGGTCCTAAGGCTGTCAAGGGTCGTGAACGGTGGGCGACGATCGTGCGGGAGGCTGCGAAGCAGGCGCATCGCTCGTGGGTTCCCGAGGTCTCGGAGCCGGTGACGACCGCGCAGCTGGTCTCCCGTGCCGAGGGTGCGCGGATGCTGGTGCTCGATCCGACCGCGTCGGTGAGGCTCTCGGAGATCACTGTGGAGCCCGGAGCTGCCGCCGATCTCATGCTCGTCGTCGGGCCGGAGGGCGGGATCACCCCCGAGGAGCTCGAGAAGTTCGACGCTGCAGGGGCCGAGCGCGTGCGCCTCGGCGACACGGTGCTGCGCACCTCGACGGCGGGTCCCGCCGCGATCGCGGTGCTCTCCGTCGCCCTCGGCCGCTGGTAGCCGCGGCGCCCGCGATCAGTGTCTCCGCGGGTCGTTGAGCGGAGGGGCGCAGCCCCGAAGACGAAACGGGCTGAGCGAGCGAAGCGAGTCGAAGCCTGACCCTTCACCGACGAGTCTTCGCCTTGCGCTGTCGACTCTGCCATCCGATGACGGCGTCCAACCCGCCTTCCGCGAAGGCCACTCTCTTGGCGTGGCTCCAGCCCTGCAGGCGCTTTTCCCACGCGAAGGACTCGTCGATGCTGTCGAACGCTCCGCACCAGAGCAGCTCGACGGGCAGCCGGCGCTTGGTGTACTCGGCACCCATTCCAGCCTTGTGCGCGGCCAGGCGGTCGTCGAGATTGATGGTGCTGCCGACGTACAGCGTGCCGTCGGAGCAGCGAAGCATGTACACGCGTGCCATGCCTGGACGGTAGTCGTGGCATCCGACGTTCCGGCTCTCGGCAGGCGGCTTCGACTCGTCGCTGCGCTCCTCGCTCAGCCCGTTTCGTCTCGCTCCGCTCGCTCAACGACCCGCGATTGGTGTTCCGCTCGCTCAACGACCCGCCAGTGACCGACGGCGTCCCCGCACATAGAATGGGCACATGACCGAACCGTCGATCTTCACCCGCATCCTCAGCGGAGACATCCCCGGCGAGATCGTGGTCGACACAGGAACGGTCTTCGCGATCCGCGACATCAATCCACAGGCACCGCTGCACATGCTCGTCATCCCCAAGACCGAGCAGTACCGTGACGTCACCGAACTCGCCGCGGGCGACCCCGCGCTGCTCGCCGAGATCGTCGCAGTTGCCAAGCAGATCGCCGATGAGCACGCCAACGGAGAGTATCGTCTGATCTTCAACACCGGACCGAGCGTCGCGCAGTCCGTCTTCCACGTGCACGCACACGTGCTCGGCAACCTCGAGGAGAACAAGCTCGTTGGCTTCTGACCATTCCAATACCCCGTCCGTGACGGAGCGCATCTACGCGGACGGTGTCGCCATGGTGCAGCTGCTCGGTCCGCAGGACCGCCTGCTGCGCATGCTCGAGAAACAGCATCCCGACGTCGAGGTGCTCGTCCGCGGCAACGAGATCACGCTCAGCGGCGAGGCGACCCTGGTCGCCGAGGCGAAGGCACTGGTGGAGGAGCTGATCACGATCACGCGCGAAGGCGCCGATCTCGCGCCCGCCGACGTCGCCACCTCGGCACGGATGCTGCGCCACGAGGGCGGACCGCGACCGAGTGAGGTGCTCGGCGAGGCGATCCTTTCCACGCGCGGCAGGGTCATCCGGCCCAAGACGCCGGGTCAGAAGGAGTACGTCGACGCGATCGAGGAGAACACGATCGTGTTCGGCATCGGCCCGGCAGGCACAGGCAAGACCTACCTCGCGATGGCGAAGGCCGTGCAGGCGCTGCAGCGCAAGGAGGTCAACCGCATCATCCTCACGCGCCCTGCCGTCGAGGCAGGTGAGCGCCTGGGGTTCCTGCCCGGCACGCTGAACGACAAGATCGACCCGTACCTTCGCCCTCTGTACGACGCGCTCAACGAGATGATGGATCCGGAGATCGTCCCGCGGCTGATGGCTACGGGAACCATCGAGGTCGCGCCCCTCGCGTACATGCGCGGACGCACCCTCAACGACTCGTTCGTCGTGCTCGACGAGGCGCAGAACACCACGCCCGAGCAGATGAAGATGTTCCTCACCCGCCTCGGCTTCGGTACGAAGATGGTCGTCACCGGCGATATCACCCAGGTCGACCTGCCGCAAGGCGCATCCGGGCTTCGGCTCGTGACTCGCGTGCTCGATGACATAGACGACATCCACTTCACGCGTCTCACCAGCGACGACGTCGTGCGACACTCGCTGGTCGGCCGCATCGTCGACGCCTACAGCGAATACGACGAGCAGCGCACAGCAGCACGTCACGAGCGCGAGCAAGCCGCTGAGTTCGCCAATCGTGCCGAACGCCGCGGAAATCAGCGTCCCGGCCCCCGCGATCGAATGCCCAGACGAGGACACTCTTCATGATCGAGATCAACAACGAGTCCACCATCGCCGTCGACGAGACTGTGCTGCAGCGACTCACCGACTTCAACCTCGCCCAGCTGCACGTCAGCGCGGATGCCGAGGTCGCGATCGTCCTCGTCGATGAAGGTGCCATGGAGGCTCTCCACGTCCAGTGGATGGACGAGCCCGGACCCACCGACGTGCTCAGCTTCCCCATGGACGAGCTGCGCCCCGGCACCGAGGATCGGCCCACCCCGCCAGGACTCCTCGGCGACATCGTGCTGTGCCCCCAGGTCGCAGAGACTCAGGCCCAGGCCGCCGGCCACACTCTCATGGACGAGCTCATCCTGCTCACCACCCACGGACTGCTGCACCTGCTCGGCTTCGACCACGCCGAACCCGAAGAGGAGCGTGAGATGTTCGGGCTGCAGAAGGAGTTGATCACCGCCTTCGCGCGCGCTGAACGCAGCCGATGACCGAGATTCTCCTGCTGATACTCGCGGTCCTCCTGGTCGCATTCGGTGGTCTCACGGCGGCGATCGACGCCGCCTACGGGGTCACCTCACGCGCCGACCTCGCAGACATGGCGCTCGAGGGGCGCAGAGCCACCGCGCTCGGGCGCATCGCCGACGACTTGGATGCCCACGTCAACGCCATCGCGTTCATCCGCGTCCTCGTCGAGGTCACGGCCGCCGTGCTCGTCACAGCGGCGTTCACCATCATGTTCGAGAACATCTGGTGGGCGATGCTGGCGGCGGCGGTCCTGATGACCGGCATCACCTTCGTGCTCGTGGGTGCGAGCCCACGCACCTTCGGGCGGCAGCGCTCCGAGAGCATGATCCGCAGCACCGCGTCGATCGTGCGCGGCCTGCGCGTCATCCTCGGCCCTGTCGCACAGGGTCTGGTCGTGATCGGCAACAGGGTGACGCCGGGCACCGGACGCAGTTCTTTCGCGACCGAGGACCAGTTGCTCAGCATGGTCGACGAGGCGGCGTCACACGACCTCATCGAGGAGGACGACCGCGACCTCATCCACTCCGTGTTCGACTTCACCGACCAGTTCGTCCGGGCGGTCATGGTGCCGCGCACCGAGATGGTGACGGTGGATGCTGACGCCACGACCGATCAGGCGATGTCACTGTTCCTGAACCGCGGAGTCTCCCGCGTGCCGGTCGTCGACGGCGAGGCGGACGACGTGGTCGGAGTGCTGTACCTCAAGGATCTGGTGCAGTTCGCGTACCGCGACGAGCTGTCGTGGCGTACGGCGTCCATCCGCCCGATCGCACGCCCGGCGACGTTCGTGCCGGAATCGATGCGGGCCGAGACCCTTCTGCAGCAGATGAAGCGGGATGCCGTGCACGTCTGCCTCGTCATCGACGAGCACGGCGGCATCTCCGGGCTCGTGACGCTCGAAGACCTCATCGAAGAGCTCGTCGGAGAGATCTCGGACGAGTACGACCATGCCGCGGCCGAGGTCGTGGAGCTCGGCGACGGACGGTATCGCGTCAGCGCGCGCCTCTCCCTGGACGATGTCGGCGACCTGTTCGGCATCGAACTGGAGGACGAGGACGTCGATTCGATCGGCGGACTGCTCGGCAAGGCGGTCGACCAGATCCCGCAGCCCGGCGTTACGGCGACGATCGACGGGCTGGTGCTGACCGGCGGCGCGTCGCGCGGTCGAGGACGCGGCATCGCCACGGTGTTCGTCGAACGAGCCGCCGGAGCGGCAGAGGAGACAGAGGATGACTGACATCACGCACAGCGGATTCGTGACCTTCGTGGGGCGCCCGAACGTCGGAAAGTCGACCCTGACCAACGCGCTCGTCGGAGAGAAGATCGCCATCACGAGCGAGAAGCCGCAGACGACCAGGCGTGCGATCCGCGGCATTCTGAACCGGCCCAGCGGACAGCTCGTGATCGTCGATACGCCGGGCATTCACAAGCCCCGCACGCTCCTCGGCGAGCGGCTCAACGACCTCGTGGAGCAGGTGCTCGGCGACGTCGACGTGATCGGATTCTGCGTTCCCGCGACCGAGAAGATCGGCCCCGGCGACCGGCGCATCGCCGCGTCGCTGGACGGCTACCCGCGCGCGAAGAAGATCGCGATCGTCACCAAGACCGATGCCGCCGAGCGCGACCAGATCACCGAGCGCCTCATCGAGGTCGACGCGCTTCGCGAGGACTGGGCCGCCGTGATCCCGCTGTCCGCGCTGACACGAGAGCAGCTCGACGTGCTCACCGACGAGATGCTGGCGCTGATGCCCGAGGGGCCGGCGTTGTACCCGGAGGGCGTCATCACCGATGAGTCGACCTCGGACCGCATCGCCGAGATGATCCGCGAGGCTGCTCTCGACGGTGTGCGGGACGAACTGCCGCACTCGATCGCCGTGGTCGTCGACGACATCGCGCCGCGCGAGAACAGCGATCTCACCGACGTGCACGCGTCGATCGTCGTCGAGCGCGACAGCCAGAAGGCGATCATCATCGGCCGCAAGGGCTCGCGTCTCGCCGACGTCGGCAAGCGCGCCAGGGTCGGGATCGAGGAGCTGCTGGGCACCCGGGTGTTCCTCGGCCTGCACGTCAAGGTCGCCAAGGAATGGCAGCGCGACCCGAAGCAGCTCGGGCGCCTCGGGTTCTGAGACGCAGGAGGTCTGGCATGGCGAAGCACTGGATCGCGACATCGTGGGGGAGTCCCGACGGCTGGGAGTTCGTCGATCATGAGCCGCCGTCGCCCGGTCCCGGCGAGGTGACCGTCCGCGTCCGGGCCGTCGGAGTGAATCCCGCCGATGCCAAACACGTCGCCGGTCCACGCGACGGAGTCCAGCTCCCGGTCCCGATCGGGTACGAGATCTCCGGTGTCATCACCGCCGTCGGGCCCGACACCGTGATCGGCTCGGGGCCGGTGGAGGTCGGGGACGAGGTACTGGCTTTCCGCATCCGCGGCGGGTACGCCGAAGAAGTGACCATCCCCGCCGAGAAGACGTTCCACAAGCCCGGCGCGCTGTCGCATCCTGAGGCGGCGAACCTGCTGCTGGCCGGTACGACCGCGACGCAGATGCTGGCGGTCACGGGCGCTGAGACTCACGAGACGGTACTGCTGCACGGCGCGTCAGGGGCCGTCGGCGTCAGCGTTCTGCAGCAGGCCGCGCTGCGCGGCATCCGCGTGATCGGCACCGCGAGCCGGGCCCGCTTCGACGAGGTGCGGCGCTTCGGCGGCGAGCCGATCGAGTACGGCGACGGACTCGCCGAGCGGGTCCGCGAGGTCGCCGACGGACCGATCGCCGCAGCCCTGGATGCCGTCGGCACCGACGAGGCCGTCGACGTCTCGCTCGAGCTCGTCGCCGACCGGTCCCGCATCGTCACGATCGTCGCAGCCGCGCGCGCTCAGGCGGAGGGCTTCCAATGGGTCGTCGGCTCGCAGCCGGAGAGCACGCGATTCCGCGATGAGGTGCGCGCAGGCCTCATCGACCTCGCCGCACGCGGTCTGCTCGTCGTGCCCGTGGCGCGCACGTATCCGCTCGCGCAGGCGCAGGAAGCGCTGCGCTTCCTCGCCACCGGTCATCCCGGCGGCAAGATCGCGCTCGTACCGTGATCAGCCTTCGACGGCGCGCAGGGCGGAGCGGATGAGCACGACGCCCTCGCCGAAGTCGTCGTCGGCCGCCTGCTGCAGAGTCCCGTCGTCCCACACGACGTCCACCCAGAGATACCCGCTGTCAGGGTACGAGCCGAGATAGGTGGCGGTGTCGCGGAATCGATCGGTCAGTTCGTCCTGGACAGCGATCAGTTCGGCCTCTGTGGCGGTGCCCGGCTCGCCCCCGGTCGGATCGTCCGGCGCCATCGGGTCGTACAGCGCCAGCGGCAGCGGTGCGCCGGACACGGCGAAGACGGCGCCGTCGTAGGTGCCGGTGACCGCATATGCACCCCAGCGCGTGGTGCCGCTGGTCTCCGAGCCGTCGACTCCGTCCCACGACCAGCCCTCGAGCGGAATGCCCGAGCACTGCGGCGGGAACGACTCGGCGACCGCCCCCATGCACAGCTCCGGTGCACCGTCGACGTCCATGACGGTGCCGGTACCGACCACCTCGCCCTCAGGCGGTGCCGGCGCCATTGACCCGAGGCTCTCGCCCGACGGAGCGTCGGAACTGGCAGGCGGGGGAGCGTCGGGCATGGCCGCGCACGAACTCAGGGCGAGCAATCCGGCAAGGGATGCCGCGGCGCCGGCGGCGAGAAGGCGCATTGTGCTCATACTGAACAGTGTCCGGCACGGGACGAGTGTCTCAGAACCGTGTGCGCGCCGGCATCCGATCCTGTTACGATCAGTGCATGCCTTTCGGCGGTCTGCTTCTTCTTAGCTGCCGCGACGAGTCCTGATAAGCAGGGGCCCTCTCGTCGCGGCGCTCGTGTTGGCCCGATCATTCTGACCCGATCAGTAGACGAAGAGAAGAAGCCCATCATGCAGAACTCCCAGCGCCCGTCCGCAATGCCGATCCACAAGTACCGGCCGTTCCACGAGCAGATCAAGGTCGACCTCCCCGACCGCACCTGGCCGTCGCAGCGCATCACCGAGGCGCCCCGCTGGTGCGCGGTCGACTTGCGCGACGGCAACCAGGCCCTCATCGATCCGATGTCCCCCGAGCGCAAACGCGTCATGTTCGAGCTGCTCGTCAGCATGGGATACAAGGAGATCGAGGTCGGCTTCCCCTCAGCGAGCCAGACCGACTTCGACTTCGTGCGCCAGCTGATCGAAGAGGACCTCATCCCCGACGATGTCACGATCCAGGTGCTGACGCAGGCGCGCGAGCACCTGATCGAGCGCACCTACGAGTCGATAGCCGGTGCCAAGCAGGCCATCGTGCACCTGTACAACTCGACCAGCATCCTGCAGCGCGACGTCGTTTTCCGCACCGACAAGCAAGGCATCATCGACATCGCGCTCGAGGGCGCGCGGCTGTGCCGCGAGTACGAGAAGACCGTGCCCGGAACGACTGTGTACTACGAGTACTCGCCGGAGAGCTACACGGGCACCGAGCTGGAGTTCGCGCTCGACATCTGCAACCAGGTGATCGAGATCTTCGAGCCGGCGCCGGACCGCAAGGTCATCATCAACCTGCCCGCCACGGTCGAGATGGCGTCGCCGAATGTGTACGCCGACTCGATCGAGTGGATGAGCCGCCACCTGAATCACCGCGAGAACATCATCCTGTCGCTGCACCCCCACAACGACCGCGGCACCGCCGTAGCCGCAGCGGAGCTCGGCTACATGGCCGGCGCCGACCGCATCGAGGGATGCCTGTTCGGCAACGGTGAGCGCACCGGCAACGTCGACCTGGTGGCGCTGGGCATCAACATGTTCACGCAGGGCATCGACCCGCAGATCGACTTCAGCGACATCGACCAGGTCAAGCGCACGGTCGAGTACTGCAACCAGCTGCCCGTCCCGGAGCGCAGCCCGTGGGCGGGCGACCTGGTCTTCACCGCGTTCAGCGGATCGCATCAGGACGCCATCAAGAAGGGCTTCGAGGCGATGGAGACCCGCGCGGCTGCCGAGGGCAGCACCGTGGACGAGATCGAGTGGGCCGTGCCGTACCTGCCCATCGACCCGAAGGACCTCGGCCGCTCTTACGAGGCCGTCATCCGCGTCAATTCGCAGTCCGGCAAGGGCGGCGTCGCGTATCTGCTGAAGACGGACCACTCGATCGACCTGCCGCGGAAGCTCCAGATCGAGTTCTCCGGCGTCGTGCAGTCCAAGACCGACAGCGAGGGCGGCGAGGTCACCAGCGACCAGATCTGGTCGATCTTCCACGACGAGTACCTGCCCGCCGACGACTCCGACGCGAAGTGGGGCCGGTTCGAGCTGCTCGCCACGCAGACCCGCAGCGACATGTCCGGCGAGGTCGTGCTCGACGTCACGGTGCGCGACGGCGAGACCCAGCACGCCGTCACCGGCCAGGGCAACGGGCCCGTCGCCGCATTCGTGGAGGTGCTGCGCGGTCAGGGCTTCGACATCACCGTCTACGACTACGTCGAGCACGCTCTCAGCGCCGGCGGCGACGCGCAGGCAGCGGCGTACGTCGAGCTGCAGGTCGACGACCAGCGCCTGTGGGGTGTCGGCATCGACGGGGACATCTCGACCGCGAGCCTGAAGGCGATCGTGTCTGGCGTGAACCGCGCCATTCGCACGCGGGAGCCGCAGCTCGCGGCCGTGTGATCGCCGGTTCGCCCCCGAGCGGAGGATAATCGTAGGGTGCCCACCTATCGAGATGAAGCGGTGATCCTGCGCACCCACAAGCTCGGTGAGGCGGATCGCATTGTCACCATGCTCTCGCGCCGCAACGGCAAGATCCGTGCGGTCGCGAAGGGTGTGCGGCGCACTTCGTCGAAGTTCGGGTCGCGGCTCGAGCCGTTCATGGTCGCCGACGTACAGCTGTACCAGGGGCGCTCTCTCGACATCGTGCAGCAGGCGGAGTCGCTCGGTGCGTACGGCAGTGAGATCGCCGCGCACTACGAGCGGTTCACCTCCGCGAGCGCCATGGTGGAGACGGCGGACCGTCTGAACGACTCGGAGGCGACGCCCGAGCAGTACCTGCTCCTCGTCGGCGGCCTGCGCGCGCTGTCCCGCGGCGAGCACGCTCCGCGCAGCATCCTCGACTCCTACTTGCTGCGGGCCATGGCGCTGTCGGGCTGGGCGCCGTCGCTGAGCGACTGCGCCCGGTGCGGCGCGCCGGGACCGCACCGGAACTTCGTCGTGCAGCTCGGCGGGCTCGTGTGCGTGAACTGCGCTCCAGCCGGCAGCCCGCGCGTGGCCGAGTCGACGCTCGAGCTGCTGCGCTCGCTGATCCGCGGTGAGTGGGATGCCGTCGACGCCGCACCCGGCTCGGATTCGGCCGCGGCGTCCGGGCTCGTGTCGGCGTATACCCAGTTCCACCTCGAGCGCGGCATCCGCTCGCTCGCCCAGGTCGGCCCCGATCGGGAAGGACCCCGTTGAGCCCGAAGCCGTACACGCACAAGGATGCCGTGGCATACCGTCCGCTCGACTGGACCGGCGTCCACCCGCCGGTCTTCCCGAAGGTGCCGGAGCACGTCGCGATCGTCATGGACGGCAACGGGCGCTGGGCGAACCGCCGGGGTCTCACGCGCATTCAAGGGCACAAGGCCGGCGAGGAGGTGCTGCTCGACGTCGTCGCCGGTGCCATTCAAGCCGGTGTAAAGCACCTGTCGGTGTACGCGTTCTCGACCGAGAACTGGGCGCGCTCGCCCGAGGAGGTCCGGTTTCTCATGGGCTACAACCGCGACGTGTTGCACCGCCGTCGCGATCAGCTCAACGAGTGGGGCGTGCGGGTGCGGTGGGCCGGCCGGAAGCCGCGCCTGTGGGGTTCGGTCATCAAGGAGCTCCAGTACGCCGAGAAGCTCACCGAGGGCAACGACACCCTCACGCTGACGATGTGCGTGAACTACGGCGGACGCGTCGAACTCGTGGATGCCGTGCGCTCCCTCGCCCGCGAGGTCGCCGCCGGGCGACTGAAGCCGAACGCGATCAGCGAGAAGATGATCCGCCGGAATCTCTACGTGCCGGACATGCCCGACGTCGACCTGTTCCTGCGCAGCTCTGGAGAGCAGCGCACTTCGAACTTCCTGCTCTGGCAGTCGGCGTACGCCGAGATGGTGTTCCTCGACACGCTCTGGCCCGACTTCTCGCGTGAGGAGCTGTGGCGCGCCATCGAGATCTACCTGTCGCGCGATCGCCGCTTCGGCGGTGCGGTCGACGCCCCTGATTCCGACTGACAATCGGTTTCGACTCGCTTCGCTCGCTCAACGACCTGTGTGGCGGCTGGCGCGGGTCGTTGAGCGCAGGCGCGAAGCGCCGGAGACGAAACGGATTGAGCGACGAGCGCAGCGAGGAGTCGAAATCTCAGTTCGCCCGCAGCCACCGCTCCGTTTCATGAGGGTGGCTGAGCCGCACGATCATCAGATCGGGGAACTCCGCCTGTTTCTCCGGCATCCGCTCGTTCCACTTGCAGCGGGTGTGCTTCTGCCAGCGCAGGATGTCGTTCTCACCGGCCCAGGCGTCGCGACTCCACAGCGGTGGCTCCACATTGCCGTTCCACAGACGAGTGCGAAAGACCCTGCGCATCATGGTGCGGCGAAGGAGCCGCCGGCGAACCAGGGGGTACGGATAGTCCAGCCACACGGCCAGGTCGGCGCGCACGGGCAGAATCTCATCAGTGCCCTTGCTGGTGTACTGCCATTCGGTGACCCAGCGGGAGGTTTCGGCGAAGGCGCGGACGTCGTCGAGGAACTCCGGTCGCGGCGTCCAGTTCGGGCCGTGGTGCTCCGGCCGGAACGGCAGCGGATCATCGGCGGAGAGCACCCGAAGATGCTACCAACGGAATACACCGGACCCTGGCGAGCGTTGCACATGACGTGAGCGAACCCATAACCATCGACATCTGGTCCGACATCGCCTGCCCGTGGTGCTACATCGGCAAGCGCAACCTCGAAGCGGGCCTGGCAGCCGTGGCATCCGATGAGGACGCCCCGAAAGTCGACATCACTTTCCACTCATTCGAGCTCTCGCCCGACACTCCGGTCGACTTCGACGGCGACGAGATCGACTTCCTCGCGGGGCATAAGGGCATGCCGCGCGAGCAGGTCGCGCAGATGCTCGACAACGTCACGAACGTCGCCAGGAACGCCGGCCTGGAGTACCGCTTCGATCTGCTCAAGCACACCAACACGGTCAAGGCGCACGAGCTCCTGCACCATGCCAAGGCGCAGGGTCTGCAGCACGAGATGGAGGAGCGGCTGATGTCCGCGTACTTCACCGAGGGCAAGCACGTCGGCCGCATCGACGACCTAGTCGAGCTCGCCGCCGAGGTGGGGATGGATGCCGACGCCACCCGTGACGCACTGAACAACGACAGGTACCTGCCGGCCGTCCGCCAGGATCAGGCACAGGCGCGTGCCTACGGCATCCAGGGCGTGCCGTTCTTCGTCGTCGACGGTCAGTACGGCATTTCGGGTGCGCAGCCGCCGGAGGCGTTCACGAACGTCCTGCGCGACCTCTGGGCCAAGCGCGGCGAGTCCGAAGAAAGCCCCGCCGCGGTCTGAGGCCGATCCGAGGGTGCGTGTCACACGTGCGGCGGGTGGGACCGGCATCCAGCCGCCTGACGCGTGACAGGGCGGCCCGGCTGGTCACAGAAGCGGTGAGGTCGAGCAGGCACGGCTCACCACTTCTGCGACACGGAGCGCGGAGCCGGGGCGGGACCGCGCGGCCCCGATCTAGCGGACCAGGGCGCCCTCGATCGCGGCGACGATCTCCGGGGCATCCGGCTTCTGCTTCGGACGGAAGCGCTTGACCTCACCGCCCGGCAGCACGAGGAACTTCTCGAAGTTCCACTCCACGCGACCTGCCTTGCCGCCGGCATCCGGTGTCTGCTTGAGCGATTTGTACAGTTCGTCCGCGTTCCGGCCGTTGACCTTGACCTTCTCGTTCACGGGGAACGTGACCCCGTAGGTGGTCGAGCAGAACTCCTGGATCTGCTCCAGCGAACCGGGCTCCTGGCCCATGAACTGGTTGCACGGGAACCCGACCACGCTGAACCCTCGTTCGCCGTACGTGCGCTGCAGCTGCTCGAGCTGCTCGTACTGCGGCGTCAGACCGCACTTCGAGGCGACATTGACCACGAGCACGACATCCGCGCCGAGGTCATCGAGGGTCTTCTGAGTTCCGTCCGCGTCCGTGAACGGGATCTGGCGCACGTTGCCATCAGAAACAGGGGATTCGGTCATATCCACACCCTACGACGGCGATGAGGCGCCAGGCGCGCCCGGGATGGGAGAATGGTACGGAAATGACTATCGCCCCCGCTCCCGCCCGCGCTCTGCGCATCGGCCCGATCGACCTCGACGTGCCCGTGGTCCTCGCGCCCATGGCCGGCATCACGAACACGGCCTTCCGCCGCCTGTGCCGTGAATACGGCGCAGGGCTCTACGTCAGTGAGATGATCACCTCGCGCGCCCTCGTCGAGCACAACGACACGACGATGCGGCTGATCCGCCATCACGAATCGGAGACACCCCGTTCGATCCAGCTCTACGGCGTCGACCCGAAGACCATCGCCGAGGCGGTGCGCATCATCGTCGCCGAGGACCACGCCGACCACATCGACCTGAACTTCGGATGCCCCGTGCCCAAGGTCACCCGCAAGGGAGGGGGAGCGGCGCTGCCGTGGAAGACGTCCCTGTTCGCCGACATCGTCGATCAGGCCGTGAAGGCCGCTGGAGCCCTTCCGCTGACGGTGAAGATGCGCAAGGGAATCGACCCCGATCACCTCACCTTCCTCGACGCCGGCCGCGCGGCCGAGGATGCCGGGGCCGCAGCTGTCGCCCTTCATGCCCGCACAGCCAGCGAGTTCTACTCCGGCCATGCCGACTGGAGCGCGATCGGCGAGTTGAAGCAGGCCGTCACGAGCATCCCGGTGCTCGGGAACGGTGACATCTGGTCGGCTGATGACGCTGTGCGCATGATGGCCGAGACCGACTGCGACGGCGTCGTCGTCGGCCGCGGATGCCTCGGCCGGCCCTGGCTGTTCGGCGACCTCGCCGCGGCCTTCGGCGCCGAGTCGCGACCCGTCGACGCCACGCTCGGGTTCGTCGCGAACGCTTTCCGCCGGCACGCGGAGCTGCTCGTCGACTTCTTCGACGACGAGGACCACGGATGCCGCGACATCCGCAAGCACGTCGCCTGGTACTTCAAGGGCTACCCGGTCGGAAGCGACATCCGCACCGGACTCGCCACCGCGCAGAGCCTCGCCCACATCGACGAGCTGCTCGGCCAGCTCGACCACGACGCCCCGTACCCGGGCGCGGACGCCGAGGGGCAGCGCGGTCGCGCCGGGCGCCCGAAGCGCCCAGCCCTGCCGGACAAGTGGCTGGAATCGCGCGAAGTGGCCGCGGAGACCGGTGAGATGCTGCGTGGCGCGGAGATCGAGAACAGTGGCGGCTGAGGTGCGCGCCGACGGCTACGAGCCGCGCGATGCCGAGCGCTTCTTCACCCAGGCCCACCGCTCCGAACGAGATGATTTCGCGCGCGACCGTGCGCGCGTGCTGCACTCCGCGGCGCTGCGCCGCCTCGCCGCGAAGACGCAGGTGCTGAGCCCCGCCAGCACCGCCGACTTCGCCCGCAACCGCCTCACGCATTCGCTCGAGGTCGCGCAGGTCGGTCGTGAGCTCGCCGTGGCTCTCGGCGTTTCCGCCGATGTCGTCGACACCGCATGCCTGAGCCACGACCTCGGTCACCCGCCGTTCGGCCACAACGGCGAGCGCGCGCTGAACGAGTGGGCGGAACCCATCGGCGGGTTCGAGGGGAACGCGCAGTCGCTGCGCATCCTCACCCGCCTCGAGGCGAAGGTCCTCGATGCCGACGGACATTCGGTCGGACTCAACCTCACTCGCGCGAGCCTGGACGCGACCTGCAAGTACCCGTGGACGGTCGACAGCCCGGTGCCGGACCCGGGCGGGCGGCTGAAGTTCGGCGTCTACCCCGAAGACGAAGCGGTGTTCCGTTGGATGCGCGAGGGAGCGCCCGGACGCCTGCGCTGCATCGAGGCGGAGATCATGGATCTCTCCGACGACATCGGCTACTCGGTGCACGACTTCGAGGACGCGATCGTCAACGGCTATCTCGATGTCGCGCACCTGTCGGACCCTGCCGAGCATCACGCGCTCGTCAGTCGTGTGCAGCAGTGGGTCGGCTACGACTTCACCCGCGAGGAGCTCGCCGACGGGCTGTACCGCCTCACGCGTCAGCCGATGTGGCTGAAATCCTTCGACCGTTCGCGGAAGGATCTCGCTCGGCTGAAGAACCTCACCAGCGACCTCATCGGGCGCTTCGCACGAGCCGCGGTCACCGCGACCCGCGAGGCCTACGCCGGCCCCTCGCTGGTGCGGTACAACGCGCATGTCGTCGTGCCTCGCGTCGTCGAGGCCGAGATCGCCGTGCTGAAGGGCATCATGGGTCAGGCGATCGTCACGATCGACGCACGCAAGGGCGTGTACAAGGAGCAGCGGCGGGTGCTGCGGCGTCTGGCGGACGCGCTGTGGTCGACGGACGCGCTGTGGAACGCAGGCGCCGACGTGCTCGAGCCCGCCTTCGCCGCCGACTTCCAGGCAGCCGAATCGGATGCCGAGCGCGCCAGGGTCGTCGTCGATCAGATCGCAAGCCTCACGGATCAGACGGCGCTGGACTGGCACAGTCGCCTGGTCGGCGACATCGATCCTGCCGAAGTGGGAATCTGGACGCCGCGCACGGCACGTGCGGGCGCCAGGCCGCACGCGCACGCAACGGTGCGGATGCCCGAAGGGGCGGTCTGATGCCCCGAATCCGGCAGGCGGACGTCGACGAGGTCAAATCCCGCACGAACATCGCCGACATCGTCGGGGAGCGCGTCGCGCTGAAGTCCGCCGGCGTGGGATCGCTCAAGGGTCTGTGTCCGTTCCACGACGAGAAGAGCCCCAGCTTCCACGTGCGGCCGCAGGTGGGCTTCTACCACTGCTTCGGCTGCGGCGAATCCGGCGACGTCTACTCGTTCCTGCGCGCGATCGACCATGTCAGTTTCACCGAGGCCGTCGAGCGCCTCGCCGGTCGTCTCGGTTACACGCTGCACTATGAGGACGGCGGAGCGGCGCCGGAGACCAGCGGCCGCAGCCGGCTGTACGCCGCGAACGCCGCTGCGGGGGAGTTCTTCCGCGGACAGCTGCTGACCGCCGAGGCTGAGACCGGCAGGCGGTTCCTCGGCGAGCGCGGCTTCGATGCCGGCGCGGCGGCCCATTTCGGCGTCGGGTATGCACCGCGCGGCTGGGACGGGATGCTGAAGGCGCTCAGTGCGCAGGGATTCACCCGTGACGAACTGCTCGCGGCGGGACTGGTCTCACAGGGACAGCGAGGCGTCTACGACCGGTTCCGCGGACGGCTGGTGTGGCCGATCCGCGATGTGACGGGACAGACCATCGGATTCGGCGCGCGCAAGCTCTACGACGACGACCAGGGCCCCAAGTACCTCAACACTCCTGAGACGATCATCTACAAGAAGAACCAGGTGCTCTACGGACTCGACCTCGCCAAGCGCGACATCTCCCGCGGTGAACCGCGCCGGGTCGTGGTCGTGGAAGGCTACACCGACGTCATGGCCTGCCACCTCGCCGGTGTCACCACCGCGATCGCCACCTGCGGAACGGCGTTCGGCGCCGAGCACATCAAGGTCCTGCGCCGGGTCATGGGCGACGACTCCAGCTCGGGCGAGGTCGTCTTCACGTTCGACGGCGACGAGGCGGGGCAGAAGGCGGCGCTGCGCGCGTTCAGCGAAGACGATCGTTTCAACGCTCAGACCTTCGTCGCAGTCGCCCCTAACGGCCTCGACCCGTGCGATCTGCGGCTGCAGCGCGGAGATGCCGCCGTGCGCGGCCTCATGGACGCCAAGGTGCCGATGTTCGAGTTCGCGATCGATCGCAAGCTCGCCGGCTACGACCTCGCCACGGTCGAGGGGCAGGTCGGCGCGCTGCGCGCCGCAGCTCCGATCGTGGCCGAGATCCGTGACCGGCTGCTGCGCCCTGGATACGAGAGGGTGCTGGCCCGGCGCCTGGGCATGGACCCGACGGAGGTGCACGCCGAGGTCGAGCGCGCCGCGCGCGGCGCAGCGGCCGCCAAGCCGAAGCAGGAGCAGGCTCCGCAGGCACAGGCGGCCCAGGGACCTGCTGCCGTTCCCGCGGTGACCCTGGCGAGCCTGCCGCGGACGGCGGATGTCGCAGCCGAGCGCGGCATGATCATGGGCGCCCTCCAGTACGGACACCAGGTCGATCAGGCGATGCTGTCCCGTGCGCTGAACGCTCCGTTCCGGCATCCTGCGCTCGAGGCGATCCGCGCGACCATCGCCGCAGTGCCCGATCGCACGCGAGCGGGTTGGGCGATGGATGCCGTGGGCGCGGTGCGCGAGCCGTACCGAACGCTGGCGGGGGAACTGCTGATGAGCCCGTTCCCCGCGAAGGACGAGGCGGGGGCTGTCGCCTCGACAGCCGACCTCGCCCGGCGCATGATCGTGCGCGGTCTTGAACGGGAGAAGCAGGAGCTGCTGGGAGCGATCCAGCGGGTTCCCGCGGATTCCGACGGCGGACGCGCACTGCGGATGCGCCTGCGCGACATCGACGCCGAGCGTCAGCGCTTCGCCGAGTCGTAACGCCTCCAGCCTCCCGCGCCGGGGGAGGATGGAAGACATGCCACGAAGATCGCCCTCCACGGACGTCATCGACTGCTCGGATCTCGTCATCGACCGGATCGGGCACAGCGCGCCGACGCGCGCCGTCGACGGCGTGACGTTCGCGCTTCCGCCTGGTGAGCTGATCTGTGTCGCCGGCCCCACCGGATCCGGCAAATCCACGTTGGTCGCGGCGCTGGCGGGGTCCACAGATCCGTCGGTGCGGATCGTCGGAGGACGCGCCGAGGTGTGCGGTGTGAACGTCCGAAGGCCAGGGCGACGTCATCGTGAGCTGACCTATCGCGCCGGCTATCTGCCGCAGGGGGCAGGGGCGGATCTGCCGCCGACCCTCACGGTCGGGGATGTGATCGCCGAGCCGATCCTGATCCGTGACAAGCGGGTCAACAGCAGGGCGCTGTCCATTCGCGTCGCCACGCTGCTCGACGAGATGCACCTGCCGCTGGGGACGGCCGCGAAGTTCCCGTACGAGCTCAGTGCCGGCATGCGGCAGCGTGTCGCGGTCGCCCGCGCGTTCGTGCTGGAGCCGAAGGTGCTCATCGCCGACGAGCCGCTCGCGAACCTCGACCTGGAGGTGCGGCACGTCGTGTTCGAGGCGATCACACGCCGCCGGAAGGAGCAGGCGATGGGGGCGCTGCTCGTCACCAACGATGCTGCCTTCATCCGCGAGCTCAACGCCGAGACTCTGATGCTGAAGAGCGGTCACGTCGTCGCTAGAGGTGTCGGCCGAGACCTGCTGTGGGTGCCGAATGCAGAGGCCGATTCGCCGGGATGGTGAGTATTCGGGGACACGCCCGAGAGCACGGCCCGATGTCACGTTCACCCTCGGGAGTTTGCTAAGCTTGTCGGGTTGCCTCGCACAGCGGGGCGCATTCCTCGGTAGCTCAATTGGCAGAGCAGCCGGCTGTTAACCGGCAGGTTCTTGGTTCGAGTCCAAGCCGGGGAGCCAATGCCCCCGGGAGCTTCTCCGAAGCCCCCGGGGGTTCTCCTTTTCCGCGTAAGACGGTGCGACGAAGAAGAGGCTCCGCCGAATACGGCGGAGCCTCTTCTTCGTCAGCCGCTTCGGATCAGACGCCCGCGCCTTCGAGCGAGCCGGTCACCTCGAGCTGTGTCTGTCCCGTGGAGTCCTTCGGGTCCGGTTTGTAGATCACGCACTGCACCACGCGGTCGTTAGCCTGAGTCCAGGTCTGTTCGGTGGGGGTGATCCACCAGAAGTCGAGAGTCGACTCGTAGTAATCGAGGCCGACGAATTCGGTGAACGCCGGCACGCACTGCGCTTCGACCTGGCTCATGATCTCGTCGTCGCTGGGCAGTTCGTCGCCCTCGAGCTCGAACTCGTAGAAGACCTCGTCGGCGTGCGGCTCGGAGCAGGGGACGACATCCGCATCCGTGATCTCTCCGCTGGTGTCGGATGCCGGCATGCAATCGCCCACCTTCAGCGAGAAGATGTCGATGTTCGAGCCCTCCGTGACGTTGCCGTCCTCATCGCGCTGCGCGTCGCCGCCGCCCAGGATGCCGCTCAGTGCGCCACATCCGCTGAGCGCGATACTCAGAGCCAGTGCTGAGCCGGCCACCGCCAGCGCGCGCTTCGTGCGCATCTTCATCATCGTGTGTCTCTCCTCAGGAATGGTGATAGCGGGACCAATGATCCTGCTATGGAAATCCTATCCTTCGAGGTCGTCCACGCCCGGCGTCCAACTCGCCCCAGGGCGCCCCCATCCGCGCTTCTTGGCGATCTTCTGAACCGTCTTCCAGTCGCTGTCGGAGAGACGGTCGATGTACAGGATGCCGTCGAGGTGATCGAACTCATGCTGCATGATGCGCGCGCGCCAGCCGTCCACCTCTATGCGGACATCCGTGCCGTCCAGGCCGAGGCCGGTGACGAGCACGCGGTCAGCGCGCCGCAGCGCGAACCGCTCGCCGGGGAACGACAGGCACCCCTCCGACTCCTCGTCCGGGTCGGGGGAGCCGGGCTCAGGAGGTGACATCCACAGCACGGGGTTGATGATCACGCCGCGCCAAGGATTCTCGTCGTCGTCGACATACGAGTAGGTGTAGATGCGCAGCGGCTCCCCGACCTGGGGTGCGGCGAGACCCACTCCGGGCGCGGCATCCATCGTCTCGAACATGTCGGCGACGAGTTCGCGGACCTCATCCGTGATCTCGTCGACCGGGGAGGCGGGGGAGTGCAGGACGGGATCGCCCATGATGCGAATCGGAAGAACAGCCACGCCACAACCATACTGGCCGCACATCGGCGGGTAAGGTTCTACTGTGAACTCCGGGGTATGGATGTCTGTTGACGAGGTCAGTGATCAGCTGGTCGGGGCATTCCAGAACCCGGCCCTGCTGCTGGGCATCCCCCTCGCCCTCGCCGGCGCCGTGTTCATGTCCTTCGGAGCGCAGTACCAGCATCGCGGCGTGACCAAGGTCGAACGCCTCAGCGGCGCCAAGGGTGCCACAGGCCTGAGCATGCACCAGGTCAAGGCCCTGCTGACGCGTCCTTCGTGGCTGCTCGGAACGCTCATGCTCGGGCTCGCGATCGTCTGCCAGCTCGCTGCTCTCGCCATCGCCCCGCTCATCGTCGTCCAGCCGCTCGGCGCGATCGCGCTGGTGATCACGACGCTGCTGAACGCCCACGTGTCGGGCCATGCGCCCACGAGGAGGTCGATCACGTCGATCATCGCCTGCGTCGGCGGCATCTTCCTGTTCGTGTTCCTCGCCGCCATCTTCGCCACTGAGGAAGAGGTCACCACCGAGAAGCTGTTCATCATCCTGACCTGCCTGCTCGTCGTGATCATCATCCTCGGGGCATGCTGGCTCATCCTGCGGCACCGCATGCGCGCGCTGTTCTACGTCATCGGCGCCGGCATCCTGTACGGGTTCGTCGCGACGCTCGCCAAGGTGATCATCGAGCGCCTCAAGGCGGAGAACTTCGACTGGCTCACGCTGGTCTGCGTCATCGCCCTGATCGCGGCGGCCGCCGTGGGCGCGTACTTCGTGCAGACCGCGTACAGCTCCGGGCCGCCGGACCTCGTGATCGCCGGGCTCACTGTGGTCGATCCCATCGTCGCGGTCGTCATCGGCATCGTCGTTCTGGAGGAGGCCTCGGCGGCTCCCGTCTGGGCGCTCGTCGCGTTCGTCGTCATCGGCGCCGTCGCAGTGTGGGGCGTCGTGGGTCTGGCCAGGCATCACCCGCAGGTACTGAGCGAGAGCCAGGAGCTCAGGATCACCCGCGGCAGCGATGCCCCACGACAGAGCCCGTCGAACGGCTCAGAGACCGGGAACGGCCGGGGAACGGGTGACGGCTCGGCGATCGATCAGTAGTTCTGATCGATGAGGTCCTCAGGCACCTCCGAGGCTGCGGCCTCGTCGACGAAGAACACGGTGCGCTTGCGGCCCTTGGCGCCCGCTGCTGGCACATTCGTATAGCTCGCACCGGCTAGGGCGAGCCCGAGCGCTGAGGCCTTGTCGGCCCCGGTGAGCACCAGCCACACGCGCTTGGAAGAGTTGATGACCGGCCGTGTCAGAGTCACGCGCTCCGGCGGCGGCTTGGGGGAGTCGCGCACGGCGACGGCCGCGGCATCCGTCACCGTGACCTCGGGGCGATCGGGGAACAGCGAGGCGACGTGCCCGTCCGCCCCCACGCCGAGGAAGCAGACGGCGAACGACGGCCACGCCTCGCCATCCGCCCCGAAGCGGGCGAGCTCGGCGGCGTAGGCGGCGACGGCCTCATCGAGGGAGAGCCCGCTGTCGGCGGCGGCGACCTCGTGCACATTTTCGGCAGGCACGGAGATGTGGTCCAGCAGGGCGTTGCGTGACTGCGCGGCGTTGCGATCGGCGTCGTCGTGCGCGACGAAGCGCTCGTCGCCCCACCAGAAGTGCACCAGCGACCAGTCGATCTGCGAGGCCCTGGGGTGCTGAGCCACCGCCTGCAGCACGACACCTCCGGTGGAGCCGCCGGTCAGGGCGATGTGCGCGATCCTGCCGTTGCGGGTCCTGGCCCTGACACGGGCGAGGAATCGGTCGGCCACGCGTTCCGCGACGGCCGCCGGGCTCGGATCGATGACGACGACCTTGTCGGCGGGAGCTGGTTCCATGCGCCTTACGCTACCGCCTCAGGCGGCCCGAGCTGCTCCCAACCATCGGTGATGACACGACCGTAGAGAACATCAGGGTCCAGGCGCCGCAGCTCCTCCGCCAGGCATTCGCGCAACGTGCGCCGCGGAAGCACGAGATCGTGGTCGGGCTGATCGGGCTGCGTGAGCACCGCCACGCCGGGCTCCGGGCGCTCCAGCAGGATGTCGCCGCTGACGCGAGTCAGACGCACCGATTTGATGCCGTCCGACCAGTGCGCCGGGTCTTCGTACGACCAGCGCACAGGAACCTGCAGAGCGAGCTGCAGCCATGCGGCAAGCAGGGCTGTGGACGGAGACCCGGCGGCACCCCGCACCTCGACGGCGTCGACGGGCTCGAACGGCGGCTGGTCGAGGACGGCGGCGAGCTGCTCGCGCCAGTGCGTCAGCCGGGTCCAGGCGAGATCGGTGTCGCCTGGCGCGTGCGTCCTGCCGCGGAGCGAGAGGCGGTCGCGCACATCGGGCGTGGTCGCGGCATCCGTGATCCGGCGCTGTGCGATGCGGCCGAGTGGGGAGGAAGCCGGATCCGAAGGCGCCTCACCGGGCCACCAGGCGACCACGGGGGCATCCGGAAGCAGCAGACCCGTGATGAGGCTTTCCTCGTTGCTCGCGGCGGCGCCGTAGGCCTGAAGCACGATGACTTCGCTCGCCCCGGCATCCCCGCCGATGCGGATCTGTGCGTCGAGGTGCGCCTCGCCCTCGCCTGTGGTCAGCACGATGACGCGCATCGGGTGCTCGCGGGAGGCGTCGTTGGCGGCATCGATGGCGGCCTCGGCGACGCCGTTGCGCGCCGAGATGACCAGCGTCAGTACGCGTCCGAGGGCGACGGCACCGCCCTCTTCGCGTTCCTTCACCAGCTGCTTGGCGACCTGGCTGACGGTCGTATCGGGAAGGTCGATGATCACGGTCGTCTCCAGACTCGTCCGTCGCGGGCAAGGAGTGCATCGGCGGATGCCGGACCCCAGGAGCCGGGGGCGTACTGCTCGAGCGGAGCGCCCTGCGCGGCCCAGTACTTCTCGACCGGGTCGAGGATCTTCCAGCTCAGCTCCACCTCCTCGTGACGGGGGAACAGCGGCGGGTCGCCGAGCAGGACGTCGAGGATGAGCCGCTCATACGCCTCGGGGCTCGCCTCGGTGAAGGCGTGGCCGTAGCCGAAGTCCATCGTCACGTCGCGCACGTTCGTGCCGGTGCCGGGCACCTTCGATCCGAAGCGGATGGTGACGCCCTCGTCGGGCTGGACGCGGATGACCAGCGCGTTCTGACCGAGCTCGGAGGCGTTGCCGCGGCCGAACAGGTGCTCGGGCGCACGGTTGAACACCACGGCGATCTCGGTCACGCGGCGGCCGAGACGCTTGCCGCTGCGCAGGTAGAACGGTACGCCGGCCCAGCGCCGGTTGGCGATCTCGAGCTTGATCGCAGCGTACGTCTCGGTGCTGGAGTCGGGGTTCATCCCGTCCTCCTCGAGGAAGCCGCAGACCTCTTTGCCGCCCTGCCACCCGCCGGCGTACTGCCCACGAGCCGTAGCGAGGGAGAGGTCGTCGGGCAGTGTGACCGCCGCCAGCACCTTCTCCTTCTCGGCGCGCAGGTTCTCGGCGGAGAGGCTGATGGGCTCCTCCATCGCGGTGAGAGCCAGCAGCTGGAGCAGGTGGTTCTGGATGACGTCGCGCGCAGCTCCGATGCCGTCGTAGTAGCCGGCGCGACCGCCGACGCCGATGTCCTCGGCCATCGTGATCTGCACGTGGTCGACGTAGTTGCGGTTCCAGATGGGCTCGTACAGGGCATTCGCGAACCGCAGCGCCAGGATGTTCTGGACGGTCTCCTTGCCGAGATAGTGGTCGATCCGGAAGATCGAGTCCGCCGGGAACGCCACCTCGAGCGCTTTGTTCAGGGCACGTGCCGAATCGAGATCATGGCCGAACGGCTTCTCGATCACGACACGACGCCACTGATCGTCGCCGCGATCCTCGCCGACGAGTCCGGATTCCTTGAGCTGCTTGGCGACGAGCGGGAACGCCTTCGGCGGAATCGACAGGTAGTAGGCATGATTGCCCATCGTGCCGCGCTCGACGTCGAGCTTCTCGACGGTCTCGCGGAGCTTCGCGAACGACTCCGGGTTGTCGAACTCGCCGGAGACGAAGCGGATGCCCTGCAGCAGCTGCTTCCAGGTTTCCTCGCGGAACTCCGTGCGGGCGTGCTCCTTGACCGCCTCGTACACGACCTGCGCGAAGTCCTGGTCCTCCCAGTCACGACGCGCGAAGCCGACCAGCGCGAAGCCCGGGGGCAGGAGCCCCCGATTCGCGAGGTCGTACACCGCCGGCATGAGCTTCTTGCGCGAGAGGTCGCCGGTCACGCCGAAGATCACCAGAGCGCTGGGACCTGCGATTCGGTTGAGGCGACGGTCATCGGGGTCGCGCAGCGGGTTGTGGCCGCGTGATACGGGAACGGTCATCGGTGAGATGTACTCCAGTTGGGGTGGCTTGCGTTCAGACGGCTTCGGACTACTTCTGAGCGGCTTCGAACAGCGCGAGCACGTCAGCCGAGTCGTCGGTGATCGTGAGCGAGACGACCGGGCGGCCGTGCTCGGCGAGCACCCCGGCGTCACCGGCGGCCTGGGCCTGGATGAGCTGTCCGAAGGTGAACGGGCGGTCGGGGATCTCGAGATCCACGTCCGTGCGCTCCAGGATCTGCAGGTAGACGCCCTGCGCGGGACCGCCCTTGTGGTACTGACCGGTCGAATGCAGGAATCGCGGTCCCCAGCCGAACGTGGTCGGTCGGCCGGAGTCGGCGGCGACGAGCTCGCGGAGCCCCTGCAGCTGAGACAGCTCGAGACGGTTCACGTATGCCTGTATCGACACGTAGCCGTCCTCGGGCAGGCGTGCCCACAGAGCATCCATCACCGCTTCGATGTCGCCGGACTCGGCCAGCGTCGGGTCGGAGACCCGTACCTCGATGCCGCGCTGGACGAACGCCGGGGCGGTGGGCTCAGGACGGGCGTCGAGCAGGCCGCGTGCGGCGATCTTCGCGGATTCGACGTCGGGCTGGTCGAACGGGTTGATGCCGAGCAGGTGGCCGGCGATCGCTGTGGCGTACTCCCACACGATGAAGTTCGCGCCCAGCGAGCCGCTGACCAGGATCTCGCCCTGGTGGCGCTCGTGCAGGTGGAACTCGTTCGCATCGTCGACCAGGCGCGTGATCTGCAGATCCGCGGGCAGGGACTCGAGCTCGGGGGAGACGGGCAGCAGGACGACGGGCAGGATGCCGGTGCCCTCCTTGCCGGTGGACTCGGCGATCAGCTGCTCGATCCAGTCCGGCAACCCGACGATGTGCGTGCCGTCGGTGACGAGGCCGAGTTTGTCGCGGCGGGGGCTGGTGGCGGCGATCGCCGCGCCGAGGCGCAGCGCCGGATTGTCCGCCTGATCGACGGCGACCTGCAGCAAGGTCGCCTCCGCCTCATCCAGCAGCTCGGCGATGTCGACACCGGCGAGTCCCGACGGCACCAGGCCGAATGCCGTGAGCGCCGAATAGCGGCCCCCGACGTTCGGGTCGGCGTTGAAGACCCGGTAGCCGGCCTCGCGGGCCGAGGAGTCCAGCGGCGATCCCGGGTCGGTGACGACGACGATGCGGGAGGTCGGGTCGATCCCGATGTCGCGGAACGCGGCCTCGAAGGTGCGGCGCTGCGAGTCGGTCTCGACCGTGGAGCCGGACTTCGACGACACGACGAGCACGGATGCCGCCAGGTCGTCGTCGAGCGCTGCGAGCACCTGACCGGGTGCCGTGGAGTCGAGGATCGTCAGTGGCACGCCGGCGGTCTGCGCGATGACCTCAGGCGCGAGCGAGGACCCGCCCATTCCTGCGAGTACGACCCGGTGCACGCCCTGGGCGCGCAGCTCGTCGCGCAGGGCGACGATCTCGGACACGAGCGGACGCGAGACCGAGACGGCCTCGACCCAGCCCAGGCGCTTGGAGGCCTCCTCTTCGGCGGCGTCACCCCACAGGGTCGAGTCGAACGCCGTGATGCGCGAGGCGACCAGGTCGCCGACCAGCCGCGGCACGACCTCGTCGATCGCGGCCTTCGCCGCACCCGTGGCGTGGATCGAGAACGTCATCGCTGGGCCTCGAGCCCCTCGGCGACCTGGGTGAGCAGATCGTGCCAGGAGTCGATGAACTTCGCCACGCCCTCGTCCTCGAGCACCTGGGTCACGTCGTCGAAGTCGACACCGACCTCCTCGAGTCCGGCGAAGACCTCGCGGGCCTCGTCGTAGCCGCCGGTGATCGTGTCACCGGAGATGACACCGTGGTCGAAGGTGGCCTCGAGCGTCTTCTCGGGCATGGTGTTGACGACGCCCTGCGCGACCAACTCGGTCACGTACAGCGTGTCGGGGAGAGCCGGGTCCTTGACGCCTGTCGATGCCCAGAGCGGACGCTGCAGGTTGGCGCCGGCGTCCAGCAAGGCCTTGGCGCGGTCGCCCGCGAACGTCTTCTCGAACAGCTCGTAGGCGAGACGGGCGTTGGCCAGGCCGGCCTTGCTCTTGAGCGCCAGGGCCTCGTCGGTGCCGATGGCCGTCAGGCGCTTGTCGGTCTCCGTGTCGACACGCGAGACGAAGAACGACGCGACGGACTGGATCGTCGACAGGTCGATGCCGGCGGCCTTGGCGGTCTCGAGACCGGTCAGGTACGCGTCGATGACGTCGGCGTAGCGCTCCAGGCTGAAGATCAGGGTGACGTTGACGCTGATCCCCGCGCCGATCGCCTGTGCGATGGCCGGCAGGCCCGCCTTGGTCGCGGGGATCTTCACCAGCAGGTTCGGACGATCGATCTTCGCCCACAGCTGCTTTGCCTGCGCCACAGTGCCGTCGGTGTCGTGCGCGAGGTCGGGGGAGACCTCGATCGAGACGCGGCCGTCGACGCGGCCGGACGCCTCCCACACCGGGCGGAAGATGTCGAGGGCCGAGGTGACGTCCTGCGTGGTGGCCGCGAAGACCGCCTCTTCGGCCGAGGCGCCGGATGCCGCGAGCTCTGCGACCTGCGCGTCGTAGGAGGTGTTGTTCTTGTCGGTGATCGCGTTCGCGAAGATCGTCGGGTTGGTCGTGACGCCCGTGATGTTGCGGGACTCGATCAGCTCGGCGAGGTTGCCGGAGTCGATGCGTGTGCGGGAGAGGTCGTCCAGCCAGATGCTGACGCCGGCGTCGTGAAGGGCGGAGGTGGGGGTGCTCATGCGTTCTCCTTGATGGTCTCGCGAGCCGCCTCGACGACGGCCTCGGCGGTGATGCCGAACTTCTGGAACAGGGTCTTGTAATCGGCGGAGGCGCCGAAGTGGTCGATCGCGACCGAGCGGCCCTTGTCGCCGACGATGCCGCGCCAGGTGAGGGCGGAGCCCGCCTCGACCGAGACACGGGCGGTCACGGCCGCCGGCAGCACGGATTCGCGGTACGCGGCGTCCTGCTCGTCGAACCACTCCAGCGACGGGGCGGACACGACGCGGGCGTTCACGCCCTCGCCCGCGAGCGTCTCGCGGGCGGCGACCGCGAGCTGCACCTCGGAGCCGGTGGCGATGAGGATGACGTCCGGGGTGCCGTTCGGCGCTTCGGCGAGCACGTAGGCGCCCTTGGAGGCGTTCTGCGCGGACGCGAAGGAATCGCCGGATGCCGCGCCCTCACCGCGCTCGAACACCGAGATGTTCTGGCGCGTCAGGGCGAGGCCTGCGGGCCCGGCGTGGCGGCGCAGCAGCTCGAGCCAGACGACCGAGGTCTCGTTCGCGTCGGCGGGGCGCACGACCGTGAAGTTCGGGATTGCGCGGAGCGTGGCGAGTTGCTCCACAGGCTGGTGGGTCGGACCGTCCTCGCCCAGCGCGACGGAGTCGTGCGTCCAGACGTAGATGCTCGGGATGCCCATCAGGGCTGCCAGGCGCACCGCGGGGCGCATGTAGTCGCTGAAGATGAGGAACGTGCCGCCGAACGCGCGGGTCGGACCGTGCAGGACGATGCCGTTGACGATCGCGCCCATGGCGTGCTCGCGGATGCCGAAGTGCAGCACCCGGCCATACGGGTTGCCCGACCACTCGTGCGTCGACCACTCGGAGGGGATGAACGACGCGGCATCCTTGATGGTGGTCAGGTTCGACTCGGCGAGGTCGGCCGACCCGCCCCAGAGCTCGGGGAGCTCGGCGGCGAGGGCGTTGATGACCTGGCCGGACGCGGCGCGGGTCGAGACGTCCTTGCCCGACTCGAAGACGGGGAGCGCCGAGGCGATGTCCTCGGGCAGCTCCTTCGCCTCGACGCGGTCGAGCAGCGCCTTGCGCTCCGGGTTCGCCTGAGCCCACGCGTCGAACGACTTCTGCCACTCGGCACGCTCGTCCGCGGCGCGATCGGCGAGCTGACGGGTGTGGGCGATGATGTCGTCCGCGACGACGAAGGTCTGCTCCGGGTCGAACCCGAGGACCTGCTTGGTGGCGGCGAGCTCATCGGCCCCGAGCGCCGAGCCGTGGATCTTTCCGGTGTTCTGCTTGCCGGGGGAGGGCCAGCCGATGATCGTCTTGAGGATGATCAGCGAGGGCTTGTCCGTCTCGCCCTTCGCAGCCTCGACGGCCGCGAACAGCTCGGCGACGTCCTCGACGTACTCGCCGGTCTTCTTCCAGTCCACCGTCTGCACGTGCCAGCCGTACGCCTCGTAGCGCTTCGCGACGTCCTCGGTGAAGGCGACGTTCGTGTCGTCCTCGATGGAGATCTGGTTCGAGTCGTAGAACGCGATCAGGTTGCCAAGCTGCTGGTGTCCGGCGAGCGAGCCGGCTTCACTGGTGACGCCCTCCTGCAGGTCGCCGTCTCCGGCGATCACATACACGAAGTGGTCGAACGGGCTCGTGCCGGCGGCGGCGTCCGGGTCGAACAGACCGCGCTCGTAGCGGGCGGCGTAGGCGAACCCCACGGCGGATGCCAGTCCCTGGCCCAGCGGGCCCGTAGTGATCTCCACGCCCTTGGTGTGGCCGTACTCCGGGTGGCCTGGGGTCTTCGAGCCCCACGTGCGCAACGACTTGAGGTCGTCGAGTTCGAGACCGAACCCGCCGAGGTACAACTGCACGTACTGGGTGAGCGAGGAGTGGCCCGCGGAGAGGATGAAGCGGTCGCGGCCAAGCCAGTCGACATCGTTCGGGTCGTGGCGCAGCACGCGCTGGTACAGGAGGTACGCGGCGGGAGCCAGGCTCATCGCGGTTCCGGGGTGACCGTTGCCGACCTTCTCCACGGCATCCGCCGCGAGAATCCGCGCGGTGTCCACCGCGCGTCGATCGATCTCAGCCCACTGCAGTTCGGTCACGGTCATGCCCTTTCCAACAACTTACGAGGGCGCCCGATTCCCTGGCGCATCCGCATCGTCACGGACAGGTGCACAGCGCCGGGCGCGCGAGTGAGTTTCAGCTTAGCGTCGAGCCGGTACCGGAGAAGTGACATTTCGCTCCGTTGCCACGGGAGGGAGACGGCGGCGGCTGGACTAGACTGGATGGGGTTGTCGGAGTGTGCGCGGAGGAGGCGATCGATATCTCGACCATGTCGCAGGCGACGGCGGTGAAGCGGCCGATCGGTCAGACGATCAAGGGCTATGTCGCGTTGACCAAGCCTCGTGTCCTGGAACTCCTCCTCGTCTCCACGGTGCCGGTCATGTTCCTGGCCGAGGGCGGCATGCCGAACCTCTGGCTGGTGCTGGCCACGGTCATCGGCGGGTCGATGAGCGCAGGATCCGCGGCGTCGTTCAACATGTACCTGGACAGGGACATGGACGCGCACATGCACCGCACCGAGAACCGTCCGATCGTGACCGGCCAGATCGCGCCGCGCTCCGCGCTGATCTTCTCGTGGACGCTGGCCGTGGCCTCCACGATCTGGCTGCTGGCGACGACCAACTGGCTGACCGCCGTCCTGTCGGTGTCCGCCATCTTCTTCTACGTCGTGATCTACACGATGATCCTCAAGCGCCGCACCGAGCAGAACATCATCTGGGGCGGCATCGCGGGCTGCTTCCCCGTCGTCATCGGCTGGTCGGCCGTCACCGGCGACGTGGCATGGCCGGCGATCGTGCTGTTCGCCCTGGTCTTCCTGTGGACGCCGGCGCACTACTGGCCGCTGTCGATGAAGTACCGCGACGACTACGAGGGTGCGGACGTACCCATGCTCGGCGTCACGCGCAATGCCTCGCAGGTCGGGCTGCAGGTGATCCTTTACGCATGGGCCACGGTGGCCTGCTCCCTGCTGTTGATCCCCGTCGCGGGAATGGGCCTGGTGTACACGGCATCCGCTCTCGTCTTCGGCGGATGGTTCGTATACGAGTCGCACCGCCTGTATGACCAGGCGGTGCGAGGCTCGAATCCGCGGCCGATGCGTGTGTTCCACGCATCGATCACCTACTTGACGCTGATCTTCGTCGCCGTCGCGGTCGACCCGCTGCTGCCGTTCTGAGCGTCGCGCTCCTCATCGGCATCTGAGCCGTCGTCCGTGCCGGCGGTCTGCGCGGTTTCGGGCTGGTCGATCTCCGCAACCTGGGGGGCCGGCTGGGGTTCCGACGTCCAGTCGATCGGCTCCACGGCCACAGGTGCCTGCGCAGGCATGAGTGCCTTCGCTGCCGTGAGGCCGAGGGCGATCAGGATGCCGATGACACCCGCGCCGAGGACGACGGCCCCGACGACGATCAGGGGCTGTCCGACGTAGACCTCGACGCCCGTCGCCGTGCCGGTGACCAGGGCCGTGGCCATGGTCGTGGTCTGGTCGTAGACGAGCCAGCCGCCGACGGCGACCGATGCGAGGGACAGGACCAGGAGCAGCCAGTACGAGATGCTGCGTGTGAGTGATGTCGTCTTGTTCATGTCGGCCAGCATCCAGAACGTCCTGATGCGGGCCCGATGAGCGCGCTATGCGTGGGCTGAGTGCGTCGCGCCCGGAACAGGCTCCGCGGCGGCGACCGATCGCTTCATCTTCAGCACGGAGACGGTGTAGGCCGCGGCGCTCAGCGCCGCGAGCACCATGTGGATTCCGACGAGGAGCTCCGGCAGGCCTTCGCGTGCCTGCCAGACGCCCACGCCGACCTGGACGAGGATCGCGACGACGAGCACGAGCAGCCAGCGACGGGGCTCCAGGCGCAGAATCCAGGCGGAGATCGCGAGCGCGGCCACGAGCGCGGCGAGGATGTAGCCGGGCCAGGAGTGCACGTGGGCGAGGACGGTGGCATCGAAGCCGTCGCGCACGACGTTCGCGTCGCCCGAATGAGGGCCGGAGCCGGTCGTCAGCACGCCGAAGAAGATCGTCATGGCGAGGGCGAGCCCCGTCACGTGCGACAGGATCGCGAACCAGCGCGGGACGACGCTCATGCGCACGCCGGCCGGCTCCTTCATGCGGACGAGGAACGCCGCGGTGACGCACACCAGGACGAGCGATGAGGCGTAATGGAAGCCGACGATGAACGGATTGAGGCCCGTGAGCACCGTGATGCCCCCGACGAAGGCCTGTGCCACGACGCCGATCAGCGTGAGCCAGGCGAGGGCGGCGAGGTCTCGCCGCTCCGAGGTGATCCGCAGCGAGTGCACGGCGCCGACCACGGTGGCGAGGATGAGTCCCACGGCGAAGAAGGCGAACGGCTCGTCGACGAGCAGTGCGGCGATGCCGAAGCAGATCACGCCGGTGACGATGCCGCCCAGCGCGAACCACAGCGCGGCGACCAGTGAGCGCCGGCCGCCGACCGCGTGAAGGGTGAGCAGGAGCACGGCGATCGCCAGCAGGCCGACGACCCCGGTCATGGTGCGGTTGCCGAACTCGATGATGCCGTGGATCCCCTGCACCTCGTAGATCGGCACGAGCGACTCCGGCGTGCACAGCGGCCAGTCCGAGCATCCGAGGCCGGAACCGGTCAGGCGCACGGCCCCGCCCGTGCCGATGATGATGACCTCCGCGAGGAACGACAGCCAGGCCAGTACGCGCAGCGGCTGGCCGATGGTTCCGGTCTGCCGGCCGTTCCGCATCGACGGGACGGCGGGAGCGATGGTGTCGGGCATGTGTCCTCCGGCCCGCGCCTGAGCACGCGGGCACGGCCCGGTTGTCAGGGGGAACCTGTAGAATCGGATTGTTACGATGCACGCGCATTATGCGAGGAGCACCGCTAACAGTTTAGGCGCGAAGAATGCGTCCGTGATGAGGCCCACCAGCGGCACCGATTCCCATTGCAACCGATGGGGTTCGGCATGCCGGGGCGGATGACACCGTTGAGGCCCAACAAGGAGAGTGTGATGTCGGATGTGCTGATCGACCGCCCAGAGCTCGATGGTCTGGGGGTGTACGAGTTCGGCTGGCACGATGAAGACGCAGCCGGTGCGATCGCCAAGCGCGGTCTCTCAGAGGACGTCGTCCGCGGGATCTCCGCGCTCAAGGACGAACCCGAATGGATGCTGAAGACCCGTCTGAAGGGTCTGTCGCTGTTCGGTCGCAAGCCGATGCCCACCTGGGGTGCCGACCTCAGCGAGATCGACTTCGACAACATCAAGTACTTCGTCCGCTCCACAGAGAAGCAGGCGCAGTCGTGGGAAGACCTTCCCGCCGAGATCCGCGAGACCTACGAGCGTCTCGGCATCCCCGAGGCCGAGCGTCAGCGCCTGGTCGCCGGCGTCGCCGCGCAGTACGAGTCCGAGGTCGTCTACCACCAGATCCGCGAGGACCTGGAGGAGCAGGGCGTCATCTTCATGGACACCGACACCGCGCTGCGCGAGCACCCCGAGTTCTTCGAGGAGTACTTCGGCACCGTCATCCCCGCCGGCGACAACAAGTTCGCGGCGCTGAACACCGCCGTCTGGTCCGGCGGATCCTTCGTGTACGTCCCGAAGGGCGTGCACGTGGAGATCCCGCTGCAGGCGTACTTCCGCATCAACACCGAGAACATGGGCCAGTTCGAGCGGACCCTGATCATCGCCGACGAGGACAGCTACGTCCACTACATCGAGGGCTGCACCGCCCCGATCTACAAGTCGGACTCGCTGCACTCGGCCGTCGTCGAGATCATCGTGAAGAAGAACGCCCGTGTGCGCTACACGACGATCCAGAACTGGTCGAACAACGTCTACAACCTGGTCACCAAGCGCGCCGTGGCGCACGAGGGCGCGACCATGGAGTGGGTCGACGGGAACATCGGCTCCAAGGTGACGATGAAGTACCCGTCGATCTATCTGATGGGTGAGCACGCCAAGGGCGAGACCCTCTCCGTCGCCTTCGCCGGGCCCGGCCAGCATCAGGATGCCGGCGCCAAGATGGTCCACATGGCGCCGTACACGCAGTCGTCGATCGTCTCAAAGTCGATCGCCCGCGGCGGAGGACGCGCCGGGTACCGCGGCGAGGTGCGGGTGGATCCCGCAGCTCACCACTCCGCCAACTCCGTGGTCTGCGACGCTCTGCTCGTCGACACGCAGTCGCGGTCCGACACCTATCCGTCGATCGACATCCGCGTCGACGACGTGAAGCTCGGTCACGAGGCGACGGTGTCGAAGGTCAGTGAAGAGCAGCTGTTCTACCTGATGAGCCGCGGTATGGAAGAGACCGAGGCGATGTCGATGATCGTGCGCGGCTTCATCGAGCCGATCGCCCGGGAGCTGCCGATGGAGTACGCGATGGAGCTCAACAAGCTCATCGAGATGGGCATGGAAGGATCGGTCGGCTGAGAATGACGACGGCATACACCGAGGTCGAGCCTGCCTTCGTACCGGTTCAGACCCGATCAGAGCGCCCCCGCTCGTTCGACCCCGAGGACTTCGGCACGCCGAACGGCCGCGAGGTCAACTGGAAGCACACTCCCATCGCACGCCTCGCCGGCATGTTCGCGCCCGCCGTGGCAGGCGACGGCGTCGTGTACGAGGTCGAGACGGGCGCGCAGTTCGTCTCTGCGCCGCTCGCGGCAGGCAGCACTCCGCGCGGCGAGTTCTTCGTTCCGGAAGACATCGTGGCCGCCGCTGCCTGGCAGGGCACGGATGAGGGCATGCACGTGCGCATCCCCCGCGATGAGGAGGTCGCCGAGCCCATCCTCGTGACGATCACCGGCCAGGGCGCCGACAAGCGCGCCGATGCCCACATCGTGATCGAGGCGCTCGAGAACAGCGCAGCGACGGTGGTCCTCCGTCACCGCGGTTCCGCGCAGTACGCGCAGAACGTCGAGATCATCGCACGGCCGGGCTCCCGCCTCACGGTCATCACGGTGCAGCGCTGGGAGGACGACGCGGTCCACGCGGCATCCCACCAGGCCCGAGTCGACAAGGATGCCGTCCTGAAGCACTTCGTGATCAGCTTCGGCGGCGGCATCGTGCGTGTGAACCCCACCGTCGAACTCTCCGGAACCGGCTCCGAGGGTCGCCTGTACGGTCTGTCCTACGCGGATGCCGGTCAGCACCTGGAGAGCCAGGTCTACCTGCACCACAAGGGCGCGCACACCACCGGCGACGTCCTGTACAAGGGCGCGCTGCAGGGCGAGAGCGCGCACAGCGTCTGGATCGGCGACGTGCTGATCGGACCGGACGCCACCGGCACCGACTCCTATGAGGCCAACCGCAACCTGGTCCTCACCGAGGGCGCGCGCGCCGACTCGATCCCGAACCTCGAGATCCAAACCGGCGACATCCAGGGCGCAGGGCACGCCAGCGCCACCGGTCGCTTCGACGACGAGCAGCTGTTCTATCTGCAGGCACGCGGCATCGACGAGGAGGAGGCACGACGACTGGTCGTGCTCGGATTCCTCAGCGACATCGTGCAGCGGCTGGGCATCCCCGCCATCGAGGAGGAACTGCTCGCCGCCATCGAGATCGAGCTCGCGGCGGTGAACGCGTGAGCGCACAGCGCGCATGCGGTGTGAGCGACCTCGAACAGGACACACCGCTGCGCGTGGAGCTCGACGGCGTGCCGATCGCGCTCGTCCTCGACTCCGAGGGTGACATCCACGCCATCGGAGACACCTGCACCCACGGCGACATCTCGCTGTCCGAGGGCTTCGTCGAAGGCAAGACGCTGGAATGCTGGGCGCACGGCTCGGCCTTCTCGCTGTGCACCGGCAAGCCCCTCAACCTCCCCGCTTTCGAGCCCGTCCCGGTCTATGTCGTCGAGATCGACGGCGACGACGTGCTCATCGACCCGACCGTCACGAAGGAAGTCTGAAATGTCTGTTCTTGAGATCCGCGACCTGCATGTCTCGGTCGAGACCGAGGCCGGGGCGAACCCGATCCTCAATGGAATCAACCTCACGATGAAGACCGGTGAGACGCACGCCATCATGGGCCCCAACGGCTCCGGCAAGTCCACACTCGCGTACACGATCGCCGGCCACCCGAAGTACACCGTCACCGGCGGCTCTATCACGTTCGACGGTGAGGACGTCCTGGCGATGTCCGTCGACGAGCGCGCCCGCGCAGGGCTCTTCCTCGCGATGCAGTACCCGGTCGAGATCCCCGGTGTCACGGTGACGAACTTCCTGCGCACCGCGAAGACGGCCCTGGACTGCGAGGCTCCCTCGATCCGCTCCTGGACGAAGGACGTCAAGTCGGCCATGACGAACCTGCGCATGGACCCGAAGTTCGCGCAGCGCAACGTCAACGAGGGCTTCTCCGGCGGTGAGAAGAAGCGTCACGAGATCCTGCAGCTCGAAGTGCTCGCACCGAAGTTCGCCATCCTCGACGAGACCGACTCCGGCCTCGACGTCGACGCGCTGAAGATCGTGTCCGAGGGCGTGAACCGCGCCAAGGAGGCCACCGGCCTCGGCGTGCTGCTCATCACGCACTACACGCGCATCCTCCGCTACATCCGCCCCGACTACGTCCACGTCGTCGTCGCGGGCAAGATCGTCGAAGAGGGCGGCCCCGAGCTGGCCGACCGTCTCGAGGAAGAGGGCTACGACCGCTTCCTCGACCCCAGCGCCCCCATCGAGGCGTAGGCTGATGGCATGACCGCGACTCTTGCCCCTGAGAAGTTCGACGAGGTCACCGAAGCTCTCAAGGACGTGATGGATCCCGAGCTCGGGATCAACGTCGTCGACCTCGGACTCATCTACGACCTCGCCTGGGACGACGAGAACGACGCCCTGGTGATCCACATGACGCTCACCAGCGCCGGCTGCCCGCTCACGGACGTGCTCGAAGAGCAGACCGCGCAGGCGCTGGATGCCGTCGTCGACCGGTTCCGCATCAACTGGGTGTGGATGCCGCCGTGGGGCCCCGAGCGGATCACCGACGACGGGCGTGACATGATGCGCGCCCTCGGCTTCGCCATCTAGCAGTGCCGTGAGCACGCCGGTTCGCGCGCTCGCGCTCGAGCAGCTCCGCGAGCGCACCAGCGAGAAGTGGCGGGAGTACCCCGCAGACGTCCTGCCGCTGTTCGTCGCCGAGACCGACTTCCCGCTCGCCCCGGCGATCACGCGTGCGCTCGAGCGCGCCGTGCGCACCGGCGACACCGGCTACGTCGCCTCCCGCACGCCGCTCGCCGCAGCCTATGCGGAGTTCGCAGAGCGCCGGTTCGGCTGGGCGCCCGATCCCGCACGAATGCGCTCGACGGCCGACGTCAGCATGGGCATCGTGGAGATCCTGCGCCGCGTGACCTCACCGGGCGAACGCGTCATCGTGATGCCGCCCGTCTACCCGCCTTTCTACGAACTCGTCGAAGAAGCCGGCGCGGTCGTCGAGCGCGTGCCGCTGTGCGACACCGGGACGGCCTGGGAGATCGATCTCGACGGCATCCGCTCGGCCCTCGAAGACGGTGCACGGGCCATCCTGCTCTGCAGCCCGCACAATCCGACCGGCACCGTGCATTCGGCAGCCTCCCTCGCGGCACTCGCCGAACTCGCCACCGCTCACGATGCGGCGGTCGTCTCCGACGAGATCCACGCGCCTCTGGCGCAGCCGGACGCGGGGTTCACGCCATTCCTCGCGGTGTCGGATGCCGCGCGCGAGATCGGCTACGCCGTGGTCAGCGCGAGCAAGGCGTTCAATCTCGCGGGGCTCAAGTGCGCGCTCATGGCCACGGCATCCGACGGCCCGACGCGTGTCGTGAAGTCTCTGCCGATCGAGGTCGAGTGGCGCACGGGGCAGTTCGGCATGCTCGCGGCCGTCGCGGCGTTCTCGGAGGAGAGCGACGAATGGCTGGACGGCCTGCTCGCGACGCTGGACGAGAACCGTCGCCTCGTCGCCGACCTGCTCGCAGAGCATCTCCCCGACGCCCGCTATCGGATGCCGGACGCCGGCTATCTCGCCTGGATCGATCTCACCGGCCTCGGCTGGGGTGCGAATCCCTCCAAGCGGATCCTCCGTGAGGCCAAGGTCGCGCTGCACTTCGGACCCGCCTTCGGGGCCGAGGGAGCCGGTCACGTGCGGCTGAACTTCGGCACGAGCCCGGAGATCATCGCCGAGGCCATCGCCCGCATCGGCGCACTGCAGGCGCGCGAGCCGCACGACGCATGAGCGTCCCGGCCGCTGCGTCGATCTGGGACCGAGAACGCATCTGGGTCACGGCTGGCGCGATCGCCCTGATCTTCCTCGGCGCGATCGAAGCCCTCGCGGTCACCACGGTGATGCCGGTCGTGAGCGCGGCCCTCGACGGACAGGCGCTGTACGCGGTCGCATTCGCGGGGACGCTTGCCACGAGTGTCATCGGCATGGTCGCATGCGGTGCGTGGTCGGATGCGCGCGGTCCGCGCGGTGCGCTGTACGCGGCGGTGTCGCTGTTCATCGCAGGGCTGCTGATCTCGGGCTTCGCGTTCACGATGGAGCAGTTCCTCATCGGCCGGCTCGTGCAGGGCCTCGGTGCAGGCGGGCAGACCGTGGCGCTGTACGTGGTCGTCGCGCGGCTCTATCCGCCGCACCTGCACGGGCGGATCTTCGCGGCCTTCGCCGCGGCCTGGGTCGTGCCCGCCATGATCGGACCGTTTCTCGCCGGAGCCGTCGCGGAATTCCTAGATTGGCGCTGGGCCTTCCTCGGCGTCGCTGTGCTCACGGCCATCGCCTTCCTGATGATCGCCGTGCGCCTGCGTGCCCTCGACCTCGGCGGTGGCGACAGCGCTGGCATCGCGGGACTCGGCAGGCGCCTGCTGCTGGCCGTCGTTGTCGCGGTCGCAGCCGTCGCGGTCGGGCTGTCCGCCGACGCTCCGCCGGCGCTCGGCTGGCCACTGGCCCTGATCGCGCTGGTGATCATCGGCTTCTCGGTCGTGCCGCTCCTGCCGAAGGGAACGCTCCGGTCGGCGCGCGGCCTGCCGAGCGTGGTGCTCGTGCGCGGGCTCGTCGCCGGCGCGTTCTTCGCCGCCGAGGCGTACATCCCCTACCTGCTCATGGCGGAGTTCGGCTTCACCCCGACATGGGCGGGAATCGCGCTGATGCTCGCGGCCTTCGCGTGGGCAGGAGGATCCGCCCTCCAGGGGAGGTACGGCGAGAAGCTGGGCAACCGGCGCATCGCGCTCGTCAGCCTCGCACTCATCCTCTTCGCGCTCGTCAGCGTGCTCATCACGGCGCTCACCGGCGCGAGCCCCGTCATCATCGTGATCGGCTGGGGCTTCGCCGGCGGCGGCATGGGTCTGCTGTACCCGCGGCTCACGGTCCTGACGCTGGCGTACTCGGCACCGGGCAACGCCGGGTTCAACTCGTCGGCGCTGTCGATCTCGGATGCCACCGGCTCAGCGGTCGCGGTCGCCCTGGCAGGGCTGGGCGTTGCGACCCTGGGCGGCGGTGCGGAGGCGTTTCCGCTCGTGTTCGCCTTCGCGATCGGCGTGATGCTGCTCGCGATGCTGCCGGGACTCCGGCTCGGCCACGGCGCAGAGCCCGGCTGAGCAGCCGCGGCCTCGAGCTTCGCCGGACGCCGGGTGCGCGCCAGCCGCAGGGCCGCGATCATCAGCAGCACCGTGATCGCCGCGGTGATCGGGGTGGCGCCGAGCACGAGAAGACCGACGACGGCGCCGATGCCGATCACCGAGGCGCCCACGAGACGCGGGGTCGCGTCCGTGTGGCTGGGCGCGGAGCGCGCCTCGATCCGGGCGAAGACCATCACGACGCCGCCGGTCAGGGCGAAGGCGACGGCCAGCCACAGCGGCCGGGTCAGCCACCAGGCAGGGCTGCTGGGCTCGGGCAACGCGATGCCGGTGACGATCGCGAAGACGGCGGATGCGCCCGCCATGGCGAGCAGGACGGGCATGTGCCACAGGTAGATCGTCATCGCCCTGGGCGTCACGAATCCGCGCAGGCGCATGCCGAACGGTCGGAGACTCCAGCGATTCAGCCGCTCGCGCATCAACGACATCAGCATCGTGTGGGCGACGCCGACGAACAGCAGCGCGGTGGTCGGCGGGTTGAGGTTCGCGATGAGGTCGGGGGAGTGCACGCCCGAGGCGACGCTGAGCAGCAGGCCCGCGACAGCGGCGAGGCCGATGATCGCCCGCGTGCGGCGGGTGAGCGCGCCGATGCGTCCGTCGGCGAGGAAGAAGCCCAGCTGCTGCAGCGCGAGCCACACGAACGCGAGATTCAGGATGCCGACGGCATCCGCGCCTGTCCCGATGCGCACGGCGTCCACCACGACCGCCGCCGCGACGAGCAGCGCGATCGTGCGGCCCGGCGCCCGCTCGTGCGCGGCGGCGAGGGCCGGGAGCAGTACCTGGCAGAGCAGGAACACGCCCAGGAACCACAGCGGCTGGCCGAACCGGTAACCGGCGATGCCGACCAGCTCCTCGGGGACGCCGTGCAGCAGCAGGGCGGTGAGCGCGATGCCGACCACGGCGATCGTGCACACGGCCGGCAACAGGAGGCGGTGGATCCGGCCCGCCACGAACGCCGCCGGCGTTCCACCGCGCTGACGTGCCCGCACGTAGGAGGTGTACCCGGCGAAGCCGCCGACCACGAAGAACAGCGGCATCACCTGCAGCATCCAGCTCAGCGGCGTGATCCACCAGGAGCCCTCGCTCGCGTTGGCGAACAGGGGACCGGCATCCGTCACCGTGACGCCCACCATCATCGCGTGCAGGACGACGACGCCGAGCACACAGAGCGCGCGGACGAGATCGATCCCGGTGTCCCGGGCCGGCCGGGACTCGCGAGACGGGATGCTGACGGGCCGCAGTTCGGCGATGGCCATGGTTTCCTCCTCGGTGGGTGTCCGAGGAGGTTACGGACGCGGCGTCAGCGGGCACATCACCCCGCGGTGCCGTCGCGACCCGTACCGTCGTAGGGTGCGGCAGTGCGGGGTCAGGCGGGTTCGACGAGGCCGGTGTCGTACGCGAAGATCACGGCCTGCACGCGGTCGCGCGCGCCGACCTTCGCGAGCACCTTGCCGACGTGCGTCTTCACGGTCTGTTCCGCGATGAACAGCGCACTCGCGATCTCGCCGTTCGAGCGGCCCTGCCCGATGAGGACCAGCACCTCTCGCTCGCGGTCGGTGAGATCGGCGAGCAGATGCGCGGATGCCGTGGCGCGCGGCTTCTGCGCGGCGAACTGCGCGATCAGGCGGCGTGTGACGCTCGGCGACAGCAGCGCGTCTCCCGCGGCGATCACGCGCACGGCGTGCACGAGTTCGTCGGGAAGGGCGTCCTTGAGAAGGAAGCCGCTCGCACCCGCCTGGAGCGCGTCGTACACGTAGTCGTCGATGTCGAACGTGGTGAGCATGAGGATGCGCGGCACCTTGGCAGCGGGGTACGAGGGGCCCAGGATGCGGCGAGTGGCCTCGATGCCGTCGAGCTGCGGCATCCGCACGTCCATCAGGATCACGTCCGGGTCGAGTCGCGCGGCGAGCGAGACCGCCTCCAGTCCGTCGGCCGCCTGCCCTGTCACGGTGATGCCCTCGTGGGCATCCAGGAGCGCCGCGAAGCCCGCGCGCACCATCGCCTGGTCATCGGCGATGAGGACTTCTATCGTCACTGCGGTCCTTCCGTGGCCGGCGTGATCGGATGCCGCGGCATCCGCGCCGTCACGATCCAGAAGCCCGCGGCATCCGGGCCAGCGGTCACGGTGCCACCCAGCAGTGTCGCGCGCTCTGTCATGCCCCGTAACCCATGGCCACCGGGACTGCCGGCCGGTTCGCCGTCGTACTCGTTGCGGATCGTGACGGTCACGTCCGTGTCATCCGCCATCAACGATACCGAGATCGGCGACCCGGGGGCGTGCCGGACGGCGTTGCTCAGCGCCTCCTGTGTGATCCGGTACGTGGCGAGCTGCGTCGCCGCCGACACCTCGTCGCTGACCGCCTGGCTCAGCGACACCGCGGCACCGGCGCGACGGATGGTCTCGACGAGCGCCGGAACATCGTCGATCCCGCGCTGCGGCGCGAGCTCGGCGGTCTGGTCCTCGGTGCGCAGCACGCCGAGGATGCGCCGCATCTCGGTGAGGGCGCCGCGCGCGGACGCGGCGATGTCGTCGAACTCGGACGCGGCCTCGGACGCGAGGTCGGGGACGCGATACCGCGCGGTGGACGCCTGCACCTGGATGAGCGACATGCTGTGCGCCACCACATCGTGCAGCTCGCGTGCGATGCGGGTGCGCTCTTCCACGAGCTCGCGCCGGGACTGCTCCTTCGCGGTGTGCGCGCGTTCGCGGGTGAGCTCCTCGCCCAGACGTAGGCGTCCGGCGAGCAGGACCGCGACGAGGTAGACACCGCTGACGATCGAGGTCGTCACGATGAGGGAGTTGCCGCTGGGGACGGACGGCAGCATGACGGCGGCCGTCACTCCTGCGGCCGTGCCCAGCACGAGCTGGATCAGCCCGGGGCGCCAGCCGTGCCGGAAGGTGATCGCGGCCACCACGACGGCGAAGGCGATCAGCATGGGCACCGACCACGGCCACGGCGCGCCGACCGCCGCATCGCGCGCCACCATGAGCGGGATGAGCACGCTGGATGCCGTGAACAGGATGATCGCGAGGTTCGGATACCGCACCGACACCAGGGGAGCGCCCACCGCCGCGAGTCCGAGTGTCATGGTCACGGCGACCGGGGAGCCGTACGCTGCCGCGTGAATGGGTACGAGCACCGAGTACAGGACGACGGCGATGGCGGCGAGGATCACCACGAGCGCGGTCGTGCGGTCGCGGGGCCACAGCCGGAGACGGCGGGAGGGCTTCTTCCTGCGTTCTTTCCGCTCCTTCTTCGCCCTCATGGGAGTCATCCTGCCACCTCGGCCGGGCTGGCCTCGCGAACGGCATCCGCGGGCACAACGATGACGGCGTCGTCCGCCAGTGCGCGGCGGCGGCGCCGGAACGCCGTCACGCGATCGATGATCAGGCCGATGACGAGGGCGAACGCGACGCCGAGGACGGCGCTGAGCAGCGGCTGGTCCTCGAGCCAGTGGCCGGCGAGGATGCCGATGCCGGCGCTGTACAGCGCCCAGGTGATGCCGGCGAGCGCGCTCAGCGGCAGGAACCGGCGCCACGGGTAGCCGAGCGCTCCGGCGGACATGTTCACCACGACCCGGCCGACGGGGATGTAGCGGGCGCCGAGGATGAGGGGCGCGCCGCTGCGGGTGAGTGTGCTCTGGGCACGTGCGAAAGCCGCGGCGACGCGGGGACGTCGCATCCACGCGAAGCGGGTCGTGCCGACGGAGCGGCCGATCGCGTAGGCGATGTTGTCGCCGATCATCGCGCCGATCGCCGCGAGCGCGCACAGCAACCACAGGTTCGTGCCGCCTGTGGATGCCGCGACCGCCGCCGCCGCGACCAGGACGGTCTCGCTGGGGATCGGCGGGAAGAAGCCATCGATCACGGCCGTCGCGAACATGACGAGGTACAGCCACGGAGAAGCGGCGGCCTGCAGGATGAGCTCGTTGATGATGTCCACGAGGAGAACCTACGTACGAGGCGGATGCCGGCACATCACTCTGCGGTATCGACCGCGTCATACCTCAGAGGGGTCTTCCCGGGGAAGACGCATCGCCGGGCGACCTATACTGGGAGGCTGGCCGTTCGGCCGCAAACCCCTGACGAAACGGACTTCCGCTGTGCTTGCCGTGCACGACCTCGAGATTCGCGTGGGCGCCCGCCTCCTGATGGAGAACGTGTCGTTCCGCGTCGCCGACGGCGACAAGATCGGCCTGGTCGGACGCAACGGCGCCGGCAAGACCACCCTCACCAAGGTGCTCGCCGGTGACCTGCTGCCGTCTGGCGGCAAGGTGACGAAGTCCGGCGAGCTCGGATACCTGCCGCAGGATCCTCGCTCAGGCGACCCCGAGATGCTCGCACGCACCCGCATCCTGGATGCCCGAGGACTGGGATCGATTCAGCTCGGCATGGCGAAGGCCGCCGAGGACATGGCATCCACCGACGCCGCCATCGCCGACAAGGCGATGCGGAAGTTCGCGAACTTCACCGAGAGGTTCGAATCACTCGGAGGCTACGCGGCCGAGGCGGAGGCGGCATCCATCGCCAACAACCTCTCACTGCCCGATCGCATCCTCGACCAGCCGCTGAAGAGCCTCTCCGGTGGTCAGCGCCGTCGCATCGAGCTGGCCCGCATCCTGTTCTCGGATGCGGAGACGATGATCCTCGATGAGCCGACCAACCACCTCGATGCCGACAGCGTCATCTGGCTGCGCGAGTTCCTGAAGAACTACAAGGGCGGGCTGATCGTGATCAGCCACGACGTCGAGATCGTCGGCGAGACCGTGAACCGAGTGTTCTACCTGGACGCGAACCGGCAGAACATCGACATCTACAACATGAACTGGAAGAACTACCTGCGTCAACGGGTAGCCGACGAAGAACGGCGCAAGAAGGAGCGTGCGAACGCCGAGAAGAAGGCGACCTCGCTGCAGCAGCAGGCCGCCCGCTTCGGGGCGAAGGCGTCGAAGGCCGCGGCCGCGCACCAGATGGTCGCCCGTGCCGAGAAACTGCTGGCGGGACTGGACGACGTGCGCGAGGTCGACCGGGTCGCCAAGCTGCGGTTCCCGAAGCCGGCGCCGTGCGGCAAGACGCCGCTGATGGCCTCCGGCCTGTCGAAGTCGTACGGGTCGCTGGAGATCTTCACCGACGTCGACCTCGCGATCGACCGCGGATCCAAGGTGGTCGTGCTCGGCCTGAACGGTGCCGGAAAGACGACACTGCTGCGCATGCTCGCCGGCGTCGACCAGCCCGACACCGGCCAGCTCGAGCCGGGTCACGGGCTCAAGGTCGGCTACTACGCGCAGGAGCACGAGAACCTCGACGTCGATCGATCGGTGCTGCAGAACATGGTCTCCGCGGCACCGCACATCACCGAGACCGAGGCGCGCCGCGTGCTCGGATCGTTTCTGTTCACGGGCGACGACGTGCTCAAGCCCGCGGGCGTCCTCTCGGGCGGTGAGAAGACCCGCCTGTCGCTCGCGACGCTGGTGGTGTCGTCGGCTAACCTCCTGCTGCTCGACGAGCCCACCAACAACCTCGACCCCGCGTCGCGCGAGGAGATCCTCGACGCGCTCGCGCACTACGAGGGAGCTGTGGTGCTGGTCTCGCACGACCCCGGCGCGGTGCAGTCGCTGAACCCCGAGCGCGTGCTGATCCTGCCCGACGGTGTCGAGGACATCTGGAACCAGGAGTACCAGGACCTCATCGAGCTCGCGTAGCGCCGGCTCGTGGCGCGGTAGCGTCGAGGGATGGTGGACCAGGAGCTGGCGAAGGCGTTCGAAGGCATCGGCGAGGAGTACGACCGGTACCGGCCGGGGTTCCCGGATGCCGCGGCTGATGTGATCCTGCCGGAGGGCGTGGATGCCGTGCTCGATCTGGGCGCGGGGACCGGCAAGTTCACCGCGCTGCTGCTGGATCGCGCCGAGCGCGTGACCGCCGTCGAGCCATCCGCGACGATGCTCGAGGTGCTTCGTGTGAAGCTGCCGACCGTCGAGGCGCTGGCCGGCGGCGCGGAGAGCATCCCGCTGCCGGACGGGGCGGTGGATGCCGTCACGGTGGCGCAGGCGTTCCACTGGTTCGACCGGGATGCCGCGTGCGCCGAGATCAGGCGTGTGCTCGTGCCGGGCGGCGTGCTCGGGCTGCTCTGGAACCACTCCGATCCGACGTGCGCATGGGATCGCGCGTGCCACCGCGTGGCGCACCCGGCTGTCACTGAGGATGCCGATTCGACGACGGCCTCCGCTGCTGACGAGCTGCCGGGGTTCGCCTTCGACCATCGCACCGAGACCTCCTGGTCGGAGCAGATCAGCCGTGCCGACTACATCCGCCGCTGGCTCACGGTCAGCAGCTTCCTTGCCGCTGACGAAGACACCCGCACCGACATGGTCGCCCGGCTCGACAGCATCCTCGACACCGATCCGGCGACCGTCGGCCGCGACACGTTCACCCTGCCGATGATCACCGACGTCTTCGTGTACCGCGCGGTCGGTTCCGGCGGATGAGGCTCTGGTCGGTGCATCCGCGCTACCTCGATCGGCAGGCGCTCGTCGCCTGCTGGCGGGAGACGCTGCTCGCGCAGAAAGTTCTCTGCGGCGAGACGCGCGGGTACACGCGGCATCCGCAACTCGAGCGCTTTCAGGCGCAGGAGGATCCGGTCGCGTCTGTGGGCGCGTACCTCGAGGGCGTCGCCGCCGAAGCCGATGCACGCAGGTATCGCTTCGATCGCACTCGCATCCGACGCCCGTCGGCGGCCGTGCCGCTGATCGATGTCACGAACGGGCAACTGACGCTGGAGTGGATGCACTTGAAAGCCAAGCTCGCCACCCGCAGCCCCGAGGTCCTCGCCCGCTGGCAGGACGTCGCGGCGCCCGACCCGCACCCTCTCTTCCGCGTCGTCCCCGGCCCGCGCGCGGCGTGGGAGCGCGCCACTTGATCGAGAATTGACCTGCCCGATGAGAACTGCCGTGCCAGCACGATTGTCGCGCGGCAAGGCAATTCTCGCGGGGGAGAGGGCGAGGGAGAGGGCGAGGGGCGGCGCGCGTCTACTTGACGCCGAGGAAGCTGCGGTCGGTCAGGACGATCGGGCCGTCCGCGGTGATCGCCACCGTGTGCTCGGAGTGCGCGCCGCGCGAGCCGTCGGCACTGCGCAGCGTCCAGCCGTCCTCGTCGGTGCGCAGCTCGTCGGTGGTGGCGAGGAACCAGGGCTCCAGCGCGAGGACCAGGCCGTCGCGCAGCGGGAAGCCGCGCCCGGCGCGACCATCGTTCGCGACGTGCGGGTCGCCGTGCATCGTGCGACCCACGCCGTGGCCGCCGAAGTCGGTGTTGATCGAGTAGCCCTCACCGTGGGCGACCTGGGCGACAGCCGCCGAGATGTCGCCGATGCGGTTGCCGACGGTCGCCGCGGCGATCGCGGCATCCAGAGCGCGCTCGGTCGTGTCGATCAGCCGGAGATCCTCGTCCCGAGGCGTGCCGACCACGAAGGAGACCGCCGAGTCCGCGACCCAGCCGTCTACGGCGACCGCGAAGTCCAGCGAGACGAGGTCGCCGTCGCGCAGCGTGTAGTCGTGGGGGAGTCCGTGCAGCACGGCGTCGTTGATCGACGTGCAGATGACCTTGCCGAACGGGCCGTTGCCGAACGAGGGGGCGTAGTCGATGTAGCAGGACTCCGCGCCGCCCTTGCGGATCAGATCGTGAGCCTTGCGGTCGATCGTGAGCAGATTGGTGCCCACCTTCGTCTCTTCGCGCAGCGTCGCCAGGGTCTCGGCGACGAAACGTCCCGCAGCTCGCATCTCTTCGATCTCGGCCGGGGTGCGCAGTTCGATCATGGTGTTCCTCTCGTCTCCACCATTCTCCCTGATCGGAACAGGCGCCCGCTCACAGCGAACACCCGAGCTGAACCGCGCGGCGACGCCTACGATCGGAGTATGTGGTTGCGGCGCGCGTTCTATCGCTGGATGTTCCCGGCGGCGGTCGTGCTGCCGCTGTGGCTGATGATCGGCTGGGGCATCTTCAATGCTGGCGGCTGGGCGTTCCTGTGGGTGCTGTTCATCGCGATCCCCTCCGTGTTCGTCGGGCAGCTCGTGCTGACACTCCTCCAGCGGGCGCGGCCGTCCGCCAGGGAGACCCGTACGGCGTCGTGGTGGGATGTGCTCGGCTTCGGCGTCTGGCACGCGCTCACGATCGCTGTCGGATGCTATCCGGAAGCGTGGTTCCCGCTCCTGCTCATTGGTGCGATCGCCGTCGCACTCGCGCTGTTCTGGCTGATGCTGTGGCAGCTGTGGGGCGAGGCCCGCACGGCGGGTCCCGGCATCCGGTTCCTCGGGACAACGCCCAGGGATGCGGAGCCCGAGCCGTCGCGGCGTTCGCCCGCCGACGCGGATGTGTTCATCATCAGGGAGAAGCCCGACGCCGGCAGCTGAGCGGTTTTGGCCGGATGCCGGATCCATGGCAGAATAGTTCTTTGTGCCGTGACCGACTCTGCCTCAGGGGAGTCCGCGTTCGCATCATGCGCCGTGCGGCACACACTTCACGTATTCCTTCCATTCCATGCATCCGACCTGTGGCGAGTGCAGAGAGAGACGATCATGCAGATCCTGGACGCCGTCGACGCGGCTTCGCTCCGTTCCGACATTCCCGACTTCCGCCCCGGTGACACCGTCAAGGTGCACGTCAACATCACCGAGGGCACCCGCTCCCGCATCCAGGTCTTCCAGGGCGTCGTGCTCGGTCGCCAGGGCGACGGTGTGCGCGAGACCTTCACGGTCCGCAAGATCAGCTTCCAGGTGGGCGTCGAGCGCACCTTCCCGGTGCACTCCCCGGTGATCGACCACATCGAGGTCGTCACCCGCGGTGACGTGCGTCGCGCGAAGCTCTACTACCTCCGCAACCTGCGCGGCAAGAAGGCCAAGATCAAGGAGAAGCGCGACAACTGATCGCGTTCTCCAACGAAGCACCCCGGGACACAGCGTCCCGGGGTGCTTCGTTTCATCCGGAGTGTGCGAACCTTGAAGGGCCGTCACTGCGCGGTGCGAAGACCTGTGTGAAGGAATGCGATGACGACTGAATCCGCCCCGGACGTCCCCCAGAAGCGGAGGCGCGGATTCTGGGTCTTCCTGCGCGACGTCCTGGTGATCATCGTCATCGCGGCGCTGGTGTCCTTCCTGGTGAAGAGCTTCGTGGTCCGCTCGTTCTACATCCCATCAGCGTCGATGGAGAAGACGCTGCTGGTGAACGACCGCATCCTCGTCGACGAGCTCACCCCCCGCTGGACGGGCTACGAGCGCGGTGACGTCGTCGTGTTCGCTGATCCGGGCGGATGGCTCCCCGTGCAGGCGAAAGAGCCGCGCGGGCCCGTTGTTCTCGAGTGGTTCGACGGACTGCTGACGCTCATCGGGTTGTCGTCGTCCGACAGCGAGGATCACCTCGTCAAGCGCCTGATCGGCCTTCCCGGCGACCATGTGGTGTGCTGCAACTCGCTAGGACAGATCACCATCAACGACGCCCCGATCGACGAGTTGTCGTACCTCAGCCTCCCCGAGGGCGACACGGCAGCGTCCAATGAGCCCTTCGACGTCACCGTGCCGGAGGAGTCCATCTGGGTCCTCGGCGACAATCGCGACCGCTCGCAGGATGCCCGCGCGCATCAGGATCTGCCAAGTGGCGGCTTCGTGCCGCTCGACAATGTCGTCGGCAAGGCGTTCCTGACGACGTGGCCGTTGCCGCGCATCGGCACGATCGACGGCCACCACGACGTGTTCAACGGCGTCCCGGAGCCGGACTGATGATCGTCACCGCTCCCCGGCTCACGCTAGAGCGCAAGCTCCTCGCCGAATACGACCTGATCATCTCGCTCGATGAGGTCGGTCGCGGCGCTCTCGCCGGCCCTGTCGCTGTCGGCGCTGCAGTGATGGATGCCGCCGGTGCGCGCAGACGCGTCCCGGAGGGGTTGCGCGACTCGAAGCTCGTGACCGAGAAGCGTCGGCCGGACGTCGCCGCTCGCGCGGCGGCCTGGGTGCAGGCGTCCGCCGTCGGCTGGGCGAGTGCGGCGGAGATCGACGAGGTCGGGATCATGCGGGCGCTGGGGCTCGCGGCGTCGCGCGCGATCGACGGCGTCGTCGCGCAGGGTGCCCTGCTCGACGGGGCGCTGGTCATCCTGGACGGCAACCACGACTACGTCTCCCGCGCGCATCCCGCGCCGTTGGAGGTGCGCTCGGTCATCAAGGGCGACCGCGACTGCGCTTCGGTGTCTGCGGCGTCCGTCATCGCGAAGGTGACCAGGGACGCCCACATGGGCGAGCTGCACTGCGCGCATCCGCTGTATCAGTGGGATCGGAACAAGGGATACGCGAGCGCTGAGCACCGCGTCGCGATCCGTGACGCCGGACTGTCGCCGTTCCACCGCGCATCGTGGGCGATCGCGGATGCGCCCACCCTCTTCTGAACTCATAGGATGGACTCATCATGGATGAAGAGGCATTCGACGACTACGACCGCGAACTCGAACTCGCGCTGTTCCGCGAGTACCGCGACGTCGTCGGGCAGTTCCAGTACGTCGTCGAGACCGAGCGCCGGTTCTACCTCGCCAACGAGGTGAACGTCGTGAGGCGCGACACCGAGCACGACTTCTACTTCGAGATCTCGATGGCGGACGTCTGGGTGTGGGACATCTACCGCGCGGACCGGTTCGTCAAGGCGGTGCGCGTGCTCACGTTCAAGGACGTCAACGTCGAGGAGCTGCAGCGTCGCGAGTTCGAGCTTCCCGAGGAACTCTCGCTCGACGGCAAGTGACTTCTCTCCACAGTTCGCCCCTGCCGGAGCCCTGTGCACAGGTCGTGGTTTCCCGGGGCTGACAGCCAGCGGTCCGAGTGCAGGCTGTCGGCATGGCAGCGAAAGACGAATTCGGTCGGGACGGTGAGGATCGCGCCGCGCGTCATCTGACGGAGCGCGGGTACCGGATCCTGGATCGCAACTGGCGGTGCACCCAGGGCGAGATCGACATCGTCGCTGAGCGTGACGGCAACCTCTGCATCGTCGAGGTGAAGACCAGGCGCTCGATCGCGTTCGGTCACCCCTTCGAGGCGGTCGACGAGCGCAAGCGCGAGCGGCTCTGGCGGCTCGCGTACGCATGGTGCAAGACGCATGCCGAGCTCGCGGCGGGCCGGATGCTGCGCATCGAGGTGATCGGCATCATCGGCGCCGACCCGGCCGAAGCGACGATCGAGCACCTGGTGGACCTGCGATGAGGACCGCCCGCACGTGGGCGGTCGCACTCACCGGCGTGGACGGCCACCTCGTCGAGATCGAAGCGGATGTGTCGAATCAGACGCCGGGGTTCAAGATCGTCGGCCTTCCGGACAAAGCACTGGGCGAAGCTGCGCAACGGGTGCACAACGCCGTGACGAATGCCGCGCTGGAGCTCACCAGGCGCCGCCTCACCGTGAACCTGTCGCCTGCCAGCCTGCCCAAGCACGGCAGTGGGTTCGATCTGGGCATCGCGATCTCGGCGGTGGCGACCGGGGGAGTGCTGGATGCCGCGTCCATCGCCCGCACCGTGCACATCGGCGAGCTCGGGCTGGACGGGCGAGTTAGACCGGTGCCCGGTGTCCTGCCCGCGGTCTTCGCCGCGTCGCGCGCAGGGTTCGAACGGGTGATCGTGCCGCACGCGAACGAGGCAGAGGCGCGACTCGTTCCTGGGATGCAGGTGCGCGCGGCGACGACCCTGGCAGAGGTCGCGATGTGGCACGGCGCGGACGTCCCCGTCGTCGACGTCGAACCCGTGATCGCCGAGGCACCGTCCGCGGCGGCGCCTGAGATGCTCGACCTCGCGGACGTCGTCGGACAGGAGGAGGCCGTCGAGGCGCTGATCGCCGCTGCCGCCGGCGGGCACCACATGCTGATGAGCGGCCCTCCCGGCGCGGGAAAGACGATGCTCGCGCGGCGGCTCCCCGGAATACTGCCCGCGCTGACCGAGGACGAGGCGCTCGAGGTCGCCGCGGTCCGGTCGCTGTCCGGCGCCGTCATCAACGTGCTCGACGATGTGCCGCCGTTCGAGGCGCCGCACCACAGCGCTTCCGTCGCCGCACTGGTCGGAGGAGGGTCGCGGGCCGTGCGGCCCGGCGCGATCGTGCGCGCGCACCGCGGCATCCTGTTCCTGGATGAAGCCGCCGAGTTCTCCCGCGTGGCGCTCGACGCCCTGCGTCAGCCGCTGGAGTCCGGGTCCATCGAGATCGATCGCGCCGGATTCCGCGCGCGTTTCCCCGCCCGGTTCCAACTCGTCCTGGCGACGAATCCATGTCCGTGCGGCAACTACGGCGTGCGTGGCGCGGAGTGCATCTGCCCGCCGATGGCCATCCGCCGGTACTCCGCGCGACTGTCCGGTCCGCTGCGCGATCGTATCGACATCGACCTGCAGGTGGCGCGTGTGGCGGCGTCCAGGGCGACGTCGGCTGAGCGTGCAGCCGTGACGAGCGCGGATGCCGCGGCGCAGGTCGCGGCGGCGCGCGCACGGGCAGCGAAACGCTGGGCGGGCACGCCATGGACGCTCAACGCCGAGGTCGCCGGTGCGTGGCTGCGTCAGGGGGAGCGGCGGCTTCCGCGCGAGATCCGCGCCCCGCTGGACCGCGCACTCGAGCGCGGGCAGCTCACTCTGCGCGGGTACGACCGGGTGCTGCGCCTGGCATGGACCATGGCCGACCTCGCCGGGGAGGAGACGCCCGGCGCCGAAGAATTGGGCCGCGCGCTGTTCCTGAAGAGAGGACTGATCGCATGATCGATGCACTGCTGGGCGACGGCGGGATCCGGAAGGCAGCGGCGGCGGCTCGGCCCGGCCACGATCCGGCGACGACGCTCGCACGCGTCGCGTGGAGCGTGCTGGCCGAGCCGGGCGACGGCGTCGCCGGTGCGCTGATCTCGCAGCTGGGCGCTGTCGAGGCGCTCCGGTTCGGGCTGTCGGACGAGAGCTTCGGGCTGGCCGAGAAGACGATCCAGGACGGACGTCGTCGCTGGCTCCCCAGGGCGCAGCCACGCGCGATCGGTGACGCGCTGCGCGGTGCCGCGGAGGTCGGGGCGCGGCTGATGCTGCCGGGGGACGCCGAATGGCCCGGCGCTCTCGACGACCTCGGCGATCACGCACCCGCCGTGCTGTGGGTGCGTGGAGATCCTGCGCACCTGGCCGCGCCCAGCCGGGTGTCGATCGTCGGCGCCAGGGCCGCGACGGCGTACGGCGATGCGGTGGCCGCCGAACTGGCGGGCGACCTCGCCGCGACCGGCAACGTGGTCGTCTCGGGCGGTGCATACGGCATCGACGGGTCCGCGCACAGGGCCGCGCTCGGCGCGGGTGGCGGAACAGTCGCCTTCCTCGCCGGCGGGGTGGATCGTGCGTACCCGGCCGGCCACCTGCAGCTGTTCGAGCGCATCAGATCATCCGGAGCTCTCGTCAGCGAACTGCCGTGCGGTGCAGCACCGACCAAGTTCAGGTTCCTGTCGCGCAACAGGCTCATCGCGGCTCTCGGCGCCGCCACGGTCGTCGTCGAGGCCGGGTGGCGCAGCGGTTCGCTCAATACGGCAGCTCATGCGTCATCCCTCGGTCGCCCGCTCGGCGCCGTGCCAGGGCCGGTCACCTCCGCCGCATCGGCGGGATGCCACCGACTGATGCGCGAGTACGACGCTCAGTGCGTGACGAATGCGGCAGAGGTGCGCGAACTGATGGGTGTCGACGCCGATCACCCTGGTGCGGAACCGAGATCCGACCCCGACCAGACGCGCCTCCTCGACGCGATGAGCAGCAGGACACCGCATCCGCCCGCCGAACTCGCGCGCAGCGCCGGCCTCTCGGTCGAGCGCACGAGAGCGCTGCTGGGAACCCTGAGCCTCGAGGGACGGGTCGAGCAGATCGAGACGGGCTGGCGCCGTGCGCCGCTGTGAGGATGAGCCGAAATCAGGTCAGGCGGTAGCCGACGCCCCTGACCGTCTCGATGCGGTCGGCGCCGATCTTCTGCCGCAGGTAGCCGATGTACACGTCGGCGACGTTCGACCCGGGATCGAAGTCGTAGCCCCACACCCGGCTGAGGAGCTGTTCCCGGCTCAGCACCTGACCGGCATGACGGATGAGCTCCTCGGCCAGAGCGAACTCGCGTGCCGACAGTTCGACGGCGTGTGCGCCGACGCGTGCCCTGCGCGAGCGGATGTCGAGGTGCAGATCGCCGTGCGAGAGATCGCTGACCGCGATCTGCTCCTCCCTGCGCATCCGGAGCCGGATGCGGGCCAGCAGCTCGTCGAACCGGAACGGCTTGCCCAGGTAGTCGTCCGCGCCGCCCTCGAGACCGGCGATCGTGTCGTGCAGTTCGACCCGCGCGGTCAGCATGATCACCGGCAGCTTCGATCCGGATCCGCGCAGCCGCTCCAGCACCTCGAATCCGTCGAAGCCCGGCAGATTCACGTCGAGCACCAGCAGGTCGAACTCGTCGGTCTGCGCGAGGTCGAGCGCATCCGGCCCGGTGGCGGCGACGCGCGTCGCGAAGCCGGCCGCCCGCAGCCCCTTGTCGATGAACCCCGAGATGCGCGGTTCGTCGTCTGCGATCAGGATCGATGCCATGGTCACCGACCTCCTGGGGTGGTCGATGCGTCGGTGGATGCATCCGCATCCGGCACCTGCGGCAGCGGTGGCCGCGTCGGGATCACCAGATCATCAGAGATGTCGTGCAGCGGCGGCTGCGCCGGCGCGGCGGGCACGCGGAGAACGAAGAGAGCACCGCCACCATCCGCGTCCTCGACGCGGACAGATCCGTGGTGCGCCCTGGCGATCACCTGCACGATGTGGAGGCCGAGCCCGCTGCCGTTGCGTGCGGAGGTGTCGGCGCCGCGATGGAATCGGTCGAAGACGAGCGGCTTGACGTCCTCGGGAACGCCGGAGCCGAAGTCGCGGACCCACAGCTCGAGGCTCTCCGCGGTGAGGCGGCTCCCGATCTCGAGCCGGCCACCGCCGTGCGTGACCGCATTCTGCGCGAGCTGGAGCATCGCCTGCGTGATGCGCGCCGCATCCAGCAGGGCCGCGCTCTGGGCAACGGGGCCGACCTCCACCTCGGCGCCCTCGATTCCCTGCGCCTTGCGCGCGATCTGCCTGACGAGATCGGCGGCATCGACGTGCCGGAGCTGCACAGGGCTCGGACCGTGCAGAGCAGCCGCCGAGGCGAGATCCTGCACGAGGCGCCCCATGCGTTCGAGTTCGTCGACGGCGAGTTCCCGGGTCTGGCGCGCATCGTCCGCGTCGGCTGGATCCATGACCTCGAGATGACCTCGCACGATCGTGATCGGTGTCTTGAGTTCGTGTCCGACGTCGCTCAGCAGCTGCCGCTGCGACTCCAGCGCGTCGTCGATCCGGTCGAGCATGTCGTTCATCGTCTCCGACAGCTCCGCGACGTCGTCGTTCCCCTCGACGGGAAGCCGCTCGTCCAGGGACTGTGCGGTGATCCGCTCCGCCGTCTCGCGCATCTGACGCAGCGGGCGCAGCAGGCGTGTGGCGACGATGGATCCGGTGGCGGCGATCACGAGCAGCGTGATCGCCGACGCCCACAGGAACATCACGGCCGAGTCGTTGATCTCGGCGAGCTCGGCATCGAGGTCGTAGACGAGCACGAACACCACCTCGGCGGGCTCCGGAGAACCCTCGACGACGATCGGCGCCGCGAGGTACCGCCACGTCGAACCGTCCTCCGCGTACGTCGCGATGACCGGTGCCTCGCCGCTGAGCAGCTCGTCCGCGTGGCGTGCGAAGGCGGCCTCGTCCTGCAGATCGAGATCGAGCTGGATGCCCGGCACCGTCGTGATGACGCCGTCCACCATGCCCATGGCTCCGGTGTTGTCGTCCGGGCTCATCCTCTGGACCACCGCCGCAAGCGCTGTCGACGAGGAGTCCCAGCTGCCGCCATCGGCGCCTTCGCCGACGATGAAGCGGGCCGATTCGAGATTGTCGTGCAGTCGGGCGTCGACCTGCTCGAGAATCCGCTGGCGCTCGACGAAGTACACCGACAGGCCCACGGCGAGCAGTCCGATCGCGGCGACCGCGGTGATGGCGGCGACGATGCGCGTGCGCACCGAGATCGCCAACCGGCGTCGGCGTGCAGGGGCTGCATCGGATGAGGTCACAATTCCAGTATCCCGACGCGGTGGAGGGGCGGGCGCTTACCTAAGAGAGATCTCATCCGGTGACCGGCTCCGGCGTGCTGGAATCGAAGCATGCGTGAACCGGACGAAGACATGCGGATGCTGGCATCCGCTCTCGACCTCGACGTCGACGCCATCGCGTTCCACTCGCGCGAGCCGCTGGGCGGGGGATCGGTGACGGGAGCGCAGGTGGACGCCGGCGAACCGCTGCTCTACTACGTCGACACCTCGGGCCTGCCCGTCCCCGCCGAGACCGGACTGGTCGCCCGCGCGGACGAGGGCGAGCCGACGGTGCGGATCTGGCAGCATCCCTCCGATCCGCACCTCCCCGGGCTCGCACCGGTCGCCTTCCACCATGCCGCGCAGACCCTGCTCGCGCGTCTGGGCATCGTCACCGATGCCGTCCCCGAACTCGTCGCGTACCGACCCGGGCGGCGCGCCGTCCTGCGGATTCAGGCGTCCGCTGGCCCCGTCTGGCTGAAGGTGGTGCGTCCCTCGCGGGTGGAGCGCATCGTCCGGGCCGGAACCGCGGTGGCCGCGGCCGGGCTGCCGGTACCCGCCGTGCACGGATGGTCCGGCGAGGGTCTCATCGTGATGGCGGATGCCGCCGGAGTGCCCGCCCAGGATGTCGAATGGGATCCTCAGCAGCTGCTCGACGAGGTCGGCGTGCTGCGTTCGGCGCTGGCGCGGGCCGACTGGGACCATCGCGGCGCCGGCACCGCCGCACGGCTGGAGTGGTACGAATCGCACGCGGGGCCTCGGGCGAGCGAGATCCTGACCGCGGCCCGGAGGCTGCTCGACGCGGGCCCCGGGCCCGCATCGCCGACCGTGATCCACGGTGACCTGCACTTCGGACAGCTGTTCCTCGAGGATCGGCGCATCAGCGGACTGATCGACGTCGACACGCTCGCGCTCGGAGATGCGGCGGAGGACTCCGCGGCCTTCCTCTCGCACGCGATCGCGAGCGCACTTCTCACCGACTACAGCGTCCGTGCTCGCGTGTGGGCGCTCGCGGATCTCGCCGCAGACACCTGGGGCGCGGACGACCGCGTGCGCGGCCTGACCCTGACCCACCTCGCGGGCCATCTCATCGCGGCGGAGGAGCGCGGGGATCACGATCACGCGATCGGCCTCGCCGATGCGTCGCACGCGATCATCGGCGGCAGGGAGCCATCGGCCGGAGCGGGCTAAGAACGCTCTCATCGTCGGTTTCGATGAGCCTTAGCGAACGTGACGACGATGGATATAGACATCGAAGCCGGAACACCGGCGCACAGACAGGAGATGACATGTTCAGCAAGAAGTGGATCGTCTACGGAATCACCGGACTCGCCGGAATCGGCGTCGTCGCGGGAGGCGCCGCGGCAGCTGCCGGGACGATGGACCTGAGGACGACAGACGGCACGGTCGTCCCCGGCGGTGCCATCACCGACCGCGGCGGAGTGCTCAGCGGCAGCACCGTGCAGATGCGCGAGACGAACTCGTCCGTGACGGTCGTGAGCACCCCGTCCGCCGCAACCGTGCAGTCCGCCCCCACCGTTCGCTCAGCGGCCTCCGTGCAGTCCGCCGCGTCCGTGCAGAGCGTCGCGAGTGCGGCATCCGCCCCGGCTCCGGCACCCGCCCCCGCTCCCGCGCCGGCCTCCGCAGCCAGCGCCGCGTCGATCGCGAGCCCCGCGTCCGCACCCAGCGCCGCCTCGGTCGCCAGCGCCGCGTCGAACTGAGTTCGAGCGCACCGACCCCAGCAGATGCCCCGGCCGCACTGGCCGGGGCATCTGCACGTCGGCGGGGCATCCGGTTCGCTCCGCCTCCGCACGGCATGCTGGTGACGTGGATCTCACGGTCGCGGCGGACGCCTTCGCGGCGCACCTCGAGCAGGTGCGCCGGCTGTCGCCGGCGACCGTTCGGGCGTATCGCGCCGATCTCCGCGACCTGTCGGCGTCCGTCGGCGATGTGCCGTTGCGGGGCGTGGATCTCGAAGCGCTGCGCGACTGGCTGTGGCGTGCCACGCAGCGGGGCGACGCACGATCGACGCTGGCCCGCCGTGCCGCGGCCGCACGATCCTTCTTCGCGTGGGCGAAGGATGAGGAGCTCATCGGCCTCGACCCCGCACTCCGGCTGATCGCTCCCAAGCGCGGACGCACCCTGCCTGCGGTGGCATCGAAGGACGGCATGCGGGAGCTTCTCGACGACAGAGCCCGCATCGCCGCGGACGGCGACCCTGCGGCACTGCGCGACCATGCCATCCTCGAGCTGCTCTACGGATCAGGCATGCGCGTCTCCGAGCTCTGCAGCCTGGACATCGACGACCTCGACCTCGACCGGTGCACCGCGCGCGTGCTGGGCAAGGGATCGAAGGAGCGCGTGGTCCCGTTCGGCCGACCGGCCGGGGCAGCGGTCGGCGCCTACCTCACAAGGGGTCGCCCTGTGCTACTGGCGCGGGCGACGAGCCCCACGCCCGCCGTGTTCCTCGGTGCCCGTGGCGGACGCATGGGACCGCGCGCCGTGTATTCGCTCGTCGCCGATGCGCTCGGGCCGATCATCGGATCGGATGCCGTCGGGCCGCACGCACTGCGCCACTCCGCCGCCACCCATCTGCTCGACGGCGGTGCCGACCTTCGTGCGGTGCAGGAGATCCTCGGGCACGCGAGCCTCGGGACGACCCAGATCTACACGCATGTGTCTTCCGAGCGGCTCACGGCGACCTACCGGCTGGCCCACCCCCGAGCGTGACCGCGTCGCAGCAGGGGAGCAGGATCGCGCGCGGCACATCGCCGAACATCAGCATCGGGTTCACATAGACCCCGTTCACGCGGACGCCGACGTGCAGGGTGCCGACGGTGGCGTGACCGCCGGTCGCCACCGTGCCGATGACGTCTCCCGCATGCACGACGGCCCCGACGGAGAGGTCGGACTCCAGCGGTTCGAAGGTCGTCACGACGCCGTCGCCATGGTCGATCGTGAGCAGCGGGCGATCCACGACGACGCCGCGGAACGCGACGACCCCGTCAGCCGGGGCGTGCACGACGGTGCCCGCGTCCGCAGCGATGTCGATGCCGCGATGACCGGGGCCGTAGTCGTGCGCGGGCGCGCGGAAGGGCTCGACGACGTCGTGCGGTCCCGCCACAGGCCATGGCCAGTCGTCGCGCTCCGCCAGCATCGCCGACGCAGCGGGCTGCACCACCAGCAGCATCATGAGCAGGCCGCCGCGCAGAATCGCACGCAGGCCAATTCTCCTCACACTCGTGAACGGCATGCCGCCATGTTCGCCCAGGCCCCAGGGTGGGTGGTGCGACAGGTGCGCGAACCGTGGAGAATCCGCGTCAATCCGCGCATGTGCAGGCGCAGTGCGCGGCCCGCGATCCTGTACACTTGAGGTCGCACCTCGATTCCGGGGTGACTACGCGTGCCCAAAGCGACTCCTGTCGTGGCATCCACTCCCATAGGTCCCGTTCGCAAGAGCGGGTGGGTGTGCGCCGGGCACCAGGATTGCTGATCTGCTGATCGGCGAGAACAACCTCAACGGCGCGAGAGCGCCAGAACAAGGAGAAGACCATGGCTGTGGTCACCATCCGCCAGCTGCTCGACAGCGGCGTGCACTTCGGACACCAGACGCGCCGGTGGAACCCGAAGGTCAAGCGCTTCATCCTCACCGAGCGCAGCGGCATCCACATCATCGACCTTCAGCAGTCGCTGGGTTACATCGACTCGGCTTACGACTTCGTCAAGGAGACGGTCGCCCGCGGCGGCACGATCCTCTTCGTCGGCACCAAGAAGCAGGCGCAGGAGATCCTCGCCGAGCAGGCCACGCGCGTCGGCCAGCCCTACGTGAACCAGCGCTGGCTTGGCGGCCTCCTCACCAACTTCCAGACCATCGCGAAGCGTCTGGCACGTATGAAGGAGCTCGAGGAGCTCGACTACGAGAACCCGGCCGCCTCGGGCTTCACGAAGAAGGAGCTGCTGCTCAAGAAGCGCGAGCTCGACAAGCTGCACAAGTCGCTGGGCGGCATCCGCAACCTCACCAAGACGCCTTCGGCTCTGTGGGTCGTCGACGCCAAGCGCGAGCACCTCGCGATCGACGAGGCCAAGAAGCTCGGCATCCCCGTGATCGGCATCCTCGACACCAACGCGGACCCGGACGACTTCCAGTACCCGATCCCCGGCAACGACGACGCGATCCGCTCCGTCTCGCTGCTGACCCGCATCATCGCCGACGCCGCGGCCGAGGGCCTGCAGCAGAAGCACAACCCCGAGTCGGGCGACGCCGAGCCGCTGGCCGAGTGGGAGAAGGAGCTTCTCGAGGCTCCGGCCGAGGAGACCGCCGAGGCTCCGGCCACCGAAGCCGCTGAGGCTGAGGCTCCGGCTGAGACCGCCGAAGCTGAGGCTCCCGCCGCAGACGAGGCTCCGGAAGCAGCGACCGAGGCTCCGGCCGAGGCCGCCGACGCCAAGTAATTCCGCGTACACACACATAACGAAGCAAGGAGCCACCACACATGGCCAACTTCACCATCGCCGACATCAAGGCGCTGCGTGAGCAGCTCGGCACCGGAATGGTCGACACGAAGAAGGCGCTCGAAGAGGCCGAGGGAGACCGCGAGAAGGCGGTCGAGATCCTTCGTCTGAAGGGTGCGAAGGGCAACGCCAAGCGCGCTGATCGTTCCACCAGCGAAGGCCTCGTCGTCTCGCGTGAGCAGGACGGCGGCGTCACGCTGATCGAGCTCGCTTGCGAGACCGACTTCGTGGCGAAGAACGACCGCTTCATCGCTCTCGCGGACAAGGTCGTCGACGCCGTGGCCGCCGCAAAGGCGAACTCGATCGAGGATGCCCTCGCGGCGTCTGCGGGCAGCCAGACCGTCGGAGAGCTGATCTCCGACGAGGCTGCCATCATCGGCGAGAAGATCGAGCTGCGTCAGGTCCGCACCGTCACCGGTGACGCCGTCGAGGTGTACATGCACCGCACGAGCAAGGATCTGCCTCCGCAGATCGGCGTCGTGGTCGCCTACTCGGGTGACGACGCCGTGACCGCTCGCAGCATCGCACAGCACATCTCGTTCGCCAACCCGTCGTACCTCCGACGCGAGGACGTTCCGGCCGACGCCATCGAGAAGGAGCGCGAGATCGTCACCGAGATCTCCCGCAACGAGGGCAAGCCGGAGGCCGCGCTGCCGAAGATCGTCGAAGGCCGCGTGTCGGCGTTCGTCAAGCAGGTCGCACTGCTCGAGCAGGACTACGCCAAGGACAACAAGCTCTCCGTCGCCCAGGTGGCGAAGGACGCCGGTATCACCGTGACGGACTTCGCGCGCTTCAAGGTCGGAGCGTAAGTCGCCGAAGGGGTTCGGATCCGCACGGATCCGAACCCCTTCTTCATGCCCACAAGGCAGTATCTTGAATCGGGACGAGAGGACATCCACCCATGACTGAACGCACCGGACGCCGTCGCGTCCTTCTCAAACTCTCCGGGGAGGCATTCGGCGGTGGCCAGCTCGGGGTGAATCCCGACGTGGTCAGCCAGATCGCCCGCGACATCGCCGCGGCGGTCGCCGAGGTCGAGATCGCCATCGTCGTCGGCGGAGGCAACTTCTTCCGCGGCGCCGAGCTCAGCCAGCGCGGTATGGATCGCGGGCGCGCCGACTACATGGGGATGCTCGGCACCGTGATGAACGCCCTCGCACTCCAGGACTTCCTCGAGCAGGCCGGTGCGCCCACCCGCGTGCAGTCCGCCATCTCGATGACGCAGGTCGCGGAGCCGTACATCCCGCTGCGCGCCGAGCGTCACATGGAGAAGGGCCGCGTCGTCATCTTCGGCGCCGGCGCAGGACTCCCGTACTTCTCGACCGACACGGTAGCCGCGCAGCGCGCCCTCGAGATCGGCGCACAGGAGGTGCTCGTGGCCAAGAACGGTGTCGACGGGATCTATACCGCCGACCCGAACAAGGATGCATCGGCGACCCGCATCGAGAAGGTCACCTACCTCGACGCGCTGCAGCGCGGCCTGAAGGTCGTCGACTCGACCGCGTTCAGCCTCTGCATGGACAACAGCATGGACATGCGCGTGTTCGGCATGGAGCCGGCTGGCAATGTCACCCGTGCTCTGCTCGGAGAGCGGATCGGCACGCTCGTCACAGCCTGACGCACCTGCCAGGGCACGCACCGTGCACCCGGATAGAATTGCAAGAACCCCCTGACGATAGGAGCCACCGTGATCGCGGACGTCCTCGCTGAAACCACCTCCCGCATGACTCGCGCCGTCGAGGCCGCCAAGGAGGACTTCGCCACCGTTCGCACGGGGCGCGCCAACCCGCAGATGTTCCAGAAGGTGATGGTCGACTACTACGGGTCGCCGACGCCGCTCGCGCAGCTCGCCTCACTGGCGAACCCCGAGGCGCGCTCGCTCGTCATCACCCCGTACGACAAGTCTGCGCTCAAGGCCATCGAGCAGGCCATCCGCGACATGCCGAACCTCGGCGCGAATCCGACCAACGACGGCAACATCGTTCGCGTGACGATGCCGGAGCTGACGCAGGAGCGCCGTAAGGAGTACGTGAAGCTCGTGCGCACCAAGGGCGAGGATGCGAAGGTCCACCTGCGCGGCATCCGTCGCAAGTCGAAGGACGAGCTGGACGCGCTCAAGAGCGACGTCGGCGAAGACGAGATCGCTCGCGGTGAGAAGGAGCTGGACGCTCTCACCCGCCAGCACGTCGATCTCATCGACGACGCGCTCAAGCGCAAAGAGGCCGAGCTCCTCGAGGTCTGATCAGGCATGGACGAGTCGATCGGAGACGCCGACGAAGGGCAGCCGCTGACGCGGCGCGAAGCCCGCGAAGCGGCGACCCCGGACGGCGAGGCGCCCGCTCGGCATGAGCCTGTGGCCGCAGCGGATCCTGCGGCCGTCATGCGCGAGCAGCTGCGCCAGGCGCGCGGTGAGTTCGAGACGCACGTGCACCAGGCGCGCGAGCATCTGGACCAGGCCAACGAGCGGATCAAGGCGCGCACAGGTCGCGATCTGATCCTGGCGATCCTGGTCGGCCTGGCGTTCGGCGCGGTGCTGCTGGGCTCGCTGCTGTTCATCAAAGAACTGTTCATCCCGATCGCTCTGGCGATCGCGATACTCGGCATCTTCGAACTGACCCGCGCGCTGCGCAGCGCCGGTCGCCGCATCGACATCGTGCCGCAGGTGGCCGCCGGCGTCCTCCTCGTAGTGGCCGGATACTTCGCGCCGGCCTGGCTCAGCTGGGTGACGCTGCTGTTCGCAGTCGCGTTCGTGATCGTGTGGCGCCTGGTCGCCCAGATGGCGGCGAAGGACGGTCGCACGTACGGGGACGTTCTGACGGATGCCGTCGTCGGCGGCTTCGTCCAGATCTACGTGCCCTTCCTCACCAGCGTCGCGCTGCTCCTGCTGCGGCAGGACGGCGGACAGTGGTGGGTCCTCGGGTTCGTCGCCGTTGCCGTGGCTTCCGACACCGGGGCGTACGCGGCCGGTCTCGCGTTCGGCAAGCACCCGATGGCGCCGCGCATCAGCCCGAAGAAGACCTGGGAGGGTTTCGCCGGCGCGGTCGTCGCCGCGATCGCCGCCGGTGTGCTCCTCGCGCTCTTCCTGCTGCAGATGCCGTGGTGGGCCGGTGTGCTCTTCGGCATCGCGATCCTGCTGTCGGCCACGCTGGGTGACCTCGGAGAGTCGATGATCAAGCGCGACATCGGCATCAAGGACATGAGCTCCTGGCTGCCGGGCCATGGCGGGCTGCTCGACCGGCTCGACAGCATCCTGCCCTCGACGATCCCCGCGCTCAGCCTTTACTTCCTGCTCTCGCCATGGGCGACGCTGACATGACCTCGACTACGGTGGACGATGTGACCGAGAACGCCAGGCCCGCCTTCCGGGTCACGACAGGCCGTGAGCGCGGGTATCATCGCGTCGCGGTAGACACCTTCCTCGCATCCGCGAGGGAGACGTTCGAGCTCGGCCTCGACGATCTCAGCGCCGCCGATGTGCGGGTGGCCTCTTTCCCGCTGGTGAAGGAGGGCTACGTCGTCGGTGACGTGGATGCCGCGCTCGGTCGCATCGAAGACGCCTTCGCCGCACGCGAGCGCGATCAGATCGTACGCGAACAGGGCGCGGAGGCGTGGGTCGTCAAGGTGCGAGCCGAGGCGCAGGTGATCCTGGACCACCTCGCCCGCGGTCGCCGGCACAAGTTCGCCCGCAGCGGCCTTCTCGGGTTCGGGTATCGCGTGGACGAAGTCGATCACGTTGCAGCACGCATCGTCCGGTACCTGCGCGACGGGGATGAGCTCACTGTCGAGCAGCTGCGTTCTGCGGCGTTCCGCATGCAGCGACACGGCTACCGCGAGGAGCAGGTCGACGCGATCCTGGATGCGACGATCGACGTGATCCTCGCGGTGCGCTGAGAGCTCTCATGGTGAACCCAGGTGAGACTGGCTAGACTGACGCTATTGTGACTTCCGGTTCTGAGATCGACCCCAGCAGCGACGCCGTCGCGCCGGTGAGGTCCGCAGCCCCGAGATCCGCGCCCGCGAAGAGACACTGGACGCGGCGCGGTCTCGCCGGCGGCCTGGCCGCGTTCGGCGTCGTCGCCCTGGCGGCTGCCATCGTGGCACCCACCGGCATGGCTCTTGCCGAACAGCCGGAGGCCGATGTCGAGACATCGTTCTCGCTCGCCGTCGACGACACCCAGGATCTGACCGTCAGCGTCAGCGGTGCGACGATCTCTCCGGTGGACCGCAGCAGCTTCGAGGTGTACGTCACGCCGAAACCCACACCGCCGCCCGAGCCGGAGCCCGCGTCGAGCACGTCGGGACCCTCCGAGCCAGTGGCTGCCACGCCGTTCTACACCGGCGGCGGTGCGCCCGCCGAGTGGATGGCGGCGGCCGGCATCGCATCGGGTGACTGGGGCTACGTCGACTACATCGTGTCCCGGGAGAGCGGCTGGAACCCGAACGCGACGAACAGCTCGTCCGGCGCGTGCGGTCTCGTTCAGGCGCTGCCCTGCAGCAAGGTGCCCGGCAACGGATACGACCCCGTCGACAACCTGCGGTGGGCGAACGGCTACGCGACCGGGCGCTACGGCAGTTGGGCTGCTGCCCACGCATTCTGGACCAGCAACCACTGGTGGTAATGCGCAGCCATGCCACGCTCGAATCGCAGGCGTCAGGAGCGCCCGGACACTGACGACTCGTTCGAGCGCCTGCTCGCGGGCTGGAAGCGCAGCGAAACCCGGCAGGGCCGCGAATGGACTGTGCAGCCGGTATCAGCGCGGCAATCGCTCAAGGAGTACACGTGCCCCGGCTGCGGTGGTGTGATCGCACCCGGCACCGCGCATCAGGTGGTCTGGCGCGCTGACGGCGTTCTCGGTGATGCCGCCGACCTCGCGGCTCGCCGGCACTGGCACACGCACTGCTGGAAGGTGGCGTGAGCGCGCAGATATGCGGCCCACTGCCGCTGCCGAAGGAATCGCCGGTCTGATCGGTTCGATCCGCGGCTTTCGCTCACCTTTCATTCATTCGGGGGATGAGCACCTGCCGGTAGATGATCAGGATGCTGGCGGCCACCGGGATCGCGATCAGCGCGCCGAGCAGCCCGAGCAGTGATCCGCCGGCCAGGGCGGCCACCACGACCACGGCACCGGGCACGGACACCGCACGGCTCATGATGCGCGGCGAGATGACGTATGCCTCTATCTGCATGTAGATCAGGTAGTAGATCGCCGCAGCGATCGCCATCCCGGGGGAGCCGAGCCCCGGGATGAGGCAGACGAGCACGATGATCGTCGAACCGGTGAGGGTTCCGACCAGTGGGATCAGTGAGAAGAAGAACGCGATGACGGCCAGCACGGCCGCAAAGGGCGCGCCGATGATGTTGAGGTAGATCGCGCTGAGGATGCCGTTGATCACACCGAGGGTGACCTGGCCCATGACGTAGTATCCGACCGAGTCGGTGATCTGCTCGGACAGGTCGATGAAGCGGGGCCGCTTGGATGCCGGCACCAACTGGTACACAGCGCGCTTCAGCGATGGCGTCGACGCCGTCAGGTAGATCGTGAGGATCAGCACGATGAATGCGCCGAACAGGCCGGTCACGATCGCGGTGCCGACGGTGACGACGCTCTCGGTGATCGTCGTCCAGTTCTCGGTGAGCCAGTCCGTGGCATTGGTGAACAGGTCGTCGACGAAGCTGCGCTGAAGCCCGGGGAATGTGGCGATCAGCCAGTCCTTGACGTCATCGAGTCGTGTGCTCTGCAAGAAGACCGTGATCTGCCGCACCAGCTGGCTGATCTGATCGATGAGGATGGGGAGCACCATCAGCACGATTCCGGAGAAGACACCCAGCACCGCGAGGATCGACACCAGGACAGCCAGCCAGCGTGGCAGCCTTCGACGCTCGAGGAACGAGATGACGGGATCCAGCCCGAGGCTGAGGAACAGCGCCGTGCCGACGTAGAGCAGCACAGTCGACAGCGACTCGATGCTGCCGATCAGCAGGATGCCGAGTCCCACGCCGAGCGTGGCGACCAGCGCGGTGCGGAACGGATTGTGCAGCTTCATCGGCTCTCCTCCGGAAGAATGATCTCAGGGTAGTCGGCGCATGGCGGCGTGATTCGCCGACCTGCCGGAAAGGCGAGGGGAAAGGCCCCTGATAGTCAACACTCAGCCTGTTTCGCTAGTCTGAAACGTCGAGCGGAGACCTGGATGACGCGTCCGGGTCACGTAAGGAGACTTTTCGTGCGTTTCGTGTGGGCCGTCGTGGCCTTCGTCCTGGCCACGCTTCTCATCGGGGCGGGCATCGCTCAGCGAACCATCTTCATGGGCCCATCTGCCCAGCAGGTGGAACTCAACGTCGAGGAGCCGACCCCGTATCTGCTGGTGGACGGCGCCGTGCTGCGCGAGAACCCCGGACAGCAGACCCTGCTGATCCGCGGAGACGGCGACATCTTCGCCGCCTACGGTCGCACGGCCGATCTCGAGGCATGGCTCTCGGATGCCACCTACACCTCGATCGACCTCGACGGCGGTTCCCCGACGAGCACCGTCGTCGAGCCTGAGGTCGCGCCGGAGGACGGCGAGACCGGCACCGCAGAAGAGACGGGTCGCAACCCGGCGGGTTCGGACCTCTGGCTGGACTCGTTCAGCGAGCAGGATCAGTTGATCACGGACATGCAGCTGCCCGACGACATGAGCGTGCTCATCGCGAAGGACGGCACCGAGGCCGCACCCGACGACATCGTCGTGTCGTGGCCGCTGGACACCTCGACGCCGCTGGTCGGGCCGCTGATCGCCGCCGGCGGCGCCGTGCTGCTGTTCGGTCTTGTCATGTACGTGCTCGCGATCCGTCACCAGCGCCGCGGGCGCGGTCCGCGTCGCAAGGGCCCGGGTCCGATGCCCGCGACGGAGCCGATCGACCTGTCCGTCGAGCCCGCGCCGGTTCGCGAGGCGCTCGAGCCGCAGGCCGCAGGACCGGCCGAGAAGCCCGAGTCGCAGGCGGACGCCAAACCCGAGAAGAGCGAGCGTCGGGCCATCGGACGGCGGCGACGCCTCCTCGTGCTCCCGGCGCTGGGTGTGGCAGGGCTCATGTTCGCGGGCTGCTCCAGCGACTCCTGGCCGCAACTCGGCGAAGCATCGCCGACACCCTCTCCGACGCAGACGGTGCTCACCCCCGAGAACCAGAAGCCGCCAGCTGTCACCGAGGCGCAGGCATCCCGCATTCTTCAGGACATCGCGAAGACTCTCGAAGAAGCCGACACGGAGATGGATATCGACCTCGCCGCCACGCGACTCGACGGCACCGCACTCAGCGCACGCTCCACCGACTACGAGTTGCGCGCCACTCTCAAGGACCGTCCCATGCCGGCGGCGATTCCGACCGAGGCCATCGAGGTCCTGCTGCCGCAGGCCACAGACACCTGGCCTCGCACGGTCCTGGTGCTCAGCAAGAGCAAGAGCGACGACACGGTTCCGCCCGTCATTCTCACCATGACCCAGGCTGACCCTTGGTCGAACTACAAGGTCACGAACGTCGCCGAGATGCAGGCATCCACCGAGGTGCCCCAGCTTGCGCCGGCATGGCTCGGCACGAGCCTCATCACCGATAACGCCTCCGCATTCCTGGCGCTCTCTCCGGACGAGCTCGCCACAGCCTTCGCCGATGTGGTCGACGCGGGGGAGAAGAGCGAGTATCGTTCGCTGTTCGACCCGGTGACGATCGCGCTGGCGGACTCCATCACCGAGAGCCGCAAGGCGGTCACCAAGGGCCTGGCCGACAACGGCGCCGCGGAGACTTCCAAAGCCGCATTCGACATCGCTCCGAGCGACGAGCCCCCCGTCGCACTCGCGACCCTGGACAGCGGTGCGATCGTCGCGGTGTCCCTCGTCGACAGCGAGAAGATCACGCCGACCACGAGCGAAGCCGTGATCAGGTTCGGCGAGAATGAAGAGGCGAAGACGCTCACCGGCGCCGAAGAGGCTTCGAAGGGCGTCAGGACGACCTACGGCCTGCAGCTGTTCTTCTCCGTGCCCAGCCAGGGCTCCACCGAGCAGGTGCGCCTGCTCGCCGTGCATCAGGACATTCTCGATGTGGAAGTGATCAAGTGAGCGATATCTCGGCAGCAGCCCTCCGCGGCGCTGTGGACCTGTCAACCCTGCGCAACCGCCCGGCCGCGCCGTCAGATGCCGCCCAGGCGCCGGTCGGTGGCGATGCCCCCGGTCAGGGCGGCTTCGTGGTCGACGTGACAGATGCCACGTTCGGCCAGATCCTGGAACTCTCGCGCACCGTGCCGATCGTCGTCGACCTGTGGGCGGAATGGTGCGGTCCGTGCAAGCAGCTGAGCCCGATCCTCGAGAAGGTCGTAGGTGAGCTGGGAGGACGCGTCGTCCTCGCGAAGGTCGATGTCGACGCGAACCCGCAGCTGGCGCAGAGCTTCCGCGCGCAGTCGATCCCGATGGTGGTGGCGCTGATCGCCGGCCAGCCGGTGCCGATGTTCACCGGCGCTGTCCCGGAGGAGCAAGTGCGCCAGGTCATCGACCAATTGCTCCAGGTCGCGGCGCAGAACGGTGTGACCGGCACGGCCGGCGGCGAGCAGGAGCCCGCGGCCGAGGGCGAGCAGGAGCAGGAGAAGCCGCTTCCGCCGCTGCACGCCGAGGCCTTCGCCGCGATCGAGAAGGGGGACTACGCCACGGCGATCACGGCGTACGAGAAGGCTCTCGCGGAGAACCCGCGCGACGAGGACGCCCGAGCCGGACTCGGCCAGGTGCGCCTGCTCGACCGGGTGCAGGGGCTTGACCTGCAGGAGTCGCGTGCCGCCGCGGCAGCGAGCCCGCACGATGTGCACGCGCAGTTCGCGGTGGCAGACCTCGACATCTCCGGCGGCCACGTCGACGACGCCTTCGGGCGTCTGCTCGACCTGTTCGCGGTGCTGCCCTCCGAAGAGCGCACACCCGTGCGAGAGCGCCTCGTCGAACTGTTCGGCCTGGTCGGAGCGGACGACCCGCGCGTCGCGTCGGCCCGCAACCGGCTGTCGTCGCTGCTCTTCTAAGCCTTCGTGCCCGAGCGGTGCCGAAGCCACAGAGTCGCCAGTGGCGGCAGCGTGACCTTCGTTCTCGGGATGCGTTGATCCTCTGAGGCGTGGGCGGCCACGCGGCCGTAATTGCCGATGCCGGTGCCGCCGTACTCCACGGCGTCGGTGTTGAGGATCTCCTCCCAGACGCCGGCCACCGGGAGATCGAGCTCGAGGTTCGCGCGTTCCACGCCGGCGAAGTTGCTGATGACGATGACGCGCCCGCCGTGCAGGTCTCGCCGCTCGAAGGCGATCACGTTCGGATCCCACTGCGGTGCACCCAGGCGCCGGAAGCGCGTGCTGTCGCCGTCACGCTCCCAGAGCGGTGCCGTACTGCGGTACACGCCGTTCATCGCGCCGACGAACCGCTGCAGCTGAGCATGCGAGGGCTGGTCGAGCAGCCACCAGTCCAGCGGTCGGCTCTCCGACCACTCCGCGATCTGCCCGAACTCCTGGCCCATGAACAGCAGGTTCTTGCCGGGGTGCCCCCACATGTATGCGAGGTACGCGCGCACGTTCGCGAGCTTGTGCGCATGATCGCCCGGCATCTTCGACAGCAGGCTGCCCTTGCCGTGCACGACCTCGTCATGGCTGATCGGAAGCAGGTAGTTCTCGCCGAACGCGTACACGAACGAGAATGTGATCTCTCCCTCGTGGTGTGCGCGGTACATCGGGTCGCGCGAGATGTACTGCAGCGAGTCGTTCATCCACCCCATGTTCCACTTGAAGCCGAAACCGAGCCCTGCCTGGTCGGTGCGCGCGGTCACGCCGGGAAAGCTGGTGGACTCCTCGGCGATCATCACGACGCCGGGGTGGGTACGGTACGCGGTGGCGTTCACCTCCTGCAGGAACCGGATCGCCTCGAGGTTCTCTCGCCCGCCGTGGACGTTCGGCTCCCACTCGCCCTCGCGGCGGGAGTAGTCCAGATAGAGCATCGAGGCGACGGCATCCACCCTGAGGCCGTCGACGTGGAACTCCTCGAACCAGTACAGGGCGTTCGCGACGAGGAACCCGCGCACCTCGGGGCGGCCGTAGTCGAAGATCAGCGTGCCCCAGTCCTGATGCTCGCCCCGTCGCGGATCGGGATGTTCGTACAGGGGTCGTCCGTCGAAGCGGGCGAGCGCGAACTCGTCCTTGGGAAAATGGCCGGGGACCCAGTCGAGGATCACGCCGATGCCGGCCTGGTGCAGCCGGTCGATCAGGTAGCGCAGGTCGTCCGGAGTGCCGAACCGGGCGGTGGGGGCGTAGTAGCCGCTCACCTGGTACCCCCACGAACCGCCGAACGGATGCTCCGCGAGCGGCATGAACTCGACATGCGTGAAGCCGGTCTCGATCACGTGGGCGATCAGCGGGTCGGCGACGTCGCGGTAGCCGAGCCCGCCGCGCCAGGAGCCGAGGTGCACTTCATAGATGCTCATCGGCTGCGCGACCGCATGAGTCGCCGCGCGCCGTGTCATCCACGCGCCGTCCTTCCAGCTGTACGCCGAGAACGGGACGACAGAGGCGGTCTCCGGCGGCACCTGCGTGCGCTGCGCCATGGGGTCGGCTTTGACGATCCAGCGACCGTCGGGCGTCAGGATCTCGTACTTGTAGACGGTGCCGGGAGAGACCCCGGGGATGAACAGCTCCCATACGCCGCTCGATCCCATCGAGCGCATGGCGTGGCCTTCGCCGTTCCAGCCGTTGTGGTCGCCGACGACCCGGACCGCCCTCGCGTTCGGCGCCCATACTGCGAACGCGACCCCGATCTCGCCGTCGATCAGGTGGGCGCCTGCGCCCAGCGCCTCCCACAGGCGCTCGTGCCTGCCCTCGCCGATCAGGTGCAGGTCGAGCTCGCCGACGGTCGGCAGGTGGCGGTAGGGATCGCCGTTGAACTGCTCGGGCCCGCCGTCGTATACCGTGGCGATGCGATACGACACCGGCGCCCCGGAGTGCTTCCCCTGCCAGATGCCGTTCGCGACATGCTCCAGGGAGACGCGCGTGCCGTCCTCGAGGACCGCGGCGACGCTCTCGGCGAGAGGACGGCGGGCGCGGATCGTCGTGCTGGTGCGGCCGGCGGCATCCGTCGTCGGGTGCGGGCCGAGAACCTCGTGGGGAGCGTGGTGGGAGCCGGAGGCCACGGCCGCCCACTCGGCGGGGATGGCGGCCTTTTGCGGAGTGCTCATGATCGCGCCTTCACATGGAGGATGTGCACGGGTTCGGTGAACGCATCCAGGCGGACGTAGTCGTGATCCGACCAGGTCCAGGTCTCGCCGCTGAGGAGATCCTCGACCTCGAACAGTGCGCCGGGCTCGACCCCCCACACCCGGGTGTCCAGGTGCACCGTGGTCTCGCGCACCGAGTGCGGGTCGACGTTCGCCACCACGATGACGGTGTCGGGCACGCCGTCGGGCGTGAACGCTCCGTCCAGGTGCTTCGAATACACCAGGATGCTGTCGTCGTCGCTCCAGTGCACCGACAGATTGCGCAACTGACCCAGTGCGGGGTGCGCGCGGCGGATCTCGTTGAGGCGGCGCAGGTACGGTGCGAGCGAGTCGCCGGCCGTCTCGGCAGCCGCGAAGTCGCGGAGCTTGTACTCGTACTTCTCGTTGTCGATGTTCTCCTCGGAGCCCGGCCGCGCCACGTTCTCGAACAGCTCGTATCCCGCGTACACGCCGTAGGTCGGCGCCGAGGTCGCCGCGATCGCCGCGCGCACCTTGTAGGCGGCGCGTCCGCCGAACTGCAGGTACTCGGTGAGGATGTCCGGCGTGTTGACGAACAGGTTCGGGCGCAGGTAGTCGGCGGTCTCGGTGGCGAGACCGGTGAGGAACTCCTCCAGCTCGCGCTTCGTGTTCCGCCAGGCGAAGTAGGTGTAGCTCTGCTGGAACCCGGCAGCAGCGAGGCCGCGCAGGGGAGCCGGCCGGGTGAACGCCTCGGCGAGGAAGACCACGTCGGGGTCGGCGGCCGTGACCTTCGCGATCAGCCACTCCCAGAACTGCAGCGGCTTGGTGTGCGGATTGTCGACCCGGAAGATCCTCACTCCCTGTGCGATCCAGTGGGTCACGACCCGGAGCACCTCTTCGCGCAGCCCTGCCGGGTCGCCGTCGAAGTTCAGCGGATAGATGTCCTGGTACTTCTTCGGCGGATTCTCGGCGTAGGCGATGGTGCCGTCGGGAAGCGTGGTGAACCACTCCGGATGTGCGGCGACCCACGGATGATCCGGGGACGCCTGCAGCGCGAGATCCAGGGCGACCTCGATGCCGGCCTTCCGCGCCTGGCGGACGAAGGCCCGGAAATCGGCGAGCGAACCGAGATCCGGATGCACGGCGTCGTGCCCGCCTTCGGCGGCGCCGATGGCCCACGGCGAACCTGGATCGGCAGGGCCCGCGTTCAGGGTGTTGTTCGGGCCCTTGCGATGTGTGCGCCCGATCGGGTGGATGGGTGGAAGGTAGAGCACGTCGAAGCCCATGTCCGCGACGCGGCCGAGCTGCTTCGCCGCGGTGCGGAACGTGCCGCTCGCGATCGTGCCGTCCTTGTTGCGTTTGGCGCCCTCGGAGCGCGGGAAGAACTCGTACCAGGCTCCGACGCCAGCGGTCACGCGCTCGACCACGATCGTCTGCGTGGCGGTCTCGGCCGACAGAGACATCAGAGGCCGGTCGGCGAACAGCGCGGCGAGCTCGGTATCCGTCGCGACGGCCAGGGCGGTGGCGGCATCCGCCTCGTCGAGTCTCGTCGTCAGCGCCGTCAGAGCTGCGCGCTCCTTCGCGGGACGGCGCGTGTCGGCGGCGGCGCGGGCGAGCAGGTCGCGGCCGAGGGCTGCCACGACCGGCACATCGACGCCGGCGGCGATCTTGACCGACGCCGCATGCGCCCAGGTCGCGAAGTCATCTGCGAACGCCTCGAAGCGGTAGTGCCAGGAGCCCTGCGCGTCCAGTGCGATATCGGCACGCCAGCGGTCGCTGCCGTCGTCGAGCGCGCTCAGCCTGTGCAGTGACGTCGTCCCATCGGGGCCTGTGAGACGAATCTGCGCACCGATGCGGTCATGCCCCTCTCGGAACGCGACGACGCTGAACGGCACCACCTCGCCGGCGAACGCCTTGGCCGGAAAACCGCCCGGCACCGACGGCCTCGGATCCGCGAGCGGGATGCGCCCGGTTCTCGTGTCGGATGCCGCGGATCCGGCCAGTGGCCGCAGGGGAATCTGTGCGGGGCTTCGAAGCGCCGCGGGAAGACTGCCGGAACGTGCTGCCACACCCTGAATGTACCCTGCCGCAGTGTCGCACAGAACCCACCGGCGGCGTGTGCCGCGCGGCTACTCGATGCGGAACAACCGCATCGACGTGCCGGGCGTCGGCAGGACGTCGCCGGGCGCGTATCCCTCGGTCCCCACGCGGGGCTGCTCGTCAGCGCTCGACCAGAGCGAGACGAACTTCGTCGCCCCGTCGATCGAGGTCGGGAGCGTGACGTCGATGGGGGACTCGGTGCCGTGCACGACGAGCAGGATGCGGTTGATCCGCTCATCGACGGGCGTGGATGCCGCGACGTACTGCAGTGTGCGGTTGCCGGGGTCGGTCCAGTGCGACTCGTCCATCGTCTCGCCGTGCTGGTTGTACCAGTCCATGACCGAGGCGTTCGGGGTGTGCACGTCGCGCCGTGCATACCGGCTCGGACGCAGCGCCGCGTTCTCCCTGCGCAGGCGCGTGAGAGTGGACACGTGGGCGCGCAGATCCTCCTGCCACGGTTCGAGCTCCCAGCTGAGCCAGGTCAGGGCCGAGTCGTGGGCGTAGGCGTTGTTGTTGCCGCGTTGCGTGCGCCCCGTCTCATCGCCTGCCGTGAGCATCGGGATGCCGGCGGAGAGCAGAACGGTGCCGAGCAGATTCCGCATCGCTTTCCGGCGCGCCGCGTTGATCGCGGGGTCGTGCGTCGGCCCTTCGACGCCGTGGTTGAACGCGCGGTTGGTATCGGCGCCGTCGCGGTTGTCCTCGCCGTTGGCCTCGTTGTGCTTGACGTCGTACGAGACGAGGTCGTGCAGGGTGAAGCCGTCGTGCGCCGTGACGAAGTTGATGCTGGCGAGTGGGCCGCGCTCCTTGCTGAACGTGTTCGAGGAGCCGGCCAGGCGCGTGGCGAAGCCGCCGATGCCGACCGGAGCCGATGCACGTCGTGCGTAGTCGATGTCGCTGAGCCAGAAGTTGCGGACCCGATCCCGGTAGCGATCGTTCCACTCGTGCCAGCCGTCCGGGAAGTTGCCCGTCTGCCACCCGCCCAAGCCGACGTCCCATGGCTCGGCGATGAGCTTGACGCCCTTCAGAGCAGGATCGTCGCGGATGGCGGTGAGCAACGGGTGCTCGCGGGAGTACTCGTGGGACGCGTCGCGGCCGAGCGCGGCCGCCAGATCGAAGCGGAAGCCGTCGATCTGCATCTCCTGCGCCCAGTACCTCAGCGAATCGAGGACCAGTCGTGCCCCGGCATCCATCGCCGTGTTCAGCGTGTTGCCCACTCCGGTGGTGTCGATGTATGCGCCGTCCGGCTGCTGACGGTAGTAGCTGGCGTTGTCGATGCCGCGCAGGCTCGAGCGCGGGCCGCCGATGCCCTCCTCGGAGGTGTGGTTGTAGACGACGTCGAGGATGACCTCGAGCCCGGCCTCATGCAGCAGCTTGACCATTCCCTTGAACTCCGCGAGCACGGCCTCCGGACCCTGCTTGCGGGCGTCCTCGGTGGCGTATGCGTTGTGCGGGGTGAAGAAGTTGAGGGTGTTGTAGCCCCAGTAGTTCGTCAGCCCGCGTTCGAGGAGCCGCGGCTCGGATGCGAAGGCGTGCACGGGGAGCAGCTCGATCGCTGTGACGCCGAGCGACCGGAAGTGCTCGATCATCGCGGGGTGCGCGAGCCCGGCGTAGGTGCCGTGCAGGGCGGGCGGCACGTCGGGATGCCGCTTGGTGACGCCCTTCAGGTGCGCTTCGTAGATGATCGTGCGATCCAGCGGCACCTGCGGCTTCTCAGCGCCGCCCCAGTCGAAGCCGTCCTCGATGACGACGGATCTCCAGTCCTCATAGCCGTCGCCCTGCGCGAGGCCTCGGGCGTAAGGGTCGAGCAGGAGGGTCTCGGGGTTGAACGTGTTGCCGGGCCCGTGCGGGCCGCCGACGCGCAGCGCGTACCGCGTGCCCGGCTGCAGCAGGGGCGTCGTCACCTCCCAGACGCCATCGGCTCCGCGCTCCAGGTCGGCCTCGTCGGTGACCCAGTCCAGGTCGGTCTCGTCGAACACCACGAGCTCGACGGAGGAGGCGTTCCGCGACCACACGCGCAGGGTCGCCACGCCGTCGTGCAGTCGTACGCCGAGGCCATCGAGGGCAGCGCCGCCTGGCGCGGTGAAGGTGGGCATGGGTACAGCGTAGAGCGCGAAAATGAGCGAGCATTGAGGGATGCGGTTCTATCTCGATCACGCGGCCACGACCCCGCTGCGTCCTGAGGCGCGCGAGGCGTGGCTGGCGGCGTCCGACGTCGTCGGCAACGCCTCATCCACGCACGGCGCCGGTCAGGACGCCCGACGGCTGCTCGAGGACTCCCGCGAGCGCATCGCCGCGGTGCTCGGGAGCGATCCGATCGAGATCGTGTTGACCTCCGGCGGCACCGAGTCGATCAACACTGCACTGCACGGCCTGTGGGCATCGCGCCCGGCGGATGCCGATGCCGTCGTCCTTCCGGACGGCGAGCACCACGCCACCATGGACACCGTCGCGGCGCTCGCCTCGGAGGGGGCGGACGTGCGTGCGGTGGCACTGTCCGCGACCGGACGCATCGAGGCCGAGGCCTTCCAGGCTGCGCTGCCCGGCGCAGCCTTCGCCACTGCACTGGTCGCGAACAACGAGGTCGGCACCGTCAACGACGCCGGCGCGCTGTCCGCGGCGGCCGCCGGCGCCGGGGTGCCGCTGCATCTGGATGCCGTGGCGGCGGTCGGTCATCTGCCGCTGTCGTTCCGCGAACTGCGCGGGGATGCCGCGGCAGGAGCGGGCCTGGTCGCCATGAGCGTCGCGGGGCACAAGATCGGCTCCCCGGTCGGGGTGGGCGCGCTCGTCGTCGCGCGCACGGCGAAGCTTTCTCCGCTGCTGCACGGCGGGGCGCAGCAGCGCGGTCTGCGCGCTGGCACCCAGGATGTGCCGGGAGCGGCGGCGTTCGCGGCCGCTCTGGTGGCGGCTGGGGCCGAGCGCGAAGCCGAGAGCGCGCGGCTGCGCATCCTGCGCGACCGGCTCGTCGACGGCATCCGCTCCGCTGTGCCCTCCGCGCGGCTACTCGGCGATCCCGTCGACCGGCTGCCGGGAAACGCGCACTTCCTGTTCCCCGGCGCAGTCGGGGAGAGCCTGCTTTTCATGCTCGACGTGGCCGGGGTGGCGGCATCCACCGGATCTGCCTGCCAGGCCGGCGTCGCCGAGCCGTCGCACGTCGTGACGGCGATGGGCGGCACTGAGCAGGACGCGCGCAGCGTGCTGCGGTTCACGCTCGGGCGGACCTCCACCGGCGATGATGTGGATGCCGTGCTGGGCGTGATCGCGGATGCCTATGCCAGAGCATCCGGTGCCCGCACAGCGCACGGCTCGTAGACTGGACCCATGCGGATTCTTGCGGCCATGAGCGGGGGCGTCGATTCCGCCGTCGCGGCCGCACGTGCCGTGGAGGCGGGCCACGACGTCACCGGTGTGCACCTCGCGCTCTCGCGGGCGGGCGGAACGCTGCGCACCGGAAGCCGCGGCTGCTGCACGATCGAGGACGCCATGGACGCCCGTCGCGCGGCGGACATGCTCGGCATCCCGTTCTACGTGTGGGACTTCTCGGAGCGCTTCCGCGACGACGTGATCGACGACTTCATCGCCGAGTATCAGGCCGGGCGCACGCCGAACCCCTGCATGCGCTGCAACGAGAAGATCAAGTTCGCCGCTCTGCTCGAGCGGGCGATCGAGCTCGGCTTCGACGCGGTGTGCACCGGTCACTACGCCACGCTCGTCGACGGCGAGGGCGGGCTCGAGCTGCACCGCGCATCGGACAACGCCAAGGATCAGTCCTACGTGCTGGGCGTGCTCACGACCGAGCAGCTCGCGCACACCTACTTCCCGCTGGGCGAGACGCCGTCGAAGGCGCTTGTGCGCGCGGAGGCCGCCGAGCGCGGACTGAGCGTCGCGCAGAAGCCCGACAGCCACGACATCTGCTTCATCCCCGACGGCGACACCCGTGGCTGGCTGGCCGAGAAGGTCGGGGCGGAGCAGGGCGAGATCCTGGATCGGGGCGGCAACGTCATCGGCTCGCACGACGGTGCTCATGCGTTCACCGTCGGGCAGCGTCGCGGGCTCAAGCTCGGAGTGCCGGCACCGGACGGCAAGCCTCGGTTCGTGCTCGAGGTGCGTCCGGTGTCGAACACGGTCGTGGTGGGGCCCAAGGAGGCGCTGGCGATCGGCGAGATCTCGGGGCAGCGCCACTCGTGGGCGGGCGCCGCGCCCGCCCAGTCGTCGTTCGACTGCGAGGTGCAGATCCGTGCGCACTCCGATCCGGTTCCTGCGCACGCGACGGTGTCGTCGGATGGCGTCGCGGTCGTTCCGGATGTGCCGCTGGACGGCGTCGCGCCGGGTCAGACCGCCGTGCTCTACGTCGGCACCCGGGTGCTGGGGCAGTTCACGATCGACAAGACGGTCTCCGCCGTTCCCGTTCCCCAGTGACCACACCCGTGGCCGGATCTTCCCTGCGGACCGTTGAGCGGACTCTTCCCGCGGGTCGTTGAGCGGAGCGCGAAGCGCGCAGACGAAACGGGCTGAGCGAACCGCAGTTGAGTCGAAACCGTCCACGAGCATCCACGGCGATGTCCGCCCCCGCTCGTAGACTGATCGGATGCCGGAGAACATCTCGCTGGAAGACGCCCGCGCCGAGGCCGAAGAGCTGACGACGCGCATCCTCGAAGCCAAGGACGCGTACTACGGTCGCGACACCTCGCTCGTCGACGACGCAACCTACGACGGCTGGATGCACCGGCTCGAGGAGCTCGAGCGCCTGCATCCGGAACTGCAGGGGCAGGACTCGCCGACGCAGATGGTGGGCGCCGCGCAGGCGACCGGGCTCGCGACGATCGAGCACGCCGAGCGGATGCTGAGCCTCGACAACGTCTTCTCTGTCGACGAACTGCGCGACTGGGCGGCGAAGACGAAGGCCGCGGCGGGGCGCGATGTCGCCTGGCTCACCGAGCTGAAGATCGACGGTCTGGCGATCAACCTGCGGTACGAGAACGGCGCGCTCACCTCGGCGGCGACGCGCGGCGACGGATGCGTCGGCGAGATCGTGACCGAGAATGCGCTGCGTCTGACCGACATCCCTGAGCGGCTCAGCGGCGAAGGACACCCGGCGATCGTCGAGGTGCGTGGCGAGGTGTTCATCCCCGTCGCGGCGTTCGAGAGGTTGAACGCCGCCCAGGCAGACTTCCGCGAGCGGGCGTACGCCGACGCGCTGAACCGCTGGGAGGCCAGGGGCGGCGCCAAACGCCCGTTCGAGGAGGAGAAGGCCCGCAGTGCGGCTGCGCGGCGCTTCCCCGCTTTCGCGAACCCGCGCAATGCGGCCAGTGGCGGACTCCGGCAGCAGATCGACAAGAAAGACGGCCTCGAACTCGAAGCGGGGCTGCTGCGGATCGAATCGCTGTCACTGTACGTGCACGGCATCGGAGCCTGGCCGAACCCGCCGGTCGCCGCGCAGAGCGAGGTGTACGAGCTGCTCTCCTCGTGGGGGCTGCCGACGAGCCCGCACTCGAGGGTGTGCCGGTCGGTCGACGAGGTCACCGACTTCGTGACGCACTTCGGTGAGCACCGGCACGACATCGAGCACGAGCTCGACGGCATCGTCGTGAAGATCGACGAACTCGCGCTGCACGACGAACTCGGTCAGACCAGTCGCGCACCGCGCTGGGCGATCGCCTACAAGTATCCGCCGGAGGAGGTGCAGACCACGCTCCTCGACATCGTGGTGTCGGTCGGCCGCACCGGGCGGGCGACGCCGTTCGCGGTGATGGCGCCCGCGCACGTCGCGGGTTCGGTCGTACGCCAGGCGACGCTCCACAACAAGGACGTCGTCAAGGCCAAGGGCGTGCTCATCGGCGACACGGTCGTGCTGCGCAAGGCGGGAGACGTCATCCCCGAAGTGCTCGGCCCGGTCGTCGAGCGGCGCGATGGATCAGAACGCGAGTTCGTCATGCCTGAGAAGTGCCCCGAGTGCGGCACGCCCTTGCGCGCGATGAAGGAGGGTGACATCGACCTGCGCTGTCCGAACGCGCGCTCCTGCCCCGCACAGGTGCGCGGCCGCGTCGAGCACATCGGATCGCGCGGCGCTCTCGACATCGAGGCCCTCGGCGAGGTGACGGCGGCGGCGCTCACGCAGCCGAGCGTGCCGGCGACGCCGCCGCTCGACACCGAAGCGGGGCTCTTCACCCTGACCCTCGAGCAGATCGTGCCGATCCAGGTCGTGGTGAAGGATGCCGAGACCGGGCTCCCCAAGGAGGACGAGGACGGCATCGTCAAGACACGTTCGCCGTTCCGCCGCAACCCGACGGCGGCCGAGAAGAAGCAGGGGATCGAGGGTCCGCAGCCGTCATCTCAGGCGCAGACGCTGCTCGCCGAACTCGAGAAGGCCAAAACCAAGGATCTGTGGCGGCTGCTGGTGGCGCTGAACATCCGTCACGTCGGCCCCGTCGCCGCCCGGGCTCTCGCGCAGTGGTTCGGGTCGCTCGACGCGATCCGCGCGGCGTCGCGCGAGGAACTCGCCGCGGTCGAGGGAGTCGGCGGCATCATCGCCGACTCGCTGCGCGACTGGTTCGAGATCGACTGGCACGTCGACATCGTCGAGCAGTGGGCAGCCGCGGGCGTCCGCTGGGCCACTCCAGGGCACCCCGGTCCCGGCGCGGGAGTCGCCGCGGGCGGAGTGCTCGAGGGGCTCACGGTGGTCGCGACGGGCTCGCTCGAGGGTTACACGCGCGAGGGCGCACAGGAAGCCATCATCCAGGCCGGTGGCAAGGCCGCCTCGAGCGTCTCGAAGAAGACGGACTTCGTCGCGGCCGGTCCCGGCGCGGGCTCGAAGCTCGGCAAGGCGGAGGAACTCGGCATCCGTATTCTGGATGCCGCCCAGTTCCACCTCCTCGTCACGCAGGGGCCCGGCGCGCTCGACTGAGGCCCGCGAAACACGCTCTGCCCTGCGAAACAGGGCGTGCCACGGCCCGTCTCAGCCGGGGAGGACCTGTTTCGGCTACGCGGTGCCGCGGATCTCGAACGTGGATGGTTCAGCGACGGGCGCGTCGGTCACGGCGACCTCGTCGACGTGCGCGCCGTTCGGGCCTTGCGCCATCGCGTCGAGGACCGCCCGTACGTCGGCATCCGCTCCGTGCAGCTCGGCTTCGACCGTGCCGTCCCGGCGATTGCGCACCCAGCCGGTGACGCCGTGCTCCTGCGCGGCCTCCTGCGTGAACCAGCGGAATCCCACACCCTGCACGCGCCCCCGCACGATCACACTGGCAGCCGCCATGTCACCTCCCGAGGACGCGAGTACAGAGTCAGCCCTTGTGGCGCGGCTTGCGGAACGGCTTGTCGTCGCGGGCAGGACGGTCTCGACGCTCGTAGCCGCCGCCGGTGCCGCGCGCTCCACCGCCGCGCGGACCGCGGTCGGGCTTGATCTCGATCATGCGACCGGAGATGCGGGTGTCGCGCAGTTTCTCGAGCACGGACGGGTCCATGTTCGCGGGCAGCTCGACGATCGAGAAGTCCGGCTTGATGTTGATCGCACCGAAGTCGTCACGTCCCAGACCGCCCTCGTTGGCCAGGGCGCCGACGATCTGACGCGGCTCGACGCGGTGGCGCCGGCCGATCTCGATGCGGTACGGGGCGTAGTCACCGCGACCGCGACGCTCACGAGGCTCGCGGGCCGGGCGCTCCCGATCGTCGCGGCGCGGACGGTTGTCACGCTCGACGGCCGTGGTGAGCGGGTCGTTCTCAGGGTCGAGCAGAAGCGGCGTGGCGCCCTGCGCGACGACGGCCAGCGCCGCCGCGACATCCGACTCGGGCACATCGTTGTTGCGCACGTAGTGGGCGACGATGTCGCGGAACGCCTCGATGCGCGCGGTCTCGGCGAGGGCGGCCGTGATGGCGTCGTCGAACCGCGCGAGACGCGTGGTGTTCACATCTTCCGTGGTCGGCAGCTGCATCTGGGTCGGCGCCTGACGCGTGGCCTTCTCGATGCTCTTGAGCAGGTAGCGCTCACGCGGCGTGATGAAGCTGATCGCGTCGCCGGTGCGGCCGGCACGGCCGGTGCGGCCGATGCGGTGCACGTACGACTCGGTGTCGGTGGGGATGTCGAAGTTCACGACGTGACTGATGCGCTCCACGTCCAGGCCGCGTGCGGCGACGTCGGTGGCGACGAGGATGTCGAGCTTGCCGTCCTTGAGCTGGTTGACGCTCCGCTCGCGCTGCACCTGCGGCACGTCGCCGTTGATGGCGGCGGCGGAGTATCCCCGAGCGCGCAGCTTCTCGGCGAGTGTCTCGGTCTCGTTCTTCGTGCGGACGAACACGATCATGCCGTCGAAGTTCTCGACCTCGAGGATGCGGGTGAGGGCGTCGACCTTCTGCTGGTACGAGACTACGAGGTAGCGCTGGGTGATGTTCGTGTTGGTCGCGGTCTTCGACTTGACCGTGATCTCCTCCGCGTCGCGCAGGTACTTCTGCGCGAGTCGGCGGATCTGCGCGGGCATGGTCGCCGAGAACAGCGCGACCTGCTTCTCCTCGGGCGTCTGCGCGAGGATCTGCTCGACGTCCTCGGCGAAGCCCATCTTCAGCATCTCGTCGGCCTCGTCGAGGACGAGATACTTCAACTCGGAGAGGTCGAGCGTGCCCTTGGCGAGGTGGTCCATGATGCGCCCCGGCGTGCCGACGATCACGTGCACGCCGCGGCGAAGCGCAGACAGCTGCACACCGTAGCCCTGGCCGCCGTAGACCGGCAGCACGTGGACGCCCTTCATCTTGGTCGCGTACGACTCGAACGCCTCGCACACCTGGAGTGCGAGCTCACGGGTGGGGGCCAGGACGAGTGCCTGCGGAGTCTTCTGCGACACATCGAGACGCTCGAGGACGGGCAGTGCGAACGCCGCGGTCTTACCGGTTCCGGTCTGCGCCATGCCGACGACGTCACGGCCGCCGAGCAGCGTCGGGATCGTCGCCGCCTGGATCGGAGACGGCGTCTCGTAGCCGAGGTCGCGGATCGCCTTCAGGACGGGCCCGGTGATGCCGAGCTCCTCGAATCCGGGCAGGGCGGGGGACTCGTCGGCGGGCTCGTTGAGGGGTGCGTCTTCAGGGGTCACTACCTAAAGGTAGCGCCCACGGCGTCCCGTTGTCTGTGAGAACGCGCTCTCAGTCGCTGCTGGTGAGCGCGAGGATCCGCTCCTTGACCTGGCGACGCAGCACCTTGCCGATCAGCGACTTCGGCAGCTCGTCCACGACGAACAGCCGCCGCGGCACCTTGTACGGCGTGAGGATCTCTCGTGCGAACGAGCGGATCGCCTCCTCGTCGAGTTCGGCACCGGTGTCCAGCACGACCGCGGCGACGACCTCCTCGCCGGAGTGTCCGCTGGGCAGGCCCACGACCGCGACGTCGTCGATGGACGGATGCTGGCGCAGGGCGCTCTCGACCTCGGTAGGGGAGACATTGAACCCGCCGGTGATGATCAGTTCCTTGATGCGGTCGACGATCCGCACGAAGCCGACGTTGTCGATCGTGACGATGTCGCCGGTGCGGTACCAGCCGTCGACGAACACGTCCTCGGTCGCCTCCGGCTTGCCGTAGTAGCCGGAGAAGACCTGCGGTCCGCGCACGACGAGTTCGCCGGGGGCTCCGGGCTCGACGTCCTGCGTGGGCTCCTCGGGGTCGACGACGCGGCACTCCGTGCCGGGGAGGGGGAGGCCGACGGTTCCGGCGACGCGGTTCGCAGCGACCGGGTTCGCCATCAGCACGGGGGAGCACTCGCTGAGGCCGTATCCCTCGACGAGGAACCCGCCGCTGGCCTCCTCGAACGGCACGACCAGTTCATGCGGCAGCGCCATGGCGCCAGAGATCGCGACCTCGGTGCCGGCGAGCGAGATGCCCTTCGCCTTCGCCGCGGCCAGCAGCCGCTCGGCGATCGGCGGGACGAGCGGAAGGAACGTCGGCGGGTGCTTCTTGACGACATCGAGCACCAGGTCGGGATCGAACTTGGGGAACAGCACGAGCCGTGCGCCCATCGACATCGCGAACGTCAGGCACAGCGTGAGCCCGTAGGCGTGGAACATCGGCAGCACCGCGTACACGACGCAGCCCTTGCCCCGCTGGATGGTCGGGACCCATGCCTGCGCCTGCGCCGCGTTCGCGAGCAGGTTGCGATGGCTGAGCGAGGCGCCCTTCGGCGTGCCGGTGGTGCCGGACGTGTACTGGATGATTGCGAGGTCGTCGGTCGCGGGTTTCGGATGCGACGACGGCAGCGGCTCGCCGCGGACGAGCTGCTCCCAGTCGATCGTCCCACGCACCTTCTCGGTGAGCGCCGCGCGCGATTCCCGCGCCTTCGCGACGGGGAGGCGCAGGGCGAACCGGGTCATGAACGGCATGGCTCGGGAGACATCGACGGAGATCAGCGAGGTCACCGAGAGGTCGCGGGGGAATTCCTGCACGGTCTTCACGACCTTGCTCCACACGACGGCGTGCTTGGCGCCGTGGTCTTCGAACTGCTTGCGCAGTTCGCGTGGCGTGTACAGCGGATTGTGCTCGACCACGACGGCGCCGAGGCGCAGTACTGCGTAGAACGCGATGATGTGCTGCGGGCAGTTCGGCAGCACGATCGCCACCGGGTCGCCGGCGCGGACGCCGAGGGCGTGCAGCCCGGCTGCCGCCCGGTCGATGGCAGCCTGCATCTGCGCGTACGTCGTCTCGCGGCCGAAGAACTCCAGCGCCGGAGCATCCGGGAAGTCACGCGCGGATGCCGCGACGATGTCGATGAGCGAGCCGCTGACGGGAGGGAGGTCCTCCGGAACCCCGTCTGCGTAGCTGGTGATCCAGGGACGAGGGGGATCGTACGTCGTCATGGTGCCAGCCTATTGCGATCGTCGGCGGGTCGTCCGCAGAGCGGCAACTAGACTGGACGGGTGTCTGAAATCACCCCTGATCTTGTGCGCCATCTCGGCGTGCTCGCGCGCATCCAGCTGAACGACGACGAGGTGACGCTGCTCACGGGCCAGCTCGACGCCATCGTCGACAACATCGCGAAGGTCTCGCAGGTCGCGACGCCGGACGTCCCCGCCACGAGCCACCCGATCCCGCTCTCGAACGTCTTCCGCCCCGACGAGGTCGGCGAGACGCTCACGCACGAGCAGGTGCTGCAGAACGCGCCGGATGCCGCGGACGGCCGCTTCCGCGTCACTGCCATCCTGGGGGAGGAGCAGTGAGCGACATCATCCGACTGACCGCCGCCGAGCTCGCTGATCGGCTCTCCGCCGGCGAGGTCTCCAGCCGCGAGGCCACCCAAGCCCACCTCGACCGCATCGCCGCCGTCGACGGCGACGTACACGCCTTCCTGCACGTGCACGACGGCGCGCTTTCGACTGCCGACGCGATCGACACCGCCCGTGCCGCAGGCGAACAGCTGCACCCGCTCGCCGGCGTCCCGCTCGCGATCAAGGACGTCCTGGTCACCACCGACCAGCCGACCACGAGCGGATCCAAGATCCTCGAGGGCTACATGTCGCCCTACGACGCGACGGTGGTGGCGCGGTCCCGCGCAGCCGGCCTCGTGCCGCTGGGCAAGACCAACATGGACGAGTTCGCGATGGGATCGTCGACCGAGCACTCGGCGTACGGCCCGACCCGAAACCCGTGGGACCTCGACCGCATCCCCGGCGGCTCCGGCGGTGGCTCGGCCGCAGCAGTCGCCGCATACGAAGCGCCGCTCGCGCTCGGCTCGGACACCGGTGGGTCGATCCGGCAGCCCGCACACGTCACCGGCACGGTCGGTGTGAAGCCGACCTACGGCGGCGTCAGCCGCTACGGCTCGATCGCTCTGGCATCCAGCCTCGACCAGGTCGGCCCTGTCACACGCACGGTGCTCGACTCGGGGCTCCTGCACGATGTGATCGCCGGCCACGATCCCAAGGACTCCACCTCGCTCACCGACGCATGGCCGTCCTTCGCGGATGCCGCCCGTGAGGGCGCCAGCGGAGACGTGCTGAAGGGACTCAGGGTCGGCATCATCAAGGAGCTCCCCGACTCCGGCTTTCAACCCGGTGTTGCGGCGTCCTTCCGCGCCTCTCTCGACCTGCTCGAGGCGAACGGAGCCGAGATCGTCGAGATCTCCACGCCGCACTTCGAGTACGGCGTGGCCGCGTACTACCTGATCCTGCCCGCCGAGGCATCCAGCAACCTGGCGAAGTTCGACTCGGTGCGCTTCGGTCTGCGCGTCACGCCGGCCGGCAACCCGACCGTCGAGGACGTGATGTCTGCGACGCGCGACGCCGGCTTCGGCGACGAGGTGAAGCGCCGCATCATCCTCGGCACGTACGCACTTTCGGCCGGCTACTACGACGCGTACTACGGCAGCGCGCAGAAGGTCCGCACACTCATCCAGCAGGACTTCGACCGCGCGTTCGAGCAGGTCGACGTCATCGCGACGCCCTCGGCGCCCACGACCGCGTTCAAGATCGGCGAGCGGATCGACGACCCGCTGCAGATGTACCTGAATGACGTCACGACGATCCCGGCGAACCTGGCCGGCGTCCCCGGCATCTCGATCCCGTCCGGCCTGGCCGATGACGACGGTCTGCCGGTCGGCATCCAGTTCCTCGCGCCGGCACGCGAGGATGCCCGCCTGTACCGCGTCGGGGCGGCCCTTGAGACCGCGCTCGTCGACTCGTGGGGAGCCCCGTTGCTCACCCGCGCACCGCAGCTCGCAGGAGGGAACCGCTGATGGCCGCGGCAAAGCTGATGGATTTCGACAAGGCTCTTGAGCTGTACGAGCCCGTGCTCGGCTTCGAGGTGCACGTCGAGCTCAACACCAAAACCAAGATGTTCTCGGACGCGCCCAACCCGGCGAACGAGAAATATCACGCAGCCGAGCCCAACACGCTCATCGCACCGGTCGACCTGGGACTGCCCGGGGCCATGCCGACCGTGAACGAGACGGCGATCCGATCGTCGATCAGCCTCGGTCTTGCGCTGAACTGCTCGATTGCCGAGTCCAGCCGCTTCGCGCGCAAGAACTACTTCTACCCGGACCTCGGCAAGAACTACCAGATCTCGCAGTACGACGAACCGATCGCGTACGAGGGCTCCGTGGTCGTCGAGCTCGAGGACGGCACGCTCGTGACCGTGCCGATCGAGCGCGCGCACATGGAGGAGGATGCCGGCAAACTCACCCACATGGGTGGCGCGACAGGTCGCATCCAGGGCGCCGAGTACTCGCTCGTGGATTACAACCGGGCCGGCGTCCCGCTCGTCGAGATCGTGACCAAGACGATCTTCGGCACCGACCACCGCGCACCCGAGGTCGCCAAGGCGTACGTCTCGACGATCCGCGACATCGTGCGCAGCCTCGGCATCTCGGAGGCGCGGCTCGAGCGCGGCAACCTGCGCTGCGACGCGAACGTCTCGCTGCGCCCTCGGGTCGCCGAGGGCGAGGAGCCGGCACCTCTCGGCATCCGCACGGAGACGAAGAACGTCAACTCGATGCGTTCGGTCGAGCGCGCAGTGCGGTACGAGATCCAGCGTCAGGCGCAGATCCTCGCCGACGGCGGGAGGATCATCCAGGAGACGCGTCACTGGCATGAGGACACCGGCACGACCTCACCCGGTCGCCCCAAGTCGGATGCCGATGACTACCGTTACTTCCCGGAGCCGGACCTGCTGCCGGTGCAGCCCGCCGAGGAGCTGATCGAGGAGCTGCGTGCGGCGCTGCCTGAGCAGCCCGTAGCCCGTCGCCGCCGTCTGAAGGCGGAGTGGGGATTCACCGACCTCGAGTACCAGGACGTGCGCAACAGCGACCTCGTCGATGCGGTCGAGGCGACGATCGCCGCAGGGGCGACGCCTGCCGCTGCACGCAAGTGGTGGACCGGCGAGATCTCACGCCTCGCGAACGCGCAGGGCAAGGATGCCGTCGAGCTGATCACCCCCGAGAACGTCGCCGCCCTGCAGAGGCTCGTCGACGAGGGCACGCTCACTGACAAGCTCGGCCGTCAGGTGCTCGAGGGCGTCATCGCCGGCGAGGGCACGCCTCAGCAGATCGTGGACGCCCGCGGTCTCGCGGTCGTTTCGGACGACGGTGCGCTCATCGTGGCGATCGACGAAGCGCTGGCTGCGCAGCCCGACGTGATGGCGAAGATCAAGGACGGCAAGGTGCAGGCGGCCGGCGCGATCATCGGCGCCGTCATGAAAGCCATGAAGGGCCAGGCAGACGCTGCGCGCGTGCGTGAACTGATTCTGGAGCGGGCGGCCCAGTAGCCGCCCGCCCCGACACTTCGGGGGCCGCGAGCACGAATGTCGGACCGATTCGCGTGATCGGTCCGACATTCGTCGTTTCGACCCTCGGACTGTCGGGCGGATGTCGGTGACCTGGGCGAGAATGAAATCATGGGGCGAGGTGACGGACGTGGCCGCATCGTCTCACCCGACGGTGCGGATGACACGGGTACGCGCATCCTGCATGTGGACATGGATGCGTTCTACGCAGCCGTCGAGGTGATGGACGATCCGTCCCTGCGTGGCCTGCCGCTGATCATCGGCGCGCCGGATGGCCGGTCTGTGGTGTCCAGCGCGTCGTATGAGGCGCGGCGCTACGGGGTGCGGGCTGCGATGCCGGTAGGACAGGCGATGCGTCTGTGCCCCACTGCGAAGATCGTCATGCCGCACTTCGATCGGTATCAGGCGGTGTCCAAAGAGGTCATGGCGGTGTTCGAGTCGATCACCCCGATGGTCGAACCGCTGTCGGTGGACGAGGCGTTCCTCGATGTGCAGGGCGTCCGGAGACTGTGGGGGAGCCCTGGTGAGATCGCCCGCCTGGTGCGGAGGCGGGTGCAGGCAGAGGTCGGCATCACGTGCAGCGTGGGGGTGGCCGCCACGAAGCACGTCGCGAAGATGGCATCGACGCTCTCCAAACCCGACGGACTGCTGATCGTCACCGCCGCCGACACCCTCGACTTCCTCGCGCCGCGCTCGGTGCGTGCGATGTGGGGAGTGGGGCCTAAAGCATCCGAAGCGCTCGAAGCGCGCGGCATCCGCACCATCGGCGACATCCGGGATTCGCCGCAGGAGATGCTCGACCGCGCCGTCGGCCCTGCTCTCGGTATGCGCATCGCTCAGCTCGCGCGTGGTGAGGATGCCCGCGCCGTCGAGACCGAGCGGGTCGAGAAGAGCGTGGGACATGAGGAGACGTTCGACGTCGACATCACGGACCGCGATTTCCTGCGCGCCGAGCTTCTGCGCCTCGCCGACCGAGTGGCAGTGCGTCTGCGCCGCGCCGGGTGGGAGTGCGGCACCGTCGCGATCAAAATCCGCTTCGACGATTTCACGACGCTGAGCCGTTCGCAGACCCTCGCTGAGCCGACATCCGTCGGGCAGCGGATCGGCGAAGCGGCGCAGGGCCTGTACGAGTCGATCGACCGGAAGGATCCGGTGCGCCTGGTCGGCGTGCGGGCCGAGAAGCTCCGTCCCGCCGGCAGCTCGGCCTTCGCGTTGTGGGACGACGACGAGCACTGGCGCAAAGTCGAGGGAGCTCTCGACGATGCCAGGGCGCGCTTCGGCAATGCCACGATCACGCGCGCCAGGCACGTCGGCCGCGGTGACGGGCGCGGTGCCGCACGACACCCGAAGGATCACGGGGTCGACTGATCTCCCGGCGCGCGCGTTCGTCGAGTACCGTGGACACATGCCGAACATCGCACTGGACCTCGGAAAGCAGATCGCCTCCTTCGGCGTGAAGGCCGCCTATGGCGAGCCGCAGGATGTGGACGGAGTCAGCATCACTCCGGTCGCGCTGACCTGGGCCGGTTTCGGCGGCGGCGCGGATCAGGACGAGAACGGCGGCGGAGGCGGCGGGGGCGTGTCCATTCCGCTCGGCGTATACGTCCGTCGTGAAGAGGGACTCCGGTTCGAGCCCAACATCGTCGCGTTGCTCGCGGTCGCCGTTCCGTTCGTCTGGGTCGCGGGACGGGCGCTCTCGCGCGTGATCCGTGCACTCAAGAAGTAACGACCCGTTCGCGCAGGCGCTCGCACGCGGTGCCGCCGACGTCATCGAGGCGATCCGGGCGGTCGAGGCGTCCAACCCGGTCGTGCTGTTCGACGGGCGTGCCGGCGCAGGCAAGACGACGTTGTCGCGAATGATCGCGGCGAACTGGCCGATCGCCGGACGGCCGCAGCTGATCCCGCTCGACTCGCTGTATCCGGGCTGGGACGGCCTGGACGCCGGCGCCGAACGGGCACTCCATGACATTCTGCGCCCGCACGCGCGAGGGCTTCTGAGCACCTGGCGGCGCTGGGACTGGGAGCTCGAGGTCGAGGCCGAGGCGCACGCCGTGACGCCGGCGCTCGGAGTGATCCTCGAAGGATGCGGAGCGATCAACCCGGCCTCGGCTCGGCTCGCCGACGTGCGCGTGTGGGTCGATTCGCCGACGGCCTCGCGAAAGCGCAGAGCGCTGGAACGCGACGGCGAGGCGTTCCGTCCGCACTGGGACCGCTGGGCTGCGCAGGAAGATCATCACATCCAGCGGCACGGGCCGCAGGAACTGGCGACCCTGAGCGTCACGCTGCCCTGATCAGTCGTCTTCGGGCACGTCGTCCAGACCGTCGGCGATCGCGATGAGCCCGTCGAGGCGGAACGCCAGCCAGTCGAAGACGCCGAACCGCGGGTCGTCAGGATCGCGTTCCTCATCGTCATCCGTGATGCCGAGCCTGGTCGCGATCACCAGGCGCAGTGCCGTGAGCGTGCGCAGCCACGAGTCGAGTTCGCCGCGCCGGATCACGACGTCGATGTGGTCCGGCTCATCGTCCTCCGACTCGTCGTCGTCCGCTATCTCGTCGTCGACGAACGCGTCCAGCGCACGGCGGACGACGGCAGCATCGGCCGTGCGCCGATCGAGCAGGTCATCGCGGGTTGCTGTCGTGAACTCCGCTGAGGCCTCCGCATCCTCCGGGTAGGGGTCCGGAGTGAGTCGTGCGACGCCGGGGTCGGGCAGATCGTCGGCGGCTGCGATGACGTCGGTCAGCTGATCGACGAGCCCCGCGAGGTGCAGACCCTCGATGGGGGCGAGGGAAAGACGGATCTCGCTCACGCTCATTGCGGTGCCTTCCGAACAGTGGCCCACAGGCCGTAGTCGTGCATCGCCTGCGCGTGCACTTCCATCGTCTCGCGCGGGCCGGTGGCGACTATCGCGTGGCCGTCGTGGTGCACGGCGAGCATCAGCGTCGTCGCGTGTTCGGTCGAGTACCCGAAGTAGGTGCGGAAGACGCGGACGACGTAGCTCATCAGATTCACCGGGTCATTCCAGACCACCACCTGCCACGGTTCGAGCGGTGCGGCCTGCAGGTCGGTGACCTCGTCCAGATCGGGCGTCGAGACCGGGGAGCTCATGCCCACCCCAGTTCGTGCAGCTGCCGGTCGTCCAGCCCGAAGAAGTGTGCGATCTCGTGGACGAGCGTGGTGTGCACCTCGTCGCGAAGCTCGTCCTCGTCGTCGGCGTGGTCGAGGTGCGGCTCGCGGTACACGATGATCCGGTCGGGCAGCTCGCCCATGCCGTACTGCCCGCGCTCGGTGAGGGCGAGGCCGTCGTAGAGCCCGAGCAGGTCGAGCGTGCCATCCTCCGGTCGGTCCTCCACGACGAAGACGACGTTCTCGAGGCCCTCGACCATCTCGTCGGGGAGCCGGTCGAGTTCGTCGATGACGAGCTTCTCGAAGGCTGCGGCATCCATCTCCATCACGGTCCAGCCTACGGCTCCTGTGCGGCTAGTGGACGAACAGCAGCAGGCCCGCGACGAGCAGGAACAGCGCGCCGAAGATGACGTTGAGGGTGCGGACGCCGCGGCGGGTGCGGGTGAGCGCGCGGAACGGACGAGCGGCCGCCGCGAAGAACCCCCACATCACGACGACGTCGACCGCGATCACGGTTCCGATCAGAATCAGGTACTGGGGGAGAGCGGGTTCGTCGAGGCGGATGAACTGCGGCACGAAGGCGAGGAAGAACACGATCGCCTTGGGGTTGAGGACGTTCACCCAGAAGCCGCGGCGGATCATCGAGAACCGGCCTTCACGAGGCGGAGCGATGCCGTCGGATGCCGCCGGCTCCGGCACGCGCGCGAGGATCATCCGGATGCCGAGGAAGGCCAGATATGCGGCACCGGCGTAGCGGACGATGTCGAACAGCACCGGCGAGCGGGACACGAGCAGTCCGACGCCGGCGGCGACGATGATGACGTGCGCGATTAGTGCGAGCTGCTGGCCGATCACGCCCCACACGGATCGTCGCCAACCGTGTGCAAGCGCGTTGGACATCGTGTTGATGGCGCCGGCCCCGGGAGTCAAACTGATGACGATGGATGCCGTGAGCAGAGAGAGCCAGACGGTCAGCGACACCAGTCGATTCTAGGGCGCTGCGGAGACGACGAAGGCCCCGGTCTGGGACCAGGGCCTTCGATCTCACTCACTTCGGGTGTCGCGCCTTCGGCGCTTCTACCCTCGTTCGCTCGGCACACGGACACAAGCGTCCTTGACCTCACTCACTTCGGGTGGCTAACGGGGCTTGAACCCGCGACCCCCGCGACCACAACGCGGTGCTCTACCAGCTGAGCTATAGCCACCATGTGCCCGCTTGAGCGGGCAACCCGACAAGTCTATTACACGTCAGCGGTGAACGATGACACCGTGCGCTCAGCGATCGCACGGGCCTCGTCGCTCGACGGGCCGGGCTCTGCGACGAACACCGCCTGGCGGTAGTACCGCAGTTCGCGGATCGACTCGAGGATGTCGGCGAGGGCGCGATGCCCGCCGTTCTTCGCCGGCGCCTGGAAGAAGACGCGGGGGTACCAGCGGCGGGAGAGCTCCTTGATGCTGGAGACGTCGACATTGCGGTAGTGCAGCCACTGATCGATCTGCGGCATGTGCTTGGCGAGGAACATCCGGTCGGTGCCGATCGTGTTGCCGGCGAGCGGAGCCTTGCGCTCGAGCGGGACGAACTGCTTGATGTAGGCGAGCGTCTGCGCCTCGGCATCTGCCAGGGAGACGCCGAGGGGAATCTCCTCGATGAGGCCCGACGACGTGTGCATGTCGGTGACGAATGCGTTCATGTTCGCAAGCGCGGCATCGCTCGGCTTGATGACGACCTGGAACCCGGGATCGAGGGGGCGCAGCTCGAAATCCGTGATGACGACGGCGATCTCGACGAGCTCGTCGACCGAGAGGTCGAGCCCCGTCATCTCGCAGTCGATCCAGACGAGGCGGTCGTTCTCGGACGCAGATACCATGCGTTCATTCTAGTGAGAGCACCGACATCGCCCCTGCTACCGTAGAAGCACACGCCTCCGTAGCTCAGAGGAAGAGCAACGGCCTTCTAATCCGTCGGTCGCAGGTTCGAATCCTGCCGGGGGCACTTCATCCGTTCCGCAACGCCTGGACGGCGTCGTCGGGTTGCCAGAAGCTGCCGACGAGGCGAAACGTGCCCGTAGCCACGTGAAGGCGCTCAGCGCAGTAGCGCAGGCCGAGCGGATCGGCGACGATCCGAAGGTGCCCGAGGATGCGACCCGCCGCGTCCTGCACGCGCCACAGGTGATCCGATGCGCGCACCAACCGCTCGCGCTTCGAGACGAGGCGGGGCGCCGCATAGGGGACTTCGGGCATGGGGGCGAGGTGTGCTTCTGACATCGGATTCTCCTTTCGATTCGAAGGTATGGCCGACCACGGACATTCGCTTAGGGGCATTTCAAGCCTCTTTTCCTCCACTGACCCGGGCATGGGGCGAGTTCTCCACCGGACGCGGTTTCCCAGGCCACCCGTGTCGTTCATGCGGAGCACTCTGGGATCACCCGGGCCCGCCCCGGCACACCCAAGGAGATTGAAATGAACGACACCGTCACGATCCTCGGCCGCGTCGGCGGCGATCCGAACCGCAGCGAGACGACGACCGGAGTCCCGGTGGTGAACTTCCGGGTCGCGAGTCCGCAGCGGCGCTTCGACCAGAAGACCCAGACCTGGATCGAGACCGGCACCAACTGGTACAACGTCTCGGCATTCCGTCAGCTGGCCGAGCACGCGAAGGCGTCTTTGCATTCCGGCGACGGCGTGATCGTCACCGGGCGCCTCAAGCTGCGCGAGTGGGAGAGCGGCGGCAAGAAGGGCCTGAGCGCCGACATCGACGCCGACGCTATCGGTCACGACCTGCGCTGGGGCGCGAGCGCGTTCGCGAAGGCCCGTACGGCGACACCATCGCAGGCGCCCGTCGATGTCGACGCCGAACCGCACCAGGGTCCCGAAGCGGACGTCGACGACGCTCCGTTCTCCGGCGCGTCCGCTTCTGCGTCGTTGCCCGAGCCTGCTCTGGCAGGAGATGCCTGGAGAACGGGTGACTGACCCCGCGGAGGGCCGCCGCACCGTCGCTCGTCTGAGCTCGGCGCCAGCGGACGACGAGGCACGCCCGTAGGATCGGGGCGTGCCTCGTCGACTCTCCACCACCCGAACGTTCGTCACCGTTGCGTTGATGTTGACCGGAGCATTGGGCCTGGCGGCGTGCACCCCGGAAACCGGGCCGTCGCCGACGCCCGCGCCGGCAGCATCCGAGACCGCGTCTCCGGCACCGAGCCCGACGCCCGACGGTCCGGTGCTGCACCCCGACGGAACAGCAGAGGACAACCTGCCGCTGTTCGACGCCGTCACCGCCAAGGTATGGGAGGAATCGGGGAGTTCGTCCGGCCGGGCGTACATCGATGCGTTCGTAGCCGCAGGATTCGACAAGGGCGACATGCAGGTCACGCAGGACCTCACGACCGTCGGGAACGCCGTCGAGAGCATGCAGTTCTCGGTCCGGTGGGGCGACGACGCGTGCTTGGTAGGCCAGGTCGGCCCGTCGACGGGAGAGCCGCTGACGGTGGTGATGGACCAGCTCGCAGAGGGGCGCTGCCTGGTCGGCGACACGCGCCCGATCGACTGGTGATGCGCAGCCGGTAGGCTGGAGTGTCGATCTTCGACGCCTACATAAGGAGCGGTTTCCGGTGGCTGAGTACATCTACTCGATGGTTCGTGCGCGCAAGGCGGTGGGCGACAAGCTCATCCTCGATGACGTGACGATGTCGTTCCTCCCTGGAGCGAAGATCGGCATGGTCGGCCCGAACGGTGCCGGCAAGTCGACGATCCTCAAGATCATGGCCGGTCTCGACCAGCCGTCGAACGGCGAGGCGAAGCTCACCCCGGGCTTCAGCGTCGGCATCCTCATGCAGGAGCCCGAGCTCGACGAGTCCAAGACTGTGCTGGAGAACATCCAGGAGGGCGTCGCGATCAAGGCGAAGCTCGACCGCTTCAACGAGATCTCGGCGCAGATGGCCGACCCGGATGCCGACTTCGACACCCTGCTCGCCGAGATGGGCGTTCTGCAGGAGGAGATCGACGCCGCGGACGGCTGGGACCTCGACTCGCAGCTCGAGCAGGCCATGGACGCGCTGCGCACCCCGCCGGGCGACGCCTCCATCGCACCGCTCTCCGGTGGTGAGAAGCGCCGCGTCGCCCTCGCCAAGCTCCTGCTCCAGAAGCCCGACCTCCTGCTGCTGGACGAGCCCACCAACCACCTCGACGCCGAGAGCGTGCTGTGGCTCGAGCAGCATCTTCAGGCCTACAAGGGCGCGGTCATCGCCATCACCCACGACCGGTACTTCCTCGACAATGTCGCGCAGTGGATCGCCGAGGTCGACCGTGGCCGCCTGATCGGCTATGAGGGCAACTACTCCACCTACCTGGAGAAGAAGGCCGAGCGTCTCGACGTCCAGGGCAAGAAGGACGCCAAGCTCGCCAAGCGGCTCAAGGACGAGCTCGAGTGGGTGCGCTCCAGCGCCAAGGGCCGTCAGACCAAGTCGAAGGCACGTCTGGCCCGCTACGAGGAGATGGCTGCCGAGGCGGAGCGCACCAGGAAGCTCGACTTCGAGGAGATCCAGATCCCCGCGGGCCCGCGGCTGGGCAGCGTCGTGATCGAGGCCAAGAAGCTCAAGAAGGGCTTCGGAGACCGCGTGCTCATCGACGGACTGAGCTTCAGCCTTCCGCCGAACGGCATCGTCGGCATCATCGGCGCGAACGGCGTCGGGAAGACGACCTTGTTCAAGACGATCGTCGGTCTCGAACCCCTCGACGGCGGAGACCTCAAGATCGGCGAGACGGTCAAGATCAGTTACGTCGACCAGTCCCGCGCGAACATCGACCCCGACAAGAACCTCTGGGAGGTCGTGTCGGACGGCCTGGACTTCATCACGGTCGGCAAGACGGAGATCCCCTCGCGCGCCTACGTGTCGAAGTTCGGCTTCAAGGGACCGGACCAGCAGAAGAAGGCCGGCATCCTCTCCGGTGGCGAGCGCAACCGGTTGAACCTCGCGCTGACGCTCAAGGAGGGCGGCAACCTGCTGCTCCTCGACGAGCCCACCAACGACCTCGACATCGAGACCCTGAGCTCTCTCGAGAACGCGCTGCTCGAGTTCCCCGGCTGCGCCGTGGTCATCACCCACGACCGGTGGTTCCTAGACCGCATCGCGACCCACATCCTCGCCTACGAGGGAACCGACGAGAACCCCGCGCAGTGGCACTGGTTCGAGGGCAACTTCGAGGCGTACGAGAAGAACAAGATCGAGCGCCTCGGCCCCGACGCCGCGAACCCCCACCGCTCCACGCACCGCAAGCTGACGCGTGACTGATCCCACGCCCGAATCGGGCCGGCGTCTGCATCTCCCCATCCACCTGCGATGGGGAGATCTGGACGCGTTCAACCACGTCAACAACACCTCGATGCTCAAACTGCTCGAGGAGGCGCGCGTGCGCGCCTTCTGGAAGGCAGGGCCGGGGGAGGACGCCCCGGACACGGCGGTGCTGGCATCCGGCATCGATCAGGGCGTGCTGACGCTGATCGCCCGTCAGGAGATCGAGTACTTCGCGCCAGTGCCCTACCAGCGGCGTCCGCTGGAGGTGCAGATGTGGTTCGGCAAGCTCGGCGGCTCGAGCATCGATGTCTGCTACGAGGTGTACAACGATCCCTCGAACCACGAGCGCGTCCTCTACGCGCGCTCGACAGCCGTCGTGGTGCTGGTGGATGCCGAGACCGGACGACCGACGAGGATCGACGACGAGATGCGGCAGGTCTGGGCGCCCTACATCGGCAACCCGATCACCTACGCGCACCGCAGGTAGCTCAGCGCGCGTCCGGTACCCGGATCATGATCTCCTGCGACACGCTGGCGGCGAGCACGCCGTCGCGTGTGTAGATGCGCCCGGTCGCCAGACCCCGGCCGCCGCGGGCGTTGGGCGACTTCTGCGCGAACAGCATCCATTCGTCGACCCGCGCAGGCCGATGCCACCACATCGCGTGATCGAGGCTCGCGACCTTGAGTCCGGGCGTCGCCCACTGGATGCCGTGCGCCCGCAGAATCGACTCCTGGATGGTCATGTCGCTCAGGTACGCCAGCGCGGCCCTGTGCAGGCGCTGGTCGTCCGGCATCGGCGCGCGCAACCGCATCCAGACCGCCTGATGCGGTGCGGGTTCGCCGTCCGCCGAGAGGTAGAGGGGCGCTTCGACGTGACGGATGTCCACCGGTCGCCGAGCGAGCATGCGCAGCAGGCCTGGATCGGCGCCCTCCAGAAGCACCTCGTCGGGTGTCAGCTCCTCGGGAGCGGGGACGCCGGCGGGCATAGGCTCCGCATGCTCGACGCCGGGAGCCTCGTCCTGGAACGACGCGATCATCGAGAAGATCGGGACACCGTTCTGGTAGGCCTGCGCGCGACGTGTGGAGAAAGACCGGCCGTCATGGATGCGATCCACGGCGATCGTGATTCCCTGGGACGAGTCGCCGGGGCGCAGGAAGTACCCGTGCATGGAGTGCGCCGCGCGATCCGGCGGCATCGTGCGCTCGGCCGCGAGGAGCGACTGCCCGAGCACCTGTCCTCCGTAGATGCGACCGGTGGGCATCGCGTGCGACCGGCCGGTGAAGATGTCCTCGGTGGTTCTCGCCTGACTCTCGTCGAGGTCCAGCACATCGAGCAGATCGTCGATGGATGCCTGTGCATCTGCGCTCATGGCGCTCCTCACTGCTGGTTCGTATCGAGCCCCGGGGATCTCAGACCTCGTCCTTGGTAGTTTAGAACGCGTGCAGCCTCGCCTCGTTCTCGCCGATTCCGACACCGCGAGCGACGTGCTCACCTTCCTGGGCCGGGCCGGTCAGATCTCGGACGACGGCGTCCGGCTGCAGGCCGCCGACGGCGTGCTGGCCCTGACAGCCGCGGCGCTCGCGCCTCAGGGCCTGTTCGATCAGACTCCGACGATCCTCGCCATGCGCATCGTGCATGCCGACCCCGAGCTGCAGTGCGACCTCGTCGTCGACGAGCTGTCTCGCGACGACGACGAGCGGATGCTGCGGCTTCCCGAGACCGCACGCTCGCCCGCCTGGGCGGGCATTGCGCCGCCCCGTGCCGGCTGGACGACGGCAGGAGAGCTGGATACCGCGACCATCGCTCAGCGCGCGCAGTGGGGAATCTCCGCGGTTGCCCGCGGCGCCACTCCGGGCTCCGGCGAGGAGGCGGTCCGCGCGCTGCGCGCCGCGATCTGGGGCGAGCCGGACGAGGACCTTCGGGGTCTGCCGCGCGGCATCGCCTTCGCCGCACACGCGTTCGGCTTCATCTCCGGCGAGGAGCGGGTGCCGATCACGGTATCCGGCCGCTGGACCCGGCTGGGCTTCCGCCGCGGTCACGTGCTCGCGCGTGGCCCGGTGGCCTCCGGGCTCACCGCCGTGCGCTCGACCGGATCCTCGGCCGGTCCGGGTAGCGAGTAGCCGCTCAGCGCGCCGCTGCGCGCCCCGCCTGCCGTCCGGAGAACAGGCATCCGCCGAGGAACGTGCCCTCCAGAGCGCGGTAGCCGTGCACGCCGCCGCCACCGAAGCCGCTCGCCTCGCCCGCCGCGAACAGGCCTGTGATGACCGCTCCGTCGGCGCCCAGCGCTCGCCCGTCCAGGTCGGTCTTGATGCCTCCCAGCGACTTGCGGGTGATCACGTGCAGCTTGACGGCGATCATGGGGCCGGCGGACGGATCCTGTAGCCGGTGAGGCGCCGCGGTGCGGATGAGCTTGTCTCCGCGGTACGCGCGCATGGAACGCAGCATCCCGATCTGGGCGTCCTTGGTGAAGTCGTTCTCCATCTCGAGGTCGCGGGCGACGACCTCACGACGCACATGCTCCAGGTCGAGCAGGTCGCCGCCGTCGTGCCTGGCCATCTGCGCGAGCAGCGAATCCAGGTCGTCCTCGACGATGAAGTCCGCGCCCTCGTCGAGAAAGGACTGCACGGGACCGGTCGGGCCCTTCGCCAGCCGGGACTTCAGCAGCAGCGGGACATCTTTGCCGGTCAGATCGGGGTTCTGCTCGCTGCCGGACAGCGCGAACTCCTTCTCGACGATCTGCCGCGAGGTGATGAACCAGGAGTGGTCGTGGCCAGTCCTGCGCAGGTGTGCCAGCGTCCCCAGCGTGTCGAAGCCGGGGAACAGCGGCACGGGAAGCCGCCTGCCCGTCGCGTCCAGCCACAGCGATGACGGGCCGGGGAGGATGCGGATGCCGTGCATGGGCCAGACCGGGTCCCAGTTCTGGATCCCCTCGACATAGTGCCACATCCGGTCGCCGCCGATGAGGTGCGCCCCGGCGACCTGCGACACGATCTGCATCGAGCCGTCGACGTACGCCGGCACACCGGACAGCATCCGGTCAGGCGGCGTCCCGAGCCGGTCGGGCCAGGCCGCCCGGACGAGGTCGTGGTTGCCGCCGATGCCGCCCGAGGACACGATCGTCGCACCGGCCGAGATCTCGAACGCCCCGACCACGTCGCGCGAGGAGGCGACACCGCGCTCGGCCGGGCTGTCGGCGAGCACATCGCCGCGCGCGCCGACCACGGCGCCGTTCGAGAGCGTCAAATCGGTCACGCGGTGACGCGGAAGGATCGTGAGAGTGCCGGCATCCTCCGCACGATGCACGGCCTCCTCGAACGGAGCGACGATCCCCGGTCCCGTGCCCCACGTGATGTGGAACCTCGGCACCGAGTTGCCGGGTCCCAATGCGCCGTAGCCTCCGCGTTCGGCCCATCCGACGACGGGAAAGAATCCGACGCCGCGCTCGCGCAGCCAGGCGCGCTTCTCACCGGCGGCGAACTGCAGGTAGGCCTCCGCCCAGGCTTTGGGCCATTCGTCCTCGTCCCTGTCGAAGCCGGCGGTTCCGAACCAGTCCTGCCTCGCGAGCTCCAGCGAGTCCTTGACGCCCATGCGCCGCTGCTCCGGCGAGTCGACGAAGAACAGCCCGCCGAAAGACCACCAGGCCTGGCCGCCGAGGTTCGATCGCGGCTCCTGGTCGACGATGATCACGCGGCGCCCCTGCCGTGCGGCCTCGGACGCTGCCACGAGCCCTGCCAGCCCCCATCCGATCACCAGAACATCTGCGGACAGGGGCGTGGTCGTCATGCGGTCTCCGTTGAATCCTGACTGGTGCTGCGGGCGTCGAGCGTCGGGCGCGCTCCCGGCGAGGAGGCGGCGGACGGCAGCGTATTCACCATGGCATATGCGGCGCGCTCGAGGTAGTCCCAGAGCGTCGCGTCGTGCAGCGGAGACAGCTCCGCCTCGTCGAGCGCGGTCCGCATGCAGCGCAACCAGCGGTCGCGCGAGTCGGGATCGACGCGGAACGGCATGTGGCGCATGCGCAGTCTTGGATGCCCTCGCCGCTCTCCGTAGGTCGTGGGCCCGCCCCAGTACTGCACCAGGAACATCGTCAGCCGATCGGCGGCCGGTCCGAGATCCTCCTCGGGATACATCGGCTTGAGCACCGGATCGAGGGCGACCTCGCGGTAGAAGACCCCGACGATCCGCTCGAACGTCGCCTGGCCGCCGACCTCGTCGTAGAACGTCATTCGGTCGCCTCCGGAGGTTCGGGGTGCTGCTTCGGGTTCTTCCTGCGCCAGACGCCGCGCGCCGCGGGCGGCACCCCGGTGACGGCGTTGGGCCGCGTCCTCGGCGGATTCGCTCCGCGCACACGCCGCGCGCCGGCGATGCCCTCGGGGATGACGGATTCGAGCGACGGCACCGCGAGATCGAGGCTCTGGACGGCATCCTTCAGGCGCATGCGCAGCTCGCGTGCGACGTCGTCCATCGCCGTCGCACGGGTCTTCATGACGACGCGGATGACGAGCGCCTCACCGGTCACTGACTCCAGGCCCCACACCTCGGGGCGCTCGATGATGCGGGTGCGCCACTTCGCGTCCTTGGCGAGGCCCGCGGCGGCTTCGAGCAGAGCGGCCTCGACCTCCGGCACATCGGCGTCCGCGGGCACGCCGATGTCCACGATCGCGCGCGCCCAGCCCTGCGACATGTTCCCGATCCGGGTGACCTCGCCGTTGCGGACGTACCAGAGCGTGCCGTTCACGTCGCGCACGTGCGTGATGCGCACCGCGACGTACTCGACGACCCCGCTCGCGAGCCCCATGTCGACCATGTCTCCGATGCCGATCTGGTCCTCGGCGACGATGAACAGTCCGTTGAGCACGTCCTTGACGATGTTCTGCGCGCCGAAGCCGAGCCCGGCGCCGACCGCGGCGGTCAGCAGCGTGAGCGAGCCCACCAGGTCGGGTGCGAGGCGGTTAGTGATCAGCACGAGAGCGACGACGGCGACTGCGACGTTGACGATGTTCTGCAGGATCGTGCCGAGCGTGCGCGTGCGCTGGACGAGGCGCATGTCCGCGAGCGGAGAGCGCTCGAGAGCCTGCGTGTCGTCGACGTTCGCCTTGGACTTCGCCCGGTCCACGATGCGGTGCACGATGCGCCGGATCAGCAGCCGCAGCACGATGGCGATGACCACGCAGATGACGACGATCAGGACGACGTGGATCACATTCTCGCCCGCTGCGATGAGCCAGGCGAGCGTGCCGTTCCACACGTCGAGCAGCCAGAGCTGGAACGCCGACGGCTCCGGGGTGGTCTCAATCGGGAGGTTCAGCACCTCCCGATTCTAGCGAGCGGGTATCGCAGAACGCTGAATCAGGCGACCGGTTCGGGCTCCTCGGCATCCGTGGCCTGAGCGCTCAGGGCACGCTCGACGTCGGCGAGTCCCTCGCTGACCAGACGGCGAAGCGCGGGCGCGGCGTCCGCGTTGGCGGACAGCCAGGCGCGCGTCGCATCACGCAGCTGGACGTCGGCCAGCGTGGTGGGGTAGAGGCCGACGATCAGGTAGTTCGCGATCTGGTACGTGCGCGACTCCCACACCGGGACGAGCATGTCGAAGTAACTCTGCACGAACTCGCCGAGCACCGCGGTGCTGTTCGCGTGCACGAAGCCGAGGGCCGCCGAGCGCACGATGGTGTTCGGCAGGTCGGCGTTGTCGACCAGCGATGCCCATGCGACGCGCTTGTCCTCGACCGTCGGCAGTGCGGCCCGGGCCTGCGCTGCGAACTCCGCACCCTTGGACGTGTTGTCCGCGGAGAGTGCGGCGTCGATGGAGGCGGCGTCGGTGGCGCCGATCGACGCCAGGCCGACCAGCAGCTGCCAGGACAGGTCGGTGTCGATCTCGAGACCGGGGAGTGCTTCCTCTCCGGAGCGCAGACGACCGACGATGCCGGCGTGCTCGTGGTTCACCAGCGACGCCGCGAACGCGGTGACGAACTGCAGCTGGCTGTCACTGCCCGCCGCGGCGTTCTGCGCGAGATCCCAGAGGCCGTCGGCGACCTTGAGACGTGCCGTGTCGCGGTCTGCCGGCGCCACGTAGAGGTTCGCGGCGGTGCGCAGCTGCGCCAGCGTGGTGCGGACGGTGGTCGACTCGGTCTCGCGGCCGATGTTGCCGAGCACGAGATCGATGTAATCGGATGCCGTGCTCTCGGCGTCGCGGGTCTGATCCCAGGCCGCACCCCAGATGAGGGACCGCGCCAGCGGGTCCGAGACCTCGGCCAGGTGGGCGATGGCGGTCTCGAGCGAGCGCTCGTCGAGGCGGATCTTCGCGTAGGCGAGGTCGTTGTCGTTGAGCAGCACGAGGTCGGGGCGCTTGTGCCCCTGCAGCTCGGGAACCTCGGTGCGGTCGCCGTCCACGTCGATCTCGACGTAGTGCGTGCGGGTGAGCGCGCCGCCGTCGAGGTTGTAGAAGCCGATGCCGAGGCGGTGCGGGCGGATGGTCGGGTAGTCGGCCGGCGCGGTCTGGGTGATCGCGAAGCGCGAGATGACGCCGTCCGCGTCCTCGGCGATGACCGGGGACAGGGTGTTGACTCCTGCCGTCTCGAGCCACTTCTTCGACCAGGTGCCGAGCTCACGGCCGCTGGTGGCCTCGAGCTCGGTGAGCAGGTCGCTCAGCTCCGTATTGCCCCACGCGTGCTTCTGGAAGTACTGGCCGACGCCCGCGAAGAAGGCGTCGATGCCCACCCAGGCGGCGAGCTGCTTGAGCACCGATCCGCCCTTGGCGTAGGTGATGCCGTCGAAGTTCACCTGAACGTCTTCGAGGTCGTTGATCTCGGCCGTGATGGGGTGGGTGGAGGGCAGTTGGTCCTGACGGTACGCCCAGGTCTTCTCCATGGCGTTGAACGTCGTCCACGCCTCGCTCCACTCGGTCGCCTCCGCGGTCGCGATGGTCGACGCCCATTCGGCGAACGACTCGTTCAGCCACAGGTCGTTCCACCACTTCATGGTGACGAGGTCGCCGAACCACATGTGCGCGAGTTCGTGAAGGATGGTGACGACGCGGCGCTCCTTGACGGCATCCGTCACCTTGCTGCGGAAGACGTACGTCTCGGTGAACGTCACCGCGCCGGCGTTCTCCATTGCACCGGCGTTGAACTCCGGCACGAACAGCTGGTCGTACTTCGCGAACGGGTACGGGACGCCGAACTTCTCCTCGTAGTAGGCGAAGCCCTCACGGGTCTTGTCGAAGATGTAGTCGGCGTCGAGGTGCTCCCACAGGCTCCGGCGTCCGTAGACGCCCAGCGGGATGACCCGGCCGTCGGCACTGGTCAGCTCCGAGAACGTCGATTCGTACGGGCCGGCGATGAGGGCCGTGATGTACGACGAGATACGCGGGGTGGGCTCGAAGCCCCACGTCGCGGTGCTGCTCTCGTCGTGGTTGATGGGCTCGGGTGTGGGGGAGTTCGAGATGACCTTCCACGCCTCGGGCGCGGTGACGGTGAACTGGAACGTCGCCTTGAGGTCGGGCTGCTCGAACACCGCGAAGACACGGCGCGAGTCGGGGACCTCGAACTGCGAGTAGAGGTAGACCTCACCGTCGACCGGGTCCACGAAGCGGTGCAGTCCCTCGCCGGTGTTCGTGTACAGGCAGTCCGCGTCGACGACGAGGACGTTCTCCTCCTGCAGGTTCGTCAGCGCGATGCGCGAATCCGCGAAGACCTCGACGGGGTCGAGCTGCTCTCCGTTGAGCGAGATCTCGCGCACGTCGCGGGCGATGAGGTCGATGAAGGTGAAGCTGCCGGGCTTCGCGGTGAATCGCACCACGCTGCGGGAGCCGAACACCTCGGCGCCCTTGGTCAGGTCGAGCGAGATCTCGTAGGACTGGGTGTCGATGAGCTCGCGGCGCTCCTGCGCTTCGATTCGGGTGAGGTTCTCTCCAGGCACAGCTGTTTCTCCCAGGGGTTCGGGGGGTATCGCCTCGGGTCGACGCTGCTGGCGCCGACGGCAACCATGACAGCCTACGCCAGGACGCCGAGGATGCCGACGCGCGGGAGGTGGAAAGATGGAGGGGTGACTGCGCCCGATCAGACCTCCGTTCCCTTCGCGTCTCCCGCTGCCGCAGGCGGCGCCGAGTTCATCGAGACTCCGGTGGCGTACGACGCCCTGGTTCTCGCGAGCTTCGGCGGCCCTGAGGGCCAGGACGACGTCATCCCGTTCCTGCGGAACGTGACGGGAGGGCGCGGCATCCCCGACGAACGTCTCGAAGAAGTGGCACACCACTACCGCCACTTCGGCGGCGTGAGCCCGATCAATCAGCAGAACCGCGAGCTCAAGGCCGCACTCGAGGCCGAGCTCGCCGCACGCGGCATCGACCTGCCCGTGTACTGGGGAAACCGCAACTGGGCGCCGTACCTCGACGACGCGTTCACGGCGGCGTCGAACGACGGTCACACGACGCTGCTGGTGCTCGCGACGAGCGCGTACAGCTCCTACTCCAGTGACCGTCAGTACCGCGAAGACATCGCGCGCGCCGTCACGAAGGCCGGTCTCGAAGACCGCGTCACCGCCGACAAAGTGCGTCTCTTCTTCGACCACCCCGGTTTCGTCACGCCGTTTCAGGAGGGCGTGGACGCCGCGGTGACCGAGTTCCTCGGGCAGGGCATCCCGGCATCCGACATCCATGTGCTGTTCTCCACGCACTCGATCCCGACGGCGGATGCCGAGCGCTCCGGCCCGCGCGACGTCGACTGGGGCCAGGGCGGCGCGTACGTCGCCCAGCACCGCGCGGTCGCCGAGCGCATCATGGAGAAGCTCGGCGCGGTCACGGGTGGCGCGACCGTGCCGTGGCAGCTCGTCTTCCAGTCGCGGTCCGGCCCGCCCAGCCAGCCCTGGCTCGAGCCAGATGTCAACGACGTGATCGCCGAGCTTCCCGCCGCGGGCGCCAAGGCCGTCGTGATCGTGCCGCTCGGATTCGTGAGCGACCACATGGAGGTCATGTGGGACCTCGACACCGAGGCGATGGAATCGGCCGCCGAGGCGGGCATCCCGGCCGTGCGCACGCCGACCCCGGGCATCCACCCGGCGTTCGTCACGGGGCTCATCGACCTGGTCGTCGAGCGCATCGAGGGGACGCCGGCGGCCGAGCGTCCGCACGTCACCGACCTCGGTCCCTGGTACGACGTGTCGCGCCCGGGAGACTGTGAGAATGTCCGCCTCGGATTCAAGCCCGCAGCCGCCGGGATCGCGCCCTGACCGTCGCGTCCGTCGCCGCTTCTAGGATGGTGAGCATGCGCATCCACATCGCCACAGATCATGCGGGTCTGGAGTTCTCGACCCAGCTGCAGGAGCACCTGCGCTCCCTCGGGCACGACGTCGTCGACCACGGCCCTGTCGAGTACGACGCCGTCGACGACTACCCGGCATTCTGCATCCGCGCGGCGCAGGGCGTCGTCGCCGACCAGACGACCGGCGTCGAGGCGCTCGGCATCGTCTTCGGCGGATCGGGCAACGGTGAGCAGATCGCCGCGAACAAGGTGCACGGCATCCGCGCGGCGCTCGTGTGGAACCTCTCCACCGCAGAGCTCGCCCGCGAGCACAACGACGCCAACGTCATCTCCATCGGCGCACGACAGCACACGTTCGACGAGGTCGTCTCCTTCATCGAGCGCTTCATCGAGACGCCGTTCTCCGATGAAGAGAGGCACGTCCGCCGGATCGGGCAGATCGCGGACTTCGAACGCGACGGCACGTTGCTGCCCGACCCGCGCGCCTGAGACGCCCGAGGACGCTGACATGCCTGAGGGACACTCCGTACATCGGATCGCCCGCCAGTTCGACCGGAACTTCGTCGGCAAGACCCTGAGTGCGTCGAGTCCGCAGGGCCGGTTCGCGGAGGGCGCCGCGATCCTCGACGGCCGCGAGGCCGTGAGCGTCAAGGCCGTCGGCAAGCAGATGTTCCTCGAGGCCGAGGGCGACCTCTGGCTGCGGGTGCATCTCGGGCTCTACGGCGCCTGGGACTTCGCGGGGGAGATCCTGCTCGACCCGACCATCGCCTCGGCGAACGGCCGGATGGGACAGACGAACCAGCGCGGCACCGATCTGGATGCCGCGGGCTTCGACGGCGCGCCGATCCTGGACGACGCGGGCGAGAACTCTCTCACCTCGATCGGCGCGCCGCGGCGCACCCGCGTGCACGTGCGCATGTCGGAGCAGACCAGGGGACTGGAGGACGAAGGGTCCGAGTGGCCCCCTCCGATAGTCGGGCAGGTACGGCTGCGCCTGATGACCGACATCACCGCCGCCGACCTCCGCGGGCCCACGGCGTGCGTGCTGCAGACTCCCGACGAGATGCTCGCCACCGTGGCGAAGCTCGGACCCGACCCTCTCGTCGGCGACCCGGCTGAGAACGAGGAGCGGTTCGTCCACGCCGTGCGCAAGAAGGGCACGGCGATCGCGCTGCTGCTGATGGACCAGTCCGTCGTCAGCGGCATCGGCAACGTGTACCGCGCCGAGATGCTGTACAGGGCGCGCCTGAATCCGCACACGCCGGGCAAGGCCGTGCCGGAGGACATCGTGCGCCAGTTGTGGCACGACTGGGTGCGGCTGCTGGCCATCGGGGTCGAGACCGGCCAGATGATGACCATGGACGACCTGTCCCCGGCCGACTACCGTGCGGCGATGGCGAGCCGCGACGACCGCCACTGGGTCTACCACCGCGCAGGTCTCCCGTGCCGGGTGTGCGGCACCGAGATCGTGCTCGAAGAGCTCGGTGCGCGCAAGCTGTACTGGTGTCCGCGCTGCCAGGCGTGACTAGTGTTGTTCCATCGACTGCACCGACGCAGAGACAGGAGCATGTATGGACCTCACCGGACTGCAGAGCGCGCTTGAGACTTTCAGCGGATGGATCTGGGGCCCCTGGTTCCTCATACCCCTCCTGCTCGGGACCGGCCTCTATCTGACGATCAGACTGGGGGGCCTGCAGTTCCTGCGCCTCGGCTCCGCCCTGCGCCTCGGCCTCTTCACCCGGAAGGACCCCGGGTCCGACGGCGACATCTCGCAGTTCCAGGCGCTGACGACAGCCCTGGCCGCGACGGTCGGCACGGGCAACATCGTCGGCGTCGCGACGGCGATCGGCATCGGCGGACCGGGTGCGCTGTTCTGGATGTGGGTCACGGGTCTGCTCGGCATGGCATCGAAGTACTCGGAGGCGTTCCTCGGCGTGCGCTTCCGCACCACGGATTCCGCCGGTGAGAAGAGCGGCGGTCCGCAGTACTACCTCGAACGCGGCATCCGGGGTCCGCTCGGCAAGGTCCTCGGACTCTCGTTCGCCATCTTCGCCGTCATCGCCTGCTTCGGCATCGGCAACATGACCCAGGGCAACTCGATCGCGACGAACCTCGAGTCGAGTTTCAACGTGCCCACCTGGGTGACCGGCATCGTCCTCACGGTCTTCGCGCTGAGCGTGCTGGTGGGCGGCATCAAGTCGATCGGTCGCGTGACGGCCGGCCTCGTCCCGATCATGATCGTCTTCTACGTGCTCGGGGCGATCTACATCCTCATCGCGAACGTCGGCGAGCTTCCCGGCGCATTCGCGCAGATCTTCACCGAAGCGTTCACCGGCACCAGCGCCGTGGGCGGCTTTGCAGGTTCGGCGATCATCATCGCCGTGCAGTTCGGCGTGGCACGCGGAATCTTCTCGAACGAGTCGGGCATGGGATCCGCCGCGATCGCGGCGGCGGCGGCCAAGACGAGCCATCCGGTGCGTCAGGGGCTGGTGTCCATGACGCAGACCTTCATCGACACGATCATCGTCGTCAGTTGCACGGGGCTGGTGATCATCGCCACCGGTACCTGGAACCAGATCGATCCGGAGACGAACGAGCAGATCAGTCCGGCGCTCATGACCGCCGAGGCGTTCTCGCATGGTCTGCCGGGGAACTGGGGTCACATCATCGTGACGATCGGGCTCGTGCTGTTCGCAGGCTCCACGATCCTCGGATGGTCGTACTACGGCGAGCGCAATATCGAGCGCCTGCTCGGGCGGCGCGCGGTCATGCCGTTCCGCGTCATCTTCTCGCTCGTCGTCTTCATCGGCTGCACGGTGCAGCTCGGCGTCGTGTGGGCGTTCTCGGATGCGATGAACGGGTTGATGGCGTTCCCGAACCTCATCGGCCTGCTGGTGCTGTCCGGCCTGGTGGCGCGCGAGACGAAGCAGTATCTGAAGAACGATCCCAAGCTGCGAGCCACCCGCGACGAGGTCGATGAGTTCATGGCGGGGACACCCGGCTGGGAGGAATGGAAGACCGAGACGATCCCGGTCGTCCGGCCGGCACAGCGCAGGCCCTGAGCGCGCCGACGCCGAGCGCGCCGTCGTAGGCTGAGGGGATGCGCCAGAACCCCAGCTTCACCTTGGCCGATGTCGCGGAGATGCGCCGCGTGATCGAGCAGAATCCGTGGGCGACGATCGTCAGCGCCGCCGACGAGGGCCAGGTCGCGTCGCACTACGTGATGATGCTCGACGAGGACCGCGACGACCTCACGATAGTGGGGCACGTGGGGCGCCCGGACGACCTGATCCACGGCATGGGGGAGCGCGAGCTGCTCGTGGTGTTCCAGGGGCCGCACGGTTATGTATCGCCGGGCTGGTATGGCCCGGACACCCAGGCTGTGCCGACGTGGAACTACATCGCGGTGCACCTCGCCGGGGTGCCCGAGATCCTCAGCGATGAGGAGAATCTGCGGGTACTCGACCGGCTGGTCGAGCGTTTCGAAGGCCGGATGGCGGATCCGCGCCTCATGTGGGAGCGCCCGAACGACGAGGCATTCGTGCGACGGCTCGCTGCCGGAACAGTCGGCTTCCGGCTCACGCCGACGCGCGTGGTGGCCAAGCGGAAGCTGAGCCAGAACAAGGATGCCGCGACTGTCGAGAACGTCATCGCCGAGCTGCAGGGCGACGGCGTGTACGCGAATCCCGCCCTCGCCGCTGAGATGCGCAGGGCGCAGAATGCTCGTCCGGGACGAACGGCATGACGGCTGTCGGGGACGCCGTCGCGGCGGTTCGAGGAGTCCGCATCGCCGGGCCCGGGCGCGAGCATCTCGCGGATTCGGAGCCCGTGGACATCCATCTCGACGGTGATCGGATCATCGACATCGCCCCGGCCGGAGCGCTGCGCACGACAGGACTCGTGCTCGAGGGCGACGGCGCGTGGATCGTTCCCGGGCTGTGGGACAACCACGTGCACACGATCCAGTGGGCACTGGCGTCCGAGCGCGAGCAGCTCGGTCAGGTGTCGTCGGCGGCCGAGGCCGCGGCCCGCATGTCGTCCGTCGCGGCACTCCCGGACGGCCGCCGAGTCGGAACCGGCTTCCGTGACGCGCTCTGGCCGGATGCGCCGTCACTCGAGACGCTGGATGCCGCCACCGGCGGTGCGCCGACGTATCTGATCAACGCAGACGTCCACAGCGTGTGGCTGAACTCGGCCGCGCTGCGGCGCGAGGGGTTCTCGTCGCCCGACGGGATGCTGCGCGAAGAGGATGCGTTCGAGATCTCCAAGCGGCTGAACGCCGTCGAGACGGCGCACGGCGACCGTGCGGTGGCCGCCGCAGGGACCGCTGCTGCTGCGCGTGGTGTGACCGGCATCGTCGATTTCGACATGGCCTGGAACGCCGAGTCCTGGGCGCGTCGGGTGGATGGCGGATTCGGGTCGCAGCGGGTGGAGTTCGCGGTCTACCTGTCGGACCTGACGCGGGCGATCGCCGAGGGACTGAGGACGGGTGAGGCGCTGGCCGGTGCCGGTGAGCTCGTGCGGATGGGACCGCTCAAGGTGATCACCGATGGCTCACTCGGAACGCGGACTGCTGCATGCTCGCACCCGTATCCCGGTGATGACACGGACTTCGGCGTGATGAACGTGTCGCCCGAGGACCTCATCGAGCTGCTGACGCAAGCGGTCGGCGCCGGCCTCGGAGTCGCGGTGCACGCGATAGGGGACCGCGCCGTCTCCTCGGCGCTCGACGCCGTGACCGCGACCGGGGCCACGGGAACGATCGAGCACGCGCAGCTCGTCAGACACGCGGACATCGCGCGGATCGCCCGCCTCGGGCTCGCGGCGAGCGTGCAGCCTCAGCACGCACTCGACGACCGTGACCTGGTGGACGGCTACTGGGCCCATCAGACGGCTCTCGGCTACCCCATGGCGTCGCTGCTGCGAGCCGGCGCCGCGCTGCGCTTGGGGTCGGATGCCCCGGTGGCGCCGCTGGATCCGTGGCAGGCGATCGCCGCGGCCGTGCACCGCACCGACGATGAGCGGGATCCCTGGCATCCCGAGGAGCGGCTCACGCTCGATGAGGCGCTGGCGGCCAGCGTGCGCGGCGAGGTGCGCCCCGGTGAGCGGGCGGATCTGGTGCTGTGCGGCGCCGATCCGCGAACGGCATCCATGACGACGCTCCGGAGCATGCCCGTGGCGGCGACGCTGCTCGGAGGGCGTCTCACGCACTGCGCCTGATCTGCTTCACCCTGAGGTTGAAGGTTCGCATGCGCAACGATGTGCGAGTGTCGGTGGCCCAGGTTGACACAGCGATGGGGCACCGGGACGGATCCCGGTGCCCCATCGCTGGAGGTGGTTACTCGGCGACGTGCGCAAGCAGGAACCAGCGGTCCTTCTCGAGCCCGCGCATGATCTCGATCGCGACGTCCTGGCTGGTGAGGTCTACCTCGTCGAGGCCGTCGATCGCAGCCTTCGTGTCGACGAGGATCGCATCGATGTCGGCGATCACGTTGCGGATCAGCTCGCCCGACTGGGTGAAGCCGGCGGGAACTGCGGATGCGGCGCCCTTCTCTGCGACAGCCTTCACACGGGCGTCGATCGGGAGGCCGAGAGCGACGATGCGCTCCGCGGCGGTGTCCGCGAAGTCACCGGCGTGAGCGACGATCGTGTCGAACAGCTCGTGCACGCCGACGAAGTTCGCGCCGCGGACGTGCCAGTGCGCCTGCTTCGTGTTGATCGTCAGGGCCTGGAGGCCCAAAACGACGGGGGAGAGGAACTGTGCCGCGGCAGCTGCCACGGTCGGGTCGCTGGCGGTGGTGGAAACGGTCTGCGCCTTGCTCATGGTTATTCCTCCAGTACGGCGTTTTCGGTGCCTGATGGATACAACGGTACTCAGGCTCGCACATTCCGCAAGCAAGCTGAGGCTCGGCTTATCACCCCGATAATCCGCGGAATGACGGGGAAGTCAGGATAGTCTCACCTCATGAGCATCTCCTCGTCGGCATCCGTCCTGGCCCTCGCGAACAAGACCCCGAGCATCGCGGACGACGCGTTCGTCGCCGACGGTGCGCGGGTGGTCGGAGACGTCGTCCTGGAAGCAGGATCCAGCGTGTGGTACAACGCTGTGCTGCGCGGCGACTCCGCCGGCATCGTGCTCGGTCGTGGCAGCAACGTCCAGGACAACGTCTCGGTGCACGTCGACAGCGGGCACGGCGTCGTGATCGGTGAGGACGTCTCGATCGGACACAACGCCGTCGTGCACGGCTGCACGATCGGCGACGGCTCGCTGATCGGAATGGGCTCCGTGATCCTCAGCGGCGCCGTGATCGGCCGCGGATGCCTCATCGCCGGCGGTGCCGTCATCCTGGGCGGCACCGAGATCCCGGACGGCTCGCTCGTGGCAGGCGTGCCGGCGAAGATCCGCCGTGAGCTCACCGAGGAGGAGCGCGCGGACCTCGTCCGCAATGCGGAGATCTACCACGAGCACCTGCGCACGCACGAGGACGCCGTGCGGCTCGGATAGAGTGGACGCGCTAGGGGCGGTGGCCAAGCTGGTGAAGGCAGTGGGCTCATAACCCAACGATCGCGGGTTCAAGTCCCGCCCGCCCTACCGATAGATCCTGGGCTCGATAGTGTGGCCCGCATGGACGATTCCCGCGTGCCGACGTCCGCGCCGCTTTCGACATGGCTTGCCGAACTCGCGCAGCCGAGCGGCGCGCCGGGAGGAGGGGCGGCGTGCGGAGTCATGGTCGGCCTGGCATCCGCTCTGCTGGGCATGGTCGCCGAGTACACCCCCGATGATGTGCGCGCGACGGAATGTGCCGCGCGACTCGTCGCTCACCGCGCGGCGGCGCTGAAAGCCGCCGAGGAGGACGGCGTCAGATCAGCCGAGTTCGGTGCCGCTCTCGCCATACCCGCTGACGATCCGGAACGGGGCCGCCGTGTCCGGGACGCGGCGCTCGTGGCCGCCCGATCGTCGGCGGCACTGGGTGAAGCGGGCATGCGCCTGCTGCCCGAGCTCGTCCTGCTCGCCGAGATCGGAAAGCCGTCGCTCAGGGCGGATCTCGCCGTCGCGGCAGAAGCGCTCACCGCCGGCATCGCTGGTGCTTCGGTCAACATCCTCGCGAATCTGCAGACGGCTCGGAAGCACGGTGCATCGACATCCGCAGTCTCGGAATCACAGGCGATTCACGAACTCGTGACGGTTGCGAAGAAGGGGGCGGCGGCGATCGCCGAACAGATCTCGGCGCACTTCACAGCGGACGCGCCGTGATGGCCTCGTCGCCGAGGTCCTTGCGCGCTGTGCGAAGGCACTTGGTGCACAGCAGCTCCACGGTCCGCGGGTGATCCTCGCCGCACGTGCAGTCGATCGTCACGCGCCACTTCGCCCGGCGACCGCATGGCGCATACGCCTCGTCATCGCCGTGATCGCATTCGCACTCGAGGGGAGCATCGTCGTCCCAGCTCAGCGCGATCTCATCGAAGGTCAGATCCACGGGAACATCTTGCCGCATCACATCACGTTCCCGATGTAGGAGTACTTCACGAAGACCTCCGCGGAGATGCCCGACTCCTCGAGCACGCCCTGCAGGGCGTTCATCATGTAGTTCGAATCCCATCCCATGTAGAGGAAGTTCTCGTCGTCCAGGGCGTCCCACTGGCCCTTCCACGCCATCTCGGAGTAGATCGGCCCGCCGTGCGCCGCGCTGTACCTGAGCGCCGCGTCGCGGTCGTCGGTCCAGGCGCGACGGAACACGCGATTGAACAGCGCCCGGACGTCCTTGACCTCCCAGTGCTCGCCCCGGTACTCGACGTAGTCGAACTCGCGGTCCCATCCCGCCGGCCACCCGCGACGGCGCACGGCATCCAGCACGGGCGTGAGGCCGTCGTCGTCGATCTCCGGAAGCGCAGGACGCGCCCAGATCCGCAGCAGGGATGCTGCGAGCCGCACGGTGCGCTCCGTGATCGCCGCTGTGCCCCAGGCTGGGACGTCCACGAGGGCGCGCGTCTCGTCGACTGCACTGCGTGCGTACGCGCCGGCCTGCTTGTCGGGGAACGCCGCCCCGAACACCCGCTCGGTGAGGCCCTGTTCGAGAAGGGTGAGGTTTCCGAGGGTCGGGGTCAGAGCGCGGTGGCTATTCTGCTCGTCCTCGCTGTACTCGCTCCACCGGCGCGATCCGTCGCCGGACCAGGCTTCGCCCGGCAGGAGCGGCACGATGTGCTCGACGTCGAACTCGGACGTGTCGTCGACGCTCTCGAGGCGCCCCAGCACATAGGCGGCATGGGGAAGCTCGACGTACTTCAGCACCGCGCTGACACGCTCGTCCGACGGCGTGATGCGGGCGAACGCGCGCATCAGCGCGTCGCGGCCCTCTGCACGCGCCCGGCACAGCCGCGCGATCAGACGCTCGGCGGGCAGGCCCGCAAGTGCTCGGCGCAGGTACAGCGCCTGCGTCCACTCGAGCGTCTCGATGAACTCCGCGCGTGAGATCAGCCCGCGCGCGTGATCGCTGTAGGCGCGCATCACGAGGGGATAGGCCGCCCGGCCGAACGTGTTGATGTATCCCAGCTGGGCGCGGATCTCATCGTCCGGCTCGTGCGACGGATCGAGCAGGATGCCGTAGATCTCGGCGTAGTGTCGCCAGACCTCAGCATCGGATTGCAGATGTGCGACGTCGACATTGGGGAACGAGCGCCGAAACGCGGCGTACACGCCATGCTCGCCGTCGGCTGTGACCTCTCGACCGGTCGTCATGACGAGGTAGTGGCGCCAGAACGCGCCGATCATCTCGCCGGTGTGCTGCTCGATCGGAAGCCAGAAGCGCGACTCCACGTCGAGCTGCTCGGCGTGCGTGAGCCCCATCAGGATGTAATTGTGGATGAGCTCGTGATCGCGAAGAGGCTCGCCCGTGGAGTTCAGGCTCTCGAAGATCTGCTGCGCGTTCGCCTGGGCACCGAGGGTGATCGACACGTGCTCGAGGCGCTGCAGGCCGCGCCAGATCCGCGGCGCCTCGTCGGCATGCACCTGGCTGCGGAAGAACGCGTAGTTGTCGTCGAAGCGCGACTCCCGCTCCACGTCGTCGCGGCGATCCAGCACGACCGACTCGTAGAGGTGCGCCCAGGCGTCGTGCGGACGCAGCTTTGTGCGCGAAGCATCGTCGGCGCGCACGAGCACCCGCTCGAGCTCCGCGGCCATCTCCGCATCCGCGTCCCGGACGGCGTGGTGCAGTGCCGCCACCAGCAGCATGAGCGTCGTGATGCGCTGCTGACCGTCGATGAGGATCAGATCGGTCTCGGCCGAATCCTGCGCAGAGAGGATCGACCCGATGAAATGGCGGTGCGTGTCGTCCTCACCGGCCACCGCGCGGATGTCGGCGAGGAGTCGTTCGCATCCGCCGATGTCCCAGCGGTACTGACGCTGATAGACGGGGACGACGATGGCGGTGCCCGGAGCGGAGAGCCACTCGATGGTGTTTACGGCGGTCGCTTCGACATTCGTGGCGGTTGCCATGTTGTTCGCTTCTGCTCCTCACATCGGCGGCACCAGTCGCTCCGCCGTCATCGAGTCTAGCCCGGGCGGGATTTTCAAGGCCGTGTCCTCAGACACGGTCAGGTGCCGCTGTTAGGCTTGCCTTATCAGGGCCTGTTAAAACGTGCTGGCCCCCGATGAAAGGACATGACTCAGATCATGGGATACATCAAGTCCGCAGCGCTCGAGGAAAAGGGCTTCGTCGTCCTCGACAGCTACGACCAGGAGCTCGACCCCAAGGAATGGCTCGACATCGAGTACGTCGACTGGAAGTCCTCCGGTGACACCCGCTTCGCGCCGCTCGCCAGCGCCAAGGGCGAAATCGAGTGCAACGGCTTCTGGAACCACAAGCCGCCGCGCACCGACAAGGACGGCGTCTGGATCCCGGAGCAGACCGAGAAGGCGCCGAACCTGACGCGCCGTGCGCAGGAGCCCGGCGCGAACGTCGGACGCTGCCGCATCATCGAGCTGCAGCCGACCCCGTACGGCGAGTGCCTGTACAACCTGCACCAGGACGACAACAACCGCCTGAACCCCGACGGCACCGGCTGGGTGGTCCGCGGGTTCTTCAACCTGACCGACGACAAGGACAGCTACTTCGTCCTCCGCGAGAACCGCACCGACCCGAGCATCGAGTACCGCATCGCTCTGCCCGCCGGCGCGCAGCTCATCGTCGACACGCAGCGCCTGTGGCACGCGGCCACGCACAACGGCACCGAGCCGCGCTACTGCCTGATCACCTCGTGGACGTCCGGTCCCGAGCTCGACGCGTACATCGAGAAGTACCACGGCACGGACGACGTCCCGAACGTCGAGGTCCCGCAGGACGTCCTCGAGGCCGGCTACGCCGAGCAGGCTCGCAAGGATGCCGCGCGCGCCGCTTACTACGCCGCGAAGGGCCAGCAGGCCAAGCTTGCCATGAGCGAGGCGTAAGCAGCACGCGCCTGCAGAACCCGCCGAATCACACGCTTGTGATTCGGCGGGTTCTACGCCATAATCACCGTATAACCGCATATTCACGCCACTCTCGTGGAACAGGTCGTAGGGGAAGACGCACCTGATGAAACGGAGAGATCATGGCGACGGCTTACGCACGCGGAGTGGTGTACATCCACTCCGCACCTCGCGCGCTCTGCCCGCACCTGGAATGGGCGGTCGGTCGCGCCATCGGTCGTGCGGTGAACTTCGACTGGGCAGACCAGCCCGTGCTCGAGGGATCTCGTCGCGCCGAGTTCTACTGGGATGGCCCGGTCGGCACCGGCGCAGCTCTCGCCACGGCGATCCGCGGCTGGGAGCACCTGCGCTTCGAGGTCACCGAGGACCCGACACCCCGCAGCGACGGCGGACGCTGGTTGCACACGCCTGATCTCGGCATCCACTATGCGCAGACCGACGCGGCCGGGAACATCGTGATCGGCGAGGACCGCATCCGCTACGCGATGGAGATCGCCGCCGGCAGCGCGCTCGAACTGCAGCGCGAACTCGACGTCGCCCTCGGCTCCGCCTGGGACGAGGAGCTCGAACCGTTCCGCCACGCCAGCGACGACGCCAGCGTGGTCTGGCTCCACAAGGTCGGCTGACGCGGACACCAATCTCGGGGCGCTGGGAGGCGTCGGTATCGGAAGCCGGTGAGGATCCCGGCGCCTGAGAACGCGAATCCCGCGCCCCGCACGACGAAGGCCTCGCTCCGAGTGATCGGGGACGAGGCCTTCGTGACTCTGGGCGGTCAGTTCGAATGGATGAGGCGGAACCGCTCGCACAGCACCGGCATGTCGGGCTCGAAACCGCGCGGGTTCTCGGAGTGCTCGCGCCAGAAGCGCTCGTGCACCTCACGCCAGTGGGCGAGCGTGCGATCGCCCTCGCCCTCCGCGTGCGCATGCTCCGCTGACACCTCGCCGAACGGCACGGTCTCCAGGGAGGTCGTCTCGATGACCGCGCGCGGCACGCCGGTGCCGTCGAGGATGATGCTCAGCTCACCGACCGTGGGGAGCGGATCGCCCGTGGCGTCGTAGTCCCAGATGGATGATGCCGTGCCGGTCTTGGTGCCCTCGAGAACCAGGGCGAGCAGACCGTCCGCGTGCGCGGCGGTCGCGCCGAACGCCCACGCCTCAGGGGTCGCCGACGGCAGTCCGGGATGTGCGGCGCGCACCTCGTCCCAGAACGACTCGATCGCGTCGGCCTCCGCCCCGGGCATCAGCCCTCGTAGTCTGCGAACGCGGCGACGGCGTTATGACCGCCGAAGCCGAACGAGTTGCTGATCGCGAGCTGCGGTCCGTCTCCCAGCTGCTGCGCATCGCCGGACACCAGCAGCGGGATCTCGGGATCCTGCGTGCTGATGTTGATGGTCGGAGGTGCGATGCGGTCGCGGATGGCGAGCACGGTGTAGATCGCCTCGAGCGCGCCGGTGCCGCCGAGCAGATGCCCGGTGGACGCCTTGGTGGCGGAAACGGGGACCGAGTGCACACGGTCGCCGATGACGTTGCGCAGAGCGATGTACTCGTTCGGGTCGCCCACGGGCGTCGAAGTCGCGTGCGCGTTGACGTGCGTGATCTCGTCGGGAGTGCGGCCTGCGACCTCGAGCGCGAGACGCACGGCGCGCTCGGCGCCGCGGCCCTCGGGGTCATTGGCGGTGATGTGGTACGAATCGGCCGTCACGCCGCCGCCGACGAGCTCGGCATAGATCTTCGCGCCGCGCGCCTTCGCGTGCTCCTCGGTCTCGAGGATGAGGACGCCGGCGCCCTCTCCCATGACGAAGCCGTCGCGATCGACGGAATAGGGGCGGGATGCCGTCGCCGGGTCGTCGTTGCGACGGGAGAGCGCCTGCATGGAGGCGAAGGAGGCAACGGTGATCGGGTGGATCGCCGATTCGGTGCCACCGGCGATGACGACATCGGCGAGACCCGCCTGGAGGTGCTCGTAGGCGTTCACGAGCGATTCGGTGCTCGAGGCGCACGCGGATGCCACGGTGCGCGCGAACGCGCGCGCCTGGAAGTGCAGGGAGAGGTTGCCGGCCGCAGCGTTCGGCATGAGCATCGGGACGGTCATGGGCATGACGCGCCGCGGACCCTTCTCGCGAAGTGTGTCCCACGCGTCGAGCAGGGTCCACACGCCGCCGATGCCGGTCGCGAAGTCGACGCCGAGGCGCTCCGGGTCGACGTCGGGAGATCCGGCATCCTCCCAGGCCTCCATCGCCGCGACCATAGCGAACTGGGACGAGGGGTCGAGCCGCTTCGCCTGAGGACGCGCCAGCACCGTCTCCGGGCGGACGATGGCCTCGGCGGCGAAGGTCACGGGAAGCTCGTACTCGGCCACCCACTCGTGCTCGAGCGTGCGGCCGCCGGACATGCCCGCGAGCAGGTTGGTCCAGTTCTCCGGGGCAGTGCCGCCGATGGCGGAGCTGGCACCGATTCCGGTGACGACGATGCGCTTGGTCATTGCGTGTGGTTCCTTAGCTGTGGGGACAGGAGGATGCCACGCCCCGCTGACGGCGAGGGTGGCATCCCACAGGTGTTACTCCTGACCGGCGACGATGAAGTTGACGGCGTCGGCGACGGTCTTGAGGTTCTTGACCTCGTCATCGGGGATCGTGACGCCGAACTTCTCCTCGGCGTTGACGACGATCGTCATCATCGAGATCGAGTCGATGTCGAGGTCGTCGGTGAAGGACTTCTCGAGGGCGACCTCGGAGCTGTCGATGCCGGTCTCATCGGTGACGAGTTCGGCGAGGCCGGCGAGGACCTCATCGTTGGTGAAAGCCATGTGGATTTCCTCTTTCTTGCGGGTTGTGTTCGGAACCGTTGCCCAGTCTAGGGAACGGCATACGTGGTTCAGGGGAGGACGACGACCTGTGCGGCGAATACGAGTCCGGCACCGAAGCCGATCTGCAGGGCGAGACCGCCCGAGAGCTCGGGGTGCTCGGACATGAGCCGGTGGCTCGCGAGCGGGATGGATGCCGCCGACGTGTTGCCTGTGGTCTCGATGTCGCGGGCGATCACCGTGGTCTCCGGCAGCTTGAGCTGCTTGGCGAACTCGTCGATGATACGCATGTTCGCCTGGTGGGGGATGAAGGCTGCGAGATCGGATGCTTCGATGCCGGCGACCTCAAGGGCCTCCCGTGCAACCTTGGCCATCTCCCAGACGGCCCAGCGGAACACGGTCGGACCCTCTTGCCGGAGCGTCGGCCACGGGATGTCTCCGCCACCATCGCGGTACTCCGTGAGCGTGTGGTTCATGCCGACGGCATCCGCCTTCGAGCCGTCCGAACCCCACACGGCCGGCGCGATTCCGGGAGTCTCGCTCGGTCCGATGAGCGCGGCACCGGCACCGTCGCCGAGCAGGAAGGAGATGCTGCGGTCGGCCGGATCGACGACGTCGGAGAGCTTCTCGGTGCCGATGACGAGAGCGTAGTGCGCGGCGCCGGCGCGGATCAGGGCGTCGGCCTGCGCGATCGCGTAGGCGTATCCCGCGCAGGCCGCGTTGACGTCGTACGCCGCGGCCGGGTTCGCGCCGACGCGGTCGGCGACGATCGCCGAGACCGACGGCGTCTGCTTCGGATTGCTGATGGTGGCGACGATCACGAGATCGACGTCGGATGCCGCGACACCGGACTTCTCTATGGCCTCCGCGGCGGCGTCCGCAGCGAGATCGATCGCATCGGTCTCCTCGACCGCGCGGGTGCGGGTGATGATGCCGGTGCGCTGCCGGATCCATTCGTCGCTCGAGTCGATCGGACCGATGAGGTCCTCGTTGGGAACGGCGATCTCACCGCGAGCGGCGCCGTACGCGAGGATGCGGGTGAACTGCGGGCCGGTCGCCTGCTTGAGAGTGGCGGTCATGCTGCGGCTCCGTTCAGCAGCTCGGCCGCTGCATCGAGGTCATCGGGGGTCTTGACGGCGACGACGGGCGTACCGCGCAGGCCGCGCTTGGCGAGGCCTGCCAGTGCGCCTGCGGGCGCGAGCTCGATCATGCCGGTGATCCCGGCGTCGGCGAAGGCCATCATGCAAAGGTCCCAGCGCACCGGCGAGGACACCTGGTCGACGATGAGCTCGAGAGCCTGAGCGCCGGACGACACGACGGAGCCGTCGCGGTTGGTCCAGAGGGTGACGTTCGGGTCACTCGGCGTCACGTCGGCGACGGCGGCGCGCAGGGCGTCGACGGCGGAGACCATGTACGACGTGTGGAAGGCGCCGGCCACCTGCAGCGGGATGACGCGCGTGCCCTTCACCGGCTGCTCAGCGAGCGCCGCGAGCGCCGGCAGGGCGCCGGCGGTGACGATCTGGCCTCCGCCGTTGTAGTTCGCGGGCGTCAGCTCGAGCTCGGCCAGACGCTCGAGCACGGCCTGCTCGTCACCGCCGATCACGGCGCTCATGCCGGTCGGAGTCTGCGCTGCGGCATCCGCCATCGCGCGCCCGCGGATGCCGACCAGGCGCATCGTCTCGTCGGCCGAGATGACCCCGGAGCCGACGATCGCGGCGAGCTCGCCGACGGAGTGACCTGCGACGCCATCAGGCACGCGACCGGCACGCTGCACGAGCGCCTTCGCGGCGATCAGGGATGCGGCCACGATGAGCGGCTGGGCGATGCGCGTGTCGCGAATGGTGTCGGCATCCGATTCCGTGCCGTGCAGGACGAGGTCGACCTCGGCGGCCTCGGAGTACGCGGCGAGGCTGTCGGCCACGCCGTCGAGCTCGAGCCAGGGGGCGAGGAAGCCGGGGGTCTGTGAGCCCTGTCCGGGGCAGGCGACGACAATCACCTACCCAGTCTGCCAAGAATCAGTCCACGACGGTGGATGAACCCTCACAAGATTGCGCGATTCGCTTGTGTGTGGCGTACAGCAGATGGGGGTCAACGACCGCGACGCGCGGAGGGCCGACGACGCACGGTCTCGGCTGTCCCGATGGACCCGAGGATCAACGCGGTCTGAAGGATCAGCGCCTCGCGGGGCCCAGTGGCATCCCAGCCGATCACCTCGCTGACGCGCTTGAGGCGGTAGCGCACCGTGTTCGGGTGAACGAACAGCTCGCGCGCGGTGGCCTCCAGCGAGCGACCGTTGTCGAGATAGCTCCACAGCGTCGTGACGAGGTCCGTCGAGTGCGCCTGCAGCGGCCGATAGATCCGGTCGATCAGCGTCTGCTTCGCGAGGGGGTCGCCGGCGAGGGCGCGCTCGGGGAGGAGGTCATCGGCTTCGACGGGGCGCGGCGCCGTCCGCCAGGCGCGTGCGACCGCGAACCCCGCGAGTGCGGCGCGGGCGCTCTGCCCGGCATCCACCAGGGCCGCCACCGGCGGTCCGAGCACCACGTAGCCGGGGCCGAACGAGGGCTCGAGACGGGAAGCGATCTCCTCGAAGGCCAGGTCGTCCTGCTCCTCTTCGCGACCGGGTACGCGCGCACGGCCGAGGACGAGCACGAGCCGGGATCCCTGCACGCCGATCAGCACGTCGACGGACAGTTTCCGTGCGGTCCGTCGGACGTGATCGACGTCGAACTGCGGGGGAGTCGTGCCGACCAGCACGCACACCTCGCCGTGTCCGTGCCAGCCGAGGGCTGCGATGCGGCTGGGCAGCTCTTCATCGGCCTCGCCGGTAAGGATCGAATCCACGACCAGCGCCTCGAGCCGGGCATCCCAGAGTCCGCGCGCCTCGGCGGCGCGCGCATACACGTCCGCGGCGGCGAAGGCGACGTCGCGGGAGTAGAGCAGGATCGCCTCGCGGAGCATCTCGCCCTTGCCGGCGATGCGCTCCTCGGTGATCTCGACGGTCACGCGAATCAGCTGCAGCGTCTGGGTCAGGCTGACGCTGCGCAGCAGCTCACGCGGGGCTGCCGCGAAGATGTCCGCGGCGATCCACGGCGTGGACGTCGGATCGTCGAACCACTGGATGAACGACGTGATGCCGGCCTGGGCCACCAGCCCGACCGCAGAGCGGCGGGCCGGTGGCATGTCGGCGTACCAGGGCAGTGTCTCCTCGAGTCGCTGGATCGTCGCGGTCGCGAGATCACCCGAGATGCGACGCAGCCAGGCGAGCGTCGCGGTCTTGTCGGTCGACGCAGGAGACGATGCGGTCACACGTGGCTCAGCTCTCGCCGCCGGCGTTCCCGCTCGTACCCGCGTTCACGTTGTGCAGGTCGTACTTCGAGATCGCCTGGGCGATCACCGAGCGGTCGAGCTTGCCCTGGTCTGCCAGGCCCTGGAGGGCGCGGACGACCATGGACGGTCCGTCGATCTTGAAGAACCGGCGTGCCGCTGCGCGGGTGTCGGCGAAGCCGAATCCGTCGGCGCCGAGCGTGTAGAAGTCGCCGGGAACCCACTGGCGGATCTGATCCTGCACCGCGTGCATGTAGTCGCTGGTCGCGATGAACGGGCCTTCGGCGGACTGCAGCTTCTGCGTGAGGTAGGCGAGCCGCGGCTCCTCCTCGGGGTGCAGGAAGTTGTGCTCGTCGGCCGCGAGGCCGTCGCGGCGCAGCTCGTTCCAGCTCGTCACCGACCACACGTCGGCGACGACGCCCCAGTCCTTCGCCAGCAGCTCCTGCGCCTCGATCGCCCACGGCACGCCGACGCCGGAGGCGAGCAGCTGCACGCGGGGTCCGTCACCGGTGCCCTCGGAGACCCGGTGCACACCCTTGAGGATGCCTTCGACATCGACGTCCTCGGGCTCGGCGGGCTGCTTGAGCGGCTCGTTGTAGACGGTCAGGTAGTACATGACATCGGGATCGGGGTGCGATCCGCCGTACATGCGCTCGATGCCGGCCTGCACGATGTGCGCGACCTCGTAGCCGTATGCCGGGTCGTAGCTGACGGTCGCCGGGTTGGTCGACGCGAGCAGCGGCGAGTGGCCGTCGGCGTGCTGCGTGCCCTCACCTGTCAGAGTGGTGCGTCCGGCGGTGGCGCCGATCACGAAACCACGCGCCATCTGGTCGGCGGCGGCCCAGAAGGCGTCGCCGGTGCGCTGGTAGCCGAACATCGAGTAGAAGATGTAGATCGGGATCAGCGGCTCACCGTGCGTCGAGTAGGACGTCGCCGTGGCGGTGAAGGCGGCGGTCGCCCCGGCCTCGTTGATACCGACGTGCATGATCTGACCCTGCGGGCTCTCCTTGTACGCCAGGAGCAGCTCGCGGTCGACGGCAGTATAGTTCTGGCCGTTGGGGTTGTAGATCTTCGCCGAGGGGAAGTACGAGTCCATGCCGAAGGTGCGGGCCTCGTCCGGGATGATCGGGACGATCCGCTCGCCGAAGCCCTTCACCCGCAGCAGGTCCTTGAGCATGCGGACGAACGCCATCGTGGTGGCGACCTCCTGGTTGCCGGAGCCCTTCTTCGGGAACGCGTAGTCCTTCTCCTCGGGGAGGGCGAGGTCGACGTGCTTGGTGCGGCGCTCGGGCAGGAAGCCGCCGAGGTCGCGACGGCGCTCCAGCATGTACTGGATGGTCTCGTCCTGTGCTCCGGGGTGGAAGTACGGCGGCTGGTACGGGTTCTCCTCGAGCTGCGCGTCCGTGATCGGGATCTGCATGGTGTCGCGGAAGAGCTTCAGGTCGTCCAGAGTCATCTTCTTCATCTGGTGCGTGGCGTTGCGACCCTCGAAGTGCGGACCGAGGCCGTAGCCCTTGACGGTCTTGGCGAGGATGACGGTCGGCTGGCCCTTGTGCTCCATGGCCGCCTTGTAGGCCGCGTACACCTTGCGGTAGTCGTGACCGCCGCGGCGGAGCTTCCAGATCTGGTCGTCGGTGTAGTCCTTGACCAGGGCAGCGGTGCGCTCGTCGCGACCGAAGAAGTTCTCGCGGACGAAGGCGCCGTTCTCAGCCTTGTAGGTCTGGTAGTCGCCGTCGGGGGTGACGTTCATGAGGTTGAGCAGTGCGCCGTCGGTGTCGCGGGCGAGCAGGTCGTCCCACTCACGGCCCCAGACGACCTTGATCACGTTCCAGCCGGCACCGCGGAAGTACGACTCGAGCTCCTGGATGATCTTGCCGTTGCCGCGCACAGGGCCGTCGAGGCGCTGCAGGTTGGCGTTGATCACGAAGGTGAGGTTGTCCAGGCCCTCGTTGGCTGCGACCTGCAGCTGGCCGCGCGATTCGACCTCGTCCATCTCACCATCGCCGAGGAACGCCCAGACGTGCGAGTCGGCGACGTCCTTGATGCCGCGGTTGGCAAGGTACTTGTTCGTCATCGCCTGGTAGATGGCGTTGATCGGGCCCAGGCCCATCGACACGGTCGGGAACTGCCAGAACTCGCGCATCATGCGCGGGTGCGGGTACGACGGGATGCCGTTCGGGGCGCCGGACTTCTCCTGGCGGAACGCGTCGAGCTGCGCCTCGGTCAGGCGTCCTTCGAGGAACGCACGAGCGTACATGCCGGGGGAGGCGTGGCCCTGGTAGAAGATCTGGTCGCCGCCGGAGGGGTGATCCTGGCCTCGGAAGAAGTGGTTGTGGCCGACCTCGTACAGCGACGCCGCGGACGCGTAGGTCGAGATGTGCCCGCCGACGCCGATGCCGGGGCGCTGAGCGCGGTGCACCGTGATCGCGGCGTTCCACCGGATCCAGTGGCGGTAGCGGCGCTCGAGCTCCTCGTCGCCGGGGAACTCCGGCTCGTTCTCCGAGGCGATGGTGTTGATGTAGTCGGTGGTCGGGACCATAGGCACGTTCAGGTGCAGCTCCTTGGAGCGCTTGAGCATGCTGAGCATGATCTCGCGGCCGCGTCCGTGGCCCTTGGCGTCGACGAGCTCGTCAAGCGACTGCTGCCATTCGCCGGTCTCGTCCGGATCGCTGTCGAGGGGGCCCTGGGAGTACGGATCCTGGTCGTGGACGGTCACGTGGAGCCTTTCGTCAAGCTGGCAGGTCTTGCCAAGGAAACGGGAAGCGACGCGGGGAGTCTTGTCGTCTCGGCACAACGCGCGCTGTTCTCAGCCTAGTCCCGTTCCGCGGTTACGTCGCGCATCGGGTCGCTCGCTAGACTGGACTCACCAGGGCCTTTAGCTCAGCTGGTAGAGCGCCACGTTTACACCGTGGATGTCGTCGGTTCGATCCCGGCAGGGCCCACCTCTACAGCGGAACCCGCACCTCGCCGGATCAGCGCGCGCATCCCGTATCGGGCCGCCATCACCGTGACGAAGCGCTCACCGGCGTCTGCTCAGTCGTCGGACGAGACCCGGATGAGGACCTTCCCGATCGTGCCGTGCTCAACTGCATCGTGTGCGGCGGCCGTCTCCTCGAGCGGGAACCAGGTGAGCGGCAGCCCGGCGTTCTCCCCGACGGGAAGAGCGTCGTTTTCCAACGCCGCGGTGACGTCCTCGGCAGCGGCTGTCAGCGCATCCTCGCCGACCGTGTACAGGAGCAGCCCCTGCCAGCGCGCGTTCTTCGCGAAACTCGGCATGATCGGGATCGTGAACGCATCGCCCTTGTCGTTCGCGTAGTACGCGATCGATCCGTGATTGGCGAGCACTTCGACATCGAGCGCGGCGTTGCTCGCCGGCGAGACCTCCACGACCTGATCGACGCCTGACGGAGCGACTTCAAGGATGCGCTCGGCCAGTCGATCATCGGGGTATTGGAAGACATGGTGAGCGCCGGCCGCGCGGGCGAGCCGTTCCTTCGCATCCGTGCTCACGGTCGTGATGACCGTCGCGCCCGCCCACACGGCCAGCTGGATCGCCGCATGACCCACCGCGCCCGCACCGCCCTGCACCAGGACAGTCCGACCGGCGAGCGCGCCGGGGGAGAGCCTAGACGGGCCGTGCTCGTGCACGGTCAGCGCGCGGTGCGCCGTCATCGCCGGAACACCGAGGCTCGCGGCGATATCGAAGCCGACACCGTCCGGGAGTCGAACCGCGCGCGACTGCGGCACCACCGTGAACTCCTGGGCCGTGCCGGTCGGCCGCTGGTGGGCGGCGAGATGCACCCACACGCGATCGCCGACCTGCAGGCCCTCGACACCATCGCCGACAGCATCCACGACACCGGCACCGTCCTGATTCGGCACGATCTCCTCGAACGGCATCGGCGCTTCCGAGGATGCGCGCGCCTTCCAATCGGTGGGATTGACTCCGGACACGTGGATGCGGACCCGCACCTCACCGGGGCCGGGAAGCGCCGCTTCGCGCTCGGTCAGCGCGAGTGTCGCGGAGTCGCCCTTGCCCGTGTAGACGATTGCTTTCATGTCAGATCCAAGTCGAGCCCGTGCGGGACTATTCCGTCGCTGTCGGACTCCACCCGGACTCATCGCGGATCGAGCGCTGGATTCGCCTGCTGATCTCTCGAAGCTGCTTCTTCTGCGCCGCTGTCAGCGGGTCGAGGACGAGCCGATGCACCGTGCGCACGTGACCCGGCGTGGCCTGCTCGACCTTCGCCGTGCCCGGCTGGGTGAGAATCGCGAGCGTGTACCTGCCGTCGGTCGGATCCGGCATCCGGCGCATCCATCCGCGCTTCTCCAGGCGCGCCGCCGCGCGCGATAGACGCGACAGTGAGCTGTTCGCGTAGCCGGCGAGCACGCTCATCCGGAGCGTCTGTTCCGGAGCATCGGCCAAGGCGTACAGGATCCCGTACTCGAAATGCGTCATCTCCGAGTCGGCCTGCAACTGCGTATCGAGTGCGGCCGGCAGCCATTCCAGGACCGTCGCCAGCGAAGACCACGTCTCCAGGTCATCGCCCGTGAGCATCGCGCGAGAAGTGTGATCCGTCATGTCTGCAGATTACGGCACTTTCTCAGTCAAGTGATATTGGTAGGGTTTGACTTGATTGAGAAAGTGAATGGAGAATCATGGAACTTCAGTTGGATGGCAGGCGAGCGTTCGTGAGCGGGGCTACGCAGGGAATCGGATTCGCGATCGCGAGGGGACTCCTGGCTGAAGGAGCGTCCGTCGTCATCAACGGGCGAGACCAGGACAGGGTGGACCGCGCGGTCCGTGATCTGAAAGCGGGGGACCCTGAGGCTCCCGTCTCGGGCATCGTCGCCGATGTCGCAGATCCACGACAGATGGTGCAACTGGTCGGGGAGCTCGGCGAGGTCGACATCCTGGTCAACAACGTCGGACTCTTCGAACTCGCGGCGTTCGGCGATATCGGCGACGAGGACTGGCAGCGCTACTTCGATGTCAACGTCATGAGCGGCGTGCGGCTGTCTCGCCATCTGCTGCCGCGCATGCTCGAGAACGGGTGGGGGCGCGTCATCTTCATCGGCACCGAGTCCGGTGTGAACATCCCGGCAGACATGGTGCACTACGGAGTGACGAAGGCCGCGACACTGGCGCTGAGCAACGGCCTCGCCAAGCTCACCCGCGGCACAGGCGTCACAGTGAACACGATCCTCGGCGGTCCGACCTATTCCGATGGCGTCGCCCACACGGTGGCTGCACTCTCAGCGGCGCAGGATGTTCCTGAGGACGCGATGAAGGCCGCCATCATCGCGCAGAACACGACGTCTCTGCTGCAGAGATTCATCGAGCCGGAGGAGATCGCCAGCCTCGCGCTCTACCTGGCGAGTCCCCTCTCATCGGCCACGAACGGCGCCGCTCTGCGTGCCGACGGCGGCGTTCTCACAGCGATGATCTGACCGCACCGCGGCGAGAGCGCGCGGCTCAGGACTCCTCGTGCGAACGGGGATCGGCGTCGAAGAGCCGGCCGTCGGCACGGCCGAGCGCGGTGATGGCCTCGACCTCGGCGTCGTCGAGCACGACGGATGCCGCCGCGAGGTTGGCCTTCTGATGCTCCAGCGACGACGCCTTCGGGATCGCGACGCTCTCGCGAGCCACGTGCCAGGCGAGCACGGCCTGCGCCGGCGAGATGTCGTGCGCGGCCGCGACCTCGGCGATCACCGTCTCCTCGAGCAGCGCTCTCGCGCGACCGATCGGGCTCCACGCCTCGGTGATGATGCCGTGTTCGCGGTGGTACGCGAGCTGTTCGGTCTGCGGGAAGTACGGGTGCAGCTCGATCTGGTTGACCACAGGACGCACCCCGGTCTCGCGCTCCAGGCGCTCCAGGTGCTCGGGCAGGAAGTTCGAGACGCCGATCTGACGCACCGTCCCGCGCTGCTGCGCCTCGACGAGCGCGGCCCATGCCTGGACGTACTCGTCCTGGATCGGGTTCGGCCAGTGGATGAGGTGCAGGTCGGTGGCATCCAGTCCGAGGCGGAACCGGCTCTCCTCGATGCTCGTGCGCGCCTTGTCCGACGGGTGGTGGCGTCCGGGGAGCTTCGTCGTCACGACGATCTCCGCACGGTCCGTGGCGGCATCCGCCACACCACGCCCGACCGTGCCCTCGTTCTCGTAGTTGAATGCGGAGTCGACCAGCCGGTAGCCGGCGTCGATCCCCGCGGCGATCGCGGCGGCACCCGCCTCGCCGTTCAGGCGATAGGTGCCGAGGCCGATCGCGGGAAGAGTGAATCCGTTGTGGGCGGTGCGCACGGGAAGAGCGGGCATGGGGGAGTCTCCTTCACAGGTCTGCTCTCAGCGTACGCGGCATGATTGACGCATGCGCTGCCCCTGCACATCCGGAGACACCTACGACTCGTGCTGCGGTCCCGTGCTCTCGGGCACCATCGCCGCACCGACCGCGGTCCGTCTCATGCGCTCCCGGTTCACGGCGTTCGCGACGGGGGATGCCGCGTACTTGCTGCGGTCCTGGCATCCGACCACCAGACCCGCCGAGCTGGAACTCGATCCCGACATCCGATGGACCCGGCTGGACATTCTCGACACCGCGGCAGGAGGACCGTTCGACGCAGCCGGCGTCGTGGCGTTCGAAGCCTTCTTCCGGGAGCGCGGCGCGCCGGGATCCATGCGGGAGCGGAGCAGATTCCTCCGCGAGAACCGGATGTGGACGTACCTGGACGGTAAGTTGGACGTGTGAACGCCACCCCCGAACAACAGCGCATCCTTCTCGACGTCGCCGAGCTCGATCGACGCCTGCAGCAAGCCGAGCGGCAGCGGGCGACGCCCGCGCAGGGGGCCCGCATCAACGAGCTGGCCAAAGAGCGTCAGGAGCAGCTCCGTGAGCTGACCGTGCTCAGCGGCGCCCGCGACGACATCCGCACCGAGCTGACCCGGCTCGAGTCCGATGTGAAGGTCACCGAGCAGCGCCGTACGCGCGACGCCGACCGGCTCGCGACCGCGACCAACCCGAAGGACGCGCAGGCGCTCGAGCACGAACTCGCGAGCCTCGCCAAGCGCATCAGCGCCCTCGAGGACGTCGAGCTCGACGTCATGGGCCGGCTCGAAGAAGCCGAGGCCGCGGTCGCCACGCAGCAGGCGCTGATCGACACCACCACCGCAGAGGGCACCGACCTCACCGCGCAGGCCAAGGCATCGATCGCCGCGGCCACCACCGAGATCGCACAGCTCACCCGCGACCGCGATGCCGTGACCGCCGAGATCCCCGCCGACCTGCTCGCCGAGTACACGCGCCGCGCCTCCCGCGGCATCGGAGTCGGCCTGCTGCGCCGGGGAACCTGCGAGGGCTGCCGCATGATGCTCCCCGGCACCAATCTCAATGAGATTCGTCAGGCTGCGCCCGATGCCGTCGTCTCGTGCCCCGAGTGCGGCGCGATCCTCGTGCGCACCGACGAATCGGGGCTGTGAGCGCCAGGCCGGCAGCCGATTCCCGGATCCTGCTGGCCGTCACGGGCACCGGCGACGCCGTCGCCGTCCGGCTGGATGCCGAGGGCGGAGAGCTCGACCGCACGGACATCGCCGCGACAGAGCTCGCCGACTGGGTCCGACGCGTCGAAGCCGACGAGCGACCCCGCTGGGTGATCCGCAGCGCACGTGAGTTCTACCCTGACCTCCTCTCCGAGGGCGTACAGCTGACGCGCACGCATGACCTGCTGCTGTGCCACGCGATCCTCCGCGACACTGATGTGGTTGCGCGTCCGCTCGCGCCCTCGCCCGACTGGCTGCCCCGTGAGCCCGAGATTGCCGAACCCGCGCTGTTCGCCCCAGGGGATCGGAGCGGATCAGAGTCCGTCACCGACCTCCTCGACCAGTTGCGCGCGCAACTCGGCGTGATCGCCGCGGACCGCACCGGCCGGCTCGCCCTGCTGTGCGCCGCCGAATCGGCGGGCGGACTGATCGCCCAGGAGCTGCGCGCCGCGGGCCTGCCCTGGGATGCCGCCGAGCACGACCGCATCCTCACCGAGGTGCTCGGTGCGCGCCCGGCAGGCGGTGGGATGCCGGCGCACATGGCGACGCACGCCGATGCGGTGCGCTTCCACGTCGGCGACCCGACACTGCACCTCGACAGTCACGTGAAGCTGCTGCGCGCCCTGCACCGCGTCGGCGTCAACGTCGAGTCGACCAGTCAATGGCAGCTCAGCGAGATCTCGCACCCCGTCATCCCCCCGCTGCTGGCGTACAAGAAGCTCTCCCGGCTGATGAGCGCGAACGGGTGGGCGTGGCTGTCCGAGTGGGTGCACGACGGACGCTTTCGCCCCGTGTACATCCCCGGCGGCGTGGTCACCGGACGCTGGGCGTCCTCGGGCGGCGGAGCGCTGCAGCTGCCGCGCATCCTCCGCCCCGCCGTCCGGGCCGACCCGGGGTGGATGCTCGTCGTCGCTGACGTCGCGCAGCTCGAACCGCGGATGCTCGCCGCCATGGCATCCGACAAGGCCATGGCCGAGGCCGCCCGCGGACAGGACCTGTACGCCGGAGTGGTCGCCTCCGGAGCGGTGGCGACGCGTGAGGAGGCGAAGTACGCGGTGCTGGGCGCGATGTACGGCGCCACGACGGGCGACAGCGGCAGGCTCGTGCCGCGTCTGCGCAGGGTGTACCCGCGCGCCATGCACCGCGTCGACGAGGCCGCGCGCGTCGGCGAGGACGGCGGTGTGGTCTCGACCTGGCTCGGCCGCTCCTCGCCGCGACCGGACACCGCCTGGCAGGAGCAGCAGGCCGCTGCGAGCGGCGCCGACGTCCCACCCGCAGAGGTGAGGCGGGCGCGATCCGCTGCGCGCGAGCGCGGGCGGTTCACCCGCAATTTCGTCGTGCAGGGGACTGCCGCCGAATGGGCGCTGATCTGGCTGGCCGAGATCCGGCATCGGCTGCGGCAGCTTCCCGCCGCCGAGACGCCGGCGACGGCATCGGGGCCCTTCGCGGACCAGGCGCATCTGGCCTTCTTCCTGCACGACGAGGTGATCCTGCACGTCCCCGCCGAGCAGGCGGATGACGCGGCATCCGCCGTGCGCGAGGCGGCCGCCGTCGCGACTCGACGCCTGTTCGGCGCGTTTCCGATCGACGTGCCGCTCGATCTCAGGATCGTGCGCACCGGCGAGAAGTAGACTGGACGAGCGAATGGGGCGGCTGGACGGTCGCGTTGCGGGAGACCGCACCGAGGAACGTCCGGGCTCCGCAGGGCAGGACGGTGGGTAACGCCCACCCGGAGCAATCCGCGAGATAGTGCCACAGAGAGCAGACCGCCTCCGGCCCACGGGCCGCGGGGTAAGGGTGAAAGGGTGGAGTAAGAGACCACCGGGGGTCATGGTGACATGGCCTGCCAGGTAAACCTCGTCCGGAGCAAGGTCAGACAGAGGATGATGACGCGGCTCGCCGAGTCCTCGGGTAGACCGCTGGAGCGGCACGGCAACGTGTCGCCGAGAGAGATGGCCGTCGAAGGGATCCCTCGAGAGAGGCCCCGGAACAGAACCCGGCGTACAGGCCGCCCCATTCGCAGCCCGTACGCCGGATCTCGTCAATCGGCTGCGAGCGACGCCGCGCCGATGATGCCCGAGGAGTTGCGGTGGATCGCCGGGACGATCGGCGTGTTCAGGTCGAGCAGCGGGATGAACTTCTCCGGGTGCTTCGAGACACCGCCGCCGACGACGAACAGGTCAGGGCTGAAGAGGAACTCGACGTGCGAGAAGAAGACCTGGAGCCGGGCCGACCAGTCCTCCCACGACAGGCTCTCGCGCTCCATCGCCGAGTACGCGCACCACTTCTCGATCGAGGCGTCCTCGACGGTCGTGCCGTCGTAGAGCAGGTGACCGAGCTCGGTGTTCGGCAGCAGTACGTCGTTGTACAGGAACGCAGAGCCGATGCCGGTGCCCAGCGTCGCCATGATCGTCAGGCCCTCGACGTCGCGGGCTGCGCCGTGGCGCACCTCGGCGACGCCGGCGGCATCCGCATCGTTGACGAAGGTGATGTCACGGCCGAGCCCGTCCTCGAAGAACTTCTCGGCTTCGAATCCGAGCCATTCCTTCGAGACGTTCGCCGCCGACAGGGTCCTGCCGCGCTTCACGATCGCAGGAAAGGCCACGCCGAGGGGAAGGTCGGAGTCGCGCACGCCGAGCGTGTCGAGAACCTCGTGGACAGCCTTCAGCACGTCCTCGGGAGAGGCGCCCTTCGGGGTGTCGACGCGGACGCGATCGGATTCGAGCGTCCCCTTCTCGAGATTGACGATTCCTGCCTTGATGCCTGTGCCGCCGATGTCGACGCCGATCGCTTTTGCCATGCGCAATAGCCTAGCGAGAGCGGGTGTCGCCGTTAGTATCGTGACAAAGCCTTACGAAGGGACGGACCATGTCTCGAGGAGAAGATTCGTACATGTCCAGCGGAGAGCGCAAGTACTGGTACAACACCACGTCCGGTGCGGTCGAGTACGGCTACATGTCGCCCGCCGTCGATCGTGTCGGCCCCTTCGACACCGCCGACGCGGCCGCCAACGCGCTGCAGACGCTGCGCGAGCGCTCGGATGCGTGGGCGATCGAAGAAGCGATCGACGAAGACTGGCGCAAGGCCACCGACCTGGACGGGAAGTAACGCCGCTTATGGGCATGGACAAGCAGCGAGACTTCGTGCTGCGCACGATCGAAGAGCGCGGGGTCAAGTTCGTTCGCCTCTGGTTCACCGATGTGATCGGTACCCTCAAATCCGTCGCGATCGCGCCGGCCGAGGTGGAGGGGGCGTTCGCCGAGGGCATCGGCTTCGACGGCTCCGCCATCGAGGGGCTCACGCGCACCTATGAGTCCGATCTGCTCGCGCAGCCCGACCCCACGACGTTCCAGATCCTGCCGTGGCGCGGCGAGATCGATCCGACGGCGCGCATGTTCTGCGATCTGACTACGCCGGACCGCCAGCCCGCCGTCGCCGACCCGCGGCACGTCCTCAAGCGCACGCTCGCGAAGGCGGCGGATGCCGGATTCACGTTCTACACGCACCCCGAGATCGAGTTCTACCTGCTCAAGTCCTCGGGCATCGGTCCTGAGGGGCCTGTGCCGGTCGACTCGGCCGGATACTTCGACAACGTCCCCGGCGGCACGGCCCACGACTTCCGGCGCCGTTCGGTGCGGATGCTGGAGGACCTGGGTATCTCGGTCGAATACAGCCATCACGAGGGCGGCCCCGGCCAGAACGAGATCGACCTGCGATACGCGGACGCCCTGACGACGGCGGACAACGTGATGACGTTCCGCACGGTCGTCAAGGAGGTCGCGATCGAGCAGGGCGTGTACGCGACATTCATGCCCAAGCCGATGAGCGACCAGCCGGGCAGCGGTATGCACACGCACATGTCCCTGTTCGAGGGCGACCAGAACGCATTCTGGGAAGAAGGCGCGAAGTACCAGCTGTCGAAGACCGGCCGCCACTTCATCGCCGGTCTTCTCCGCCACGCGAGCGAGATCTCCGCAGTCACCAACCAGTTCGTCAACTCGTACAAGCGCCTGTGGGGCGGCGACGAGGCCCCGAGCTTCGTGACCTGGGGCCACGCGAACCGCTCTGCACTGGTGCGTGTGCCGATGTACAAGCCCAACAAGAGCCAGTCGTCGCGTGTCGAGTACCGTGCGCTGGATTCGGCGGCCAATCCCTATCTGGCGTACGCACTGCTGCTCGCCGCGGGCCTGAAGGGCATCGAGGAGGAGTATGAGCTCCCGCCGGAGGCCGAGAACAACGTCTGGTCGCTGAGCGACGCCGAGCGCCGTGCACTCGGGTACAGCTCGCTGCCCGCGAGCCTCGATCACGCGCTCGAGCACATGGAGTCGTCCGAGCTGGTCGCCGAGACCCTCGGCGAGCAGGTGTTCAACTACGTGCTGCTGAACAAGCGCAAGGAGTGGGAGGCCTACCGCGGCCAGGTCACCCCGTTCGAGCTGAAGAGCAACCTCGAACTGCTCTGATCGGATGGTTCGGTCAGAATCCGCGCTGTCGCGCTCGGCACTTGCCCGACTCGGGTTCACCGGACTGAGCGCAGCCGCCGACGCCGTCGACGACCTGTCCGCCCTGCTCGCGATAGACGGTGCGGAATTGCTCGACGGCGCCTCGGCGGCCGATCCGGATGCCGCGGTCGAGTGGATGCTGCGGATCGCCCGTCGCGACCCGAGCGTCCTGCGCGAGGTGCTCTGCCACCAGGAGACCCGCGCGATCGCGTGGCGCGTCTTCGGCGCCTCGAACGGGCTGGCGGACTTCTTCTACCGGCATCCGCGGGAGCTCTCGGTTCTGGCAGAGGTCGGTTCTCTCGTTCCGAGCGCTCTCACTCTCCGGGAGCGCATGCTGGCTGCGGTGGACGCTGCGAACGGCATCGCGGCCTCGGGTGAGGACACCGTCTGGGTCGCGCTGCGGATCGCCTACCGTCGTGCCCTCGCCGAGATCGCCGCGATCGACCTGATGACGGCAGAGCCGGCATCCCGGATCGCCGCCGTGTCCGCCGCGCTGGCGGATGCCGCCGGGGCCGCACTCGAGGCCTCGCTCGCCGTCGCACGCGCTCGTGTAGGAGCGGTCGTGCCGGCGGACGACGTCGCGCGCACGCAGCTCGCCATCATCGGCATGGGCAAGGCCGGAGCCCGGGAGCTCAACTACGTCAGCGACGTCGACGTTATCTTCGTGGGTGGTTCCTCCGACGAGGAGGCGCTCGATGAGGGGCGCGCGATCGACATCGCCACGCGCCTGGCCAGGGAGACCATCAAGGGCATCTGCGGAATCGAGGTCGAGCCGCCGCTCTGGGATGTGGACGCCAACCTCCGCCCTGAGGGCAAACAGGGCGCTCTGGTGCGATCGCTCGGCTCGCACCTGGCGTACTACGAACGCTGGGCGCAGAGCTGGGAGTTCCAGGCGCTGCTGAAGGCGCGGCCGATCGCCGGCGACGAGGTCCTCGGGCAGGCGTATCTGGAAGCGGTCCAGCCGAAGATCTGGTCCAGCGCCGCACGCGAGGACTTCGTGGACAGCGTGCAGCGCATGCGGGAGCGGGTCACCGAACACGTCGACCCCGAAGACGCCCCGTACCAGCTGAAGCTCGGCGTCGGCGGCATCCGCGACATCGAGTTCACGGTTCAGCTTCTCCAGCTCGTGCACGGACTGACCGATCCCGAGATCCGCACCCGCGGCACGCTCGAGAGCCTGGACGCCCTGGTCGCCGGCGGGTACATCGGGCGTTCGGATGCCGCGATCTTCGCCGCCGATTACCGCACGCTGCGCCTGATGGAGCACCGCGTGCAGCTCAGAGACCTCACGCGCACCCACCTCATGCCACGGACGCCGGAGGAGCAGCGCGTGCTCGCCCGTGCCTCAGGGCTCGCCGAGACGGGACCGGCGATCTGGGAGCTCTGGGAGCGCGTCCGGCGCGAAGTCCGCGACATCCACACCCGGCTGTTCTACCGCCCGCTGCTGAGCGCGGTGGCGGCACTGCCGGAGGAGGAGCGGACGCTCTCCACAGAGCAGGCGCGCGACCGCCTCGCAGCGATCGGCTTCCGCGACCCGGCCGGTGCGCTCCGTCACATCGGTGCTCTCACGTCCGGCATCAGCCGGAAGGTCACCATCCAGCGCCATCTCATGCCGATCATGGTGCGCTGGTTCGCCGACGGCAGCGACCCCGACTACGGCCTGCTCGCGTTCCGCCGGATCAGCGAGCGCCTGGGTGACACCTCCTGGTTCCTGCGGATGCTGCGCGATTCGTCCGGCGCCGCCGAGAGCCTCACGCTGCTGCTGTCGTCGTCGCGCTACATCGGCGAGCTCCTTGAGTGGATCCCAGAGTCGGTGGCCTGGCTGGACAGCACGGACCGTCTTCGGCCGCGCGGGCCGGAGAAGCTCGACGAGGAGGCCAGGGCGATCCAGACCCGGCACGCGTCCGTGACGAGTGCATTGAAGGCCGTGCGTGCGCTGCGCCGACGCGAGCTGCTGCGCACCGCGATGGGCGGGGTCCTGGACGTCGTGACGATCGAGGAGCTCGCCACCGCGCTCACCTCCATCACGGATGTGACGATCCAGGCGGCGCTGCGTGCCGTGCGACGCGAGGTCGTTCCGCCCGAGGACGATTCCTTCGAGTTCGCCGTCATCGGGATGGGCCGGTTCGGCGGCGCGGAGCTCGGCTTCGGTTCTGATGCCGACATCCTCTATGTCTATGACGCGGGCGATGTCGAACCCCAGCGCGCGCAGAGCCTGGCCTCTCAGATCGTGGCCGGGCTGCGGGAGCACCTCACCGATGCCAAGGTGCCACTGGATCTGGATGCCGACCTGCGCCCGGAGGGCCGCAATGGGCCCGTGGTGCGGACTCTGGCAGCCTACGCGGAGTACTACCGACGTTGGTCGGTGTCGTGGGAGGCGCAGGCGCTCCTGCGCGCCCGAGGCGTCGCTGGCAGTCCAGTGCTGGTCGAGCGTTTCATGACGATGGCCGACAGCGTCCGCTATCCCGAGGACGTCGACGAGCACGCCCTCCGCGAGATCAAGCGGATCAAGGCTCGTGTGGAGGGGGAGCGCCTGCCCCGTGGCGCCGATCCGCACCGGCATCTCAAGCTCGGACCGGGAGGCCTCAGCGACGTCGAGTGGCTCGTGCAGCTCATCCAGCTCCAGCACGCCCACGCGGTTCCGGGACTCCGCACGACCTCGACCCTGGACGCGCTGCAGGCCGCGGTCGCGGCCGACCTGGTGACCGCGGAGGACGCCGAGCTGCTGCGGGACGCCTGGCTGCTGGCCAGCCGGCTGCGCTCTGCGATCACACTGCGCACCGGACAGACGAGTGATGCCCTGCCCTCGGATCGCCGCGAGCTCGACGCGATCGCGCGCCTGCTCGGGTACCCGGAGCGCTCCGCCAGCGCGGTTGAAGAGGACTACCTCGGCGCCACCAGGCGCGCGCGCCGTGTGTTCGAGCAGCTGTTCTACGGCTGAGCCGCCCGGCGAGTTGCGGATCGATCCGGGCTGGCTCAGGCTGAGCACATGACAGCGACGAGCTACGGCCTCATCTGGAATCCTTCGAAGGTCGATGAGGAGAAGCTGCGCACGGCGGTGGCCTCGCACCTGGGGGACGACGTGCGCTGGTGGGAGACCACTCCCGACGACCCGGGTCGCGGGATGGCGCAGGATGCCGTGGGCGCGGGATGCTCGACCGTGATCGCCGTCGGCGGAGACGGGACGGTGCGTGCGGTGGCAGAGGCGCTCGCGGGCACCGGCGTCGTACTGGGTATCGTTCCGCAGGGCACCGGCAATCTGCTGGCTCGCAACCTCGACGTTCCGCTGGAGAACATTCCCGCCGCGCTCCGCCGGATCAAGGGCGGCGAGTCACGGCAGATCGACCTCGGCTGGGTGCGCACCGACGGCGAGGAACGTGCGTTCGCCGTCATGATCGGGTTCGGCATCGACGCGCAGATGCTCGTCGAGACCGACGATGATCTGAAGGACAGAGCCGGATGGCTCGCGTACGTCGAGGCCATGGGGCGGGCGATGGCCGGCACGGAGATGACGGGGGTGAAGCTGACCATCGACGACGGCGAGCCGCAGGAGGTCCAGGGGCATACGCTGCTGATCGGAAACTGCGGCATGGTCCAGGGCGGCGTGCGACTGCTGCCGGACGCGAAGCTGGACGACGGACGGCTCGACCTGCTGCTGGTGAGCGCGGACGGTGCGCTGCAGTGGCTCGAGACCGTGCGCTCGGTGGTGTGGGACAACGGCATCCGCCGGATCCTCACCCGCGGCGAGAGCGCGGTGAGTACGGAGTCCACCCAGCACCTGACCGCAGAGCGCGTGCGCGTCGAACTCGACCAGGCTCTGGCATTCGAGGTCGACGGCGAGGAGCTCGGCCAGGTGTCGTCATTCGAGGTGCGGGTTCAGGCGGGCGCCCTGAATGTCCTCTGAGCGGCCTCAGCCGGCAGGAGCGACGAGATGGTCGAGCACGAGTTCGCCCGAAGCGTTGGTCGCGTGGATCATGTCTTCGAGGCGGTGCGAATCGATGGGCGGCGAGTCCGATTCGTCGAACGCGAACACGAGAGGAACAGCGGGGTGGATCCACGCGGTCATCCGCCCGGACGGACTGCCGTCGATCGGATGCCAGGTCATCATGAAGCTCTCCTGGCGGCGCAGCTTCGTCGCGATGACCACCTTCAGATGAGCCAGCGTCACATCCTCGATGAGGATCGGGTCGGCGGTGTGGTCGTACTTGAGTGAGCCCATACTGAACCGTAACGCGGCAGCGTTGGCAACGAAAGCGCCGGACCTCGAAGATGAGGTCCGGCGCTGATCCGATGCGGTTTCGTCAGACCCCGAAGTACAGCTCGTACTCGAACGGGTGCGGACGCTGCGCGATCGGCAGGATCTCGTTCTCGATCTTGTACGAGATCCAGGTCTCGATCAGTTCGGGCGTGAACACGCCGCCCTCGAGCAGGAACTGGTGGTCGTCCCGGAGCGCGTCGAGCGAGTCCAGCAGCGAGTTCGGCACCTGCGGGATGTTCTTCGCCTCCTCGGGCGGAAGCTCGTAGAGGTCCTTGTCGACCGGCTCATGCGGCTCGATGCGGTTCTTGATGCCGTCCAGGCCCGCCATCAGCTGTGCCGCGAAGGCGAGGTACGGGTTGCCCGAGGCGTCAGGGGCACGGAACTCGATGCGCTTGGCCTTCGGGTTCGATCCCGTGATCGGGATGCGGATCGCGGCGGAGCGGTTGCCGGCCGAGTAGACGAGGTTGACCGGGGCCTCGAAACCCTTGACCAGACGGTGGTAGCTGTTCAGGGTCGGGTTGGTGAAGGCGAGCAGCGCCGGCGCGTGAGCCAGGATGCCGCCGATGTACCAGCGTGCGACGTCGCTGAGCTGCCCGTACCCCGCCTCGTCGTAGAACAGCGGCTTGCCCTCGCTCCACAGCGACTGGTGCGTGTGCATGCCGGAGCCGTTGTCGCCATAGAGCGGCTTGGGCATGAAGGTCGCGACCTTGCCCCATTCCTCGCAGGTGTTCTTGACGATGTACTTGAACTTGAGGATGTCGTCGGCCGCGTGCACCATGGTGTCGAAGCGGTAGTTGATCTCCTGCTGACCCGCCGTGCCCACCTCGTGGTGCGAGCGCTCCAGGTGGAAGCCCGCGTCGATCAGGCGCAGGGTGATGTCGTCGCGCAGGTCAGCGGTCTTGTCGACCGGGCTGACGGGGAAGTAGCCGCCCTTGTACGGGGTCTTGTTGGCGAGGTTCCCGCCCTCTTCCTCACGACCGGTGTTCCACGCCGCTTCCTCGGAGTCGACTTTGTAGAAGCTCTCACCGGCACTGACGGAGTAGCGCACGTCATCGAAGATGTAGAACTCGGCCTCCGGCGCGAAGAACGCGGTGTCGGCGATGCCGGTGGAGACGAGATACTTCTCCGCCTTCTTGGCGACCTGACGCGGGTCCTTCGAGTAGATCTCGCCGGTGCGCGGGTTGTAGATGTCGAAGAGCATCACCAGCGTGCTGGCCTCGCGGAACGGGTCGACGTACGCGGTGGTCACGTCCGGGATGAGCTGCATGTCCGATTCGTGGATGCTGGCGAAGCCCCGGATCGAGGAGCCGTCGAAGAGCTGGCCATCGGTGAAGAAGGCCTCGTCGACGGTCGACGCCGGGATGTTGAAGTGCTGCTGCACGCCGGGCAGATCGGTGAAACGGATGTCAAGGAACTTGACGTCGTTCTCCTTGATGTAGCTCAGCACCTCGGATGAATCGGTGAACATGTATCACTCCTGGATGACGCGGATCGGGGCCTTGGGGCCTGCATGAACAGTAGGGCGCAGGGGTTTCTCAGCCGTGTCCTCTTTGTTTCGGCCATGTTACAGACCCTCGATAGGATGGATGTGTGACGGAAGCCGCGAACTCATACCCAGGAGAGCGTCTCGGCTATCCCGCCGCGGGTCCGGGAAGCATCGCCCGCGTCGGCCGGCGCATCGGCGCCCTCGCGATCGATTGGGCCGCCGCCGTGGTCATCTCGATCGCGTTCTTCCGGTACGACTCGCTCGCGACGCTCGTCATCTTCGTGGTGGTCCAGATCCTCTTCATCCCCACGATCGGCGGCAGTCCAGGGCACCGCATCCTCGGCATGCGCGTGGTGCTCGCGAACGGCGCCTGGGTGGGCCTGTGGCGCCCGATCGTGCGCACCGTGCTGCTGGCGCTCGTCATCCCCGCGGTCATCTGGGATCAGGATCAGCGCGGGCTGCACGACAAGGCGGTCGGGACGGTCCTCATCAGGGCCTGACGTCAGGCACCGCGATTGCGGCGGCGAGCCTCCTTGGGAGCGCGGCCGCCGAGGAAGGACCGAGCAGGGTCGATGATGAACCCGCGACGCAGCGCCTCCCTGCCGATCAGCATCCGGAATCCCATCTCGTCACGATTGCTCAGCGTCACCTCGGAGACGATCAGCCGATCGACCAGCCGGATCGCCAGGAGCACTACGAGACGTTCCTGCGAATGGCCCGAAGAGCTGCGGACCTCGCGCCGATCATGGATCGGGCACTCGACGATCGTGGCATCCGCATCGGTGTGCTGCCAGGGGTTAACCCGGAACCGCACCCAGGCTTCGCCTTCGCGGTCGAACTCGACGACGTCGAAGGCGTGCAGCGAGGATGTGCGCGCACCGGTGTCGATCTTCGCCTTGATCCAGTCCACGCCGGCATCGGGCAGGCTCACCCATTCACGCCACCCCGTAAGAGTGTTTGAATGAGATGTCCTAACCACGCGATACATCTTGGCAGGAAAAACACGTGAAGCTCGCCGTACTCAGCCGTGCACCCCAGGCATACTCGACGCAGCGATTGCGCGCAGCCGCGATCCAGCGCGGACACGATGTCAAGGTCCTCAACACGTTGAAGTTCGCGATCGATCTCACCGCCGACGAACCAGATCTGCACTTCCGCGGCAAGCCGCTCAGCGACTATGACGCGATCCTGCCCCGGATCGGCAGCTCGATCACCTACTTCGGCACGGCCGTGGTACGACAGTTCGAGCAGATGGACGTCTACACGCCCAACACCGCCAACGGCATCTCCAGCGCCCGCGACAAACTGCGCGCGAGCCAGATCCTGTCGCGGCACAACATCGCGATGCCCGCTACGGCGTTCGTGCGCAACCGCGCCGACGTGCGCCCTGCGATCGAGCGCGTGGGCGGCGCGCCGGTCGTCATCAAGCTGCTCGAGGGCACTCAGGGCATCGGCGTGATCCTCGCCCCGCAGGTGAAGGTCGCCGAGGCGATCATCGAGACGCTGCACTCGACGAAGCAGAACGTGCTCATCCAGCGGTTCGTCTCCGAGAGCCGCGGACGTGACATCCGCGCGCTCGTCGTCGGCGACCGGGTCGTCGCGGCGATGCGGCGGGTGGCGGCGGGGGACGAGTTCCGCTCGAACGTGCACCGCGGGGGCAGCGTCGAGGCCGTACAGCTCGACCCGGAGTACGAGCAGGCAGCCGTGCGCTCGGCTCAGATCATGGGGTTGCGGGTGGCCGGCGTCGACATGCTGGAGGGCGAGGAGGGACCTCTGGTGATGGAGGTCAACTCCTCGCCGGGTCTGCAGGGCATCGAGCAGGCGACGAAGCTCGATGTCGCCGGCGCGATCATCGACTACATCGCGGCGCAGGTCGCATTCCCCGAGATCGATGTCCGTCAGAGACTGACCGTCTCGACCGGATACGGCGTGGCGGAGCTCAGCGTCCACAGCGCTGTCGAGCTCGTCGGCAAGACGCTGGGGGAGTCGGGCCTGTGGGAGCGGGACATCACCGTTCTCACGCTGCACCGCGGCGTATCCGTCATCCCGAATCCGCGGAAACATGTGGTGCTCGAGGCGGATGACCGTCTGCTCTGTTTCGGCAAGCTCGACGAGATGCGCTCGATGGTGCCCGAACGCCGCAGGCGCAGGGCGAAGGTGCGACGCCTCCCGAAGGAGCCGCTGAGCTGACGGGCGCTCAGCGCGGTCGCTGAGCGCGCACCTTGGTCGGGTCGATGCCCTTGGGGATCGGCAGTGAGCTCACCGACTGCGACACCGAGTCGATACGACGGATGACGGCGGCCATGGTCGTCTTGTCGATCGCCTTGGGGAGCTTCTTGATCGTCTTGGAGAGATCGGAGATCGAGACGTCGTCGTCGCCGTGGCCCACGTAGTAGACGTGCACAGGCACGCCGTTGGCGACGCGCTGCGCCTTGGACCGCTCCTCGTTTATGAGGCGGGTGAGGCGGCCGCGTGCGCCCTCGCCGACGACGACGATGCCGCCGCGACCGATAGCGCGGTATACGGCTTCCTGCGTCTTGGGGTTGATGCCGACGGGCGTCTCAGATGCCTGCCACTTGCGGCCGAGGCTCGTGCTGAGGACGTGACCGGTCGCGCCGGGCATGCCGTCGATCTTCTGGTACATCGCCTTGGTGGACAGGCGCGTCATCAGGAACAGGGATCCCAGGACGCCGACCATCAGTCCGGTGATGCCCCACAGGATGAGCGACCAGATCTGGAAGGGAGGAATGAGGTAGCCGATGACGAGGCCGAGCAGGATGCCGCCGACGAGGATGGCGACCTGCGCCCAGGGGAGCCAGGGATAGATCTCGCGTGTGAACCGGAAGAGGGACTTGATCTGGGAGAAGAACCCAGGACGCTTTTCGGGTTCGGGAGCACGCTTAGCCATGCCTACCAGGATACCGAGTCCGGCGCCCCCTCACGTCCGCGTTCGCGGGAGGCTGACTCGTTCTGCACATCTGCCATGTGCGCCGAGCTGTGCACATTCGCGGTGTACCGCGTTCCGCGGGGCGCTGGGTGCGGTGTGATGGGGCGATGACCGAAACGGATGCCGCAGCTGATCGTTCCGCGCTGGTGCCGGGAGCCCACCGGCTCATCCGTGCTGTGGATCGCACGGAGGGCCCGTTCCCCGGCGCGCTCGTCGCCTACGAGGAGGGCGTCGCCGTGCGTCTGGACGTCGCGGATCTGGCGGACTGGACCGGCTGGTCCTTCTCCGGTGCCGAGCACGTGTGCGGAGTGATCGACGTATATCGCCGGACGGACGGGCACGACGCTCTGCTGCCTTGGTGCACGCAGCGGGTGGAGGCCTTTCTCGGCCGTCGGCGCGCGGCGGATGCGCCGCTGGCCGCTGGGGAGTTGGGCACGCTGGTGGCGAGTCTGCTGCGCGGCGTGAGAGAACTCGGCGCAGACGCCGTGCAAGCAGATGGCGACTGGTGGCTCACCGGCGATGGGCGCCCGCTCTTCGTGCACGGGGAGGGCGGCAGCGCGAGGGCGCGCACGGCGGCGCTCGTCGAGCGCATCATCGAGCACACTGACGACAGGGGCACGATCCGCGTGCTCGAGGAGATGGCGACAGCGCTCCGTGAGCGGCGCCATCACGACGACGAGGACGCCCGATGGGAGGGCCAGCTGTTCGCGCTGGCGGCGCCGCGGGCGCTACGGCTGGATGTATTCGCCCCCGAGCGCGCGGCCGATCTGGCTCCACGCCGTTCGCTGCGCACCGATGACATGAGCGGACGTCGCGCGCAGCGGGTGCGTTCGACCACGACGCGCAGGGCGATGGCGCGGCCGGCGCTGCTGGATGCCGTGCGCGCTGCTGTGCGCCCGGGATGGGAGTTCGCGGTCGCCGCGCGGTCACGGCTCGCGAGAAGGCGTCAACATGACCGGAGCGCCGGCGACGAGCGGCGACGCGCGAAGAGCGCGCCGCGTCGATCGCGCCGGCGTCCGCTGATCCTCGCCGGTTCGCTCGCCGCCGTCGTACTCGCGGTCGGATTCATGTGGCCAGACGGCGAGGATGCCGGTTCCGCACAGGCCGCGCAGAAGGGCCGCCAGCCGTTCATCGTGGATGAACCAGTGGAATCGTCCGGGACCGAGGGGGAGCCTTCAGCAGCGCCTGAGGCGGCGTCATCAGCGCCGCCTCAGGCCGGTGACCCGCTCCTGCTGGTCCCGACGCTGCTCGATGCGATCGCGGGCTGTGCCCAGGCGGCGGCCGAGGCTTGCCCCGAGGCACTGGCAGACGGACTCCTCACCCCTGCCGAGGGGCTCGCCATGCGCGGGTCGAAGGCGAGCGCGGCGACGCTCGTCGACGACTACGGCGATGTCGCCGTAGTCAGGCTCAGCCCGAACGACGCAGCCGACGAGTCAGCGGAGCAGATGCTCGTGCTCGAGCGCCGCGAACAGAAATGGCTGGTGCGCGACATCTACGACGTCGCGCACCAGCCGAAGTAGCTGACCTGACTCAGGCGCCCAGGTTGCCCGCGAAGTCAGCGGCCTCCAGGCGCGCCTTGACTGCGCCGAGGAAGCGGGCGGCGTCCGCACCGTCGACGATGCGGTGGTCGTACGAGATCGCGAGATATGCGTACGAGCGGATCGCGATCGCGTCGACGCCGTCGACCGTCACCACGCCGGGGCGCTTGAAGACGGTGCCTGTGCCGAGGATCGCCGACTGCGGCAGGAACACCAGCGGGGTGTCGAACAGCGCGCCGCGCGAACCCGTGTTCGTCACCGTGAAAGTGCCACCGGCGAGCTCGTCGGGCTTCAGCTTGTTGTCGCGTGTGCGAGCGGCGAGGTCGGCGATCTCGTGCGCGATCTGTGCGAGGTTCTTCGACGCCGCGTCACGCAGCACCGGAGTCAGCAGGCCGCGCTCGGTGTCGACGGCGATCGAGATGTTCTCGGAGGCCGGGTAGACGATGTTCTCGCCGTCGACCGTAGCGTTGATGATCGGGAACGCCTGCAGAGCCTCGGCGGCCGCGAGCGTGAAGAACGGGAGGAAGGACAGCTTGTCGCCGGTCTTCTTCTGGAAGTCGTCCTTCACGCTGTTGCGGTAGTTCGCCAGAGCAGTCACATCGACCTCGACGAACGTGGTCAGCTGTGCCGTCTGCTGCATCGAAGCGACAGCGCGCTCGGCGACGACCTTGCGCAGCCGCGACATCTTCTGGGTGGTGCCGCGCAGCGGCGAGACCTCGAGCGGGGCGGGCGCAGGTGCCGCGGCAGCCGCAGCAGGTGCCGCGCCCTTGGCCTCGGCGGCCTTGAGGACGTCTTCCTTGCGGATGCGTCCTCCTACGCCCGAACCGGTGACGGTGGAGAGGTCGACGCCCTGCTGCGAAGCCAGGCGGCGGACGAGCGGGGTGACGTAGACCGAGCCCTTGTCGTCCGCGGCCGGAGCCTCGGCGGGGGCCGCGGCCGGTGCCGGAGCAGCCGGTGCCGGCGCGGCCGGTGTGGGAGCTTCGGCGGCGGGTGCCGGAGCGGCCGCTGCCTCGGCGGCAGGAGCCTCGGCAGCGGGGGCTTCAGCGGAAGCCGGGGCCTCAGCGGCGGGGGCCGCACCGGAGCCGACGCGGGCCAGGACGCCGCCGACCTCGACGGTCTCGTCCTCACCGGCGACGATCTCCTGCAGGATGCCGGCGACCGGTGAGGGGATCTCGGTGTCGACCTTGTCGGTGGAGATCTCGAGCAGTGGCTCATCCACGGCGACCTCGTCGCCGACCTGCTTCAGCCAGCGGGTGACGGTGCCCTCGGTGACGCTCTCGCCGAGCTCGGGAAGACGGATGTCGGTGGCGTCGCCCGCAGGAGCGGATGCGGCGGCTGCCTCCTGGGCGGGGGCGGTCTCGGCTTCTGCTGCTTCGGCTGGCGCGTCCTGTGCAGGCGCGTCCTGGGCGGGCGCGTCCTGGGCGGGCGCCTCCTGCGCGGGAGCGGCGTCAGCGGGGGCCGCCTCGGGAGCGGATTCGGCGGCTGCCGGAGCATCCGAAGCGGGGGCAGCGCCGCTGCCGTCGCCGATGCGCGCCAGGAGCGCACCGACCTCGACGGTCTCGTCCTCGGCGACGAGGATCTCCTCGATGACGCCGCTGACCGGGGAGGGGATCTCGGTGTCGACCTTGTCGGTCGAGATCTCGAGCAGGCCCTCGTCCGCCTGAACGGTGTCTCCCACCTGCTTCAGCCAGCGGGTGACCGTACCCTCTGTGACGCTCTCACCGAGAGCGGGGAGGACCACGGATGTGCTCATGACGGAGTCTCCTTCAAGAATGTTTATGACGTATTCAGCTTAGTGACCCTGACACCGGTTGGTGGTCAGAGGGCGTGCAATGGTTTTCCGGCGAGGGCCAGGAAGGCCTCGCCGAGCGCCTCGCTCTGCGTGGGGTGCGCGTGGATGAGCGGGGCGATGTCTTCGGGGTGCGCCTCCCACGCGACGGCGAGCTGGCCCTCGGTGATGAGTTCGCCGACCCGGTCGCCGAGAAGGTGGACGCCCAGCACAGGACCGTCCTTCAGCCGGACGACCTTGACGAGGCCCGTCGTGCCGATGATCTCGCTCTTGCCGTTGCCGGCGAGGTTGTACTCATAGGATACGACCGCGTCGGCGCCGTGCTCGGTGACGGCGGCCTCCTCCGTGACGCCGACTGAGGCCACCTCGGGGTTGCAGTACGTGATCTTCGGGATCTGCGACTCCGGGACCGGCGCGGGCGACTGGCCCGCGATCCGCTCGGCGACGGCGATGCCCTGCAGGAAGCCGCGGTGGGCGAGCTGCAGCCCGGGCACGATGTCTCCGACCGCCCAGACGTTCGGCACGCCGGTGCGAAGCTCCTCGTCCACGGTCACGAACCCGCGGTCGAGCGTGATTCCGGCATCCTCGAATCCGAGGTCGGCGGTGACCGGTCCGCGGCCGACGGCGACGAGCAGATAGTCGCCGGTGAAGGTCTTGCCGTCCTCCAGCGTGACGGTGACGCTCGCGTCATCCTGCGTCGCCGTCTGGAACCGGGTTCCGAGCGAGTACTGGATGCCGCGACGGCGGAACGCCCGCTCGAGCCCCTTGCTGAGGGCGACGTCCTCGTTCGGGACCAGGTGCGGCAGCGCCTCGATGATCGTCACCTCGGCGCCGAACGAGCGCCAGACGCTCGCGAACTCGACGCCGATCACGCCGCCGCCGAGCACGAGGACGCGCTCAGGGACGACATCGAGCGCGAGCGCCTGCTCGCTGGTGAGGATGCGTCCGCCGATCTCGAGGCCGGGCAGCGAACGGCTGTACGAGCCGGTCGCGAGCACGACGTCGGTGCCGCTGTACACGTCGTCTCCGACGGAGACGGTGCGGTCGGCGTTGAGTCTCCCCGTACCCGCGACGGTCGTGATGCCGCGGGCCTTGACGAGGCCCTCCAGACCCTTGTACTTCTTCGCGACGATGTTCTCGCGATATGCGCGGACGCCGGCCGGATCGACGCCGTCGAACGTCGCGCCGATGCCGACGGATGCCGCGTCGCGGACATGGTCCGCGACCTCGGCGGCGTGCAGCAGCGCCTTGGTCGGGATGCATCCGCGATGCAGGCACGTGCCGCCGACCTTGTCCTTCTCGATCAGCGCGACGCTCTTGCCGAGCTCGGCGGCGCGGAGGGCCGCGGCATAGCCGCCGCTGCCGCCGCCGAGCACGACGAGGTCGAAGGTGTGCGTGGTCATCAGACCTCCTTGGCGCGTGCTTCGGCGAACGCGACGAGTGAGCGGACGGTCGCGCCGGTCGCGCCCTTGTCCGTGAATCCGTACGGCGAGCTGCCGTTCTCCGACGACCCGGCGATGTCGAGGTGCACCCACGGGATGCGCGGAGCGTCATCCGCATCGCCGGTCCGTCCGACGAAACGCTGCAGGAAGAGGCCCGCGAACATCGATCCGCCGGCGCGGTCGCCCATATTGGCGTTGAGCATGTCGGCGATGGGGGAGTCGAGCGAATCCTCCATGTACTCCGGCAGCGGCAGCGGCCAGGCGAGTTCGTCGACGGATTCGGCGGCGGTCAGGTACTCCGCCACGGCCGCGTCGTCACCCATGACCCCGGTATGACGGTGGCCCAGGGCGACGAGGATCGCGCCGGTAAGGGTGGCCACGTCGAAGATCACGTCCGGGTTCTCGCGGCTGGCCGCGACGAGCCCGTCGGCGAGTACGAGGCGCCCCTCGGCATCCGTGTTCAGCACCTCGACGGTCTGGCCGTCCAGCATCCGGAGGACGTCGCCGGGGCGGGTCGCGCTGCCGGAGGGCATGTTGTCCGTGATGCACATCCACGCGGTGACGCGGACGGGCAGCTTCAGCTCGGCGATCGCTCGCAGCGCGGCGAGAACCGTGGCGGATCCCGCCATATCGAACTTCATGCCGACCATGCTCGCCGCGGGCTTGAGGGAGAGACCGCCCGTGTCGAACGTGATGCCCTTTCCGACCAGTGCGATGTGGCTAGCGGCATCCGACGGCGCGTACTCGAGACGCACCACGCGCGGCGGGCGGTCCGATCCCTGCGCGACGCCGAGCACGCCGCCGAACCCCTGCTCGGCAAGCGCGGTCTCGTCGAGGACGTCGACGGACACGTCGAGGTCGGCGACGGCATCCACCGCACTCTTGGCGAGGTCGGCCGGGCTCTGCCATTCGGCGGGGACCGAGACCAGGTCTTTCACGAGTGCGAGTGCGTCTCCGAGAACGCGGGCTCGTTCGATGTCCCCCGCCGAGACAGTGGCACTGTGCACAGTGACCGCCTCGGCCCTGGTCTTGCCCGGCTTGGCGCGGTAGCCCTCGAAGCGGTAACCGCCGTACACGGCGCCCTCTGCGGCCGCCGCCGCGAACTCGTCGAGCGGCCCGGCGAGCGCGAGGGCCACCTCGGCGAAACCCGTCAGCGATCGCAGCGCGGTTCCGGCAGCGTCACGGACCGAGGCGGCATCCGCCGTCGTGCCCGCGCCGACCACCGCGAACGGCAGCGACGTGATGGACGGAGCGTGCACCCGGGCGAACGAGGATGCCGCGCCGGCGAAGCCGACGGCGGCGAGGACGTCCTTCAGTCCTGGATAGGCATCCAGCGCATCGGGGAACGCCTCGATGTCAGGGATGACGAGCACTGCGGCGTCAGCAGCGCTCCCGGGAAATGGATCAACGGTGTGCGAGAGCGCAGGAAGCGACATGTCTCCATCCTAGGCATCGCACACCGCGGCCGTCCCAGGAGTGTTCGCTGTGAGCGAGACCGCGGAGCGCCGCGTACCCCGCTCGGCTCGTAGCATTGACACATGCCCGTCTCCGGAGAGCTGTACGAACGCGTCGCGAACGCTCCTGCCGTCCCGCAGGGCCTGCCGCTGGTCATCCTGCTCACGGGCTTCACTGACGCCGGCAGCGCCGTGTCGGGACTCATCGAGCACCTTCGCGATGTCTCGGACCCGCAGCCCGTGGCGGTGTACGACAACGATCTGCTGCTCGACTACCGGGCGCGTCGGCCGGTCTTCGTGTTCGAACAGGACCACCTGACCGAGCTTCGCCCCGCGCGGCTCGAGCTGTCGATCGCCCACGACACCCTCGGGCAGCAGTTCCTTCTCCTCTCCGGCTACGAGCCGGACTTCGCCTGGAACGCGTTCGCCCGGACCGTGCTCGACTTCGCCGAGGAGTTCGCCGTGTCGGGTGTCACGTGGGTGCACTCGATCGCGATGCCTGTGCCGCACACGCGGCCGATCAGCACGACGGTGAGCGGCAACCGCAAGGAGATCACTGCGAGCCTGTCTGTATGGCGCCCCCGCACGCAGGTCCCGGGCACCGCCGGGCATCTGCTGGAGTACCGTTTCGCCGAGCGCGGCGATCGCGTCGTGGGCTTCGTGCTGCTCGTTCCTCACTATCTGGCCGAGACCGAGAACCCAGAGGCCGTCATCGCCGCGGCGGACCGGATCATGGGGTCGACCGGGTTGATGCTCGGACTCGATGATCTGCGGGAGGGACGTGACGAGTTCCTGACCAAGGTCAACGAGCAGGTCGAGGGGAACGAGGAGCTGCGCCAGATGGTGCACACTCTCGAGAACCGCTACGACGCATACATGGCCGGTCGCGATCCCGATGATGCGGACCGGTTCGATGAGGGCGGTTTCGATGAGCGCGATCTGCCCAGCGCCGACGAGCTGGCCGCCGAACTGGAGCGATACCTCGCCACCCGGCCGCCCGGTGACGACGACAAGCGCTCCCGCTCCTGACGCGTCTTGCCGACGGATGCATCCAGGTCTCGATTCGTGTGCGATACTGGTAATCCGACCCGTTGTCAATGGTCCGCGTTCGCGCTGACGACTTGACAAGGGTCTTACTAGTGTCCGAAATGTCCCGGGGCGAGTGCGCTGCCCCGTGAAAGGCGAAACGTGACTCCTGCCGCTACCAAGAACACCCGGACGACCAAGAAGACCGAGCCGGAAGCAGAGGCCGTCGAGGACGAGCAGACTGCCGCCGCGAAGAAGCCGGCGGCGGCGAAGAAGCCTGCCGCGAAGAAGGCCCCCGCGGCGAAGGCCCCCGCGGCCAAGAAGGCACCGGCGAAGCGGAAGAAGGCATCGGATGACGATGCCCCCGCCGAGGCGGTGCCGGATGGCGTCGTCGAGGACCCCGAGGACGACGACAGCAAGAAGGCGGCGTTCACCGAGCCGCTGCCGACCGGCGCGATCGTCCTCACGTCGAAGGACGAGGATGACGTCCCGGTCTATTCCACGCAGATCACCGGTGCGACCGCCGACCCTGTCAAGGACTACCTGAAGCAGATCGGTAAGGTCGCGCTGCTGAACGCGGCCGAAGAGGTCGAGCTCGCGATGCGCATCGAGGCGGGCCTGTTCGCCGAGGAGAAGCTGTCGGCGATGTCCGCGGCCGAGAAGACCGGCCAGCTGGGCCTCGACCTGCAGTGGGTCGCCCGCGACGGTCAGCGCGCCAAGAGCCACCTGCTCGGCGCGAACCTCCGCCTCGTCGTCTCGCTCGCCAAGCGCTACACCGGCCGCGGCATGCAGTTCCTGGATCTCATCCAGGAGGGCAACCTCGGTCTGATCCGCGCCGTCGAGAAGTTCGACTACACCAAGGGCTTCAAGTTCTCGACCTATGCCACCTGGTGGATCCGTCAGGCCATCACCCGCGCCATGGCGGACCAGGCCCGGACCATCCGCATCCCGGTGCACATGGTCGAGGTGATCAACAAGCTCGCCCGCGTGCAGCGCCAGATGCTGCAGGACCTCGGTCGCGAACCCACTCCGGAAGAGCTCAGCCGCGAGCTCGACATGACGCCGGAGAAGGTCGTCGAGGTGCAGAAGTACGGCCGCGAGCCCATCTCGCTGCACACTCCGCTCGGCGAGGACGGCGACAGCGAGTTCGGTGACCTGATCGAGGACACCGAGGCCGTGGTCCCGGCGGACGCCGTCGGCTTCACGATGCTGCAGCGTCAGCTCGAACAGCTGCTCGACTCGCTGTCCGAGCGTGAGGCCGGCGTGATCCGCATGCGCTTCGGCCTCGGCGACGGTCAGCCCAAGACCCTCGACCAGATCGGCGATACCTTCGGCGTCACGCGCGAGCGGATCCGCCAGATCGAGTCGAAGACGATGGCGAAGCTGCGTCACCCGAGCCGCTCGCAGTCGCTGCGGGACTACCTCGAGTGATGCAGGCGAACGAGGGCGGCGCGAACGAGGGCAAGGCACTCGAGACGAGCGTCGACGGCAAGAGCTACGCCCGCATCCCGTTGCGCACCCGCGTCGTCATGCCGGACGACGACCTGGATGCCGTGGTCACCGAGTACGCGGCGGATGCCGTGCAGCCGGGAGACCTGCTGTTCGTGACGGAGAAGATCGTGGCGATCACGCAGGGCCGGTCGTACCGGCTCGACGAGATCAAGCCCCGCAAGCTCGCGCTGTTCCTGTCGAAGTACGTCACGCGCACCCCCTACGGCATCGGCCTCGGAATGCCCGAGACGATGGAGATGGCGCTGCGCGAGTGCGGAACGGCCCGCATCCTGTTCGCGGCAGCCGTGGCCGCCGTCACCAAGGCGTTCGGACGCAAGGGCGATTTCTATCGCATCGCCGGTGACAAGGCGCGCGCGATCGACGGGCCGACCAAGCACACGATCCCGCCGTACAACCAGGCAGTCGTGCTCGGGCCGGAGAACCCCCGGGCCGTCGCGGCCCACCTGAAGACGCTGATCGGCGGCACAGCCGACGTCGCGGTCGTCGACATCAACGACCTCGGCGGCAATATCCTCGGATCCACGCTCGATCGCGCCGGTGACGATCGTCTGGTGCGCATCCTCAAGGACAATCCGCTCGGACAGGGTCACCAGTCGACGCCGATGGGCATCATCCGCGCCGTCTGACGCGCTCGGGCCTGGTGGCCGCGCTCAGACGCTGACTCAGGAGGGCGTCGATGGGAATCGGACGTGCCAGTGCCGTCATCGCTGCCGGAACCCTGGTATCCCGGCTGACCGGACTGCTGCGCGCGGTCGTGCTGGTCGCCGCGATCGGCTCCGTCGGAATGGCGTCGGATGCCTTCGCGGTGGCCAACCAGTTGCCGAACAGCATCTACCAGGTGATCTCGGCCGGCGTGCTCACCGGAGTGGTCGTCCCGCAGGTGGTCAGAGCGACCGCGCATAAGGACAGCGGTCATGCCTTCCTCGCGAAGCTGCTGACCCTGGGGACGCTGATCGTCGGCACGATCACGCTGATGGCGACACTCAGCGCACCGCTGCTGATCAACCTCTTCGCCCCGGCCTTCGGCCCCGATCAGTCCGCTCTGGCGACGCAGTTCGCGTACTGGTGCATCCCACAGCTGTTCTTCTACGGCATGTTCGCTCTGCTGGGGGAGATCCTCAACGCGCGCCGCGTCTTCGGTCCGTATGCCTGGGCTCCCATCGTCAACAACGTGGTCTCGATCGCCGGATTCGCGCTGTTCATGGTGCTGTTCGGTCAGAGCCGCGCCGGCCTCGAAGGCTGGAACGGTGAGATGATCACCCTGCTCGCCGGCACGGCCACCCTCGGCGTCGTCGCGCAGACCGTCGTTCTCATACTGTTCTGGCGTCGGGTCGGCATCCCCCTGCGACTGGACTTCCGCTGGCGCGGCATGGGCCTCGGCCGCATGGGCAAGCTGGCGTTCTGGACGTTCCTCACGACGCTCGCGGGTCAGGTTGTCGGGCTCGTCCAGTCGCGGGTGGTCACACCCGCATCTGGCGAGAACGCATCGGTGGCGGCATCCGGGTACGCCTGGCTGGTGTTCATGGTCGCCTACTCGACGATCGTCCTCGCCATCGGCACTCCGTATTTCACGAGGATCAGCGAGCAGGTCGCCGCCGAGGAACACGAAGATGTGCGCGAGACCGTCCGGCAGTCCATCCGCATCCTGGGACTGCTCGTCATCGTCGCGATGGCCGCGATCGCGGTGGCCTCCATCCCCGCGGCGCGCATCTTCAGCAGCAGCGGCGCGGAAGCCGTCCTCATCGCACCGCTGCTGCTGGCATATCTCGTCAGCCTGCTGCCGCTGGCGGTGCTGTTCATCGTGCAGCGTACGTTCTACGCGTATGGCGACGCCCGCACTCCGTTCGTCTACACGCTGATCCAGGCAGCCCTGCTCATCGTGCTGACTCTGATCGTCGCGGCCAGCACGCCGCTGGAGCAGCGCGCCGCGATGGTCGCCCTCGCGCAGTCCGTGGCGAGCACCGTGCAGACGGTGATCGCCGCGATCATGCTCCGCCGCAAGTTCGGATCGTTCGGCCTCGGTCGCACGATGCTGACCCTGGGACGCTTCGTGTTGATGGCCGTGCCGGCCGCGGCTGCTGGCTGGGGGGTCTTCCTGCTGGTCGGCGGAGTCGACAGCTGGATGCTGAGCGGCATGCTCCAGGGTGCTCTGGGTGCGGCGCTGATCGCGGTGGTCACTGCTGTCGTGTTCGCCGCGCTGCTCGCGCTGTTCCGGGTGCCGGAGCTCAGCGCGGCGATGCGCATGCTGCGCCGCCGCTGAGTCGCGGCGGCTCGAGAGCTCAGAACCCGATCGCGGCGCGGTATCGGGGCTTGTTCCCGGTGCGGATGCCGGAGACGGAGGGCTTGTTCTCGTAGACGCCGGCACCCCAGTTGCCCTCGACGAGGACGGGACCGTCCGGACCGATGACGACGTCCCAGCCCACGTACTGGATCTGGGGCACGACCCTGGCGACCCTGTCGATGAACGCGACCATTTCGTCGTACAGCGGCAGCTGGAAATCCGCTATATGGAACCCGGAGTCGGGGTGGTCGGCATGCACGTGGCCGTGCGAGTCGTAGCCGGCCGAGAGCGCGTGCCCGGATTCATCGAGCATCGTGTAGAAGCCGCCGAAGGACATCTGGTCGCTCACCTCACCACGCCCGAACTTCTGCGCGACGGCGAGGATGCTGGTCTTCTCCCCATCGAAGAAGGCGGTGACACGGGTGGTGTTCACGGTGCCCGGGCACACGGCTGCGAGGTCGGCGTGCTGGGTGATCACCTGCTCGATGACCACCTCGCCGCGAGCGAACAGTTCCCGGTGGAACTCCGCCCAGTCGGTCACCTCCGCAGCGTGATAGCGCTTGACGCCGCTGCCGGCCTGCCCCATCCGCGTCTTGGCGATGATGGTTCCGTGTCTGCGGATGAACTCTTCGAGCTTGTCGGCGTTGTCGTCGGTCAGCTCGATCCACGCCCGACGCAGGAATTCGTCGAAGACGCGGTTGAACTCGAGTTTGTCGTGGAAGATGTGCCGGTACGGCTCGGCGTCGTACCGCTGCGAGAGCTGGTTGGACACCGGGTGCGTCATGTAGGTGGCGCGCTCCGCGGCGTTCAGCACAGCGAAGTCGAAGTCGACGTAGTCCTGGAAGCCCACGTTCTTGAACGCCGCGCTCCACAGCATGTCGACCAGCACCACCGGCACGGCCTTGCCATGCTGGTCGCGAACTTCGCGTGCGCGTGTGAACACCGATCCGACATCGATCCGGCGCGCGCGGTTGGCGAGGTATCGCAGGCGGGGCATGACGCCCAGGCCGTTGGCAGGCATTCGTTCTCCAGATTCGTCGCGGACACACCATTCTAGGCGGCGGCGGGTGAGCGGACGTCTTCACCGATGCCACAGAGGACGGCCCGTAGACTCGACGGGTGGCCCTTCCTCGCAGCACGGCAACCCGCGCCGTGATCTCTCGTTCTGCGCTGGCCGACGCCGCTGCCGCAGCCGTGGCAGCAGGAGGGTCCATCGCAGATCTCCGCCGCGACGCCTACGGGCACGGACTGCTCCCTATCGCACATGCCGTTCTCCGCGCGGGGGCGCAGGTGGTGCGCGTCGACGGCGCCGAACAGGTGCGGATGCTGCGCGCCGAGGGCCTCGCGGCCACCGATGCGGACGAGCCGGACATCGACGTCGACCTGCTCTACGGTCTGCCGGAGGGAGCTGGGAGCGGCTCCCGGCCGGTGATGCGCCTGACGGGCACGGTCATGTCCCTCAAGCCTTTGCACCGTGGCGAGGCCGTCTCGTACGGATACACGCATCGCGCGGCGGCCGACACCACGCTCGCGCTCGTGACGGGCGGGTACGCCCAGGCGATCGTCCGCGCACTCGGGAACCGCGCGCACGTCGAGATGCACGGCCGGCTGCACGCGATCGTGGGCCGCATCGCGATGGATGTCTGCGTCATCGATCTCGGAAACGCGGACAGACTGACCGGTGCGCCGGTGGCGGAGGGCGACGAGGTGACCTACTTCGGCGGCTCCGGGCCCGCGCGGGAAGCGCTGCGCGAATGGTCTGCGGCGACGGGGCTCACCGCAGCAGAGCTGGTGTGCGCGGCTGGCCTGCGCGCGAGCAGGGCGGAGGAGGACTGATGACGGCACGCCTTGAGATCTCGACCGACGTCTTCCTGCGCAACCTCGACGCCGTGAGTGCGCGGATCTCTCCCGGTGAGTTCATGCTGGTGACGAAGGATGACGCCTACGCGCACGGCCTGGACTGGGCGGTGTCCGCCGCACGATCGGCCGGTGTGCACTGGTTCGGCTCCTACGACGTCGCATCCGCTCTGCGCATCCGGACACTCGCGCCCGACGTGCGGATCTTCGCCTGGGCGACGTCGACTGCGGACGAGGTCGCCCAGGCGATCCTCGCCGATGTCGATCTCGGTGTCGGCACGCCCGAGTACCTGCGTCGCGTCGTCGCCGAGGCCGAGCGCCTGCAGCGCCGTGCCCGCGTGCACCTCAAGGTCGACACCGGGCTTCACCGCAACGGCATCAGGCCGGAACAGTGGCCGGATGCCGTCGCCGAAGCGCGTCGAGCGGAGGAGGCCGGACTGCTGCGCGTGACCGGCGTGTGGAGTCATCTCGCCGAGGCGAGCGACGCCGAGGACGACGCAGCCCAGCGCGTGTTCCTCTCAGCCGTCGACGCGCTGCGTGCGGCGGGGGGCGCACCGCGCCGACTGCATCTCACAGCGTCTGCGGCCTCCTGGTGGCGCCCGGAACTCCGTGGAACGCTGAGCCGCATCGGCGCATTCTGCTACGGCATCCGCTCAGCAGACGGGCCGGAGCTCGACGGCATCCGCCCTGCGGCGGCGCTGCGGGCAGACGTGATCGACGTGCGCGACGGGCGCGCGCGGATCGATGTCGGCGCTCTGGACGGCCTGCCGTCGAACCTGGTCGGCGCATCGATCGACGACGGTCGTGCGCGCATCGTCCGGGTCGAGCGCACCTGGACGGAGATCTCCGGAATCGACGACGCGCGAACGGGGCGGAGCATCACCGTCTTCGGCCCCGACGGGGTCAGCGCGACCGACCTCGCAGAGCACATCGACACGGTCGGCGAGGAGATCCTCACCCGGGTCTCTCCACTGCTCGAGCGCAGATACAGCTGACGCCCGGACCGCCGGTCCGGGCGTCGACTCAAGCTTTCGCGCCGTCGGTCAGACGGTGTCGACGAGGCGCGCGGTCTCGTCGTGCCATGACGTGGCGATGCTGCGCAGCTTCTCCTCGTACTTGCGGCCGTGGTGCGCGCAGAACAGAAGTTCGGAGCCGTTCACCTCGGCGGCGATGTAGGCCTGCGCTCCGCAGGAGTCGCAGCGATCCATGGCCGTCAGGCGGTACTCGACGGTGGAGGTCTCACGTTCGGTTGTAGCGTTCATCTCGGTGCCTCCTCGGGTATCGGCGTCCGTTTCGGAATGTGCTCAATACAACCACGCAATGATGTGAGTAATGCCCGGAAGGCGGCGTGTTTCGCTCACCGCGTACGGACTGCCCTCGGGTGCGCATGCTCCGGGGAGTGTCTGCCCGCCGCGGGGCGGCCCGGCGAATAGGATTGATTCTTGTGACCGCCGAGTATTCCGCCCATCATCTTCAGGTGCTTGAAGGGCTCGAAGCGGTCCGCAAGCGCCCCGGCATGTACATCGGCTCGAACGGTTCGCCGGGGCTCATGCACTGTCTGTGGGAGATCATCGACAACGCTGTGGACGAGGCGGTCGCCGGCAACGGCACCAGGATCGAGACGATCCTTCATGCCGACGGCAGCGTCGAGGTGCACGACCGCGGTCGCGGCATCCCGGTCGATGTCGAACCGCGCACCGGGCTGAGCGGCGTCGAGGTCGTCTTCACGAAGCTGCACGCCGGTGGCAAGTTCGGCGGCGGATCGTACGCGGCATCCGGCGGCCTGCACGGTGTCGGCGCCTCCGTCGTCAACGCGCTGTCCGAGCGACTCGATGTCGAGGTCGATCGCGGCGGCAAGACCTACGCGATGTCGTTCCACCGCGGTGAGCCGGGGCTGTTCAAGGATTCCGGCGACAAGCGCCCGGACGCCCCGTTCACCCCGTTCGAGAAGAGCAGCGAGCTGCGCGTGGTCGGCAAGGCGCCGCGCGGAGTCTCCGGCACCCGGGTGCGCTACTGGGCGGACCGTCAGATCTTCACGAAGGATGCCGCGTTCCAGCTCGGCGAGCTCGAGACGCGCTCGCGTCAGACCGCATTCCTGGTGCCGGGGCTCGAACTCGTCATCCGTGATGAGCGGGACCATGAGCCGAAGGAGACGTCATTCCGCTACGAGGGCGGGATCTCCGAGTTCGTCGACTACCTGGCGATGGATGCCCCGATCACCGACACCTGGCGAATCCAGGGCACCGGCACCTTCAAGGAGACGGTGCCCGTGCTGCAGCCGGACGGACACATGGCCTCGACTGAGGTCGAGCGCGAGTGCCGCGTCGATCTCGCCATGCGCTGGGGGACCGGCTACGACTCCGTCACGCGCTCGTTCGTCAACATCATCGCGACGCCCAAGGGCGGGACGCACCAGCAGGGATTCGAGCAGGAACTCCTCAAGATCCTGCGCGCCCAGGTCGAGCAGAACGCGCGGCGACTGAAGCTGGGAGGCGACAAGCTCGAGAAGGATGACGTGCTCGCAGGGCTCACCGCCGTGCTCACCGTCGAGGTGCCTGAGCCGCAGTTCGAGGGCCAGACCAAGGAGGTGCTCGGCACCCCCGCCGTGCGGCAGATCGTCGCACAGGTGCTGCGCAAGGAGCTCGGCGCCCGGTTCGCATCCACCAAGCGCGACGACAAGAATCAGGCCAGCCAGCTGCTGGACAAGGTCGTCTCAGAGATGAAGGCGCGCGTCTCGGCGCGTGCTCACAAGGAGACCCAGCGACGCAAGAATGCGCTCGAGTCGTCGTCATTGCCCGCGAAACTCGTGGACTGCCGCTCGAATGACGTCTCGCGCAGCGAACTGTTCATCGTCGAGGGCGACTCGGCGCTCGGTACCGCCCGCCGCGCCCGCGACAGCGAGGTGCAGGCGCTGCTGCCGATCCGGGGCAAGATCCTCAATGTGCAGCGCGCATCCATCGGCGACATGCTCTCCAACGCCGAGTGCGCCGCGATCATCCAGGTCATCGGCGCGGGCTCTGGCCGCACGTTCGACATCGACCAGGCGCGGTATGGCAAGATCATCCTGATGAGCGACGCCGACGTCGACGGCGCGCACATCCGCACACTGCTGCTCACGCTCTTCTTCCGCTACATGCGTCCGCTCATCGAGGCGGGCCGCGTGTTCGCCGCCGTTCCGCCCCTGCATCGGGTGATCGTCATCAACCCGGGCTCCAAGCCGAACGAGACGATCTACACGTACTCCGAGCAGGAGCTGCATGCGCTGCTCGCGAAGCTCCGCAAGGCGAACAAACGCTGGCACGAGCCGATCCAGCGGTACAAGGGTCTCGGCGAGATGGATGCCGACCAGCTGGCGAACACCACGATGGACCGATCGGGCCGCCTGCTCCGTCGGGTGCGGATGGAGGATGCCGAGGCTGCCGGCCGCGTCTTCGAACTGCTGATGGGCAACGAGGTCGCGCCCCGGCGCGAGTTCATCGTCGAGTCGTCCGACCAGTTGTCGCGCGAGTCCATCGACGCCTGAGTCCGCTGCCGACGGCCGATGTCGGGGAGTGGAGGCTTCGACTTCGTCGCTGAGCGAGCGCAGCGAGTCGAAACGGGCTGAGCGAGCGCAGCGAGTCGAATCCTCGCCGGTTCAGCTGCCGAGGACCGTGCCGACCGATCCGATGACGGCATCCAGCGGCTGACCGGACGCATCGCGCTTCGCCCCCGCCTCCGGGAGCGTCCGCGCCGCACCATCGGTGCCGACCGCGAGAGCTCCTTCCGGCCCCACCCACGCCAGGCGCAGACGGTCCTCGCCCTTCAGGAACGAGTGCGCACGGACACCGCCGGTCGCACGTCCCTTCGCGGGGAACTCGGCGAACAGCGAGACCTTGGCCCGTCCGGCATCCGTCCCGGCGATCGTGCCGTCGGCACCGGAGACCGTCACGACGACGGCGGCGTCCGGAGCGGTGATGACGGAGAAAGAGATGACCTCGGCGCCTGATCCCACCTTGACGCCGGCCATGCCGCCGGCGGGTCCGCCCTGCGGACGCACGGTGGATGCCGAATAGTGCAGCAGCTGCGCATCGGAGGTGACGAAGACGAGCTCGGCGGCATCCGGCGCGGATGCGCCGCCCACCACCGCGTCGCCGGTCTTCAGACCAATGACCTCGGTCTCCGGGCGCACGGGCAGCGCAGACGGCACGATGCGCTTGACCACCCCGGAACGGGTGCCCATCGCGAACGGCGTGTCGTCGTCGAAGCGCAGCAACGCGATGACGCGCTCGCTCTTGTCGGGCAGCCCGACGTAGTCGCGCAGCAGCACACCGGCCGACAGGTGCACGGACGATGAGGGCACCGACGGCAGATCGACGGGGGAGAAGCGCAGCACGCGTCCCGCCGTCGTCACGGCGCCGATCTCACTCCGCGTCGTCGTCAACAGCGACGCCAGGACCGCATCGTGCTTGCTGCGTCTCGCGGCCGCCTGAAGCAGCTGTCCGTCCGCGAGATCGACGCGCACAGCCCGTCCTGTGGTGGAGAGGACCACTGTCGTCGGGCTGTCGGCGATCTGGAGGTCAACGGGACCCTTGGTGCTGCGCGGCTTCGGCGGCGCGGCGTTCAGGAGCAGGGTGCGCCGCGGGGTGCCGTGGGCCTCTGCCGCCGCATCCAGCTCCGTGGCCACCTGCGCGCGCAACAGCGACTCGCTGCCGAGCAGCTCGCGCAGCTCGGCGATCTCGGCCTGCAGCTTGTCGCGCTCGGCCTCGAGCTCGATGCGCGAGAACTTCGTGAGCCGGCGCAGCCGCAGCTCGAGGATGTACTCCGCCTGCAGCTCCGACAGGTCGAACACCTGGCGCAGGCGGCCCCGCGCCTGCTCCGAGTCGTCGGACGAGCGGATGACCTGGATGACCTCGTCGATGTCGAGGATCGCGACGAGGAGTCCCTCGACCAGGTGCAGTCGCTCCTCGCGCCGGGCCAGGCGGAAGCGGCTGCGGCGGGTGACGACCTCGAGCCGGTGCCCTACATAGACGCTCAGCATCTCCTTGAGGCCGAGCGTGCGCGGCTGGCCGTCGACGAGGGCGACGTTGTTGATGCTGAAGGAGTCCTCCAGCGGGGTCAGCCGATACAGCTGCTCGAGCACCGCATTGGGATCGAACCCGGTCTTGATGCCGATCGCCACGCGCAGGCCATGCTGCCGGTCGGTGAGATCGTTGACGTCGCTGATGCCCTGGAGCTTCTTGGCCTGCACGGCGTCGCGGATCTTCTCGATCAGCCGCTCCGGACCGATCATGTACGGCAGCTCCGTCACGATGATGCCGGTGCGGCGCGGGCCGAGCGGCCCGACCGAGACCTTGCCGCGCACGCGCAGGGCGCCGCGGCCGTTCGCGTAGGCGTCCTTGACGCCGTCGAGACCCATCAGGATGCCGCCGGACGGGAAGTCGGGCCCTGGCACGTACTCCATGAGCTCTTCGACTGTGGCATCCGGGTTCTCGAGCAGATGCGTGGCTGCGGCGACCACCTCGATGAGGTTGTGCGGCGCCATGTTCGTCGCCATGCCGACGGCGATGCCGCTGGCGCCGTTGACGAGCAGATTCGGGAATGCGGCCGGCAGTACGGAGGGCTGCTGGAACTGCCCGTCGTAGTTCGGAATGAAGTCGACAACGTCCTCGTCGAGACTCTCCGTGAGCGACAGAGCGGCCGGCGCGAGACGCGCCTCGGTGTACCGGGATGCCGCGGGGCCGTCATCCAGCGATCCGAAGTTCCCGTGACCGTCGACGAGCGGGACACGCAGAGCGAAGTCCTGGGAGAGGCGGACCAGGGCGTCGTAGATCGCCGAATCGCCGTGGGGGTGCAGCTTTCCCATCACCTCGCCGACGACGCGGGCGCTCTTGACGTGACCGCGCTCGGGGCGCAGCCCCATCTCGGCCATCTGATAGAGGATGCGGCGCTGCACAGGCTTGAGTCCATCGCGGGCGTCGGGCAGCGCGCGGGAGTAGATCACCGAGTAGGCGTACTCGAGGAACGAACCCTGCATCTCGTTGGACAGATCGATGTCCTGGATGCGCTCCTCGGCGGGCTCGGCTGATTCGGTGCGGGGCATGAACTTCCTGGGGACGTTGCTGAGCCTGTGGAAGACTGGCTCGGATGTCTCTGATTCTACCGACCGCGCCCTCCTCAGCCCGGACCATCAGCGGGGTGGCGGATGACCTTCTGGGCGCATTGCGGGGCGGATCGGGAACGCTCGCGCCGGCTCGATCGGTCGTCGTGATCGTCATCGACGGACTCGGTGCCATCCAGCTGCGCGCACATTCCGGGCACGCCCGGCATCTGATCGCAGGGGTCGGAAAGAAGGACATCGCCCACTCCGTGTTCCCCACCACCACCGCCGCCGCCCTGACCACGATCCTCACGGGCGTCGATCCGGGGATGCACGGCCTTGTCGGCTATCGCGTGCTCGACCGCCCGCAGGACCGGCTTGTAAATCTGCTGTCCGGATGGGAGTCCGACGGGATCGACCCGCTCGCGTGGCAGCCGCAGCCCACGGTGTTCGAGCGTGCTGTCGCCGCCGGCCACCCCGCGTACGCGATCGGCATCGCGAAGTACGCACGCAGCGGATTCACGAAGGCCACGCTGCGCGGTGCCGAGTTCGTGGCGGCGAAGTCGCCGGCCGAGCGCGTCGCGATCGCCTATCAGCTCGCCGCGGACACCCCGGGGGCACTGATCTACTGCTATCTGCCGGAGGTCGACAAGTCGGGTCACCATTACGGCGTCGACTCCGCAGAGTGGATCGCGGCCCTCGAGGACATCGACCACGCCGTATCGATCGAGCCGCCTCGTCAGGTCGGCGTCCTCATCACGGCGGATCACGGCATGATCGACGTGCCGGTGCACCGTCACGTCGTGATCGAGGCGGATGATGCGCGCCTCGACGGCGTTCGGCACTTCGGCGGCGAGCCGCGCATGTTGCACGTCTACCTCCAGCCGGATGCCGACGCCACCGCCGTCCTCGACACGTGGCGGTCGGCGAGTGAGCGGGAGGCCGACGTCCTCAGCCGCGCGGAGGTGCTGGCCTCAGGACTGTACGGTGCGCAGACCACCGCCGACGCCGCCGAGCGCATCGGAGAACTGGTGGTCGTATCCCGTGGCAACAGGGCCTTCTACGACGGCACAGCCGAGGATCAGCGCTCGCGCGGCATGGTCGGACAGCACGGCGCGCTGACACCGGAGGAGCGGCAGGTCCCGTACATCCGGCGCGGAGCCTTCCGGACCGCCGGTTCCTGAGACGGGTCAGTCGTCGGTGCGGGCGCCGAACACGATCTCGTCCCAGGAGGGCATCGCGTTGCGCCGACGGCGACGACCCGACGTGTCCTGCGGCTCCTGTGCGGGCTTCTCGTCGCGCTCGTCATCGTCATCGTCATCGGACCCGAGGGAGTCGAACAGCGCGATCGGGCTCGAAGCGTGCGAGGACTGCTCCGCGTCGTCGAAGTCGCTCACGAGCGGCGCGCTCTCGCGCTGCCCGCGGCGGCGGCGCAGCGCCTCGAGCAGATCGGCCGTCTCCGGGCTGGTCGTGCTCTGGTCGGGTGCGCGGTTGGTGGCGGCGTTCTGCGCCGCAGGGTCGGAGCGCTCCGGCAGGACCGGCTCATCGACCGCGGTCTCCTGCGCGGGGAGCAGACGCGGGCCGAAGGCGCCGGAGTCGAAGCGGCTGTCATCCTTGTACGGCGATTCCTGACGGGCGCCCTCCACTGCGCGCAGACGCGGGATGAGGCCTTCGGGGAGCGAGCCCTGGCGCGACAGCTGCGTGGCATCGGCGTTCAGGGGCGACAACGCACTGTGACGCGGATCGAAGCCCCAGCGAGCATCGTGCGAGACCTCTGCGGCGGTGAACTCCAGCTTCACGATCCAGCCGGAGTCCTCCTTCCAGCTCGCCCAGCGCTCGGCGGAGGCGTTCAGATCCGCGAGCTTCGCGCGGATTGCGGCGCCGAACGTCGGCTGCGCGTCGGGCTCGACCTCGCTCCCGATGAGCACCGGCACCGCGAGTGCCTGCCCGACGATGTGCTCGCGCTCGGCGAGCACGGGCCCCTCGAAACGCGCAACATCTTCGACGCCGATGCCGAGCATCTCTGCGGTCTCGGCCGCGGAGAGGCCGGAGCGGATGTGCGCCTGGATCTCACGAGGGCTGACGTTGACGCGAGGTGACTCATCGGCGTTGCGGCGACGGGCGCGACGGATCTCGCGCTGCAGAACGTCGTCGATGGCGAGTGCGAACCGCTCGCCGGAACCGGTGGCGAGGATCAGCAGGTCGTCTTCTGTGCCGACGATTGTGACGTTTTCCATGCGAATGCCCCTCTGATGGGTGTGCGAACATCGTGTCACGTGTGCACGCGCAGACCGGGGAATACCCTGGGCGCGCCGTCAGTTTGATCTGTGGCGCGAGCGGCATTTGCGAAATGCGCCGCCATCGTGCAAACTATGCCCGCCGCGTACCCGACGGCGCACCGCCCACTAGCACCATGAAAGTGGAGATCTACCGCATGGCAACCGATTACGACGCCCCCCGAAAGAGCGAAGACGACTCCGAGTCGATCGAAGCCCTCAAGGAGCGTGTGCCGGACAAGCTGTCCGGCGCGACCGGTGACGAGGACTCGGACAACCCGTCCAGCTTCGACCTCCCGGGAGCCGACCTCTCCGACCTCGAGCTCGATGTCGTCGTGCTGCCTGCGCAGCAGGACGAGTTCACCTGCATGAGCTGTTTCCTCGTGAAGCACCGCTCGCAGCTCGACCACGAGGGAGCAGATGGTCTTATCTGCAAGGAGTGCGCTGCCTGACCGCAGTCGCACTCACGCTCATGCGCCCCGGCCATCCGGCCAGGGGCGCATTGTCGTAAGCGCGCCCGTCACTGGTCGCATACGCGACCCTCAGACGTGCGCTGCCGCGCTCTCCGCGTCACGGATGGCGGACGCGAGACGGTCGGGCGTGCGGGTCGAGATCGTCCAGGCCGTCACGGGGTCATCGGGGTCGATGTTCTGCACGACCACCACGCCGTCGATACCTCCACGCAGCAGATGCCAGCCGCGGGCCGACAGGCCGGAGCCGCGTGCAGTGCGGGCTTGCTCGCCGGCCAGCTCCGTCACCTCGCCGAGCCAGCGGGCATCGATGTGTGCGCGACCCGCGTGCAGGACCGTTCCCTCGACGAGGATGGCGGGAGAGCCGGCGATGAGCGCCGCGATCAGCACCAGCGCGACCGCGATGCCGATGAGCAGCGCCGGCAGCGCTCCGAAAGGCGTGAACGTCAGCGCGAGCATCGGTGCGGCGACGGCGGCGGTCACCAGCATCCACAGGCTCGGCGAAAGTCGTTCGCGATAGCGGATGCGCGTGTCGGTCATGGGGTTCTGCACTAGCCTCGTGGGGTGAGCGATTCCGTTGATCTTCCCATTATCGCGTCTGTCATGCCGCACTACGCCCATCCCGGCGACGCAGGAGCGGATCTCGTCGCCGCCGAGGCCGTGCGGCTCGAGCCCGGCGAGCGCGCGCTGGTGCCGACCGGCGTACGGATCGCGCTGCCCGAGGGGTTCGCCGCATTCGTCGTCCCGCGTAGCGGGTTGGCGGCCAAACACGGGATCACGATCGTCAACTCGCCGGGAACCGTCGACGCCGGCTACCGCGGCGAGATCAAGGTGAGCCTGCTGAACACGGACAGCTCGAGCGCGTACGATGTGGCCGTCGGGGACCGTATCGCTCAGCTGATCATCATGCCGGTGACCCGTGCGAACTTCATCCCGGTCGACGAGCTTCCGGACAGTGCGCGCGGTGCGAGCGGGTTCGGCTCGACCGGATACCAGACGGCGACCCCTGTCGCCGAGCAGGCAGGAAGCACGAAATGACTGAAGAGATCACCCAGCCCTCGTCGAAGTCGGCGCCGGCGAACCGCGCCGCGGAGGGCCCGTTCGACGAGTCCGAGGCGAACCCGATCCGCCCGTACATCGACCTCGGCGGCATCAAGATCCTCCCTCGCGAGGGACTCAATCTGCGCCTCGAGGTCGAGGAGCAGACGAAGCGCATCGTGGCCGTCGGGCTCGACTACGCGGACTCGTCGCTGCAGGTGCAGCCGTTCGCCGCACCGCGCACGCTGGGTCTCTGGCACGAGACGCGGATGCAGCTCATCGATCAGGTCCGTCAGCAGGGCGGCAGGGTCGAAGAGCGCGAAGGTCCCCTCGGCAAGGAGCTCCTGGCCGAGGTGCCCGGCCCCGCGTCCGAGGGCTCCGCGCTGAACCTCGCCCGCTTCGTCGGCGTCGACGGGCCGCGCTGGTTCCTGCGCGGCGTGATCGGGGGAGCAGCGGCATCCGATCCCGAGGCAGCGGCCAAGGTCGAGGACCTCTTCCGCTCGATCGTCGTGGTGCGCGGCGGCTCGCCGATGCCGCCGCGCGATCTGATCCCGCTGAAGATGCCCGCCACCCCCGGTTCCGCGTGAGCATCCCGGACGCACCGCGCTCCGACGGCGACCGCGATTCCGTATCCGCCTCGGAGCTCATCGGCGCGGCGCTGGGCGGCGCTGCCCGCCGTGCGGGACTCGACCCGGCAGACGACGCCAGCACGCAGAAGGTCGTCTGGTCGGCGATCGGCGGATGGCGCGGCGTCCTCGAATCCGTCCTCCCGAGCCTCGCGTTCGTCATCCTGTTCACACTGAGGCCCGATCCTCTCATCCTGTCGCTCGGCGTCTCGGTCGGCCTGGCTGCGGTGTTCACCGTCGTCCGCCTGGTGCAGAAGTCCCCGCCCGCGGCCGCGCTGGGCGGACTGATCGCCGCCGGTGCGGCAGCCGGCCTCGCGCTGTGGACGGGGCGCGGCGCGGACAACTTCGTGCCGGGCCTGATCACCAACGCGGTCTACGGCACGGTCTTCCTCGTCACCGCCCTGGTCGGCTGGTCGCTGATCGGGATCGCCGCCGGGTTCCTGATGGGGGATGCCACGGGGTGGCGGGCTGACAAGCGCAAACGTCGCGCTTTCCGCTGGCTCGGTATCGCCTGGGCCCTGCTGTTCTTCGCCCGCCTGGCCGTTCAGCTGCCGCTGTACCTGACCGATCAGGTCACCGCCCTGGGAACGCTCAAGCTGATCATGGGCCTCCCGCTGTTCGCCCCGCTCATCGCCGTCACCTGGCTCGTCGTGCGCGCCCTCTATCCCCGCGAGTCGCCGAAGGATGCGGCATCCCGCTCGTGATAGATTTATCTTGATATCAAGATAAATTGTGGTCTTTCGCCGAGGCCGGACGAGGCGCACACTGTTAGGTGCGCCTTGCTAGCCGCCGGCGGCCCAGGCGAGCAAGATGGAAGCGCCTGTCGCTCCCATCAGATTAGAAGGAGACGGATTCGTGTCCACGGTGAACAGCTTCGGTGCCAAGAGCACCCTGACGGTCGGCAGCACCGACTACGAGATCTTCAGGATCGACACGGTTCCCGGCTTTGACAAGCTGCCGTTCAGCCTGAAGGTGCTCCTCGAGAACCTCCTCCGCACCGAAGACGGCGCGAACGTCACGAAGGCGCAGATCGAGGCCCTCGGCTCGTGGGATGCCGCCGCCGAGCCCAACACCGAGATCCAGTTCTCACCGGCCCGCGTGGTCATGCAGGACTTCACCGGTGTTCCCTGCATCGTCGACCTCGCGACCATGCGCGAGGCGGTCACCGCGCTCGGCGGCGATCCGAACAAGATCAACCCGCTCTCGCCGGCCGAGATGGTCATCGACCACTCCGTCATCGCCGACCTGTTCGGCACCGAGAACGCGCTGGAGCGCAACGTCGAGATCGAGTACGAGCGCAACGGCGAGCGCTACCAGTTCCTGCGCTGGGGCCAGACCGCGTTCAACGACTTCAAGGTCGTCCCGCCCGGAACCGGCATCGTCCACCAGGTGAACATCGAGCACCTGGCCAAGGTCATCTACGACCGCACCAACGGCGGCGTCCTCCAGGCGTACCCCGACACCTGCGTCGGCACCGACTCGCACACCACCATGGTCAACGGTCTCGGAGTCCTCGGCTGGGGCGTCGGCGGCATCGAAGCAGAGGCCGCCATGCTCGGCCAGCCGGTCTCGATGCTCATCCCGCGCGTCGTCGGCTTCAAGCTGACCGGCGAGATCCCCGCCGGCGTCACCGCGACCGACGTCGTCCTGACGATCACCGACATGCTCCGCAAGCACGGCGTCGTCGGCAAATTCGTCGAGTTCTACGGCGCCGGAGTGGCATCCGTGCCGCTCGCCAACCGCGCCACGATCGGCAACATGTCGCCGGAGTTCGGCTCGACGGCCGCGATCTTCCCGATCGACGACGTCACCACCGAGTATCTGCGCCTCACCGGCCGCGACGACCAGGCCGTGGCCCTCGTCGAGGAGTACGCCAAGCTGCAGGGCCTGTGGCACGACCCGGCCAGCGAGCCGGTGTTCAGCGAGTACATGGAGCTCGACCTCGGCACCGTGGTGCCGTCGATCGCCGGCCCCAAGCGTCCGCAGGACCGCATCCTCCTCTCCGAGGCGAAGACGCAGTTCGAGCAGGACATCGTCAACTACGCCACGCCGTCCACCTCGGACGAACTCGTCGACCTCGAGTCGAAGCACTCGTTCCCGGCATCCGACCCCGGCGCCGGTCCCGGTGACGAGGACCACGACACGCGCCCTGTGCACATCTCCAGCGGTGTGAACGGCTCGTCCAAGCCGGTTCCGGTCACGACCCCCGACGGCGAGAGCTACATCCTCGACCACGGCGCTGTCACGCTCGCGGCGATCACCTCGTGCACGAACACGTCGAACCCGTCGGTCATGATCGCCGCCGGTCTTCTCGCCCGCAAGGCGCGCGAGAAGGGCCTGAAGCAGAAGCCGTGGGTCAAGACCACGCTCGGCCCCGGCTCGAAGGTCGTCACCGACTACTACGAGAAGTCCGGTCTCGACAAGGACCTCGAGGGCCTCGGCTTCTATACGGTCGGCTACGGGTGCACGATCTGCATCGGAAACTCCGGACCGCTGATCGAGGAGGTCTCCACGGCCGTCAACGAGCACGACCTCGCCGTCACGGCCGTCCTCTCGGGCAACCGCAACTTCGAGGGCCGCATCAGCCCCGACGTGAAGATGAACTACCTCGCCTCGCCGCCGCTCGTGGTGGCGTACGCGCTGGCCGGTTCCATGCACTTCGACTTCGAAGCGGATGCTCTGGGATCCGACCAGGACGGCAACGACGTGTTCCTGAAGGACATCTGGCCGGCACCCGGCGAGATCCAGGACATCATCGACTCGTCGATCTCGCGTGAGCAGTTCATCAAGCAGTACGCCACCGTCTTCGACGGCGACGAGCGCTGGACGAGCCTGCCCACCCCGACAGGTCCGATCTTCGAGTGGGATGACAACTCGACCTACGTGCGCAAGGCACCGTACTTCGACGGCATGTCGATGGACCTGACCCCCGTCTCGGACATCACGGGCGCGCGCGTCATGGCGACGCTGGGCGACTCGGTCACCACCGACCACATCAGCCCGGCCGGCAACATCAAGATCGGCACGCCGGCGGCGAAGTACCTCGAGGAGCACGGCGTCCGCCAGAAGGACTTCAACTCCTTCGGCTCGCGTCGCGGAAACCACGAGGTGATGATCCGCGGAACCTTCGCGAACATCCGCCTGAAGAACCAGCTCGTCCGTGCCGTCAACGACGGTGCAGAGGTCGAGGGCGGTTTCACGCGCGACTTCACGAAGGCCGGTGCTCCGCAGTCGTACATCTTCGACGCCTGCCAGAACTACGCCGAGCAGGGCACGCCGCTCGTGGTCTTCGGCGGCAAGGAGTACGGCTCCGGCTCGTCGCGCGACTGGGCGGCCAAGGGTACGAGCCTGCTGGGCGTCAAGGCAGTCATCACCGAGAGCTTCGAGCGCATCCACCGCTCGAACCTCATCGGCATGGGCGTCGTTCCGCTGCAGTTCCCCGCCGGTGAGAGCTGGGAGTCGCTGGGCCTCGACGGCACCGAGATCGTCTCGATCACGGGTCTGGAGGAGCTCAACAGCGGCACCACGCCGAAGACCGTCCGCGTCACAGCCGAGCCGAGCGAGCACTCGCCCGAGGGCAAGCAGAAGATCGAGTTCGACGCTGTCGTCCGCATCGACACACCCGGTGAGGCCGACTACTACCGCAACGGCGGCATCCTGCAGTACGTGCTGCGTTCGCTGGTCTGATCACTTGACGAAGGGGCCCGGATGCTACGGCATCCGGGCCCCTTCGCGGTAGCCGCTCGGGGTATTCCCGGTCGGCGGCGGTACGATCGATAGGTCGTCGTCCAACCCAGGGGAGGCGGCTGGTGAAGACGTTCAGGAGGTGCTGATGCCCATTCTTCCCGGCATCACCGGACCGCGTGATCTCGATCGGCTCAGCCGATCGCAGCTGGCAGAACTGGCCGAGGAGATCCGCACGTTCCTCGTCGAGAACGTGTCGCAGACCGGGGGACACCTGGGCCCCAACCTCGGGGTGGTCGAACTCACGATCGCGCTGCACCGCGTATTCGAATCCCCGCACGATCCGTTCGTCTTCGACACCGGACATCAGTCGTACGTGCACAAGCTGCTCACGGGGCGTCAGGACTTCTCCGCGCTGCGCCTGCGGGGAGGCCTCGCCGGCTACCCCCAGCGCAGCGAGAGCGCGCACGACGTCGTGGAATCCTCGCACGCCTCGAGCTCGCTGAGCTGGGCCGACGGCATCTCGCGCGCCCTGACGGCCACGGGGCGGGACGACCGGCACGTCATCGCGGTCGTCGGCGACGGCGCTCTCACGGGAGGCATGACGTGGGAGGCACTCAACAACATCTCCGATGACAACGACCGCAACCTCGTGATCGTGGTCAACGACAACGGACGCTCCTACGCGCCCACCATCGGTGGCATGTCGCGCTACCTGAACCGGGTTCGCACGGCGGGCGCATACAAGGACCTGCACCACCGATCCGATCGGTTCTTCCGCGCATTCGGGCCGGTCGGGCGTGCGCTGTTCCGAGGCGTCCGAGGCGGAACCCACGGGTTCCTGTCCCGCTTCACGAACAACGAAGCGCTGTACTCGAATCTCGACATCAAGTATCTGGGGCCCGTCGACGGCCACGACATCCCCGCTCTCATCGAGACGCTCGAGCTCGCGAAGTCATACGGCGCTCCCGTGATCGTGCACGCGATCACCGAGAAGGGACGCGGGTACCAGCCCGCGCGCGACGACGAAGCCGATCAGTTCCATGCCGTCAACCGCATCGATCCCGTCACCGGAGAGCCGCTCGGGTCGAGCTCCAGAGGCTGGACGGACGTGTTCTCCGACGCCCTGGTGCGCGTGGGCGAGCGGAATCCACGGGTCATCGCCATGACCGCGGCGATGCTGCGTCCGACCGGTCTCGCTCCTTTCGCTGAGCGCTTTCCTGAGCGCGTATACGACGTCGGCATCGCCGAGCAGCATGCCGTCACCTCCGCCGCGGGACTCGCGTACGGCGGACTGCATCCGGTCGTCGCGCTCTACGCCACCTTCATGGGACGCGCCTTCGACCAGGTGCTCATGGACGTCGCACTGCACAGGGCCGGCGTGACCTTCGTGCTCGATCGCGCCGGGGTCACCGGGCCCGACGGCCCGAGCCACCATGGGATGTGGGATCTGGCGATGCTGCAGATCGTGCCGCACATCCGCATCGCCGCGCCACGCGACGGCGCCCGCCTCGCCGAGGCTCTCGACGAGGCTGTGGCGGTGGATGACGCCCCCACGGTGATCCGGTTCCCGAAGGGCGGTGTCGCCGACGACATCGAGGCGATCGAACGCCTGGATGACGGTGTCGACGTGCTGTCGCGCGGCGAGTCCGAGGACGTCCTGATCGTCGGGATCGGACCGTTCGCGGCGCTTGCGATGGATGTCGCGGCGAGGCTGCGCGCGCAGGGCATCGGCGCCATGGTCGTCGACCCGCGCTGGGCGATCCCGGTGCAGCCGTCGATCGTCGAGCTCGCCGCCCGCCATCGCCTGGTGATCACCCTGGAGGACGGCATCCGCGTTGGCGGAATCGGCACCCGTGTGCGTCAGGTGCTGCGCGAGGCCGGTATCGACACCGCCGTGGACGAGCTCGGCCTTCCGGACGAGTTCATCGACCACGCATCGCGCGACCAGATTCTGGCGGATGCCGGGCTCACGGCTTCGAAGATCGCGCAGGATGTCGTCGCCCAAGTTCTCGGCACGCGGATCCCTGTGGCCCGCAATGCGGGGGAGACCGGCGCGATCGACCTTCCGCTGCGCGAACGCCGCTGACCGTCAGGGCGCGTCTTCGACGTGGGCGTCCACATCGTGCCGCACGGGCCGCGGTGCGCGTGGGTCGTCGAGTCGAGCCCGACGCGCGGCCATCGACCATCCAAGGACCACTGCGGCTCCGGCGAATCCGGCGCCGATGGCGGCGATAGGCAGGATCGCGGAGAACGCGAAGCTTCAGGGCACGGTCATGAAGCACGTGGGCGCAGTGAGGAGCGGTAGGCGTGCCACCACCCGATGGGCGGCGCCGCGACGCACGCCGCGGCGATGACGAACCCGAGCGGCGTGGTGAGGAGCCCGAGCGGTGAGACCTGCACAACAGCGCCGGCGATGAGTGCGACGATCACGCACACGACCGCACCGAGTGCGGTGTAGACGACGACGTGCACGTAGACCCGCGGTTCGTTCTGCAGCAGTCGCGAGATCGCTCCTGCGACAGGCACCCCGATGAGCGTGATGACGAGGGAGATCACTCCGCCGACCAGCGCCGCCGCGAGCAGAGTGATGACCAGCAACATCGGCAGGCTCGCCACCGCCGACTGGGTGGCCATGCTTGCGGAGATGGTGACCACGGCGACGCCGGTGAGCATGAGCGCGAGGAACACGATCCATGCGCTGATGGCGCCGCGCCAGAGCTGCTGCCGCACGAAGGCCATCGGCGCGGGCTCGACGGGGCCGTTCACGATCGCACCTCGGCCACGAGACCGAGCAGCTCCCTGGCGGCCGCGTGGATGCCGGGAACGCGCACGAACGGCAGCGCGAGGGCGAGCATCCGCAGTCCGGCGTCCAGCATCCGGGCCGTGGGCCTGTGCGCAGTCGACGTGTCGTAGGTCCAGCGGAGCACCAGTGCGAGGTACGCCACGAACAGTGCGTCCGGCAGCAGAGCGCTCACGTCTTCGGGGAGGCGATGGGTGGCGCCGTCGACGGCCGTGCGGAACAGCGTGACCGTCATGGCCCGCGCGGCCGCGGTTTCGTCAGCCAGCGGGTTCATCGGCGAATCGGGCGGGATCATCGCTGACAGGAAGCCTGGCGCCACCCGCTGGTACGGCTCGACCGCCGCGAGACCCGTCTCGAAGACGATGCGCAGACGATCGACGAGCCCGGTCGTCTCGCCGAGGCGGGGGAGAGCAAGTGCCGCGTGCTCCTGCTGGACCCGGATGTAGAGCTCCTGCACGAGGTGCATCTTCGATGGGTAGTAATAGTAGGCGTTCCCGGTCGAGACGCCGGCGGCATCCGCGATGCGGCGCATCGTCGTGTCGGCATAGCCGTGTTCGACGAAGGACGATATCGCGGCGTCGCGGATCCTCGCGCGTGTGTGCGCGCTCTTGCTCTGCGGCTCGTCCCCGGTTTCGAACATGTTCAAAAACTAGCACGGTCCCTGACCGATTCGAGTCACCACTGGCGGGTTCAGTTCAGGGCATGCAGTGCCGCGACCGCCTCATGGTCGCGGTCGTTCGCACGCATGGCCTGGGAGAGCAGGTGGCCGTCGGTGAGGGCGTTGCCGGTGATCATGACCGAGAGGATCTCGACCCCACACGCACTGAGGGTCTTCTCCGCGCACTCCTGAAGAACTCGGATGCCGAGCTCGGAGTTGTGCGGCAGATCGTTGCCCTCGAGCGTGCGGATGACATCGCGCAGCGCCGCACCGACGATGTTCGCCGCACGCTCTTTGACATTGACGACATCCAGCTCGAAGACGCGCAGGTCGCGGCCGGTAGCGATCGGACGCCACTCGAATGAGGCGTGCACCAGGTGCTGGTGGCCCGTCGCGCCGGTGAGCTGCCGGGCAGGGAGATCCGTCGAGCGCACGCGCACGTCGATGAGCTTGTACCAGTAGAACATCGGGAACGCGCCGTGCGTGCCGGGCTGCAGCACCACTACTTCGCCTGCCGTGCCGCGCCCCGTGCGCACCGCACGGGAGGATGCCCTCCGGATGATGGGCTTGCCGTTGCGCGTGCGGATCGCCGCCCAGCCCTCATCCACCGTGACCAGGAAGAGCTTGAGGAGTGCCGGAACCACGAGCAGTGTCGTGAGCACCGCCGTTCCGCTCTTCACAAGCGTGGACATTCCTGAACCGCTGAAGATGGAGAAGAACGCGTCCATGGCTCAACTGTCGCTCATTCGACGTCTGCGCCACGACCGCAAGCACCGTCAGTGCGAGGTGTTCACCATCATTTTCCCCGGTGTTACGCGAAAAGGTGCGGGGCCGGAGCGAAACGCCCCATCCCCGCACCCTCTCAGCGCGGTCAGCCGCCGATGCCGCGGATCGGCGGGTTGTGGAACGTCGCTCCGAAGACGCGCTCGGATGCGCCCTCGCGATCGAGGTACGGCGAGGCGCCGCCGTCGATGAACGGCCATCCGGCGCCGAGGATCAGGCACAGGTCGATGTCCTCGACTTCCGGCACGACCTTCTCGTCGAGCATGAGCTTGATCTCCTGGGCGAGACCGTCCTGCACGCGGGCGAGGATCGTCTCGGCGGAGGCCGGAGCATTCCCGACATTGCCCTTGAGCGCCTTCTCGGCTGCCTTGGTCCACCCCGTGACGCGACCGCCCTTGTCCTTCTCGACGACCGCGTCCAGCTCGGCGAGAGCGTGGAAGTTCTCGTTCGCGTAGAAGCGGTCGGGGAAGTGCCGCACCATCGTGTCCTGCACGTGAGCTGCGACCTTCCAGCCGACGAGGTCGATGAGCTGGAACGGTCCCATCGGCAGTCCGAGCGGACCGAACGCCCTCTCGACGTCGGCGACAGGTGTGCCCTCGTACACGGCGCGCGCAGCCTCGCCCATGACCTTCGCCAGCAGCCGGTTCACGACGAAACCGGGCGCGTCCGCTGTGAGCACCGCGTTCTTGCCGAGGCCCTTGGCGACCACGAACGCGGACGACAGGGTCTGCTCGTTCGTGACCGGGGTCTTCACGATCTCGATGAGCGGCATGACCGCCACCGGGTTGAAGAAGTGGAATCCGACCAGGCGCTCGGGGTGTGCGAGCTTGGCGCCGATCTCCTCGACGGACAACGAGGAGGTGTTCGTCGCGAGGATCGCGTCCTCTGCGATGATCTGCTCGATCTCCCCGAACACCTGCTGCTTGACGCCGACCTCCTCGAACACGGCCTCGATCACGAAATCGCAGTCCGCGTACAGCGACTTGTCGGTCGTGCCGGTGACGAGCGCTCGGAGCTTGTTCGCGGAGTCGGCATCCAGACGGCCCTTCTGCTCGAGCTTGCCGATCTCCTCGTGGATGTACGCCACGCCCTTGTCGACGCGCGCCTGGTCGAGGTCGGTGATCAGCACCGGCACCTGGAGCTTGCGCACGAACAGCAGCGCGAACTGGCTGGCCATGAGTCCTGCGCCGATGATGCCGACCTTGGTGACCTTCTTCGCGAGCGCCTTGTCGGGTGCGCCGACCGGTCGTTTGGCGCGCTTCTGCACGAGATCGAACGCATACATGGATGCCGCGAACTGATCGCCCGCGACGAGCTCGGTGAGTGCCTCGTCCTCGCGGGCGAAGCCCTCTGCCTTCGTACCGCCGCGTGCCTTGTCGAGGAGCTCGAGGGCCAGATAGGGCGAGCGCGGCACGGTGCCGATCTTCGACTCCAGCATGCCTCGTGCCATCTTGATCGCGATCGGCCACTTGGTGAGCCGCTCGATCTTGCCCGGCTCGTTCTTGCGCTCGACCTTGACCTTGCCGGTCAGAACGCCGTCCGCCCAGGCAAGCGAGTTCTCCAGATAGTTCGAGGCGGGGAAGATCGCGTCCATGATGCCCAGATCGAACGCCTGCTGGGGCTTCAATACGCGGTTCTGCTTCAGCGGGTTCGAGATGACGACCTCAAGAGCGTTCTCGATGCCGATCAGGTTCGGCAGCAGGTAGGCGCCGCCCCAGCCGGGGATCAGACCCAGGAACACCTCGGGGAGCGCGATCGCGGCGGCCGAGGCATCTACGGTGCGATACGTCGAGTTCAGCGCGATCTCGAGGCCGCCGCCGAGCGCGAGGCCGTTCACGAAAGCGAAGGAGGGCACGCCGAGGTCGCTCAGCGATCCGATCACCTTGTGACCGAGCTGGGCGATGAGCCGGGCCTGGTCCTTGGAGGTGAGTTTGGTGATGTCCGACAGATCGGCGCCGGCGGCCAGGATGTACTGTTTGCCGGTGATGCCGACCGCTTGGATCTCACCGGCGGCCGCGCGTGTCTTGACCTCGGCGAGCGTCTCGCCGAGCTCGGTGAGGGTCGCCGGCCCCAGGGTGTTCGGCCGGGTGTGGTCGCGCCCGTTGTCGAGCGTGATCAGCGCGAGCACCTTGCCGGACGGGAGGCGGACGTCGCGCACGGTGGAGTGCGTGACGACCTCGTCGCCGGCGAGGTCGACGATGGGGGAGAAGTCGATCTTTTCGTAGTCGGTCATTCCAGCACTCACTTCCGCTTCTTGCCGTCGTAGAACGGGTTCTCCCAGATGACCGAGCCGCCCTGGCCGAGACCCACGCACATGGCCGTGAGGCCGTAGCGGACGTCGGGGCGCTCGGCGAACTGCGCGGCGAGCTGGATCATCAGGCGGACACCGGATGCCGCGAGCGGATGCCCGACCGCGATCGCACCGCCCCACTGGTTGACGCGCGGGTCATCGTCGGCGATGCCGAAGTGATCGAGCAGCGAGATCACCTGGATCGCGAACGCCTCGTTCAGCTCGAACAGGCCGATGTCGGAGATCTTCAGCCCGGCTTTCTTCAGCGCCTTCTCGGTCGACGGGATCGGACCGATGCCCATGATCTCGGGCTGCACGCCCGCGAACGCGAACGAGACGAGCTTCATCTTGGGCTGCAGGCCGAACTCCTTCACCGCGCCGCCGCCGGCGAGCAGCGACATCGTCGCGCCGTCGGTGAGCGGCGACGAGGTGCCTGCGGTCACGCGTCCGTGCGGGCGGAACGGCGTCTTGAGACCTGCGAGGTCCTCCATCGTCGTGTGCGGGCGACGACCCTCGTCCTCGGTGGCGAGGCCCCACGCGCCGGTGGCATCCTTCACCGCGACCGGAACGAGGTCGGGCTGGATCTTGCCCGCGTCGTAGGCCGCCTGCACCTTGTGCTGGCTCAGCATGCCGAAGCGGTCGGAGCGCTCCTTGGTGAGGTGCGGGAACCGGTCGAAGATGCGCTCGGCGGTGACGCCCATGTTGAGCGCGCCGGGGTCGACCATCTTCTCTGCGACGAAGCGCGGGTTCGGGTCGGCGTTGCCCCCGATCGGGTGGTGGCCCATGTGCTCGACACCGCCGGCGAGGGCGAAGTCGTACATGCCGATGCCGATCGACGCGGCCATGGTCGTCACGCTGGTCATCGCGCCGGCGCACATGCGCTCCACGGCGAGACCGGGGACGGTGTTGGGGAGGCCTGCGAGGATCGCGACCGAGCGACCGAGCGTGAGCCCCTGGTCACCGGTCTGCGACGTCGCGGCGATTGCGACATCATCGATGCGGTCCGCGGGAACGGTGGCGTTGCGCTCCATGAGGCCGATCGTCGCCTTCACAGCGAGGTCATCCGCGCGGGTGTTCCAGTACATGCCCTTTTCGCCGGCGCGCCCGAAGGGTGTGCGCATGCCATCGACGAAGTAGACGTCCGAGATCTCGGCCACTCTGCCTCCAAAGTTAGGTGTGGCTTCAGCCTAGGAGGCGCCCTGAGGCGAGAGGAATCGGTTGGATCGAACCTACGATTCCGAAGCGACGGCCGGGTCGGCCGATTGCACGGCTTCTACAAAGGCATCCAGGATCTTCTGTGCAGTCTGCTCAATCTGCCACGGACGCGCCCCGAGCGCGGCCAGGGCTTCGGATACGGCATCCGCCGTCAGAGCCGGGGGAGCCCAGGCGATCCGGCGCAGAGACTCCGGCTTCAGGAGATTCTCGGTCGGCATGTTCAGCGCCTCCGCCGTCTCTTCGACGGCGGGGCGGGCGAGCTTGAGACGCGCGTCCGCCTCGGGGTTGCGATCGGACCACGCACGCGCGGGCGGCAGCGCATCGCTCGGCACCCGTTCACGAGGCAGCGTCGTGCTGTCGCGCCCGCGGACGATCGCCGCCCACCAGCGGTCGAGCTCGGTGCGGCTCGCGCGTCCGTTGAACGCCTGCACACCGGCCAGCGCCTGTTTGGACTGCGGATTCGCCAGCACGGCCGCGACGAGCGACCGATCCGGCACGAGCCTGCCGGGGGAGGTGTCCTGCTGCTGCGCGTATTCCTCGCGTGCCTCCCACAGCGAACGCGCGACGGCGAGATTGCGAGCGCCCTTCACCTGGTGCAGGCCGCTCAGACGCCGCCAGGGATCCTCGCGCGGCGGGCGTGGCGGCTGCGCGAGCGTAGCCGCGAACTCCTGGGCCGCGAACTCGGTCTTTCCCTGCTCCTCGAGCTCGGCGGCGATCCTGTCGCGCACGTCGACGAGGTGCAGGACATCGAGGGCCGCGTAATCGAGCCACGCCGCAGGCAACGGGCGGGTCGACCAGTCGGCCGCCGAGTGCTCCTTCTTCAGCGCGACCCCGATGGTGTCCTCGACGACGGCGGCGAGCCCGACTCGCTCATGACCGAGCAGACGTGCGGCCAGCTCGGTGTCGAACAGGGTCACCGGTTCCAGCCCGAGCTCGCGCAGCGACGGCAGATCCTGGCTGGCGGCGTGGAAGACCCACTCGACATCACCGATCGCCGCCTGCAGGGGCGAGAAATCACCGAGGGCCGGCGGGTCGAACAGGAACACACCGGCATCGCGTCGGAACACCTGGACCAGATAGGCCCTCTGCGAGTAGCGGAACCCCGAGGCGCGCTCCACATCGACGGCCACGGCACCGGTGCCCGCGGCGAGGGTGCGGCATGCTTCTTCGAATCGGGGGAAATCGTCGATGACGGAGTACTCAGTCACGACCTGCCTTTCGCGCGCCGAACACGGCGATGTTCTCGGAGCCGGGCGGGAGACCGGCCAGCATGCCGACGAGTTCGGCCCATGCTTCCACGTGCGGCCGGAAAGGCTCTTCCGGCGTCCAAGAAGAGCGTAGTTCGATCTGCGCGCCATCGCCTTCCGCAGCGAGTGAGCCGAAGCCCTTCGAGATGGTCTTCGTCGACGTACCTGAAGCCGAGTGATAGCCGGCGTCGCGGGAATCGAGGGCGTCCACGAGCCAGGACCACGTGACGTCGGCGAGCAGGGGATCGGTGCCGATCTCGGGCTCCAGCGGCGCCTGCGCAAACGCGACGATCCGCCAGGGTCCTCCCCATGCGCCCGGCTCATCGGGATCGTGCAGGAGGACGAAGCGTCCTGTGCCGTAGATCGAGTCGCCGTGATCGTCAGGGCGGACATCAGCGGCGAGCGCGACCGAGAACGGTGCGAGACCCTGCGGTGCGGGGATCTCGCGCACCACGATGTCGGCTCTGAACGCCGTCTTACGCAGTTCGTCGGCAACGCGTGCGAACTGCGCTCCGGCGTCGGGGTGTGCGCTCACGGTGACAGGCTAGAGTCAGGAAGCGATGAAGAGTCTCAGGCACGCCGTTGCGCTGCTGCTGCCCGCGTTGATCGCGCTGCTCACCGGGGCGGCACTGCTGGTGTTCTCGATCGGCCGGCGCGTGGTCACGCCCAGGGCGAGGATCGCGGACACCGAGATCCTCGCGGTCGACACAGGGGCGCAGACCATCGAGCTGACGAGGACGCCCGACACCGAACTGCCCGGCCGCTACGGACTGTTCACCACCGGCACCTACGGTTACGTGAAACTCGGCGCGGTGCTGAGCGCTGATGCAACGCGAGTGCGGCGCAAGCTGCTGACCAAGATCGAGCCCGGAGCGAAGATCGACCGGCCGGCGGGATTCAGCGGATGGTACTACTCCTCGCCCACCGAACTGCACCTGCCTTGGGAGCCGGTGCTGATCGGCTCGCCGGCCGGCCCGTGCCCCGCCTGGCTCTTCCCCGCGGAGTCCTCGACCTGGGTCATCCAGGTGCACGGACGCGGTGTCACGCGAGCCGAGTGCCTGCGTGCGGTCCCGGTGTTCCACGCGATGGGGCTGCCGAACCTCGTCGTCTCGTACCGCAACGACGGCGAGGCCCCGCGCAGCCGCGGCGGGTCGTACGCGCTGGGCGCCTCGGAATGGCGCGACGTGGATGCCGCGATCGCCTACGCCCTGCGCCACGGCGCTATGCGCGTGCTGCTGATGGGGTGGTCGATGGGCGGCGCGATCGCGCTTCAGACTGCCCTATCCTCGGGCAATCGGCAGGCGATCGCCGGCGTCGTGCTCGATTCGCCCGTCGTCGACTGGCGGACGGTGCTGAAGTTCCAGGCGCACGAATCCGGCATCCGCGATCCCCTTCCCGCACTCGCGATGAATGCGCTGTCGTCGCCGCTGACAGCACGGCTCAGCGGTTCGGAGGACGCGATCCCGTTCGATCGTCTCGACATCGTGGCGAGGGCCGATGAGCTGACGGTCCCCATCCTCGTGCTGCACAGCGACGACGACGGCTTCGTCCCCTCCGACGCGTCGCATGCTCTGGCCGAGGCGCGGCCGGACCTCGTCACGATGCCGCGCTTCACTGTCGCCAGGCACACCAAGATCTGGAACTACGACCAGATCGGCTGGACGGCCGCGATCACCGACTGGATGAGCGCGCACGGCTTCAGCGCCGCCGAGTGATCAGCGCTTCTGACTCACCTGGCGCTTCACGCGCATCAGCATCCCGGTCATGCCCGCGATGCGCAGCGGCGACACCGCACGCGTGAGACCGATGGACTGCGGGTAGTCATCAGGGATGGCGAGAACCGCGTCTGCGGTCAGGCCGGTGATGCCTTGCGCGAGGATGCTGGCGAAGCCGCGAGTGGTCGGAGCCTCCGGCGGCGCCGTCGCGTGCATCGTCACGACGTCGCCCTGCACCTCGACGTAGATGTAGACGGGCGACTGGCACTCCGCCACCCGTTCGCACATCTCGGGGTGGTTCGCGACCTCGTCCGAGACCTCCGGGAGCTCGTTCGAGAACTCCAGCAGCAGCTGGAGCCGCTCGGCTTCGGGAAGCTCGAGGAAGTCGTCGCGGATCTCCGCGAGAGTATCGGGAACGTGCGTAGTGCTCATCCCGGCAATTCTCCCACGGTCAGCGCGAGCCGGGCTCTGCCCCCGTGACGATCGGCACCCGCACGGCACTGCCCCATTCCGTCCACGAGCCGTCGTAGTTGCGCACCTTGTCGAAGCCGAGCAGGTGCTTGAGGACGAACCAGGTGTGGCTGGATCGCTCGCCGATGCGGCAGTACGCGACGATGTCGTCGCCGTCGGCGATGCCGGCGCCGTCGCGGTAGATGGCGTCGAGCTCGGCGCGCGGCCTGAAACCGCCGTCGTCCGCGACCGCCTTCGCCCACGGCACGCTCTGCGCGGTGGGGATGTGCCCGGCGCGCAGCGTGCTCTCCTCGGGGTACGCGGGCGCGGTCGTGCGCTCACCGCTGTACTCCTCGGCGGAGCGCACGTCGATGAGGGGGCCGGAGCCGATGAAGGCGACGACGTCGTCCTTGTAGGCGCGGAGGACGGAATCGTCGCGCTGGACGACCGGGTAGTCGGTCGGAGTGGGAATGGGCGCGGCGGTGGTGATCTCGCGGCCCTCGGAGATCCAGCGGTCGCGTCCGCCGTCGAGCAGGCGCACGTCCTCGTGGCCGAACAGCGAGAACACCCACAGGGCGTACGCCGCCCACCAGTTGTTCTTGTCGCCGTAGATGACGACGGTGTCGTCGCGCGATATGCCCTTGCGGCTGAGTAGCGCGGCGAACCCCTCGCCGTCGACGTAATCGCGCACGACCGGGTCGTTGAGTTCGGTGTGCCAGTCGACCTTCACGGCGCCGGGGATGTGGCCGGTCTCGTAGAGCAGCACGTCCTCGTCGGACTCGACCACGATCAGCCCGGGCTGTCCCAGGTGCGCGGCGAGCCACTCGGTGCTGACGAGGCGGCCGGGCTCGGAGTACTCGGCGAACTTCGGGACGGACGTGTCGAACTCGACGGACATGTGGCACTCCTCGGTGGGTAGGCGAGCAGGGGCTCTGGCGCGGACGGCGTAATGTTGAGCCGTCCCCTTCGACCATAGAGCCGTTCGGTGCGCCCAGTACCCGATCCGTAAGACTTCGACACAGGAATGGCATGACCGACACGAACAGCCAGAACGTCGCGCATCTGACCGCGCGCGAGCCCGTGGTCACCGGCCCCGAGATGCTGGCGAGCCTCGTTCCTCCACCGCAGTTCGACGGTGCGACCTTCGAGAGCTATCGATCGGATGACGCCTACCCCTCGCAGGCGGAGGCGAAGGAGCTGCTGCAGCGGTTCGCCGGTCGCGGAGCGCCGGCCAAGCGCGGCGGGCTGTTCAGCCGAGCGAAGAAGGAGCCCGCGGTCAAGCCCGGCGTCTACCTCGACGGCGGGTTCGGCGTCGGCAAGACCCATCTGCTCGCCTCGATCTACCACGCCATGCCCGCCCGCCGGAAGTACTTCGGCTCGTTCATCGAGTACACCGCGCTCGTGGGCGCACTCGGTTATAAGAACACCGTCGACCTGCTGCGCGGTTCCGATCTGCTGTGCATCGATGAGTTCGAGCTCGACGATCCGGGCGACACGATGGTGATGACGAGGCTGCTCGGGGAGCTGGTCTCGTCCGGGACGAAGCTCGCAGCGACCTCCAACACTCCGCCGAACGCACTCGGCGAGGGACGATTCGCGGCCCAGGACTTCCTCCGCGAGATCCACGCGATGTCGGACAGCTTCGAGACGATCCGCATCGACGGCGTCGACTTCCGGCAGCGCGCCCTCGACGGCAAGGCCGTGGTGCTCGACGAGACCGCGTACGAGCGTGAGCTCGCAGCGGCGGAGGGCACAGCATCCGATGATGTGTTCGGCGATGTCGTCCGTCACCTCGCCAAGGTGCACCCGTCGCGCTACATCCGCCTGATCGACGGGATCTCCCTGGTGGGGCTGCGCGACGTCCACGTGCTCACCGATCAGTCCGAGGCGCTGCGATTCGTCGCGTTCGTCGACCGCGTGTACGACGCGCAGGTTCCGATCATCGCCACCGGGGTGAGCCTCGATCAGGTGTTCGCCGAGGAGATGCTCGGCGGCGGATACCGCAAGAAGTACCTGCGCGCCATATCCCGCCTCAATGCACTGACGCATTCAGCGCAGCTGCAAAGCGCGCCGTAACACGATGTTCACGCGTCGCCCTCGGGTGTAACGCACGCGAAACACAGGACGCGCATCCCGGAAACGGGGCCTCGCCACACTGAAGCTCTCAATTACTTCGGATGTGAGGTTTTCCTATGGATGCTCCCGGCAACATCTCGTGGGGTATTACCGCCACGGCGCTCGTGCTCCTCATGACACCAGGCGTCGCCTTCTTCTACGGCGGACTCGTCAAGGCCAAGAGTGTCGTCAGCATGATGATGATGAGCTTCGGCTCGATCGGCCTCGTCGCCGTGCTGTGGATCCTGTTCGGCTTCTCGATGAGCGCGGTGGAGAGTCCGACGGCCTTCGCGGGCAACCCGTTCGCGGACTTCGGCCTCGGCTCGCTCGCCGCTGGTGAGGGATCGAACGTCGCCCTGCTCGGTGTCGCGTACGGTGCGACGTTCGCGATCATCACCATTGCCCTGATCTCCGGTGCGATCGCGGATCGTGCGAAGTTCGGCAGCTGGCTGATCTTCGCCGGTGTCTTCGCGACCGTCGGCTACTTCCCGATCGCCGCTTGGGTGTGGGGCGGCGGCTGGGTCATGAACCTCGGCACGACGCTGTTCGGTGAGGACAGCGGCATCGCCGTCATCGACTATGCCGGCGGTACCGCCGTGCACATCAACGCCGGTGCGGCCGCTCTCGCCCTGGCACTCGTCCTCGGCAAGCGCATCGGCTTCCAGAAAGGCATCCTCAAGCCGCACAACGTGCCGCTGACGCTGCTCGGTGCAGCTCTCCTCTGGTTCGGCTGGTTCGGATTCAACGCCGGCGCCGAGTGGCTCGCCGAGGACATGGGCGGTGTGGGCCTGATCGGGCTGAACACGCTGGGCGCGACGGCCGCGTCGATCCTCGGCTGGATTCTGATCGAGAAGATCAAAGACGGCAAGCCCACCTCCGTCGGTGCGGCGTCGGGTGCGGTCGCCGGTCTTGTGGCTATCACCCCGGCCTGCGCGAACCTCACTCCCGGCTGGTCGCTGCTGCTCGGCGCCCTGGCCGGTGTGATCTGCGCGCTCGCCGTGGAGCTGAAGTTCCGCCTCGGGTTCGACGACTCGCTCGACGTCGTCGGCATCCACCTCGTCGGCGGGCTGCTCGGCACGATCTACCTCGGCTTCTTCGCCACTGAGACCGGCCTGTTCGTCGGCGGCGACGCCCGCCAGCTCGCCGTTCAGGTGATCGCAGCCCTCGGAGTGCTGATCTACGCGTTCGTCGTCGCCTTCATCATCGGCTGGGTGATCCAGAAGACGATCGGCTTCCGGATCACGAACGAGGACGAGATCGCCGGCGTCGACTCCGTCGTGCACGGCGAGGAGGGATACGCGCTCGTCGATGCATGAACGCGTGAAGATGCCGGTCGGTAGTGTGACGGGGTGAGTTCCTCCAAGAGCATCCTCCGTCGGCTGGCTGACATCGTCTTCGCGTCACTGACGACCAGAACGCCCCGGACTCCGCACCAAGAGCCGGGGCGTTCTGCTGCATCGGGGCAGTTCGGCGAGCCGGGCCGCACGCAGGGGAGTAAGACGGTGAGGATCGACCCTGGCGGCATCGGCGAGCTCCACGTCGACTACTCGCCGAAGAGGGACGGCGCGCCGGACTCCGGAGAGGTGATCTGGACGTGGGTGCCCTACGAGGAGAACGACGGCCGCGGAAAGGACCGGCCGGTGCTCGTGATCGGACGCCATTCCGCGGACCGGGTGTTCGCCGTTCGGATGACGAGCAAGGCGCACGATCGGGACCGCGATTACCTGCCGATCGGCAGCGGAGGTTGGGACTCGCAGGGGCGCCCGTCCTGGGTCGACATCGAGCAGCTGTACAGCGTGCACGTCGATGGCATGCGGCGCGAGGCGGCGATCCTCGACCGCACGCGGTACGACCACGTGGCCGATGCGCTCGTCAGTCGGTACGGCTGGGCGACGCGCAGCTGACGGGTTCAGGCGCTCCGGGGCACGAGGGAGGCCGAGAGTGCGGGGAACGCCTGCAGCACCATCTCGACGAGTTCGGCGGACGGGCGCGTCAGCGGGTCCGTCGCCGGGACGGCGAGTTCGAGTTCGATCTCGTCGATCGCCTCAGCCAACTGCTCGTCGGTGAGATTCTCGTGGTTGACGGTCACTCCGATCACCCTGGTGTCGGCGAACGCTTCGATGAGGGCGACCTCGTCGGCGACGCTCGGCATGGGCATCATCGGGAAGTCTCCGAGCACCTGCCGCCCTGGTGCGTGCTGGACGATCACGCCCTCTGGCCGGCTCCCGCGCAGGATGTGCGCTGAGGTGAGATAGGCGGGGTGGCTGAGTGCACCCTGGCCCTCAACGATGATGATGGCGGGATCCTCGCCCTCGAACGCCGCGACGACCTGGTTCTCGACCTCTCCGGAGCAGAACTGCGGCACGAGGGCATCCAATGCGACGCCGTAGCGGCCGCCCTGGATGATCGTGGTCTGCCCGGTGCCGACCATGACGGCCCGGATGCCGCGATCATTCAGCGCCTTGACGAGAAGTGTCGCCGTGGTGCGCTTGCCGATCGCTCCGTCGGTGCCGAGGATGGCGATCCGCGGACACGTCACGTCGAAGATGCGCCCGGAGAACAGGTGGAGATCCTTCTTCTCCCTCGGACGGCGCACGTCGGTGATCGTGACCGAGCCGAGGACGGCTGCCGCCGCGAACTCCGCATCGTCGTTGAGGAACTCGTGCAGGCCGTTGATGATGTGCATGCCGCGTGCGATGCCATCGAGAAGCACGACGCGCTGCGCATCGGAGAGCAGCCCGTCCGCCGGGGCCACGCCGCAGATCAAATAGTCCGGTGTCCGCCCGGCGTGCGCGATCGCCTCGGGAAGGCTCGCGAGGATCGGGATGCCGTTGGCGCTGCCGTCCAGGAACGATCCCGCATCGGCGCCCGCATGCCGGCTGTCGATCACGCTGAGGATCTCGTACTTCTCGGAGTGGCGGACGAGGCCGTTGGCGGTCTTGCCGTCCTGCTCGCCGAACTGCGCCTCGCAGTACACGATCGCTGTGGAACCGGCAGGCAGGGCGGGGGAAAGGGGGTGCGCGTACAAAATCGGGTCTCCTCGAACTCGGACAGAGGAGGCGACGGAGAACGAAATGACTGGCAGCAGCCTGTTGGTCGACAAGAAGTCTTCCCTGAAGCCGGCGAGATGCCGACTTCGCTCACCGTAGCAGTGAACCCTGCGTGTCTGGCCAGAGTCGACGCGAACAGCATCCCATCCGATCCGGCGACCGCGCCGAACCTCCTGAGACAGCCGCTTCACGCGGTCCCACCCAAGGAGGAATCATGCGTTTCATCCCCACCAAGGTCCACGGAGTCCTCGACTATCTGGTCGGCATCGCCCTGATCGCCGCGCCTTGGATCTTCGGGTTCGCCAGTGTCGGCGGCGCCGCCGTCGTGATCCCGATCGTGCTCGGCATCGGGCTGATCGTCTACAGCCTCTTCACGAAGTACGAATGGGGTCCCTTCGGGTTCATCCCGATGCCGGTGCACCTCGTGTTCGACATCGTCGCGAGCCTGTTCCTCGCGCTGTCGCCCTGGATCTTCGGCTTCGCCGGCGAGGCCCTGAACGTCTGGCTGCCCCACGTCGTCGTGGGCATCACGGTGATCATCGTGGTGCTGTTCTCGAAGCCGCAGCCGGAGACCACCAGGACCGCTCGAGCCTGAGGCGGACGCCGAGACGCGCGCCCTCTCGTCGATCACGGGTGGGCGCGCGTCGTCGCGTCTCAGCGGGAGCGCGGGTTCGACCGGATGCTCGCGCTCGCGCTGGTGCTCCACAGCGCCCAGGCGATCAGGACCGGCTGCAGGAACAGGCGGACGAATCGCTTGGTATCGGTGTCCAGTCCCGGAGCCGTCCATCGCCGGCGCCACTGCTGCACGTTGCCGGGGAACACCGCGACGAAGAACAAAGCCGTCGCCCAGCCGATACGGCGGCGCTCCTTCGGGAGTGCGACGAGTCCTGCGGCGAGTGCGAGCTCGGCGGCGCCGGACGCGATGACGATGCTCTCTTCGTCCAGCCCGGTCGCCTTCGTCGCCCAGGCGGGGATCAGACCGCGGAACCCTCTGGTCTGCGTGAAGTGGAGGACGCCCATGACGGTGAGCCCGATTGCCAGTGTCCATCGCGCGATGTGCCGGATCATCCGATCACGCTACCCGCTCAGGCACGCAGAGCTTCGCTCAGCCAGCGCGCGTGGAGCGACCAGGGGTCGCCGGCGGAGCGGAGCAGCGAGGTGTGTGCCTCGAGTTCGGCGCTGAAGGTGAACCACTCACCGCCCTCGCGCAGAGCTGCGAACTGCCGGTGGCGTTCGCGCTCGATCGTGCGATCGCCGCGCTCGAACGCCAGCAGTTCGTCGTGGCGGATGCTGGCGAGCCGCTGTCGCGGTCGCATGCTCGTGCCGATCTTCACGCGGCGATCGAAACGCAGGTAGTAGACGACATCGATGCGGGGGAGCGGCAGGTCGGGATCCGGCACATCGCCGTACCGCCATTCGCAGTCGGCGCACACCCAGGTGCCGGAGATGCGCGTGCCACGGCTGCCGCCGCAGAGGTGGCATGGCCCTGGCAGGATGCGGTCGTTCACGTGCTGAACGATACCCGCGGATGCCGACACCCGAACCGCCGTGAGGGATGATGATGCGGTGGGCGATACCGGACTCGAACCGATGACCTCTTCCGTGTGAAGGAAGCGCGCTACCAACTGCGCCAATCGCCCAGAGACCTGGGGTCGAGAATCGATACTACCGGAACGATCGAGCCGCTCCGGACCATTCCTGCTGGACACGCGCGAGATCCGTGTCGAGTTTTGCGCGTCGGGAATCTTCGGCTAATGTTTTACAAGTGCCCGGGACGCCGGAACACGAAATGCGGATGTAGCGCAGTGGTAGCGCATCACCTTGCCAAGGTGAGGGTCGCGAGTTCGAATCTCGTCATCCGCTCGAGTGCAGAGAGTCTCCTCTGAGAGGCTCACGGCACGTGGGGTCAATCCACACGGTGGCGTGGCCGAGCGGCTAGGCACCGGCCTGCAAAGCCGTTTACACGGGTTCGAATCCCGTCGCCACCTCACCGCACAACTGAAAAGCCCCAACGGGCGCGATTGGCGCAGCGGTAGCGCGCTTCCCTGACACGGAAGAGGTCACTGGTTCGATCCCAGTATCGCGCACCACCTGAAACCCTCGGCTCCGGCCGGGGGTTTCGTCGTTCCGGCACGACGAAGGACAGCCGCGATTCTGACAGCGCCGCCGCGCCATGTCAAAGGGGGCGAAGATTCGCGCCGCGCTTGTGAGGCTGGACGCATGTCCGATCCGCACAGATCCCGAGATGACCACGCGAAAGACGCCGAGCACGAGGATGTCATCGCAGAAGAGCGGCGCGAGAAGCGCGACGAGGACGAACAGGCCGACCACCTGCTCCACGACGAAGATCTTCCCGACCCGCACATCGAGCCCTAGGGGATACGCGGTGACGACTCTGCGAGAGCTGCTGTGACGGGGGTCCACTTCGAGGTGGATGCCTGGTCGGTCGGCATCAGCGGCGTGAACCTCGATCATCTCGCTCACGAGGAGTCGGTGTTCGGACTTTCGAACGGACATATCGGCTGGCGCGGCAACTTCGATGAAGGCGATCCGCGCGGCGTTGCCGGCAGTTATCTCAACGGCGTCTTCGAAGAGCATCCGATGCCGTATGCCGAAGAGGGATACGGATACCCGGAGAAGGGCCAGGCAGTCGTCAACGTGGCGAACGGACAGATCATCCGGCTCCTCGTGGACGACGAATCCTTCGATGTCGAACACGGTGACGTCTCTGCGCACACGAGACGACTGGACATGCGCGACGGCACGCTGACGCGAACGGTCGAGTGGGTATCGCCTGCCGGCCGCCGCGTGCAGATCGAGTCTTCCAGGATCGTGTCCTTCAGCCATCGTCCGATCGCGGCCGTCCAATACCTGGTGCGCGCAGTCGACGGGCCGGTCACGATCACGCTCCTCTCCGAGATCCTGGCGAACGAGCCGCTCCCGATCACACACGACGACCCTCGGGTGCAAGAGCTCCTCGCGGCGCCATGGGAAGTCGTCGATGCCGCTGTACTCGGAACCGCTGCCACGTTGGTGCACCGTACGAAGGAGAGCGGAATCCTCGCCGCCGTCTCCCTGGATCACACCGTGACCGCCCATGGAGCGAGTGAGCCTGTGACGCACACTGAGGCCGAGGGCGACCTTGCCCGCATGACGATCACGGTCACCCTCGAGCCGGGCGAGCACGTGGAGGTCGTGAAGGTCGTCGGGCACGAGTGGTCCGACTCGCTCTCGGCTTCCACGCTCCGTGATCGTGCGGAGACGGCCGTCGCCGAAGGCTTGCGCGTCGGGTGGCTGCAGCTCGTCGCGATGCAGCGCCGACGATTGGACGAATACTGGGCATGTGCCGATGTGGAGATACGGGGTGTTCCGCGTCTTCAACAGGCGGTGCGGTTCGCTCTGTTCCAGGTCTTCCAGGCGTCTGTGCGGGCCGAGCGCCGCTCGGTGCCCGGGAAGGGGCTCACCGGGTCCGGTTACGAAGGGCACACTTTCTGGGACTTCGAAGCTTTCGTCCTACCGGTCCTGACGGCGACTTCACCCCGCGCAGCAGAAGAAGCTCTCCGATGGCGGCATTCGACGCTCCGATACGCGCGCGAGCGCGCCAAGCAGTTGCATCTGAAAGGAGCCGCGTTCGCGTGGCGGACGGTCGACGGCAGGGAGAGCTCCGGATACTGGCCGGCGAGCACCGCGGCGTTCCACGTCAACGCGGACATAGCCGGGGCCGTGATCCATTACGTGCGCATGACCGATGATGAGGCCTTCGAGCGGGAAGCTGGACTTGAGATCCTCGTCGAGACCGCTCGGCTGTGGGTCTCTCTCGGTCGCTGGGACGACGTCGGGAAGTTCCACATCGACGGCGTCACCGGACCCGATGAATACTCGGCGCTCGCGGACGACAACCTCTACACCAACGTGATGGCCGGCATGAACCTGCATGGCGCGGCAGCTGCAGCACGTCGACACCACGACGTCGCCGGGGACTTCGGAGTGACCGACGATGAGATCGCCGATTGGGAGAACGCAGCTACCGCGATGACCCTGCCGTACGACGGGAAGCTGAAGGTGCATGCCCAGTCAGCCGGCTACACCGGCTGGGAGCGCTGGAGCTTCGAGACGACCGACTCAGGGCAGTATCCACTGCACGATCATTTTCCGTACTTCGACCTGTACCGCAAGCAGGTGGTGAAACAGGCCGACCTCGTTCTCGCACTGTACTTCGCACACGACATGTTCACGCCGCGGGAGAAAGCCGCAGCCTTCCGTTACTACGAGGCGCTCACGGTGCGCGACTCGTCCCTGTCCGCGCCGGTGCAGGCGGTGATCGCCGCGGAGGTCGGCCATCTTCAGCTGGCATCCGACTACCTCGCCGAGGCGGCGACACTCGACCTCGATGACCTGCATGGCAACACCGACCAGGGACTGCACATCGCGGCTTTGGCCGGTGTGTGGACGGCGCTCACCGCAGGATTCGGAGGTCTGCGCGACAGCGAGGACGGTCTCCGGTTCCGACCGCGCCTGCCGCCGCAGATCGAAGCCATGAGCTTCGGAGTCCGCATCCGGGGACTCACGCTGCGAGTGGAGGTCGCTCCTACGACCACGACCTACCGGCTGAGTGGAGAGCGCCATCTGAAAATACGGCACTTCGGCGAGGAGCTGATCCTCGAACCCGGGCGGCCCGTGGCCGTCAGCATTCCGGCACCGGCAGACTCCGGGCTCGCACCGGCTCAGCCGGCGGGGCGCGCGCCGCGCCCGTTCGAGGACGCACTTGCAGCCGGCACGCGCGAGGGCTGAGCATACGCCGCTATCGCAGCGTGTGCCACCCTCGCGTGCATGTCGAGCCGGTCTCTTACAGTCGCATGGAACACCACGATCGGAGAGAGCATGTCGAATCCCTTGGATGAGCAGAACGAGGAACGACCGACCGTCGTCGGCACCGACCCGGACATGAACATCGGCGACGAAGACCCCGCCGCAGTGGAGCGCGCGAATGAAGAGGACGACTCGGACGCCGATGAGATCGACATCGAGGATCTCCCGTAGCGGATCGCACACGCGCCGGATGATCGACTGGGGCCGCCAGGCGACCAACGGCGACCGCCTCGTCCTCGCGGCGAAGACCGCGGTCGCCGCAGCCATCGCCTGGTACCTCGCCCCTCTGGTGCCCTGGGCCGACAGCGAGTACTCCTACTACGCACCGCTCGGCGTGCTCGTCAGCATGTACCCGACGGTCGTGGGTTCGGTGCGCGCGGGGCTTCAGGCGCTCGTGGGGCTCGCGATCGGCATCGCCCTCGGCCTCGGAGGGCTGGTGCTCGTTTCGACGGGCGCGCCAGGGGTGATCGCCGTGGCCGCCGTCATCGCCGTCGGAATCGCGCTCGGCGGGATCAGCGCACTGGGCGCAGGCAGGGACTGGGTGGCCATCGCAGGATTGTTCGTCCTGCTCATCGGCGGCCCCGCCGGAGACGAGTTCACGCTCTCGTACCTGCTGACCATGGCGTTCGGTGTCGTGGTCGGGGTGGCGATGAACCTGATCGTCGTCCCACCCCTCTACCTGCGACGTGCCTCGGAACAGCTGACTTCTCTTCGCGAGCGCGTCAGCGGGACGTTGGAGGAACTGGCCGGGGCGGTGATGGCGGATCCCATCGACCCGCGCCGGATCACGGACGCCACGAGTGACCTGCCCACGATGCTGTCCACCGTCGAAGAAGAGGTGCAGCAGGCGGACGAGAGCAGCAGGGCGAATCCGCGCGGCAGACGCCGTCGCGGAGAAAGGGAACTCAACGACCGTCGCATGACGGCTCTGGAGCGCACCGCGAACGCCACGCGTGATCTTGCCGCCGCACTCGTGCAGGTCGCCGATGAGGGCATCGTCCCGGATGCTGCGATCCGTCACGCCCTGGGGCGGGCTGTTCATGCGTGTGCCGAGATCGTCGGAGCCGCCACCGACGATCAGCGTGCGGAGGAGAAGGCCGCTGGTGCAGCCGAAGCGCTCGACGCGCTGCTGGACGAGCTCAACCGGCATCCAACGCCGAATTCTCGATACACCGCGGCGTATGCGTACGCCGCCGCCGTCTGCGTACGCCGAATCGTGTTGGCATCCGAAGACTTCATCGCGGCCTGAGGCCGCACGGCCGACCCTTGTGGGGCGAGTAGCCTAGAGGGCGACCCAGATGGAGTGACTGTGCCTGAAATCGACGAGTCGAACGCCGCCGCACGCGATGGCTTCGCCCTGTTCTCTGACCGATCCGTCGTCGCGATGCGCGTGAACGGCGAACTGAAGGATCTCGCGGCGACTGTGACCGAGACCGACGAGGTGGAACCGGTCACGATCGACAGCGAGGACGGCCTCGCGATCCTCCGCCACTCCACAGCCCACGTGCTCGCCCAGGCGGTGCAGCGGATCAACCCGCAGGCGAACCTCGGTATCGGCCCGCCGGTCACTGACGGGTTCTACTACGACTTCAGCGTTGAGACCCCGTTCACGCCCGAGGACATCAAGGCGATCTCGAAGGAGATGCAGCGCATCGTCCGCGAGGGCCAGCGATTCGTCCGCCGTGCCGTGACGGACGACGAGGCGCGAGCCGAACTTGCGGACGAGCCCTTCAAACTCGAGCTGATCGGCCTCAAGGGCGGCGGCAAAGAGGCCGCGGAAGGGGCATCCGTCGAGGTCGGCGCCGGGGAGCTGACGATCTACGACAACACGACGCGCGACGGCGAGGTGGTCTGGAAGGACCTCTGCCGCGGTCCGCACCTCCCGAACACCCGCATGATAGGCAACGGCTGGGATCTCACCCGCATCGCGGCGGCCTACTGGCGCGGCAGCGAGAAGAACCCGCAGCTGCAGCGCATCTACGGAACCGCGTGGCCGTCGAAGGACGAGCTGCGCGCCTACCAGCATCGCCTCGAGGAGGCGGCCAAGCGCGACCACCGGCGCCTGGGCAAGGAACTCGACCTGTTCTCCTTCCCGGAGGAGATCGGCTCCGGGCTGAGCGTCTGGCACCCCCGCGGCGGTGTCGTCCGCGGCGAGATGGAGCAGCACGCGCGCAAGCGCCACATCGAGGGCGGTTACACCTACGTGTACACCCCGCACATCTCCAAGGAAGACCTCTTCCTCACGTCTAACCACCTCGTCACCTACAAGGACGGCATGTACCCGCCCATCGTGATGGACGAGGAGCGCGACGAGAACGGCGAGATCACCAAGCAGGGCCAGGACTACTACCTGAAGCCGATGAACTGCCCGATGCACATCCTCATCTACAAGGAGCGCGCGCGCAGCTACCGCGACCTGCCGCTCCGCCTGGCAGAGAACGGCACCGTCTATCGCAACGAGCTCTCCGGTGCCCTGCACGGCCTCACGCGCGTGCGCGGCTTCACTCAGGACGACTCGCACCTCTTCGTCACCCCCGACCAGCTGGAAGAGGAGGTCGGCAAGGTCCTCGAGTTCATCCTCTCGATGCTCCGCGACTTCGGCCTCACCGACTTCGAGCTCGAACTGTCGATGAAGGATGACGAGAAGTCGAAGTGGATCGGATCGGACGAGTTCTGGGAGAGCTCCACTGATGCGCTGCGACGGGTCGCCGTGGCGTCAGGCCTCAAGCTCACCGAGGTTCCTGGCGAGGCGGCCTTCTACGGTCCGAAGATCGACCTGAAGACGCGCGACGCCATCGGGCGTACCTGGCAGCTTTCCACCGTGCAGGTCGACCCGAACCTGCCGGAGCGCTTCGACCTCGAGTTCATGGACAAGGACGGCCAGAAGAAGCGGCCGATCATGATCCACCGAGCGCTGTTCGGATCGATCGAGCGCTTCTTCGCGATCCTGCTCGAGCACTACGCCGGTGACTTCCCGGTGTGGCTCTCGCCCGTGCAGGTCGTGGGCATCCCCGTCGCCGAGGACTTCGCCGACTACCTCGGCGAGATCGTCACGACGCTGCGTGAGAGCGGCGTGCGTGCCGAACTCGACACGTCGGATGACCGGATGCAGAAGAAGATCCGCACCCACACCACCGGCAAGGTTCCGCTGATCCTCATCGCTGGGGAGAAGGACAGGGATGCCGGCACCGTCTCGTTCCGGTTCCGTGACGGCACGCAGGAGAACGGCGTGCCGATCGCGGATGCCGTCGCCCGCATCCGCGCGGCGATCGACTCGCACGCGCTCGTGCACACGGTGGAGGACCTGGCGTGACGGATGGGGAGGCCGTGGAGGATGCCGGGCACCTCGCCGGCGTCCCCGACGAGTTCCAGCGACTGTGGACCCCGCACCGGATGGCGTACATCCAGGCGGGGCCCGAGCCGCTGCGCGAGGAGTGCCCGTTCTGCGAGGCGCCGAAGCATCCTGACCCCGAACGGCTCATCGTCGCCCGCGGCGAGACGGCGTACGTACTGCTGAACCTGTTCCCCTACAACTCGGGGCACCTGCTGGTGTGTCCGTATCGGCACATCCCGACCTACGACCAGGCCACACCCGAGGAGGTCGCCGAGATCGGCGCCCTCACCCAGACCGGGATGCGGGTGCTGCGCGACGTGTCAGGCTGCGACGGGTTCAACCTCGGTATGAACCAGGGCTCGGTGGCCGGTGCAGGTGTCGACGCGCACCTGCACCAGCACATCGTGCCGCGGTGGAAGTCCGATGCGAACTTCTTCCCGATCATCGCCAAGACGAAGGCGCTCCCGCAGCTGCTCGGTGAGGTGCGGGAGGCCGTCGCTCACGCCTGGCCCAAGGCCTGACGCGCGGCGTCTGAGCTCAGCGCAGCGGGGCGAAGCTCTCGCGGTGCGCGATGTGCTCCGGCCGGGGCGCCGGCGCCGCATAGGGTTCGACCAGCGCGTTGTCGACGCTGTTGAACACCATGAAGATGTTCGAGCGCGGGAACGGCGTGATGTTGTTCCCCGAACCGTGCATGATGTTCGCGTCGAACCAGAGTGCGGAGCCTGCGGCACCGGTGAACTGGTCGATCCCGTGCCGCGCGGCCAGCAGCGAGATGTCATCCTCGCTCGGCACCCCGACCTCCTGCGCCTGCAGGGAGGAGGTGTGGTTGTCGGCCGGTGTCTCGCCGACGCTGGAGATGTAGGTCCGGTGCGACCCGGGCATCACCATCAGCCCGCCGTTGAACGGGTAGTTGTCGGTGAGGGCGATCGAGCAGCTGACCGCGCGCGGGATCGGCATGCCGTCCTCCGCGTGCCAGGTCTCGAAGTCCGAGTGCCAGTAGAACCCGGTGCCGCGGAATCCCGGCATGAAGTTGATGCGCGTCTGGTGCAGGTAGACGTCGCCGCCGAGCAGCTGGCGCGCGCGATCCAGCAGCCGCGGATCGCGGGTGAGCCGATCCACCGCATCGCTGAGCGCCGGCACGGCGAAGATCGAGCGCACGGCGCCGGTGCCACGCTCGCGGATGACCCGCGGGTCGTCTGCGAGCTCCGGGTCATCCGAGAGCCGCTCCAGCTCAGCCGTGTAGCCTGCCACCTCGCCGGCATCGAGGAAGTCGTCGAGCACGGTGTAGCCGCGCGCCTCATGCGCGTCGAGCTCCTCCTGGGCGAACGGCCCTGAGGCGGCGTCGCCCCAGACCGTCGGGTGCTGCCGGGTGAGCGGAGCACGCGCCTCGCTGAGGCGCGTCGGGTACAGGTCCTGCTCGGTGCCTGCCATCGTCATCGTCATTCTCCTGTTCTTCTTCTGAGTGCCGCGGAGCTCGCGGCCGTCGTGGCGTCGGCGTCAGCCGACGCGTTCGGTCACCAGCGGGTACACGCCGTTCTCGTCGTGCACCTCGCGGCCGGTGACCGGGGGATTGAACACGCACACGGTCCGCATCTGAGTGCGCGGACGCACCCGATGGCGATCGTGGTCGTTCAGCAGGTACAGCGAGCCCGGGGCGAGCTGGTGCACCTCACCGGTCGCCATGTCCTCGATCTCGCCTTCTCCTTCGACGATGAAGACCGCTTCGATGTGGTTCTGGTAGCAGAACTCGGACTCCGTCCCGGCGTACAGCGTGGTCTCGTGCACCGAGAATCCGACGCCCTCGCGGGCTAGGACGATGCGTTTGCTGCGCCAGTTCTCGGACTGGATGTCTGCGTCGGTGTCGGTGATCTCGTCGGTTGTGCGAATCAGCATGGAAGCCCTTCTTCTGAACTGTCGGAAGCCTGGAGCGATGCCGCTCAGACCGTGAGCGCTTCGGCGACCGAAGCATCGATAATGTCGAGCCCGCGATCGAGCTCGACATCGGTGATCGTGAGGGCGGGCAGGATCTTCATGACCTCGCCGCTCGGCCCGGAGGTCTCCATCAGCAGACCTCTTCCGAACGCCGCGTGACAGACGGCGTCAGCGATCTCTCCGTCGGCGAACTGCAGCCCCCGTGCGAGTCCACGACCCTTCGACACGATCCCGGCCTCGTCGAACTTCGACACGATGGCGTTGAAGCGGCTCTCGACGCGCGCCCCCTTGAGGATCGTCGACCTCTCGAGCGAATCATCCTGCCAGTAGGTCCGGATCGCCTCGGTGGCCGTGGCGAATGCGGGTGCGATGCCGCGGAACGTGCCGTTGTGCTCGCCCGGCTCCCAGACGTCGAGGTCCGGACGCACCAGGGTCAGCGCCATCGGCAGGCCGGAACCGCTGATCGACTTCGAGAGGCAGACCATGTCCGGCACGATGCCCGCCTCTTCGAAGCTGAAGAACCCGCCGGTGCGTCCGCAGCCCATCTGCACGTCATCGACGATCAGCAGGATCTGATGCCGCCGGCACAGGTCGGCCAGTCCGCGCAGCCACTCGGCACGCGCCGCGTTGATGCCGCCCTCGCCCTGGACGGTCTCCACGATGACGGCCGCCGGAAGATTCAGCCCGCTGCCGCTGTCAGTCAGCAGACGTTCGAAGTAGAAGAAGTCGGGATAGTCCTGGTTGAAGTAGTCGTCGTACGGCATGGGCGTTGCGTGCACGAGCGGCACACCGGCGCCCCCGCGCTTGAGGGAGTTCCCCGTCACCGAGAGCGCGCCCAGCGTCATCCCGTGGAACGCGTTCGTGAAGTTGATGACCGACTCGCGTCCGGTGACCTTGCGGGCGAGCTTGAGAGCGGCCTCCACGGCGTTTGCTCCTCCGGGCCCGGGGAAGACCACGCGATAGTCGAGGTCGCGAGGCGCGAGGATGCAGTCGGAGAACGTCTGCAGGAATTCGCGCCGCGCCGTGGTGAACATGTCGAGCGAGTGGATGATGCGATCGTCGGCCAGGTAGCGGATCAGCACCTCCTTCAGCGCCGGGTTGTTGTGGCCGTAGTTGAGCGCTCCGGCGCCCGCGAAGAAGTCGAGGTAGCCCCGGCCGTCCTCGTCGTAGAGCGTGCTGCCGACGGCGCGGTCGAAGACGACCGGCCAGGATCGCGAGTAGCTCCTGACCTGAGATTCCAGGGCGTCGAAGATTCCGGTGTCTGTGGATGCGGTGGTGCTGATGGACATGTTGCCTCCTGAGGCGTGCGTACGCTCCGGCATACGCGGCAGCTCGGCGTCGTCGCGGACACCGAGGCTGGGAAGGATTCCCAGACTGGATCGGTCCGTCAGACGCGCACGAGCGCGGGAAACGGGCCGATCCGATGCAGCGGCTCCGCGTCGTGGCGATCAGGGAAGTCCTGTGCCTCGAACAGTCCGCTCGTCTCGAGCCGGGCGTCCCAGCGCTCCGCGAAGCTCGCGAAGAGGCGCTGAGACGCCGTGTTGTCATCCGTGATCGTCGTCTCGACATACGCGACGGCGGGATCCGCGCTGGCGGATGCTGAGAGGAGATCGTCCAGCATACGGCCGGCGAGGCCGGCACCGCGGTGGCGCTCGTCGACCGCCACCTGCCAGACGAAGAGCCGATCGGGGAGCGCTGGACGCCGGTAGCCGAGCACGAATGCGACGACCTCCTCATCGACCAGCGCGACGCGACATGTCTCCGCGAAATCTCGCGCGAAGACCAGGTACATGTACGAGGAGTTCAGATCGAGCTCGCCGGATGCTCCGGCGACCCGCCACATGCCTGCGCCATGCGATGCGGCAGGGGCGAGGATCCTCGTCCTCGATATCTCGGAGACAGGGGCATGGGGTACTTCGTTGAAGGGGAGCATGCGGGCACGACGCTAACGAGAATGCGCGGCGTCGGCAACCCGCGGCGTGTCTGAGCGCGATCTCCGCGGGATCAGAGAGGGTACGTGCGCGCGGGCGCGATCACCGTACCCGACGCGCGCTGAACTGCATCCTCGGGTGGGCGTAGGACTCCTGCGCCTCGACGAGCTGCAGCTCGCGCTCGCCCGACTCCAGCGTCAGCTTCAGCAGGTCGAACACGCTCGATGCCGTGCGCTCGAGAGCGACCTGCGCGCTGCCGGTCTCGACGTAGTGCGCGGTGAACAGCGCCGCCGTGACGTCGCCGGATCCATTCGCCTTCATCGGCAGGAACGGGGTCTGCACGATCCAGGCGCCCTCACCGTCGGCGGCGAGCATCTCGATGGTGCCCTCCTCCCGATCCGGGCGCTCGACACTGGTGACCAGCACTGTGCGCGGGCCCATGGCCATGGCGAGATCGACCGAGGCGAGCGTCGACTCCAGCGTGTCCGGCTCGGTGCGCGTGAGGAAGCCCAGCTCGAACTGGTTCGGCGTGATGATGTCTGCCACCGGTACCACGCGCTCGCGCAGCAGCTCGGGGATCGCCGGTGCCACGAAGCACCCGGACTTCGCGTTGCCCATGACCGGGTCGCACGCGTACAGCGCTGCGGGATTGGCGGCCTTCACGCGCGCGACGGCGTCGATGATCACGTCGCCGATGCCCTCGCCGCCCTGGTAGCCGGAGAGGATGGCATCCACCTGTCCGAACACCCCGCGCTCCTCGATGCCGGTGATGACGTCGCGGACGTCATTCGGGTCGATGAGCGGACCGCGCCAGGCGCCGTAGCCGGTGTGGTTCGAGAAGTTCACCGTGTAGACCGGCAGCACGTCGACGCCGATGCGCTGCAGCGGGAACACCGCGGCGGAGTTGCCGACGTGTCCATAGGCGACGGCGGACTGGATCGAGAGGATCTTCATCCTTCGATCTTCTCACCCGACGGCCGAGCCGATGTCCGCGGCGAGCTGCTCGGCATCCTCATCGCCGAGGTCGTGCACGGTCAACCGCACATGGTGCGAAGGTGCGGCGCTGTCATCAAGGAGGAACTCGTCACCGGTGCGCACGAGCCAGCCGCGCCGCATGAGCTGCTGTGAGACGGCGCGCGCCGGCCGCGGGAGCCGCACCCACAGGTTCATGCCGTCGACGTACTCGGCGTCGATCCCGTGCGCGCGCAGCCGATCGGCGAAAGCACGGTTCCGCTCCGCGTAGTGTGCACCGGCCGCGCGGATCGTCGCCCGCGCATGGTCGTCGGTGAGCATGCCCAGCGCCAGCCGCTGCAGCAGATGGCTCACCCAGGTGGTTCCGGGGCTCAGCCGCATGGCGAGGCGTTCCGCGGTCTCCGGATCGGTCGCGGCGACGGCGAGGCACATGTCGGGGCCGAGGAACTTCGACACCGACCGCAGCATCGCGAACCGGCGGTGCCCTGGGCCGATGAGGCTTTCGTATCGGCGCTCGGAGAGCATCGAGAAGTGATCATCCTCGATGATGAGGACGTACGGATGCTCCGCGAGCAGCGCGCGCAGCTCGGCAGCGCGTGCGGGGGAGAGGCTCACCCCGGTCGGGTTCTGCGCCCGAGGCGTGCAGATCACTGCGCGCACACCGGCATCCAGCGCGGCACGGAGACCGTCGACGGTCATGCCCTCGCCATCGACCGGGACCGGGACGGCGCGGTATCCGCCGAGGCGGACGGTGTGGATGCTCGCGAGGAAGCACGGATCCTCCAGCGCCACGGCGTCGTCACGCATCAGTGCCTGCGCGAGCAGGCGTTCGACGGCATCCACCGCACCGCTCGTGATCGTGATCCGGAAGTCGGATGCCGGGAGCTCGGGTGCGATCCATTCTCGCGCCCAGGCATCCAGGGCGGGATCGATCACGGGCTCCCCGTACAGTATCGGCCGCCCGACGACGCCCGCCAGGACGCTGGACGGATCCGGGATCAGCGCGGGGGCGGGGTTGCCCGTGCCGACGTCACGCAGCACGGTGTCCGCAGCGTATCCCTCCTGCGCGACGGCGTCGTGCTCGACGAGCATCGTGCCCGCGCGGCCGCGGCTGATGACCAGGCCGGCCTGGGACAGCTGCCGGTAGGCGGCGACGGTGGTGTTGCGATTGACGCCCAGGCGCGCGGCGAGTTCTCTGACCGGAGGGAGCAGGGCGCCGGGCGCGAGTACTCCGCGCTCGCGCAGCGCCCGCACGCTGCCGGCGATCTCGGCGGCCGTCCGGCCGGTGATCTCATCGCTCATGACGCCTCCCGAGATCCGAGTCTAGGGTGCGCGCGAGGAGTGCTATCTTTTGGCATAGATCAAAACCAGTTTTGGATGCACGGAAGGATTCACGATGGTCGCAGACGAGAAGCCCACCACCGGATCGGCGCGCGTGAAGCGCGGTCTCGCCGAGATGCTCAAGGGCGGTGTGATCATGGATGTGGTCACCGCCGAGCAGGCCAAGATCGCCGAGGATGCCGGCGCCGTCGCCGTCATGGCGCTGGAGCGGGTCCCGGCCGACATCCGCGCGCAGGGCGGGGTGTCGCGCATGAGCGACCCCGACATGATCGACAGCATCATCGCCGCCGTGTCGATCCCAGTCATGGCGAAGGCTCGCATCGGCCACTTCGTCGAAGCCCAGGTGCTGCAGGAGCTCGGTGTGGACTACATCGACGAGTCCGAGGTCCTCTCGCCGGCTGACTACGTCAACCACATCGACAAGTACGACTTCACCGTGCCGTTCGTGTGCGGCGCGACGAACCTCGGCGAGGCGCTGCGGCGCATCAACGAGGGGGCGGCCATGGTCCGTTCGAAGGGCGAGGCCGGAACCGGCGACGTCTCGGAGGCGATGAAGCACATTCGCAAGATCCGCGGCGAGATCGCCGCGCTCACCGCCCTGCCCAAGGATGAGCTGTACGTCGCGGCCAAGGAGCTGCAGGCGCCGTATGAACTGGTCGCCGAGATCGCTGCGACCGGAAAGCTTCCGGTCGTCCTGTTCGTCGCGGGCGGGGTGGCCACTCCGGCGGACGCCGCCATGATGATGCAGCTCGGTGCGGACGGCGTCTTCGTCGGCTCCGGCATCTTCAAGTCGGGTGACCCCGCCGCGCGTGCCGCCGCGATCGTGAAGGCCACCACGTTCCACGACGACGCCAAGGTGATCGCGGAGGTATCCCGCGGGCTCGGCGAGGCGATGGTCGGCATCAACGTCTCCGACCTGCCCGCACCGCACCGGCTCGCCGAGCGTGGCTGGTAGTCCGCGCGTCGGCATCCTGGCCCTGCAGGGCGACGTGCGCGAGCACGAGAACGTCCTGCAGGGACTCGGCGCCGCCACGCTGCGCGTGCGGCGCGCCGAGGAGCTGGCCCTTGTCAAGGGGCTCGTGATCCCGGGCGGGGAGTCGACCGTGATCGACAAGCTCTCTCGTCAGTTCGGGCTGCAGCAGCCGCTGCGCGAGGCCATCGCCGGCGGGCTGCCGGTGTACGGCACGTGCGCCGGGCTGATCCTCCTCGCCGACACGGTGATCGACGGGATCGACGGACAGCAGACGTTCGGCGGTATGGACATCTCCGTGCGGCGCAACGCCTTCGGGCGTCAGACCGAATCCTTCGAGGCGGAGCTCGCGGTTCCGGTCCTCGGCGACGAGCCCGTGCACGCGACGTTCATCCGTGCGCCGATCGTCGAGCGTGCCGGCGACGGCGTCGAAGTGCTGGCCGCACTGCCGGACGGTGCGGTGGTCGCAGTGCAGCAGGGGAATCTCCTCGGCACGAGCTTCCACCCTGAGGTCGGCGGAGATGCCCGTTTCCACGCGCACTTCCTGACGCTCGTCACGGCGTCGGCGGCAGCCGCGGCCTAGGCCTCGACGAGGCCGCGGATCGCGGCGATCGTCAGCTCGATGTCCTCGGCGGTGGTCGCCCATGACGACATCGAGCAGCGGAGCACAGCGCGGCCGCGCCACTGCGCGCCGGTGACAGCTGCCGTGCCGTCATCGAGAATCGCCTCGCCCAGCGCATGAGTGGCGTCATCGTCGCCGAGTCGGAACATCACCTGGGTGTAGTCGACGTCGTTCAGCACCTCGACCCCGTCGATCGCCGACAGCCCGCGCGCCATCGCCACAGCATTCGCATGCAGCCCGTCGAGCAGCGCCCCGATGCCGGTTCTGCCGAGGCTGCGCAGGGCGGCCCAGGCGGGGACGCCGCGCGCGCGGCGGGAAAGCTCGGGCGTGACATCCCAGGGATCGAGACCGGAGTAGATCAGATAATCGCCCCCGGTGCGGAACGCCGCGATGGAGTCCTGCGGGTCGCGCACGATCGCCATTCCGCAGTCGTACGGCACATTCAGCGTCTTGTGTGCATCGGTCGCCCAGGAATCCGCTGCCTCGGCACCCGCCGTCAGCGGGCGCAACGACGGGGATGCCGCAGCCCACAGCCCGAATGCGCCGTCCACGTGCACCCACGCATCGTGCCGCCGGGCGATGGGGATCAGCGCTTCGAAGTCGTCGAAGGAGCCGGTGTGCACTTCGCCGGCCTGAAGGCACACGATGAGCGGCCCGCGCCCGTACTCGAGCGCTCGTGCGAGGGCATCGGGGCGCATCCTGCCCTGCTCGTCGGACTCGACGACCACCAGCTCCGCGCGCCCGATGCCCAGGAAGCGCGCGGCGCGGTCCACCGACCCGTGGCGGTCCGCGCCGACGACGAAGCGGATCGGCGGTGCCGAACGCAGGCCGCGCTCGGCGAGATCCCATCCCGCCCGTGCCAGGACCGCCGTGCGGGCGGTCGCGAGACAGGTGAAGTTCGCGAGCTGACCGCCGGTGACGAACCCGACGCTGGCCGCTGAGGGCAGGCCGAAGAGCTCCAGCATCCACTTGCCGGCGACGCGCTCCATGGCCACTGTCGCGGGCGTCAACCGCGACGACCCGGAGTTCTGGTCCCACGCCGACACCAGCCAGTCGGCGGCGAGAGCCGCCGGATGCGTGGCGCCGATCACGAACCCGAAGAAGCGTCCGCCGGGAATCGCCACGAGCCCGGGATCGGCCCGCTCAGCGATCTCGTCGATCACCGCGGCAGGGTCGAGACCTTCGTCGGTGAGTGGCCCGCCGAACGCCGTCACCATGTCCTCCAGGCTCGCTCGCGGCCACACCGGCCGGTCATCGAGGCTCCCCAGGAACTCCGTGGCGTGCCGGTGCGCGGCGTCGAGAGCTCGCTCCCGATCCTCCATGAGCGAAGTCTTCCACCGTGCCCGGCGACGGACAAGGCGTTCTCGACGCGATAGCGTGACGGCATGCGCCTGCCGATCGGATCCACGGATGTCAGTGCGAGCGGCGGAACGGTCACCCTCATCGGCCGGCGCGGGGAGCGCTGGCAGGATGTGTCGCCGCACGAGATGTCCCTGTCGAGTGCGGTGTCGCTGCTCGAGACGAGCGGCCACGACGGAGCGCACCTCGATCCGAGCTTCGAGGACGCCGTCCCCTCCGGCGGCGATGACGCGCCTCGATTCACATCTGGACAGGAGATCCTCTGGCGTTACGGCCGGTACATCGAGGCCGCTCGGGTGGTGCGGGACGATGCCAGGGGGCTGGTGGTCTGGATCCCGTCGGGGTCTGCGCGACTCGAACCGGTGCCGGCCGATGGCAGGCGGCATCGCGACGTGCCGCTCGGCGAGAGATTCCGTACGCCGTGGGTCATGGCGGAGTCCACCTGGACGGGGCCGGGCATCCTGCGCGTCGCCCCCACCGGGCGGCCCTGGTCGGTGTGGTTCTTCCGCCGGCCCGATGGCGGACCGGCCGGCGCGTACGTCAACCTGGAGCTGCCGCACCGGAGAATCGCCGGTGCCGCGCCGGGGATCTTCTCGCGCGACCTCGTGCTGGACGTCTGGATCGGCGCCGAGAACCCCGGGACGGAGGACGTCTGGCTCAAGGACGCCGATGAGCTCGCGGCGGTCGTCGAACAGGGACGGTTCACGGCCGAGCAGGCCGACGCGGTGCGCGCCATCGCAGACCACGCCGGCCACGGGTTCATCGTCCCCGGAGCGTGGCCGCTCGATGAAGCATGGGAGCTCTGGTCGCCGGACACCGGGATGGATGCACCGGTGCCACTGCCCGAGACCGCTGCCGTGGCGGCGGCGCGGCAGCGATCAGGGCGTTCGAGCCTCGAGGGCTGACCCGGCCGTCGGAAGCGGGCGCGCGGAACCGCGTAGAATGGACCGCGCTAAAAAGCGATAAGAGCGGAGACATATGTCCGGGCACTCCAAATGGGCTACCACGAAGCACAAGAAGGCCGTCATCGACGCGCGCCGTGCGAAGTCGTGGGCGAAGCTCATCAAGAACATCGAGGTCGCGGCGAAGCTCGGCGGCGCTGATCTGGCCGGAAACCCGACTCTCTACGACGCGGTCCTGAAGGCCAAGAAGACCTCCGTCCCCAAGGACAACATCGATCGCGCGATCAAGCGCGGCGCCGGAATCGGCGGGGAAGCCGTCGAGTACACCTCGATCATGTACGAAGGCTACGGCCCGAACGGCGTGGCGCTCATGATCGAGTGTCTGACCGACAACAAGAACCGCGCGGCCGCAGAGGTCCGCACCGCCCTCAGCCGCAACGGCGGCAACCTCGCCGACCCGGGCAGCGTCGCCTACAACTTCGAGCGCAAGGGCGTCATCGTGGTCAGCTCCGAGGGCGCCGCGGAGGACGACGTGATGATGGCGGCGCTGGAAGCCGGCGCCGAGGAGATCGAGCCGCACGCCGAGGGGTTCGAGGTCATCACCGAAGCCTCTGATCTGGTGGCCGTGCGCTCCGCGCTCGTGGAGGCCGGCATCGAGTACGAGTCCGCCGACGTCGAGTTCGTGCCGAACCTCAAGGTCGAGATCGACGCCGACACCGCCCGCAAGGTCTTCCGCCTCATCGACGCGCTCGAGGACAGCGAGGACGTGCAGAACGTCTTCAGCAACTTCGACCTCACCGCCGAGGTCCAGGCCGAGCTCGAGAACGAGGATTAGCCTGGGGGAGTGGCGGCTTCTTCTCTGCGCGTTCTCGGCATCGACCCCGGCCTGACCCGCTGCGGCGTCGGGATCGTCGACGTGGATCGCTCCCGCCGCGCCTCGCTCGTGCACGTCGGGGTGATCCGCACCTCGCCGGACGCGCCGGTGGGCGAGCGCCTGGCCGCCGTCGCGGCCGGCATCCGCTCGGTGCTCGGCGAGCATCGCCCCGATGCAGTCGCCGTGGAGCGGGTCTTCGCCCAGCACAACAGCCACACCGTCATGGCGACGGCGCAGGCCAGCGGCATCGCGCTGCTCATCGCCGCGGAGGCAGGGCTTCCGGCCGCCACCCACACGCCGAGCGAGGTGAAGGCGGCCGTAACCGGGTACGGATCCGCGGACAAGAAGCAGGTGCAGGCGATGATCGCCCGCATCCTGCGGCTGGACGCACCGCCGCAGCCCGCCGACGCCGCCGACGCGCTGGCGATCGCGCTGTGCCATGCGTGGCGGGGAGGCACGGCTTCGGCGGATCCGGCGGGCGCGCTCACGCCCGCGCAGCGCGCATGGGCGGACGCCGAGCGTGTCGCTCGAACATACATACGATCCGCGACATAGGCTGGAGCCATGATCTCCTCCCTGCGCGGCACGGTGCTGTCCACCGGCGCCGATCACGTCGTCGTCGAGGTCGGCGGCGTCGGCTTCTTCGTATTCGTCCCGGCTGACGTCGCGCACACCGCCCGGGTGGGGGAGCAGCTGCGCCTGCACACGAGCCTCATCGTCCGCGAGGACGCTCTCACGCTGTTCGGGTTCGCCGAATCCCTCGAACTCGAGGTCTTCACCCAGCTCCTCAGCGTGACCGGCGTCGGGCCGAAGTCCGCGCTCGGCGTGCTCGGGCACCTCACCGTCGACCAGATCGCGGGTGCGGTCGCCGACGATGACGACGCGCCGTTCCGGCGGGTGTCCGGCATCGGGCCGAAGACCGCGAAGCTCATCGTCGTCCAACTGGCGGGCAAGCTGCAGCCTCCGGCCGCCGCACCGGCGGGCCGACCGGCATCCGCAGCGGACGCCGTCGTCGCTCAGGTCACCGCCGCGCTCGTCGGACTGGGATGGTCCGAGAAGGTCGCGGGAGAGGTCGCGACCGAGACCGCCGACGGCGCCAGCGAATCCGACCGCGACTCGGTGCCGGCGCTGTTGCGTCAGGCGCTTGCGGCGTTGGGTCCGGCCAAGGCGGGCGGCCCGCGTGGCTGAGGAGTTCGCCGACGGCAGGAACCCTGCGGTGCCCATCGACGAAGCGGAGCTCGCGATCGAGGGCGCGCTGCGCCCCGGCAGCCTCGGCGAGTTCGTCGGACAGCCCAAGGTGCGCGGCCAGCTGCAACTGCTGCTCGACGCCGCTCGCATCCAGCACCGGCCGCCGGACCACATCCTCCTGGCTGGTCCTCCCGGTCTCGGCAAGACCACGCTGGCCATGATCGTCGCGCACGAGAGCGAGCGTCCGCTCCGGCTCTCCAGCGGTCCCGCCATCCAGCACGCCGGCGACCTCGCCGCGCTGCTGTCCAGCCTCGTTCCCGGCGAAGTGCTCTTCATCGACGAGATCCACCGCATGGCGCGATCCGCGGAGGAGATGCTGTACCTCGCGATGGAGGACTTCCGCATCGACATCATGGTCGGCAAGGGCGCCGGTGCCACCAGCATCCCTCTCGATCTCGCCCCGTTCACGCTCGTGGGCGCCACGACGCGGTCGGGCCTGCTGCCCAATCCGCTGCGCGACCGCTTCGGTTTCACCGGGCACCTCGAGTTCTACGAGGACAGCGACCTCGAGAAGGTCATCGAGCGCTCATCCGGCGTGCTCGACGTCATGATGCCCGCAGACGCCCGCCACGAGATCGCCAAGCGCTCGCGCGGGACGCCCCGCATCGCGAACCGGCTGCTGCGCCGTGTGCGCGACTATGCGCTCGTGCACGGTCAGCACGGCTCGGCGACCATCGAGGATGTGAACGCCGCCCTCGAGCTGTACGACGTGGATCCGATCGGGCTGGACCGCCTCGACAGGGCCGTGCTCGACACCCTCGTACGGCGCTTTCGCGGCGGCCCCGTCGGGCTCAGCACCCTCGCTGTGGCTGTCGGCGAGGAGGCCGAGACCGTGGAGAGCGTCGTCGAGCCTTACCTCGTGCGGATCGGGTTCCTCGGCCGCACCCCCCGCGGCCGAGTGGCGATGCCGGAGGCTTACCGGCATCTCGGCATGCCGCATGCCGAGGGTGCCGCATTGTTCGATGACCTATAATCGCTGAAGACTTCACCCGAACCCGCTGCGCGTCCGATTCCGGCGTGCGCATTTGAAAGGCTCCGCCTGATGGAAATCATCCTCTTCGGCCTCCTCGCCGTTCTTCTCGTCTTCATGTTCATCAACACGCGCAAGCGCCAGAAGCAGATGAAGGCCGAGCAGGAGGAGAAGGCGACGAAGACCGTCCCCGGCGCGAAGGTGCTGCTGCAGGGCGGCCTCTACGGCACGATCGTCGCCTACGACGCTGAAGACCTCGACTCGCCGGCGCTCGTCGAGATCGCACCCGGCACCGTCATCGAGGTGCACAGCCAGGCGATCCTGCGCGTCGTCGAGCCGAAGGACGTCGTCACGGATGCCGAGATCGACGCTCCCGCTCACGACAGCGTGATCGAGGAGATCGCTCCGGAGACCGCGACGGAGACCCCCGAGGAGACCCGCGCCCGTCTGGATCGCGACGCCGACGGCAAGTAAGCTCCTCGCTGGTCCTCACCGGTCCCGATCGGATACGCAGAAAGCTGAATAGACGTGGCTTCATCCTCTCCTGTCCGCCATGCGTGGAAGGTGCTTCTCGGCCTTCTCCTCGTGACGGCTGCACTGTTCGGCATCAACGCCCTCGGCGTATACGGGTTCCAGAAGAGCTCCTGGACGCCTGAGCTCGCCCTCGACCTGCAGGGCGGAACGCAGATCGTCCTGAGCGCCGTCACGGAGGAGGGTGCGGACCCGACGCAGGAGCAGCTGGATCAGGCCGCCGCGATCATCCGGCAGCGCGTGGACGCGTCGGGCGTCGCCGAGGCCGACATCACCACCGAGGGCGGACGAAACATCGTCGTCCAGATCCCCGGCGTGGCCGACGAGGAGACTCGCGCGCGCATCGAGGCGAGTGCTCAGCTCGAGTTCCGGACCGTCCTGTACGTGGGCGACCCGGCGACGGAGTTCATCGGTGAGGACGGCAACAGCACGCCGTATCCGACGCCGGATCCCTCCGCGAACGCCGTGCCCACCCCGGAACCCACCGACGCCAGCGACATGGCCTGGATCACCGAGAAGCTCCAGAGCGAGTTCCTCGTCTACGACTGCACCGACCCCGAGAACGATCCGGGCGGCGCTCCGGCCGATCAGCCGCTGATCACCTGCGACGAGACGGGCACGGTCAAGTACATCCTCGGTCCCACCGAGCTAACCGGCGACTCAATCGACGACGCGACCAGCGGGCGCGACCAGCAGTCCGCCGCCTGGACCGTCAACCTGACCCTGGACGGGCACGGCACCGAGGTCTTCGGCAAGATCAGCCAGCGGCTCTACCAGAACCAGATCGATGGGCTGAGCCCCCGCGACCAGTTCGCCTTCGTGCTCGACGGCGCCGTGATCTCTGCACCGCAGATGAACGCGCAGATCCTCAACGGCAAGCCCAGCATCTCGGGCTCGTTCACACAGGAGTCGGCGCAGGCCCTCGCCGACCAGTTGCGCTACGGCGCCCTCCCACTGAGTTTCACGACCGAGAGCTCTGACACGATCTCGGCGACGCTGGGAACCCAGCAGCTGCAGATCGGCCTCATCGCGGGCCTCATCGGCCTCGCTCTCGTGGCGATCTACTCGCTGTTCAGCTACCGAGCGCTCGGCACGGTGATCATCGCGTCGATCGCCGTCATGGGCGTGCTGACCTACATCATCGTGTGCATCCTCGCGTGGCGCCTCGGTTTCCGCCTGTCGCTCGCGGGCGTCGCGGGCCTGATCGTGTCGATCGGATTCACGGCCGACTCGTTCATCGTCTACTTCGAGCGCATCCGCGACGAGTTGCGCGACGGCAAGTCGATCACGGGAGCAGTCGAGGATGGCTGGGGCCGCGCCAAACGGACGATCTACATCTCGAAGTCGATCAACATCCTCGCCGCCGTCGTTCTGTACATCCTCGCCGACTCGACGGTGAAGGGCTTCGCGTTCACGCTCGGCCTGACGACCATCATCGACGTGTTCATCTTCGTGATCTTCACGCACCCGGTGATGCAGATCCTCGCCCGCACGAAGTTCTTCGGCGGGGGGCACAAGCTCTCCGGGCTAGACCCCGACGCGCTCGGCGCGGTCTACCACACGCGGTCGCAGTACCGTGAGGTCACGCCCGCCAAGGCCGGCCGTGGCGCCAAGAACAGCCGTTCCCGAGGCGAGGCGGAACGCAGGCAGACGATCGCCGAACGCAAACGCGCCGAAGCTCTCACGGGCAACAGATCAACCGATGCCGGAAGCGAGGGAGAGCACTGATGGCCTCCATGAATGAGTTCGGCAACAACCTCTACACCGGGAAGACCTCGTTCCCGTTCGTCGCCAAGCGGCGGCTGTGGTTCATCATCGCGATCGTACTGGTCGCTGGTTCGGTGCTCGTGCCGTTCCTCCGACCGGTGGAGTTCTCCATCGAGTTCACCGGAGGCTCGCAGTTCACCGTCGTTGCACCGGCGTCGACGGATCAGACCAAGGCGACGGATGCCGTGCAGTCTGTCGTCCCGGATTCCACTGCGAAGGTCGCGATCGTCGGCGGCACCGATGTGCGCGTCCAGACCTCGCAGATGACGCAGAACGAGACCCTCGCCGTCGCGAACGCCCTCGCCGAGGCCTACGAGGTCGACCCCGCCGAGGTCACCTCTTCATTCATCGGTCCGGCGTGGGGCGCCAACGTCACGCGTCAGTCGCTGTGGGGCCTGGCGATCTTCCTCGCGCTGACCTTCCTCATCCTCGCGATCTACTTCCGGACCTGGAAGATGTCGGCCGCAGCGATCATCGGTCTGCTCGACGTGCTCGTGATCACGGTCGGCGTATACGCCCTCGCCGGGTTCGAGATCTCGCCCGCGGCGGTGATCGGCTTCCTGACGATCCTCGCGTACTCGCTTTACGACACCACGGTCGTATTCGACAAGATCCGCGAGAACACCACGGAGGACGGGGAGAACTCCGCCCGCACGTTCGGCGAATCCGTGAACCTCGCCGTCAACCAGACCCTGGTGCGCTCGATCAACACCTCGATCGTCGCGGCGCTGCCGGTGGGCGCGATCCTGTTCATCGGCGCGTTCTGGCTGGGTGCCGAGACGCTCACCGACATCTCGCTGTCGATCTTTGTCGGCATCATCGTCGCCACGTACTCCACGCTCTTCGTCGCCGCTCCGCTGTACTCGCTGTTCCGGGAGCGGGAGCCGCAGATCGTCGAGCGCGACCGACGGGTTCTCGAGCTCCGAGAGCGCGCCAGCGTCGGCGCCTGAGAGCGCTCGACGTCCGGGGCCGGTGCCCCTTCGGACGCGTAGGATGATCTGACCCGGAGGTGAATGGATGGCGGAGGCCACGACACAGGCGCAGGGTTCGAGCCTGAGAAGGCTGGTGCCTCGCATCTTCTCGCGCGCACCCCGCGTCAACGACCTCGATAATCTCATCCGCTCGGTGCGGGTGAACCATCCCAAGGGCGACCTCGCGATAATCGAGCGCGCCTACAAGGTCGCCAAGGAGAAGCACGAGGGGCAGAAGCGCCGCAGCGGCGAGCCGTACATCACGCATCCGCTCGCCGTCGCGCAGATCCTCGCCGAGATGGGTCTCGGGCCGCGTGCCATCGCGGCGGCGCTGCTGCACGACACCGTCGAGGACACCGGCTATGCGCTCTCCGAGCTGACGGAGGTGTTCGGCGACGAGGTGGCGATGCTCGTCGACGGCGTCACGAAGCTCGACAAGGTCAAGTACGGCGAGAGCGCACAGGCCGAGACCGTCCGCAAGATGATCGTCGCGATGTCGAAGGACATCCGCGTGCTGCTGATCAAGCTCGCCGATCGGCTGCACAACGCCCGCACCTGGGGTTTCGTCCCACCGGAGAAGGCCGCTCCGAAGGCCAGGGAGACCCTGGAGATCTACGCGCCGCTGGCGAACCGTCTCGGCATCCAGACGATCAAGTCCGAGCTCGAGGACCTCTCCTTCGCCGTCCTGCATCCGAAGATCTACGCCGAGATCAACAGCCTGATCGCCCAGCGCACACCGCAGCGCGAGAAGTACCTCAAGCAGGTCATCGAGTCGATCAATGAGGATCTGCACGATCTGCGCATCCGCGGGAAGGTCGGCGGCCGGCCGAAGCAGCTCTACTCCGTCTACCAGAAGATGGTTATCCGGGGCCGCGAGTTCGACGACATCTACGACCTGATCGGCATCCGCGTCCTCGTGAACTCCGTGCGCGACTGCTACGCAGTGCTCGGCGCGATCCACGCCCGCTGGACACCGCTGCCCGGCCGCTTCAAGGACTACATCGCCACCCCGAAGTTCAACCTGTACCAGTCGCTGCACACCACGGTGATCGGGCCGAGCGGACGCACGGTCGAAATCCAGATCCGTACGCACGAGATGCATCAGCAGGCCGAGTTCGGCGTGGCGGCGCACTGGATGTACAAGGAGCGGATGAACGGCGGCAAGGCCATCGACGGTCCGAGCGACACCGACATGACCTGGCTCGCGCACATCTCGGACTGGCAGGCCGAGACGGCCGATCCCAGCGAGTTCCTCGACTCGCTGCGCTTCGAGATCGGCGCCAAAGAGGTGTACGTCTTCACCCCGAAGGGCCGGGTGATCGGCTTGCCCGCCGGCGCGACCACCGTCGACTTCGCGTACGCCGTGCACACCGAGATCGGGCACCGCACCATGGGCGCCAAGGTCAACGGCCGCCTCGTTCCGCTGGAGACGGAGGTGCGCACCGGGGACGTCGTCGAGGTCTTCACCTCCAAGAACCCGGAGGCCGGCCCCAGCCAGGACTGGCTCAGCTTTGTCAAGAGCACTCGTGCGCGGAACAAGATCCGCGGCTGGTTCACGAAGGAGCGGCGCGAAGAGGCGATCGAGCAGGGCAAGGAGTCCATCGCCCGCGCGATGCGACGGCAGAACCTGCCCCTTCAGCGGATGATGAGCCAGGACTCCTTCGCCGACGTGGCCCAGCAGCTGCATTACGAAGATGTCTCGGCGCTGTACGCGGCCGTCGGAGAAGGACACGTCTCGACGCAGTCCGTGCTCGAGAAGGTCACGGCGCTCGTCGCCGCGAACGACACCAGCACCGGCGCGATCGACCTGCCTTCGCGCCCGCGCACCCACGAGCCGCGCTCAGGCGACTCTGGAATCCTCGTACGCGGCGCGTCCGACATCCTCGTCAAACTCGCCAAGTGCTGCACGCCGGTGCCCGGCGATCCGATCGTCGGGTTCGTGACGCGCGGCAGCGGGGTGTCCGTGCACCGCTCGGACTGCGTGAACGTGAAGGCCCTCAGCGATCAGGAGCAGCGCTTCATCGAGGTGGAGTGGGCTCCGACCACCAAGAGCGTGTTCCGAGTGCAGATCCAGGTCGAGGCGCTCGATCGCTCCGGCCTGCTCTCCGACGTGACGCGGGTGCTGAGCGAGCATCACGTGAACATCCTGTCGGCGACGGTCAACACGAACGACGAGCGACTGGCGATCAGCAGGTTCGTGTTCGAGATGGGCGACTCGGTGCACCTCGACCGTGTTCTGAACGCGGTGCGCCGGATCGACGCCGTGTACGACGTCTACCGTGTGACGTCCTCGTAGGAGGCCAGCTCGGCGATCCTCGCCAGCGCGGCCCGCTTTCCCGGCATCCGTCTGCGCTCCTGGACGATCCCGCGCACCTCGTCGACGAGTTCCGGCGATGCCGCGGCGAGCCGTCGCATCCAGAGTTCTGATTCCGGGTCGTCGCCGGCGCCGAGGACCAGGTCGGAGAGCGTGCGCACGCGGGTCGTGACCGGTATGCCCGAGATCACCTCGAGGTCGCCGGGATCGAGCCGTCGCTCATGCAGCACGACGTCGCGGACGGGGCGCACGCGTGTGCGACGCTCTGACACCCGTTGCAGATGGTGGCACCGGGGCGCCGCGTCGCCGACGCCGTGCACCCACGCCGCTGTCGGGCCGCTGGCCGCGTAGCCGGGAGCGAGGATGGGCGCGAGCGAAGCCATGCGCGCCGCGGGCCCCTCGGGGAGGTCGGGCGGCATGTAGCCTTCGCCCACCTCGATGAGCAGGCCGTCCATACGCGCCGCGGTCAGCTCGGGCAGAGACAGCGGCGCCCCGGGGAGGTAGAGCAGTGACGGATGCACACTCTCAGTGTGACCGCTTGCCCACCCTTGCCGGGGCGACTGTGGATAACGTCAGCCTTCGAGCGCGTTCAACCACGCACGACGCGCCTCGAGGGCGTCGGCGGCTTCCTTGGCGGCCTTCTTGTCACCGGACTTCTCGGCCGCGGCGAGTTCGCTCTCGAGTTTCTCGATCGCATCCAGCAGCTGCTGGCTCATGTCGTTCGCACGTGCCTTGGTCTCGGGATTGTTCCGCTTCCAGTCGACCTCTTCGCGAGACTTCAGCGCCTGCTCGATAGTCCGCAGCTTGTCGTCGAGTGCCCGCTCCTGCTCGCGCGGGAAGATCCGGCCGACTTCATCCCACTGCCGCTGGATCTTCGTCAGCAGCGCACGCGCCTGCTTGATGTTGGATTCATCGGCGACGGCCTTGGCCTCTTCGAGCAGCGCCTTGCGCGCCTCGATCTTCGGTGCCGACTCGGCCTCCTCGGCAGCGGACTGCTCTGCGCGGGCCGCGTAGAGCGCGTCACCGGCCGCCTTGAAGCGCGCCCAGAGGGCGTCGTCGGCCTTACGACCGGCGCGGCCGGCGGCCTTCCAATCGTCGAGCAGGGCGCGATAGGCGGGGATGCCGTCGACGCCCTTCGGCGCGAGGGCCTCTGCCCGCTCGATCAGTGCGTTCTTGCGATCGCGGGCGGCCTTGTGAGTCTCATCCAGCTCGGCGTAGAACGCCCTGCGACCCTTGTCGACGACGGCGCGTGCGTCGCGGAAGCGCTTCCAGAGTTGCTGCGAGATGCCCTTCGGCAGACGCGGACCGTTCTGCTGCTGGGACTGCCAGGTCTCGAACAGGGCGTTCACCTCCTCGGTGACCTGCTTCCACTGCACCTTGCTCAGGTCGCGCGCGGCGACGGCCTCGATGCTCTCGACCACGACCGTGCGTTCGGCGATCGCCTGATCGACCTGCTCCTTGGCGGCCTTGGCCTCGGCCTCGCGCGCCTCGGCGAGGGTCTCGGTGAGGGCGGTGAGCCGGGTGTGCAGGGATGCCAGGTCGCCTACGGCGGCGGCGCCGGTGACCTCGGTCACGAGCTTCTGCGCCTGACCGGTCAGGTCGCTCGCCGACGCACCGCCGGTCTGGTGACGCTGCTCGAGCGTGTGCACCTTGAAGGCCAGGTCGTCGAACTTGCGCACGTAGTAGGCGAGCGCTTCTTCGGGCGTGCCGTCGGGGTACTGGCCGACGACGCGCCAATCGTCGCCCTCTCGCACTTCGACGGTGCCGTCGTCGGTGACGCGCCCCCAGTCGGCCGAATCGGCGGCGGCGACGGGCGATACCGGCGCGGCGGGCGCCGCAGCCGGGGCCGGCGTGCGGGGCGGCATCGGCACGCGCGGAGGCGCGGGGACGGGCGGGGTCGGCTTCGAGGTCTCGTCTGCGGACACGATGTGCTCCTTGCGCGGTCAGCCCGCGTGAGGGTGGGAAAGGACTTCGTTCAGCCTAGTACGCAGGGGGCCGCCTCACGGTTCCGAGATCTCACAGCATCGTTATCGCTTTGTGAGGAGATCGTTCGATGCGCGTAACAGGCATCGTCGGGTTCGCGAAACACGGCCCGCATAGTGTCTGGTCATCGCCGATATGCAGGAGGCCGGATGAACGTCACCGAGATCGTCGTGGTCGGAGCGGGAATGGTCGCGCACCGCTTCGTGGACAGCCTGCTCAGCCGAGCCGATCACGCGGTGCGCGTCACAGTCATCGGCGACGAGGACCGCGATCCGTACGACCGGGTCGGACTGACGTCCTACTTCTCCGGGACCACTCCCGCCGAACTGACGCTGGAACGCGAGATCCTGGCTGACGATCGGGTCGCATTCATCGCCGGGGACCGGGTGACGCACATCGATCGCGCCGGCCGATCCGTGAAGACGCACTCCGGACGCGTCGTGCCGTATGGCCGCCTCGTGCTCGCGACGGGGTCGTATGCCGCCCGCGTCGCCGTGGACGGCGCGGATCTGCCTGGATGCTTCGTCTACCGCACTCTCGACGATGTGCAGGCGCTGAGGAGGTTCGTGCAGCGCCGTAGCGGCGAGCTCGGACGCCCGCTGCGCGGAGCGGTGATCGGCGGCGGGCTGCTAGGGCTGGAAGCCGCGGGCGCGCTCCAGAGCCTGGATGTCGACTGCACGGTGGTGCAGTCGTCCGATCGCCTCATGTCGGCGCAGCTCGATCTGGCAGGCGGCAGCATGCTGCGCCGCCTCATCGAGGCACGCGGCATCGACGTGCGCACCGAGTCGCGCACCACGCGTCTCGATCCCGATGCATCCGGATGCGTCACGGCGCTGGAGTTCCAGGACGGCAGCATCCACCGAGCGGATGTCGTCGTGTTCACCGTCGGAGTGCGCCCGCGCGATGAGCTCGCCCGTGCGGCTCAGCTCGCGGTGCATCCCCGCGGCGGCGTGATCATCGACGATCGCTGTCAGACCGGCGACGATGCGATCCTCGCGATCGGGGAGGTGGCCAGCTTCGGCGGTCGCAGTGTCGGCCTCGTCGCGCCCGGCTATGCGATGGCGGAGGTCGCGGCGACGCGTCTGCTCGGCGAGGACGCCGCCTTCGCCGGCTATGACGAGTCGGCCAAGCTCAAGCTCTCGGGCGTGGACGTCGCGAGCTTCGGCGATGCGTTCGCCGAAACCGCCGGCGCCCTGGACGTCGTCTACGCCGATCCCGTGGCCGGCGTCTACAAGAAGCTCGTGCTCTCCGATGACGCGCAGACGCTGCTGGGCGGCATCCTGGTGGGCGACGCGAGCGCGTACGGCTCGCTCCGTCCCCTCGTCGGCGCGCGGCTCGGCGCCGATCCGGTCTCCTATCTGATGCCCGCAGGGGGAGTGGAGACACCGGGAGGCGACCTCCCGGACGAGGCCGTCGTCTGCTCGTGCTCGAACGTGACCGCCGGCCGGATCCGCGGGGCCGTGCATGACGAGGGCTGCATGGATGCCGGCGAGGTCAAGGCGTGCACGAAGGCCGGCGCCACCTGCGGCTCCTGCGTCCTGATGGTCAAGAAGGTCGTCGGGCAGGAACTCACCAAGCTCGGCCAGACCGTGTCGAACGCGCTCTGCGAGCACTTCGCCATGTCGCGCAGGCAGCTCTTCGACGCGGTGCGGGTCTCCGAGCTCACCACCTTCAGCGCCGTCATCGAGCGGTTCGGGCGAGGACGGGGCTGCGACATCTGCAAGCCCGCTCTCGCCAGCATCCTGTCGGTCCTGGTCGGCGCTCACGTGCTGGACGGCGAGAACGCCACCCTGCAGGACACAAACGATCACGTCATGGCGAACCTGCAGAAGGACGGCACGTACTCGGTGGTGCCGCGGATGCCGGGCGGTGAGGTGACGCCCGCTGGTCTCATGGTCATCGGCCGGGTGGCCGAGGACTTCGGGCTGTACACGAAGCTCACCGGCGGTCAGCGCATCGACATGTTCGGGGCGCGCCTCGAACAGCTGCCGCTGATCTGGCGGCGGCTGGTGGATGCCGGATTCGAGTCCGGTCATGCCTATGGCAAGTCGCTGCGCACCGTGAAGTCATGCGTCGGATCGACCTGGTGCCGGTACGGGGTGCAGGACTCGGTGGGCATGGCCGTCCGGCTCGAGCTGCGCTACAGGGGCCTGCGCGCGCCGCACAAGCTGAAGATCGGTGTCTCCGGCTGCGCGCGCGAATGTGCAGAGGCGCGGTCGAAGGACGTCGGGATCATAGCCACGGAGAGCGGCTGGAACATGTACGTCGGCGGCAACGGCGGCTTCTCGCCGCGCCACGCCGAGCTCTTCGCATCCGACCTCTCGGACGACGCCCTCATCCAGGCGATCGACCGGTTCTTCATGTACTACATCCGTACCGCGGACCGGCTGCAGCGCACGGCTCCCTGGTGCGAAGACCTCGAGGGCGGCCTGGACGGGCTCCGGTCCGTGATCCTGGACGACAGCCTCGGCGTCTGCGCGGACCTCGATACGGCCATGGCCCGGCACGTCGACGACTACGAGGACGAGTGGGCCGCGACCCTGCGCGACCCGGACAAGCTCGCGCGCTTCCAGTCGTTCGTCAACGCGGCCCAGACCCCAGACCCGTCGCTCGCCTATGTCGCGACGCGCGGCCAGGTGCGCCCGGCGTCGCCGTCCGAGCGCGAGGACGGCAGCGTGCTGATCGCCGGCACCACCCTGGCGGTGCTCCGATGAGCGTCGTCGCCGCCGACACGACGGCCGTACGGGTGTGCCGGATCGACGATCTCGAGGTCGAGAGGGGCAGAGCCGCGCTCGTCGGATCGGAGCAGGTCGCCGTGTTCCTGCTGTGTGACGGCAGCATCCAGGCGGTCTCGAACCTCGATCCGTTCAGCGGTGCCAACGTGATCTCACGCGGCATCGTCGGAACCAGAGGCGAGAGCCCGACCGTCGCCTCGCCGATGCACAAGCAGGTGTTCGACCTCCGCACCGGAGAGTGCCTGGAGTCCCAGGGCAGGCCGGAGGCGCACCTGCCGGTGTGGCGGGTGATCGTCAGCGGCGAGGACGTGCACCTGCTGCCCCCATCTGCGGCCCCTGCCCGTCATCCCACCCTGGAGGACTGACATGACGGCGATTCTCGGACTCTCTCTCACCGGCCGGCGCGTGCTCTTCGTCGGCGGGGGCGCCGTGGCGGCGCGCCGTCTGGGCCGGTTCGTCGCGGACGGCGCGCTGATCAGCATCGTCGCCCCCGCGCTCGCGCCGGAGACCCACGCTCTCGTGCGCGAGCACGGCATCGAGTGGCACCAGCGCGCATTCGCGCATGACGATGTCGCCGATGCCTGGCTCGTCCACACGGCGACCGGAGATCCTGCGGCGGATCGCGAGGTCACCGCGGCCTGCGACCGGCAGAGGGTGTTCTGCGTCAACGCGTCGGACGGCGCTCACGGCAGCGCGCGGATGACCGCGCAGACGCGATCGGGCGACGTCGTCGTCGGAGTCGCCAGCGACGTCGGGGTCGACCCCCGGCGCGCCGCAGGTGTCCGCGATGCCATCGCCCTCGCGATGGCATCGGGCCGCATCCCCCTGCGCCGGCGGAGGGTGACGCAGGCCGGACGGGTGGACCTGATCGGCGGCGGGCCCGGGCCGATCGACCTCATGACCGTGCGGGCCCGGCGGCTGCTCGCCGAAGCCGACGTCGTCATCGCCGACCGCCTCGGACCCACGGCCGACGTGCTGGCCGAGCTCGATCCCGACGTGCTCGTGATCGACGTCGGGAAGCGCCCGCACCATCATCCGGTGCCGCAGGAGGAGATCAACGCGCTGCTCGTCGAGCACGCCTCGGCCGGCAGACGGGTCGTGCGGCTCAAGGGCGGCGATCCCTTCGTGTACGGCCGCGGCGGCGAGGAGGTGATCGCCTGCCAGCGCGCCGGCATCCCCGTCGAGGTGACACCGGGAGCATCGAGCGCGATCTCGGTGCCGCAGGCTGCGGGGATCCCCGTCACCCACCGCGGGACGGCATCCGCCCTGCACGTGGTGAACGGGCGGGGCGAGGTGACGCCGACCACCCTTCGCGCTCTCGCGGACCCCGATGTGACCACGGTGATGCTCATGGGCGTCGCCGCTCTGCCGAAGGTTGTCTCGGCGGCCCGCAAACACGGGATCGGCGCCGACCTCCCCGTCGCGATCGTGGAGAACGGTCATACGCCGCGGCAGCGCACGACGAGAAGCACGCTCGGCGAGGTCGACGGTGCCGCAGCGGAGGTCGGGGTGCGCAATCCCGCCGTGATCGTGTTCGGCCAGGTGGCACGTGCAGGACTGCTGATCCCCAGCGACCTGCGATCGGAGGAGAACGCGCGGTGAGTTCGCGCACGCTGGACATGGCTCTCGCCGGCTGCACGATCGTGGTCGCCGCCGACCGGCGCGCGGGAGACCTCGCGAGCGCCCTCGAACGACGCGGCGCGAAGGTGTACCGCGCGCCCGCGCTGAGCATCGTCCGAGGCGCCGACGACGAGGAGCTCCTTCAGCGCACCCGGGAACTGATCGCCCATCCACCCGACATCGTGGTCGTGACGACCGGGGTGGGGTTCCGGGGATGGATGGACGCCGCCTATGAGAACGACCTCGCCGAGGACCTGACCGCGGCCCTCTGCCGCACGCAGTTCATCGCGAGAGGCCCGAAGGCGCACGGCGCCATCCAGCAGGCCGGCTTCGTCGCAGACTGGGTCGCCGAATCCGAGACAGCGGCGGAGGTGGGGGAGTACCTGCTCTCCACGCGGCTCGAGGGCAGGCGCATCGCCGTGCAGCATCACGGGTCCGGCGCCGACGGTCTGGACACGCTGCTGTCCTCCGCCGGCGCGGACGTGGTCGCCCTGACCGTGTACCGGTGGGGGCCGCCGCCGGACCCTGCGATCGTGGCGCGGTCGGTCGCGCAGGCCGCGGCCGGTGAAGCGGATGCCGTGCTCTTCACCTCCGCGCCCGGTGCATCGGAATGGGTCCGCTCCGCGGAGCGCCATGGCGCCCTGACGGCGATCCGCGAGCGTGCCGCGCGCGGGCGACTGCTTCTGGCGGCCGTCGGCCCGATCACGGCATCACCGCTCGAGGACGCCGGGCTCCGCACGACTCAGGCCGAGCGCGGCCGGCTCGGATCTCTCGCCCGGTGCGTGATCGGGTTCTTCGGCGAAGGCGGTGCCGCGCCCTCGCTCGTCACCAGCGCCGGTGAGCTGTCGATGCGCAGCGGCGGCGTCGTGATCGGCGGCGAGTTCATCCCGCTGTCCCGCACAGCGGTGAGCGCGCTCGGCGCCCTGTTCGACGTGTGCGGGCGCGTGCTCTCGCGCGACGAGATCGCAGCCGCAGTGCCCCGGGCTGGACAGAACGCCCACGCCGTGGAGATGGCCGTGGCGAGACTGCGCGAGGCCCTCCGCGGCTTCGAGGTGGTCCAGACGGTCGTGAAGCGGGGCTATCGCCTCGCCGTGGAGGAGAGCGCATGACGGCACTCATCGCATGTTCGCACGGCACGGCCGACGCGGCAGGCCGGGAGGCCGTGCAGGCGCTCGTCGCGAGTGTGCGCACCCTCGTCCCGGAGGCGAAGGTCGTCCACGCCGTGGTCGATGTCGAGCATCCGCAGATCGACGTGGTCACCGCGGCGGAATCCCGGCGGGACGACGTGATCGTGGTTCCGCTCCTGCTCTCCGTCGGCCACCACACCGCCGTCGACATCTCTCGATCCGTACAAGCGCACCCGAACGCGCGGCAGACCGCACCTCTCGGCACCCACCCGCTGATCACCGAGGTGCTCGCGGACAGGCTCTCGAGTGCACTGCCGGACGGCTGGCACGAGGGCGATCACGTCGTGCTCGCCGCCGCAGGCTCCAGTAATCCGGACGCGGTCCGTGACGTCGAGGTCGCGGCCGGGCGACTGCGCGACCGCGTCCCCGTCCCGGTGAGCGTCGGCTTCGCCTCGGCATCCACGCCCAGGATCGGCGACGCGGTGGCCGCAGCACGCGCGGTCGGCGCACAGCGGGTGATCGCCGCCAGCCACGTGCTCGCGCCCGGCTTCTTCGCCGGACTCGTCGCTCGCGCTGGTGCGGATGTCGTGAGCGCGCCGCTGGCTCCGGACGAGCGGATCGCGACCATCGTGGCCGAGCGCTTCCGCACAGCGTGGCACGCGGGCTGATGACATACGGAAAGTCCCGGTGAGCTTCGGTCTCACCGGGACTCAGCGATGCCCGGTCAGCCGACGCTGACCGGCTCGCGCTCCACGTCGCTGTCTGCCGTGGCCTCGACATCAACTGCCGTCGAGGCAGGAGCGCCAGTCGACGCCGCCCTGCCGGCGCGGGACTTCCGCACGCGGACGCGGCGCGCGGTGGGACGGCCATGTGTGAAGTACAGCGGAAGCGCGACGAAGAGCAGCCCGCCGACGAGGTTGCCGATCACGGTCGGGATCTCGTTCCAGATCAGGTAGTCCATGATCGTGAAGTCGGCGCCCAGCAGCAGCCCCGACGGGAACAGGAACATGTTCACGATGGAGTGCTCGAAGCCCATGTAGAAGAACAGCATGATCGGCAGCCACATGGCCAGCACCTTGCCCACCACGCTGTCGGACGCCATCGACAGGACCACGCCCGTGGAGACCAGCCAGTTGCACAGCACGCCGCGGATGAACAGCGTCAGCATTCCGGCCGCGCCGTGGTCGGCGTAGCCCACCGTGCGCCCGTGCCCGATCTCGCCGATCGCCTGGCCGACGGCGCTGGGCTCGGCGGAGAAGCCGTAGGTGAAGTAGATCGCCATCAGGATCGCGATGAAGAACGCGCCCCCGAAGTTGCCGAGGAACACCAGGCCCCAGTTGCGGAACATCGCTCCCAGCGTGGCGCCGGGACGCTTGTCCAGCACCGCGAGCGGCCCCAGCGTGAAGACGCCGGTGAGCAGGTCGTAGCCGAACAGGTAGAGGATGACGAAGCCGACCGGGAACAGCAGCGCTCCCAGAAGCGGCTGGCCGGTGTTGGTCGTGACCGTGACGGCGAACGCGGCGCCGAGGGTCAGGAATGCGGCGCCCATGAACGCGCGGATCAGGGTGTCACGGGTGGACAGCTGGAGTTTGTAGGCGCCGGCGTCGACCATTCGGGTGACGAGTTCGGCGGGCTTGACGTAGGACACGGGCGACCTCCACGGATGAATCGATGAGCACACGAGCTGGTTCGGTCCCAGCGTGACCCACCGGCGTTTCCGGTAGAGGCGTCGTTCGTTACGAGTGTGGAGCGAACCGCTCACAGCCGCGCACTCGCGAGTGTGAGGTCGGCTACTCCGCGGGAGTCGTGGCGAACAGGTCGGCGAACGGATTCTCCAGCGGCCCGGGCGTCGACGTCTCGGTCGGCTCGGGCTCCGGCACCGTGACGGCCGCGTGCACGGACTGGCTCACGATCGAGGCGACGACGATGAGGCCGCCGATGATCCCCGCCATCGTGTTGTCGCGCACGCGACGGCTGATCCGGCCCTCGTGCCACGACGTCCGTGCCGCATACAGGCGCGCGCGCTCGGTGGCAGCCTTCGTACGCACCGCGTTCTTGGATCCACGACCCGCCATCATCTTCCTTCCTCCGGCGCACACCGCCAGCGCCACAGGCGAGCCTACCGGTGAGGGTTGTCGGCGGTGCGCATTAGCCTGGATGCATGACATCCGCGCCACTGCTCTCGGGACAGACGCCCCTGGCCGTGCGGATGCGCCCCGTGTCGCTGGACGAGGTCGCGGGTCAGCAGCATCTGCTGCGGGCCGGATCCCCGATCGTGGCGCTGGCCGATCCCGACGCCGCCTCGCCCGGAGCGGTCTCGATCATCCTCTGGGGGCCTCCGGGCACCGGCAAGACCACGCTGGCGCAGGCCATCGCCCGCTCGTCCGGGCGCCGCTTCGTCGAACTGTCGGCGATCACGGCGGGTGTCAAAGATGTCCGCGAGGTCATGCAGGAGGCCATCACCCAGCGCGACCTGTATGGACAGACCACGATCCTGTTCCTCGACGAGATCCACCGGTTCACCAAGGCGCAGCAGGACGCCCTGCTGCCCGGCGTCGAGAACGGCTGGGTCATCCTGATCGCCGCGACCACCGAGAACCCTTCGTTCTCGGTCATCTCGCCGCTGCTGTCGAGGTCGCTCCTGCTGACACTGCAGCCTCTCACCGACGATGACATCGCCCTGCTCGTCGACCGGGCGGTGTCCGATGCGCGCGGACTGGGCGGGACCGTCGAGATCGAGGATGCCGCGCGCGCCGCGCTTGTCCGGCTCGCGTCCGGCGACGGACGCCGCGCTCTGACGGGACTCGAGGCCGCGGCGGCGGTCGCCGTCTCGCACGCCGAGGGCGACTCGGCTCCGTCGATCACGGCCGACGACGTCGCCCAGGCCGTGGACAGGGCGCTGCTGCGGTATGACCGCCAGGGTGACGAGCACTACGACGTGATCAGCGCCTTCATCAAGTCCATCCGCGGTTCCGATCCGGATGCCGCGCTGCACTACCTCGCCCGGATGATCGAGGCGGGGGAGGACCCGCGCTTCATCGCGCGTCGCCTGGTGATCTCGGCATCCGAGGACATCGGGCTCGCCGATCCGCAGGGGCTCGTGATCGCCACGGCCGCGGCGGACGCCGTGGCGTTCATCGGCATGCCCGAGGGGCGGATCCCGCTCGCGGAGGCGACCGTGTACCTTGCGACCACCGCGAAGTCCAACGCCGCATATGCCGGCATCAACGCCGCGATCGCCGATGTGCGCGCCGGCAGCTTCGGACGCGTGCCGCCGCACCTGCGCGATGCGCACTATCCCGGCGCCAAGCGGCTCGGGCACGGCAAGGGCTACCGGTATCCGCACGACAACGAGCACGGCATCGTGCCCCAGCAGTACCTTCCGGACGAACTCGTCGGCAAGCGCTACTACGCGCCCAAGAGCCTCGGTGCCGAGCGCGACACCTCGGCGCGGCTCGAGCGCATTCGCCGCATCCTCGACGATCGCTGACCCTTCACAGGGGTCAGGAACCGCGGCTGACCGGTCTGTTAGACTTGAGCGGCTCGAAACACAGTTTTCGGGCATCTCTTCGTTCACACCCCACCTTCTTCGCGCCCCGGCGTGCGCGATCCAGGCAGAGCGCGGGAGATACGTCCGTGAGACGTGAAAGACACGTCCACGTCATCGGAAGGAATGCTTCGTGGTCACGAAGTCCCAGGACCGCCGCAAGGTCCGCCTGTCCCGCGCCCTCGGCGTGGCACTCACCCCGAAGGCCGCCCGCTACCTCGAGAAGCGTCCCTACGCTCCCGGCGAGCACGGCCGCACCAAGCGCAAGGCCGACAGCGACTACGCCGTCCGTCTGCGTGAGAAGCAGCGTCTGCGCGAGCAGTACGGCATCCGCGAGAAGCAGCTGCGCATCGCATTCAACGAGGCGCGTCGCGTCGACGGCCTGACCGGTGAGAACCTGGTCGAGCTGCTCGAGATGCGTCTGGACGCCCTCGTGCTCCGTTCGGGCTTCGCCCGTACCACCGCACAGGCCCGCCAGATGGTCGTGCACCGCCACATCCTGGTCGACGGTCAGCTCGTCGACCGCCCGTCTTTCCGCGTGAAGCCGGGTCAGCTCATCCACGTCAAGGCCAAGAGCGAGGGCACCGAGCCCTTCCAGGTCGCAGCAGCCGGCGGTCACGCCGAGGTCCTGCCTCCCGTCCCCGGCTACCTCGAGGTCGAGCTCGACAAGCTGCAGTCACGCCTGGTCCGTCGTCCGAAGCGCGCCGAGGTCCCCGTGACCTGTGAAGTGCAGCTCGTCGTCGAGTACTACGCGGCTCGCTGATCTCAGCTCTCTGAGTTCGCATCAGGAGGCGTCGGGGGAGATCCCGGCGCCTCCTGCCGTTTCCGCCTACGATGGAAAGGCCGCTCTCTGCGGCCTGATCGCGAGGATGACGACATGAAGACCTTTCTGTGGTTCCTGATCGGCGTGATCGGCGGATTCATCGCCGCTCACTTCATGAACAAGGACCCGCGCGGCCACGACCTGCTGGCCGACGTCGACGCGCGCATCACCGAGTTCACCGCGATCCTCGGCGATGCGTACCGCGATCAGGAAGCGCGGCTCGTGGACCCCCGCGAGAACTGATCATCCGCGCAGGATGCCGGTCGCGCAGCATTCACACGTCTCAGACAAGGACAGCACCAACGCAATGAAAACCGCGGAAATCGCGCAGCGCTACCTCAACTACTTCGAGAAGAACGGCCACACGGTCGTGCCCTCCGCGTCCCTGGTGAGCGACGACCCCACGGTCATGTTCACGATCGCCGGCATGGTGCCGTTCGTGCCGTACCTGACCGGGCTCCTGCCTGCGCCCTATCCGCGCGCGACCGACCTCCAGAAGTGCATCCGCACCAACGACATCGAAGAGGTCGGCAAGACCGCCCGCCACGGCACGTTCTTCCAGATGCTCGGCAACTGGTCGTTCGGCGACTACTTCAAAGAGGGCGCCATCAGCTACGCCTGGGAGCTGCTGACGACCTCCGAGGCCGACGGCGGACTCGGATTCGCCGAGAAGGACATCTGGGTCACCGTCTACGACACCGACGACGAGGCCGCCGCACTCTGGCAGAAGATCGCAGGGCTCCCCGCCGAGCGCATCCAGCGGATGGGCAAGGAGGACAACTACTGGCACACCGGCCAGCCCGGCCCCGCAGGACCCTGCTCCGAGATCTACATCGACCGCGGCCCCGCATACGGCCCGGACGGCGGTCCGCTCGTCGACGACAACCGGTTCACGGAGATCTGGAACCTCGTCTTCATGCAGGAGCTGCTCTCGGACGTCCGCTCCAAGGTCGACTTCGACATCGCCGGCCCCCTGCCGAAGAAGAACATCGACACCGGCATGGGCCTCGAGCGCGTCGCCATGTTCAAGCAGGGCGTCGAGAACATGTACGAGACCGATCAGGTGCGCCCCGTGCTGGACCGGGCGATGGAGATCTCGGGCCGCGAATACGGCGTCTCGCACGAGGACGACGTCCGCTTCCGCGTCATCGCCGACCACGTGCGGTCATCGCTCATGCTGCTCTCCGACGGCGTCAAGCCGGCCAACGACGGTCGCGGCTACATCCTGCGCCGCCTGATGCGCCGGACCGTGCGCTCGATGCGCCTGCTCGGCGTGGACGCCCCGACCTTCCCCGAGCTGTTCACGACCTCTCGCGACGCCATGAAGTCGGCCTACCCGGTGCTCGAGACCGACTGGGACCGCATCTCCGGTCTCGCGGTCGCCGAGGAGGAGACCTTCCTGCGCACGCTCGCACAGGGATCGACCATCCTCGACCTGTCACTGGCCGATACGAAGAAGGCCGGCAAGGAGACACTCGCCGGGTCGGAGGCGTTCCTCCTGCACGACACCTACGGCTTCCCGATCGACCTCACCCTCGAGATCGCCGAGGAGCAGGGTCTGAGCGTCGACCGCAGCGCCTTCGACGAGCTGATGACCGAACAGCGCACCCGTGCGAAGGCCGATGCCAAGAGCCGCCGCCGTCAGCTCGCGGACGTCTCGGTGTACCGCGACCTGCGTGCACTGGGCGAGACCTCCTTCGCGGGGTACACCGATCTGGAGACCGACTCGCGTGTGCTCGGCATCCTCATCGACGGGCAGCCCGCCGCCTCGGCCACCGAGGGGCAGGTCGCAGAGATCATCCTCGCCGAGACGACGCTGTACGCCGAGTCGGGCGGCCAGGTCGCCGACAAGGGCGCGATCGTCGGCCCCGGGTACGAACTCGAGGTGCTGGACGTGCAGAAGCCCGTCCAGGGGCTCATCAGCCACACGGTGCAGGTCGGCACCGGAACGGTCGCCGTCGACGACCGCGCCACGACCGTGGTGGATGCCGCGAACCGCCGCGCCGCCCGTCAGGCGCACTCCGCGACCCACCTCGTGCACGCCGCGCTCCGAGACACCCTCGGCGCCGGTGCGACGCAGGCGGGGTCGCTGAACCGCGCCGGCTACATGCGCTTCGACTTCTCCTGGTCGCAGCCGCTGTCGACCGACACCCGCACGGAGATCGAGGAGATCACCAACCGCGCCGTGCAGGACTCGCTCGAGGTGACCACCCGCATCGTCTCGCTGGATGAGGCCAAGGATGCCGGCGCCATGGCGCTGTTCGGAGAGAAGTACGGCGATGTCGTGCGCATGGTCGACATCGGCGGGCCCTGGTCGCGTGAGCTGTGCGCGGGCACGCACGTCAGCACCAGCGCCGAGATCGGTCTGGTCAGCGTGGTCGGCGAGTCGTCGGTCGGCGCCTCCAACCGCCGCATCGAAGCCCTCGTCGGTCAGGACGCCTTCCGCGAACTGGCCGCGGAGCGCGCGATCGTGTCGCAGCTGACGTCTGCGCTGAAGACCCCGCGCGAGCAGCTCCCCGAGCGCATCGCCGAGATCGCCGCGAATCTCAAGAGCGCCGAGAAGCGCATCGCCCGGTTCGAGGCGAAGGAGCGCGAGGGGCAGGTCCCCGCGATCGCCGAGTCCGCCGAGCGCATCGGTGCCTTCCGAGTCGCCGCCGTATCGGTGGGAGAGGTCGTCTCGGGTGACGACGTCCGCGGACTCGCGCTGAGCGTGCGCGAGCGGCTCGGCTCTGAGGCCGCAGTGGTCGCGCTCGGCGGCATCGTCGGCGGGCGGCCTGTCGTGGTCGTCGCGACGAACGATGCCGCGCGCGCCGCCGGCGCCAAGGCCGGCGTGCTCGCGAAGCGCGCAGCCGGGGTGCTCGGAGGCGGCGGCGGCGGACGCGACGATGTGGCGCAGGGCGGCGGCACGGATGCCGCAGCGCTTTCCGCCGCTTTCGCGGCCATCACGACCGACCTGCGCACCGCGTGACCGGTTTCCGCCGCGGGGTGCGGCTCGGCATCGACGTGGGCAAGGCCCGCGTCGGCGTCGCACGTTGCGACCCCGATGGGATGCTCGCAGTGCCTGTCGAGACCGTGCCGCGGTCGGATGCCTCACTCGCGCGTCTCGCGGAGATCGCGACGGAGTACGAGCCGCTTGAGTTCGTCGTCGGCCTGCCGGTCAACATGCAGGGCGCGGACACCCCGTCGACATCGGATGCCAGGGAGTTCGCCGCAGCCCTGCAGCGCCTCACCTCCGTTCCGGTGCGCATGGTGGACGAGCGACTGAGCACCGTCTCCGCGCATGCCGCGCTGAGATCTTCTGGCAGAACACAGCGGAACTCTCGTAGCATTGTCGATCAGGTCGCCGCAGTGGTTCTGCTGCAGCACGCGATCGACACGGAGAAGAGCACCGGCAGCCCGGCCGGTTCCGTGGTGCCGACACCCGAGGAGCCCACCTGAGCATGCCCGCACGTGAGAACCCAGAGCTGAGTTCGCACAGTCTGTCCGACGAGCTCTTCGCGAAGCTGCCCGAGCCCTCGCATCGGGCACCGGCCGCCGACTCGACGCCACCGGCACCGGGTTCCCGTCGGGCTCGCCGCGAAGCCGCTGAGTCCGGCGCGCAGGCAACCGAGCCGGTCCCCGAGAAGGCGTCGGCCGAGATCGCGCCCGCGTCCGCACCCGGGCGAGATGCCCCGGTGGATGCGCCGGCCGACGCCGCGTCAGCAGACGCACCGGCCCCGGAGGCGACGGCCCCGGACGAACCCGCGAAGCCGGCCGCACCCACGTTGGACGAACTGTTCGAAGCCGATCACGGAGAAGCCGTGCACACCCGCGCGGCGAAGAAGAAGCGCCGCACCGGCTGCCTCATCGCGCTGATCGTCGTCCTCGCACTGATCGGCGGCGCGGTGGGCGCCGGATTCTGGGTGATGAACACCTACGGCGACAAGATCAACGAGGTGATGGGCTGGGGCCCGCCCGCGGACTGGGAGCCGGGGATGGCGACCGGCGAGGTCATGGTGACGGTCCGCGAGGGCGACACCGGCGGCCCGATCTCGAGCGCGCTGCACGAGGCCGGCGTGACCAGGACGGAGGACGTCTTCTACGATTACCTCGTCGATGAGAACATCGCCGTGACGTTCTACCCCGGCGTGTATCCCCTGCAGGAGAAGATGACCGCGGAGGCCGCGCTGGAGGTCCTGCGCGATCCCGAGAACATGCTCGCGAACACCGTGGGCATCTCGGAGGGCGGCACGATCGAGTCGTCTCTCCCCGTGATCAGCGAAAGCATCGACATCCCGCTCGAAGAGCTCGAGGCCGCTGTGGACGACCCCGGTGCGTACGGAGTGGATGCCGACAGCCTGGAGGGCTGGCTGTTCCCCGCCGTGTACACCTTCGATCCGGAGGCGACTGCGACCCAGGTCATCCAGCGCATGGTGGATCGCACCCGCGAGTCGCTGGCCGCCGCCGGCGTGACCGCCGCGGACGAGCAGCGGATTCTCACCATCGCCTCCATCATCGAGCGGGAAGGACGGCAGGGCGACTTCGGCAAGGTCTCCCGCGTCATCCAGAACCGGCTCGACGACGGCATGATGCTCCAGATGGACTCGACAGCGCAGTACGGCTACGGCGAACTGCACGCCGGCGTCGTCAGCACCTCCGAAGAGGCGCAGTTCGACGACAACCCCTGGAACACCTACGTGCACGAGGGACTGCCGGTCGGGCCGATCGCCAACCCCAGTGACGCAGCGATCGACGCCGCCATGCACCCGGTGGACGGCCCCTGGTTCTACTTCGTCACGATCAACCCGCAGAGCGGCGAGACCGTGTTCTCGACGACCTACGAGGAGCATCAGGCCGCGATCGAGACCTGGCACGACTGGTGCCGCGCCAATCCCGACCAGGGATGCTGAACCGGTGAGAGGACACCGCCTCGAAGTCTGGGGCGACCCGATCGCACACAGCAGGTCGCCGATACTGCACGCCGCGGCCTATCGCGCACTCGGCCTGGACTGGCATTACGGCCGCCGACGGGTGGATGCCGCAGGCTTCGCCAGCGCGTTCGCCGCACTCGACGACACCTGGCGCGGGTTGTCCGTGACGATGCCGCTGAAGGAGCATGCGTTCGCCGCGGCCGCGTCGCGCGACCACCACGCGCAGCTCACCGGTGCGGTCAACACGCTCCTGCTCGGTGCGGAGCCCGCAGGTTTCAACACCGACGTCGGCGGCATCCTCGACGCCCTCGCCGAGAGCGGCACCCGCACGATGTCGCGCACCCGCATCCTGGGCGCGGGCGCGACGGCCGCGTCGGCGCTCGTCGCTGTCGCCGAGGGCGGCGCCGACTACGTGGAGATCCGTGCCCGCAGGCCCGAACGCGCCGAGCTCTTCCGCTCTCTCGGAGGACGCCTGGGCATCGCGGTCTCGGTGACCGGGTTCGAAGCGCCGGTCGCACCTGTCGATCTCACCGTGGCCACGCTGCCGAGCGGCACTGTGCTGGGCGACGAGCTCGCCGCTCCTCTCAGCGACGCCGGCGGCGCCCTGTTCGAGGCGGCGTACGCTCCGTGGCCGTCTGCGCTGGCGGGCATCTGGCAGGGCGGACAGGTAAAATCGGGCCTGGCGATGCTGCTGCATCAGGCGATCCGGCAGGTGCGCGTGTTCGTGCACGGTGATCCGCAGCACGTGCTCGACGACGAGCACCGGGTGCGTGACGAAATGCGATCGGCACTCATGGGAGACTAGAGCAATGCTCCGCGTGCTCACCGCCGGCGAATCGCACGGCCCCGAACTCATCGCCGTCATGGAGGGTCTTCCCTCCGGCGTCCCGATCTCCTCCGAGGCGATCCAGGCCGATCTGGCGCGCCGCAAGCTCGGCTACGGCCGCGGCTCCCGGATGAAGTTCGAGCAGGATGAGCTCACGATCTCCGGCGGCGTGCGGCACGGCAAGACGCTCGGCAGCCCGATCGCACTGCGCATCGGCAACACCGAGTGGCCGAAGTGGGTCGAGGTCATGAACCCCGAGCCGGTGGAGATCACCGAAAAGTCCCGCGGCCGGTCGGCGCCGCTGACCCGCCCGCGCCCCGGCCACGCCGATCTCGTCGGCATGCAGAAGTACGACTTCGATGAGGCCCGCCCCATCCTCGAGCGCGCGAGCGCGCGCGAGACCGCCGCGCGCGTCGCCCTCGGCGCCGTCGCACGCGCGTTCCTCGGCGAGCTCGGCATCCGGCTCGTGAGCCACACCCTGTCGATCGGGCCCGTCCGCGCTCCGGAGGACGCCGTGCTGCCCACGCCCGATGACGTCGAAGCTCTCGACGCCGATCCGCTGCGCTGCTTCGACGCGGGCACTTCCGCGCGCATGGTCGACGAGGTCGACGACGCCCGCAAGGCCGGCGACACCCTCGGCGGCATCGTCGAGGTGCTCGCCTACGGACTCCCGCCCGGGCTGGGGTCGCACGTGCACTGGGACCGGCGCCTCGACGCTCGCCTCGCACAGGCGCTCATGAGCATCCAGGCGATCAAGGGCGTCGAGGTCGGCGACGGATTCGAGACCACCCGCCGCCGCGGCTCGGCCGCGCACGACGAACTGTTCATCGCGGATGACGGCATCACCCGCGCCTCCGATCGCGCCGGCGGCACGGAGGGCGGCATGTCCACCGGCACGGTGCTGCGCGTCCGCGCGGGGATGAAGCCGATCGCCACGGTCCCGCACGCGCTGCGCACGATCGACACCGCCACCGGCGAGGCCGCCAGCGCGCACCACCAGCGCTCCGACGTGTGCGCCGTCCCGGCGGCGGGAGTCGTGGCCGAGGCCATGGTCGCGGTGGAGCTCGCACGCGCGGTGCTCGAGAAGTTCGGCGGCGACAGCGTCCGCGAGACGCGGCGCAATCTCGACGGCTACCTCGCGGCGATCCCCGCCGAACTGCGGACCGCACCAGCCTCCGAGGCCGCGCTGATCGCTCACGATGAGCAGTTCTGAGCCGCTGACGCTCGTGCTCGTCGGCCCGATGGGCGCGGGCAAGACCAGCGTCGGCCGTCGTGTCGCCAAGAAGCTCTCGGTCGCCTTCATCGACACCGACAAGCGGATCGTCGCCGAGCACGGCCCGATCCCCGAGCTGTTCGTCGCGCACGGCGAAGCGCACTTCCGGGCGCTGGAGGCCGCCGCGGTCGCAGAGGCACTGAACGAGGGCGGGGTCGTCTCGGTCGGTGGCGGTGCGGTCGCTTCCACGCAGACGCGTGAACTGCTGCGGCGGCATCCGGTCGTCTTCCTCACCGTCACGCCGGAGACCGTCCGGAGGCGCATCAGCGGCGGGGGCCGCCCGATGCTCGCCGGCAGCGATGATCCGATCACCCGCTGGAACGAGATCTACGAACAGCGCCGCGCCTGGTACGAAGAGGTCGCGGATGCGACCTTCGACACCTCTCACCGGCCGATGCAGCGCATCGCCGAGGAGATCGTGGCATGGAGGAGAGAACAGGCATGAGCACCACCACGATCAGCGTCACAGGGCAGGCCTCCTACGACGTCACCGTCGGCCGGGGCATCCTCGATCAGGCCTCGGCCGCTCTCGATCCCGCGGTCAGGAAGGTCCTCGTCGTGCACCCGCCGACGCTCGCGGCCCGCGCCGCCGAGCTGCGCGACCGGCTGCTCGCCGACACAGCGAACGGGCAGCGCGAGGTGCTGCTGGCCGAGGTGCCCGACGCCGAGCAGGGCAAGCGCATCGAGGTCGCTGCGTTCTGCTGGCAGATCATGGGCCAGTCCGACTTCACCCGAACCGACGCCGTGATCGGCTACGGCGGGGGAGCGGTCACCGACCTCGCGGGATTCGTCGCGGCCACCTGGCTGCGCGGCATCCAGGTCGTCCAGGTCCCCACCACGGTGCTCGGTCTCGTCGACGCCTCCGTCGGCGGCAAGACCGGCGTCAACACAGCAGAGGGCAAGAACCTCGTCGGCGCGTTCTGGGCACCGAGGGCAGTGATCGGGGACCTCGACGAGCTGAGCAGCCTCAGCGCGCACGAGGCGACAGCCGGGTACGCCGAGGTCGTCAAGGCGGGCTTCATCTGGGCGCCCGAGATCCTCGACGTTATCGAGGCCGACCCGTCCCGCGCCGTCGACTCGTCGACGGCGGAGTTCCGCCGCACCGTCGAGCTCGCGATCGACATGAAGGCCCGGGTCGTCTCCGAGGACTTCCGCGAGGCCGGGCAGCGCGAGATCCTCAACTACGGACACACGCTCGGGCACGCCATCGAGCACGCCGAGCGCTACCGCTGGCGCCACGGCGCCGCGATCTCGATCGGCATGATGTACGCCGCCGAGCTCTCCCGCCTCGCCGGGCGCCTCTCCGACGCCGCCGTCGACCGGCACCGTTCGATCCTGGAGTCGCTCGGGCTGCCCAGCACGTACCGCGCCGGCGCGTGGCCGCAGCTGCTGGCCACCATGCAGCGCGACAAGAAGTCCCGCGGCGGGATGCTGCGGTTCATCGTCCTCGACGACATCGCCAAGCCCACGGTGCTGCGGGCCCCGGACGAGTCGCTGCTGTTCGCCGCCTACCAGGAGGTCGGAGCATGACGCGCCGCATCCTGCTCGTGAACGGGCCGAACCTCAACCTCCTGGGCGTCCGCGACCCGGCCGTCTACGGCACCGCGACACTGGCCGACGTCGAGCGGATCGCAGGCGATGCCGCAGAGGCGGCCGGCTTCGAGCTGCGCAGCATCCAGAGCAACCACGAGGGCGTGCTGATCGACGCGATCCACGCCGCACGCGAGGACTGCCAGGGCATCGTCATCAACCCGGGCGGCCTCACGCACACCTCGGTCGCGCTGCGCGACGCACTGACCGGAGTGAACCTCCCGTTCGCCGAGATCCACATCTCGGACGTGAACGCCCGTGAGGAGTTCCGCCGCTTCTCGTACCTCCACGACGTCGCCGCGGTGCGCGTCATCGGCGAGGGCGTGAACGGGTACGCGACGGCCATCGCACAGCTCACGGCGCTCATCCCGTAGAATCGACTGTCGGCCGCTTCCACAGAACGCGGCCCCCGCCCCGACGAACGGAACTCTCCCGCATGGCATCCACCGCAGACATCAAGAACGGCGTCGTCCTGAACCTCGACGGACAGCTCTGGACCGTCGTGGAGTTCCAGCACGTCAAGCCTGGCAAGGGAGGCGCCTTCGTCCGCACCAAGCTGAAGAACGTCGTCACGGGCCGCACCAACGACAAGACGTTCAACGCCGGCGCCAAGGTCGACATCGAGAGCGTCGACCGCCGCGACTTCACATACCTGTACGACGACGGCGACGGCTTCGTCTTCATGGACGCGACCGACTACGACCAGATCACGCTGAGCCCCGCGGTCGTGGGCGACGCGAAGAACTTCCTGCTCGAGAACCAGCAGGTCACCATCGCGCTCAACAACGGCAACCCGCTCTACATCGAGCTCCCCGCGTCCGTCATCCTCGAGGTGACCTATTCGGAGCCGGGCCTGCAGGGCGACCGCTCGTCGGCCGGCACCAAGCCCGCAACCGTCGAGACCGGCTACGAGATGCAGGTGCCCCTGTTCGTCGAGACCGGCACCAAGATCAAGGTCGACACCCGCACGGGCGATTACCTCGGTCGCGAGAAGTAAGGCGTGGGCGCCCGGACGAAGGCGCGCAAGCGCGCACTCGACATCCTCTTCTCCTCGGACGTCCGCGGGGACGAGCTCGCCGTCACGCTCGCGGCGGAAGCCAAGCGCGCGGCCAGCGAGCCGGCCCGCGAGGCCTCCTGGCTGTACGCCCGCGAGATCGTCGACGGGATCATCGATCACCAGGATGACATCGACGAGAGCATCGTCACGCACAGCCGCGACTGGAAGCTCGAGCGGATGCCGGCCGTCGACCGCGCTCTGCTGCGCATCGGCGCATGGGAGATCCTGTACAACGAGCAGGTGCCCACCGCGGTCGCGATCGACGAGGCCGTCGAGCTCGCCAAGGAATTCTCCACCGACGACTCCGGTGCGTTCGTGCACGGCGTGCTGGCACGGGTATCCCGCGCCAGCTGATCGCCGTCGTCGGTCGTCTCGGGGAGGATGCCGGTATGCCCGCTCCGCTCATAGACCTGGCCATCCTGCGAAGGGTGACGGATGCCGGCAGCCTCGAGCGCGGTCGGGCTTATGCCCGCGCCGGCATGGTGATCCGCACAGCATGGAACGCGGACTTCACGATGCTCACAGCCGATGTGCGCGGCTCCGGCGACGCCGACTACCGGTGCGTCGTACGGGTCGCTCGGGGTCGCGAAGCCGCTGAGATCACCTCGACGACCTGCACCTGCCCTGTCCGGCTGGGATGCAAGCACATCGTCGCGGCAATCCTCACCAGCAATGCGGACGTCGATGCGTCTCCGGTCGCTTCGCCCGCGCAGACCTCGACCGCGTCGGCGGCGCCGACCTGGCGGGTGCTGCTCGACTCCCCGCCGGCGGCGGGGAGCACCGCGCCCCTCGCGCTCGGCGTCGAGGTGCGTCATCGCGCAGCGCGCGGCGTGCATCAGTGGGCGCCCCGGCCGGTGCGCACGGCGACTGTGCGCGACGTCGTCAAAGGCGGCGGCGAACTGCTCCTCGGGATCCGCCCGCTCATGCGCAGCGAATCCACGGGGGCGTGGATCCAGGGGGCAGCGTCCTGGGATGCCGTGCGCCGTCCCGGTACGCAGTTCCCGGCGGAGCAGCTGCGCTGGTTCGCCGAACTGCTGAGCATCGCCCGCGACTCGCTGCTCTCCGGCACCGCGGGGGACTGGCTGATCCTCGATCACGTCGAGTCGGGACTGCTCTGGCCGCATCTGCGGGCCGGCGCACAGCGAGGGATTCCGCTCATCACGGCGCAGAAGAGCTTCTCCGTCGCGTTCGCGGAATCCGGCGAGGTCACCGCCGCGATCGAGCGGACGGACGACGGCCTGTCCGTGGCCGCCGATGTAGTGCTCGACGGGCATCCGGTCGACGCGGAGACGGTGTGGACCATCGGTCACTCCGGCGTGTACGCCGTGGCAACTCTCGGTGCCAGGGCGCAGGTGACGCTCGCGGAGGTGCCGCTGAGCTCCGCCGTGCACGCGCTGATCAGCGCACGGAGGCCGCTGGCCGTGCCCGCAGCGGAGGAGAGCGCCTTCCTGCGCGATGCGTACCCGGCGCTCGCCCGCCGCGCGCTGGTGCGGGCGGTGGGCGCGGTCGAGCTTCCTCCTGTGCCGATGCCGGTCGCGACGCTCGTGCTCGTCCATCGGCCGGGCGACCGCATCGACTACGCGATCGAATGGACCTACCGGGATCACGGACGCTTCTCGCTGGCCCCGACCGCTGATGCCGTCCGCGACGACAGCGCTGAGCAGGAGGCCCTTCAAGACGTGGCGACGTTGTGGGAGGCGGTGACAGGGGAGGGGTTCGCGGCGTCGGGCACACTCCACGACGTCGACGCCGCAGAATTCGCCACGCACATCGTGCCCGCACTCAAGAGCGAGGGCCTCCAGGTGGTCGTGACCGGGAAGCCCAGAACCTACCAGGAGCTCAGCGGTGCGCCCGAGATCACCGTGTCGACCGTGGAGAGCTCCGACCCGGACTGGTTCGACCTCGGCGTCATCGTCAAGATCGACGGGCGCAGCATCCCGTTCGCCCCGCTGTTCACGGCGCTCAGCATGCGCCGCACGAAGCTGCTGCTCGTCGACGGCAGCTACTTCTCACTCGCGCACCCCGCGCTGGACTCGCTTCGCGAGCTCATCGACGAGGCCACGGAACTCGCCGAATGGGAGACCGGCCCGCGGATCAGCCGCTACCAGACCGACCTCTGGGAGGAATTCGAGGATCTCGCCGACGAGGCGGTGCCTGCAACGGGCTGGCGCGCCACGGCGGAGGGGCTGCGGGAGGCGAACGGCGTGCCGACGGCTCCGCTGCCGGCCGAGCTGCAGGCCGAGCTGCGCCCATATCAGAAGGCCGGGTTCGACTGGCTGGCCTTCCTGTGGGGCCACCGCCTCGGCGGCATCCTCGCCGACGACATGGGTCTGGGCAAGACGATCCAGCTGCTCACGCTCATGCTGCACGCCCGCGAGACCGGCGAGCAGCGGCCGTTCCTCGTGATCGCTCCCACGTCGGTGCTGTCGACCTGGAGCGAAGAGGCCGCGCGCTTCGCTCCCTCGCTTCGCGTGCGCGTCGTCGAGGGGACCCGCACCCGTCGTGACGGGTCGATCGCGGATGCCGCGCGCGACGCCGACGTCGTGGTCACCTCGTATACGCTGGCGCGATTGGAGGCCGAGGAGTACGCCGCCGCGCGATGGGCCGTGCTCGTCCTCGACGAGGCGCAGTTCGTGAAGAACCCTGCGACCAAACTGCACCGTGCTGTGGCCTCCATCCCCGCCGATGTCACTTTCGCGGTCACGGGCACCCCGATGGAGAACAGCCTCGGTGATCTGTGGGCACTGCTGAAGCTCACAGCTCCCGGGCTCTTCGCGTCGGCGCGGAAGTTCCGGCAGGACTACATCCAGCCGATCGAACAGGGGAAGGTCCCCGAGAACGAGGAGGGCGGGGAGTACCGGCAGCGCAGGCTGGAGCGGCTGCGCCGTCGCATCCGTCCGCTCATGCTCCGGCGCACGAAAGAACTCGTGGCCACGGACCTGCCCGAGAAGCAGGAGCAGCTGCTGCACGTCGAGCTCAGCCCGGCGCACCGCGCCCTGTACGACATCGTCCTGCAGCGTGAACGGCAGAAGGTGCTCGGGCTGCTGCAGGATCTCGACCGCAACAGATTCATCGTGTTCCGGTCGCTGACGATGCTGCGGATGCTGAGCCTCGCGCCCGGCCTGGTCGACGAGGACGATGCGAAGATCGGTTCGCGCAAGCTCGACACGCTCGTCGATCGGGTGAGCGAGCTTCGTGCCGAGGGGCACCGCGCCCTGGTGTTCAGCCAGTTCACCTCGTTCCTGCAGCTCGCGGCCGAGCGACTCGAGCAGGCGGGCATCGCGTACGCCTACCTCGACGGCTCGACCCGCAGGCGCAAGGAGGTCATCGACGGCTTCCGCACGGGGGAGCAGCCGGTGTTCCTCATCAGCCTGAAGTCCGGCGGATTCGGGCTGACCCTCACCGAGGCCGACTACGTCTTCATGCTCGACCCGTGGTGGAATCCCGCCGCAGATGCGCAAGCGGTCGACCGGACGCACCGGATCGGACAGCGCAACCGGGTCTTCGTCTACCGCATGATCTCGTCCGGCACCATCGAAGAGAAGGTCCTGGCGCTGCAGCAGCGCAAGGCGCGACTGTTCACCGCGGTGATGGACGACGAGGCGCTGTTCGCGCAGTCGCTCACAGCGGAGGACATCCGCGGCCTGTTCGACGCCTGACGCTGCGCGGATCCGGGTTTCTCCCGGCCGGGCACCCGTGCCGCACAGGTGCCGCTCGTTAGACTCGAGGGGTTCACACCTGGAGGAGTGCAATGCGGATCACCGGACTCGGCCATGCCGGGATGTTCATCGAGACCACCGGCGGAAACATCATCTGCGACCCGGTTCTCGGGCCCTCGTTCTTCGGCTCCTGGTTCCCGTTCCCCGACAACCGCGGTCTGGACTGGGAGAGGCTCGGGCGCGAAGCCGACTTCCTGTACATCTCGCATCGGCACCGCGACCACTTCGACCCGAAGCTGCTGCAGCGCTACATCCGCCGTGACATCGAGGTGCTGCTGCCGGAGTATCCGATCGACGATCTCGAGCAGGACATCCGCGCGCTCGGTTACGAGAACATCACCTACGCGCCGGCCGGACAGGTCATCGAACGCGGCGAGCTGAAGATCATGATCACCCCGCTGCGCGCCCCGAGCGACGGCCCCATCGGCGACTCGTCGCTGAGCGTCGACGACGGCACCGCCTCCGTGCTGAATCAGAACGACTCGCACCCGCTCGACCTCGAGAAGCTGCTGGGCTTCGGCAAGCCCGACGCGTACTTCACCCAGGTCTCCGGAGCGATCTGGTGGCCGATGGTCTACGACCTGCCGCTGGACGCCAAGCAGAACTTCGCCCGGCTCAAGCGCGAAGCGCAGAACAAGCGCGCGATGTACTACATCGAGAAGGTCGATGCGCCGCACGTGTTCCCGATGGCAGGTCCGCCGATGTTCCTGCGCGACGACCTGTTCGACTTCAACGGATTCGGGCGCAACGGCGAATCCATCTTCACCGACCAGAAGCAGTTCCTCGCGCACATGAAGGAGCTCGCGCCGCAGTACGACGGGCAGCTCTTCGTCCCAGGGACCGTCGTGACGCTGGAGGACCGCAAGCTCGTCTCGATCGAGCAGACGCTGTACACGCAGGCCGAGATCGACCACATCTTCGACGAGAAGTGGGATTACCTCGAGGAGCAGCGCGCGAGCCGCCAGGACGAGATCAGGGCCGAAGAAGCCGAGCGCGCCGAGGTGCTTCCCGCCGAGGAGATCCTGGCCGAGATCAAAGCCTGGTGGGAGCCGCTGCTGAAGAAGTCGCGGACGATCCGCCTCGGCGTCGGCGGCTGCGTCCGGTTCCGCATCGGCGACCTGGACATGGTCGTCGACTTCCCGCGGGCGAAGGTGCGCGAGTACGCCGGCGAGGAGTGCATCTACTGGTACACGATCCCGGCCGACCTCGTCTCGACGAACATCCGCGATCGGGAGATCGACTGGTCGAACTCGATATTCCTGTCGATGCAGTTCTCGGTGGGCCGCAGCGGCAAGTTCAACGAGTTCCTGACGACGTTCCTCAAGTGCCTGTCGGTCGACCGGATCGAGTACGTCGAGAACTGGTACTCCGAGCAGACCGACCAGACCGAGGATGCCGAGATCGGCGACTGGGTCGTCCAACGCCGCTGCCCGCACCTGCGCGCCGACCTGACGAAGACCGGCAAGGTCGACGAAGAGGGCGTCCTGACGTGCAGTATGCACGACTGGAAGTGGGACCTCAAGACGGGCAAGTGCCTGACCACCACAGGGCACGACATCCGCGCCGAGCGATGCCCGGTGACGGAGGAGGCGCTGCGGCTCGGCGCCTGAGCCCTTCCCTCTGCGGGCTACGGGTCGGAGTCCTCAACCGGCGGGACGATATACTCGACTCATCAGCAACCTTTAACACCGTCCAGAGAGGCGGAGAAGGGAGCGGCGGATGAGCACGCGCACCGTGCTGCAGCAAGCCGATATCTCGCGGGCCTTAACCCGCATCGCGCACGAGATCCTCGAATCGAACCGTGGCGCGGACGGCCTCGTCCTCCTCGGCATCCCGACCAGGGGAGTGGCGCTCGCCCAGCGTCTGGCCACGGTGATCGAGTCGATCGCCCAGCAGCCGGTTCCCACCGGATCGCTCGATGTCACCCTGTTCCGGGACGACCTGGCCAAGCACCCCACCCGCTCTCCGCAGCCCACCGAGATCCCGCCCGGCGGCATCGAGCGGAAGACCGTGGTCCTCGTCGACGACGTGCTGTTCTCCGGCCGCAGCATCCGCGCAGCCCTCGACGCGATCCAGTCGATCGGCAGGCCCGCCATCGTGCGCCTGGCCATCCTCGTCGACCGGGGCCACCGCGAACTGCCGATCCGCCCCGACTTCGTGGGCAAGAACATCCCATCCGCGCGTACCGAGCGCGTCAACGTGCGCCTGAGCGAGAACGACGGCGTCGATGAGGTGACGATCGGCGAATGAGACACCTCCTCGACACACAGACCCTCGACCGCCAGGCCGCCCTGCGCATCCTCGACGTCGCCGAGGACATGTCCGACACCCAGTCCCGTGAGGTCAAGAAGCTCCCGACGCTGCGCGGCAAGACCGTGGTGAACCTCTTCTTCGAGGACTCCACGCGCACGCGCATCTCGTTCGAGGCCGCCGCCAAGCGACTCTCCGCGGACGTCATCAACTTCTCTGCGAAGGGCTCCAGCGTGTCGAAGGGCGAAAGTCTCAAGGACACCGCGCAGACCCTGCAGGCCATGGGGGCGGATGCCGTCGTCATCCGCCACTCAGCATCCGGTGCGCCGCGCACGCTCGCGACCAGCGGCTGGATCTCCGCCGGCGTCGTCAATGCCGGCGACGGCACGCACGAGCACCCGACGCAGGCACTGCTCGACGCGTTCACCATCCGCAAGCGCCGATTCGGAGCAGAGAGCCGGGGTCGCGATCTCGTCGGCGTCCGCGTGGTCATCGTCGGCGACGTGCTGCACTCCCGCGTGGCGCGGTCGAACGTGTGGCTGCTCACGACGCTCGGCGCGGAGGTCACGCTGGTGTCCCCGCCGACGCTGGTTCCGCAGAACATGTCGCACTGGCCGGTCCGGGTGATGTACGACCTCGATGCCGCCCTCGCAGACGGTCCGGATGCCGTCATGATGCTGCGCATTCAGCTCGAACGCATGAACGCCGCGTATTTCCCGAGTGAGCGGGAGTATTCCCGCACGTGGGGGCTCGACGCCGTGCGCGCAGCCGCCCTCCCGGGAGATAGCATTGTGATGCACCCCGGTCCCATGAACCGCGGCCTGGAGATCTCATCCACGGCAGCCGATTCGCCCCGCTCGACAGTGCTGGAGCAGGTCGCCAACGGGGTGTCCGTGCGGATGGCCGTGCTGTACCTGCTGCTTGCAGGAGAACGAGACGACGAACGAGGGAGAGACCTGTGACCGAGACCCTCGTGATCACCGGTGCGCGGATGCTGGGCGCGGACGGCGCCGACATCCTCGTGAAGGACGGCGTCATCGCCGAGATCGGCACCGGGATCAGCCACAGCGGCGCGCGCATGATCGACGCCGAAGGCCTCGTAGCACTGCCGGGCCTCGTGGACCTGCACACGCACCTCCGCGAACCCGGGTACGAAGCGTCCGAGACGATCCTCACCGGAACGCGCGCTGCCGCGGCGGGCGGCTTCACCGCCGTCTTCGCGATGCCGAACACGTCACCGGTCGCCGATTCGGCCGGCGTCGTCGAGCAGGAGCTCGCACTCGGCGAGGCAGCCGGCTATGCCACCGTGCAGCCGATCGGCGCCGTCACCGTCGGGCAGAAGGGCGAGCGCCTCGCCGAGCTCGGCGCGATGGCGAACTCCCGCGCGAAGGTCCGAGTCTTCAGCGACGACGGCTTCTGCGTGTTCGACCCCCTCATCATGCGCCGCGCTCTCGAATACGTGAAGGCGTTCGGCGGCGTCATCGCCCAGCACGCGCAGGATCCACGTCTCACCGAGGGCGCCCAGATGAACGAGGGCGTCGTGTCGGCGGAGCTCGGACTCGCCGGCTGGCCGGCGGTCGCCGAGGAGTCGATCATCGCCCGCGACGTGCTCCTCGCCGAGCACGTCGGCTCGCGCCTGCACGTCTGCCACCTGTCCACCGCGGGGTCCGTCGACATCATCCGCTGGGCCAAGAAGCGCGGGATCGACGTGACCGCCGAAGTCACCCCGCACCACCTGCTGCTGACCGATGAGCTCGTGCGCGGCTACGACGCCCGGTACAAGGTCAACCCGCCGCTGCGCCGCGAGGAGGACGTCCTCGCGGTCCGCGAGGGCCTCGCCGACGGCACGATCGACATCGTCGCGACCGACCACGCACCGCATCCGGTCGAGAGCAAGGCCTGCGAGTGGCAGGCGGCTGCCAACGGCATGGTGGGCCTGGAGAGCGCCCTGAGCGGCGTGCACCAGTCGATGGTGCAGACCGGACTGCTCGACTGGGCAGGCGTCGCACGCGTCATGAGCGCAGCTCCCGCCCGGATCGGCATGCTCGACGGCCACGGCACACCGCTCGAGGTCGGCCGCCCCGCGCAGATCACCCTCTACGATCCCAGCGTCGCGCGTACGTTCAGCACCGCCGACCTGCACGGGCGCAGCGAGAACTCCCCGTACCTGGGGCGTGAGCTGCCGGGGCGCGTGGAGTGGACCATCCACAACGGCGTCGTCACCCTTGCCGCCGGAACCGTCGTCGAGGAGCTGAACTCGTGAGCGCGCGGGACATCGCCGTCGCCATCACGATTGGCGTCGCCGTGCTCGTGCTGCTCGGGATGCTGTTCGCCTGGCGACGACGATTGGGGCGCGACGCGGCGTACAGCGCACCGCTGGGTGTGCCGGAGCATGCCGAAGTCCTCAGCAGGCACGAGGTCCTCTACGTCTCCACCACGCGCCACGATCAGCCCCTCGAACGACTGGCGATCGCACCACTCGCGTACCGTGCGCGCGGCGAGCTGGCCATCACCGATCGCGGAGCAGCGCTCTGCCTCGACGGGGCGCCGACCGTGTTCCTCGCCAAGGACAAGCTCTCCGGCGTCGACCGCGCAACCGTCACGATCGACCGCGTCGTCGAATCGGGTGGCCTCGTCCGCGTCGCATGGAACGTGAATGCCGACACCATCGTCGACTCGTACCTGCGCCCTACGGCGGGTGCCCCCGACACCCTCATCTCCGAACTTCAGCGGCTGATCCCCGCACACGACACAGGAGCCACGTCTTGACAAGCTCAAACCCATCGAACGACCGGATGCCGGCAGCCGCCGTCCTCGTGCTGGAAGACGGCACCCGATACCACGGACGCGCCTACGGCGCCGAGGGAACCACTCTTGGAGAGGTCGTCTTCGCCACCGGCATGTCCGGCTACCAGGAGACCCTCACTGATCCGTCCTACGCGGGCCAGATCGTCCTGCAGACCGCGCCGCACATCGGCAACACCGGCATGAACGACGAGGACACCGAGTCCCGCCGCATCTGGGTCGCCGGCTACATCGTGCGCGACCCATCCCGCGTCGTGTCGAACTGGCGTGCGAACGCCTCACTCGATGAGGTCCTCGTCCACGACGGCATCGTCGGAATCAGCGGCATCGACACGCGTGCCGTCACCCGCCGCATCCGCTCGGACGGATCCATGCGCGGCGGCATCTTCTCCGGCGCGGATGCCGCGCTCGACGGCGAGGAGCAGCTGCGCCTCGTGCAGCAGGCGCCCGAGATGAGCGGCCAGAACCTCTCGGCTCAGGTGTCCGTCGAGGTCGCCACGGTCACTGCCTCCGTCGGGGAGCGGATCGGCAACCTCGCCGTCCTCGACCTCGGCGTGAAGCAGGCGACGATCGACAACCTCGCCGCGCGCGGCTTCGAGGTGCACGTCCTGCCGCAGACCGCCACGATCGCCGAGATCCGCGCCATCGACCCAGTGGCCGTGTTCTACTCCAACGGCCCCGGCGACCCGGCGGCTTCGGGAGACCACGTCGAGCTGCTGCGCTCCGTGCTCGATGACGGGCTGCCCTTCTTCGGGATCTGCTTCGGCAATCAGCTGCTCGGGCGTGCCCTTGGCCTCGGCACCTACAAGCTGCCCTTCGGCCACCGCGGCATCAACCAGCCCGTGCTCGACAAGTCCACCGGCAAGGTGGAGATCACCGCCCACAACCACGGGTTCGCGGTCGAGGCCCCGCTGGAGGGCTCCTTCGACAGCCCGAACGGCTACGGCAAGGTCGAGGTCAGCCACGTGGGCCTCAACGACAACGTGGTCGAGGGCCTGCGCGCCCTCGACATCCCGGCGTTCTCCGTGCAGTACCACCCCGAGGCCGCAGCGGGCCCGCACGACGCCAACTACCTGTTCGACCGCTTCCGCGACCTGGTCATCGCGCACAACGACAAGAAGGACACCAAGTAATGCCGAAGCGCGACGACATCAACTCCGTCCTCGTCATCGGCTCCGGTCCGATCGTCATCGGTCAGGCCTGCGAGTTCGACTACTCCGGAACCCAGGCCTGCCGCGTGCTGCGCGAGGAGGGCGTGCGCGTCATCCTCGTCAACTCCAACCCGGCCACGATCATGACCGATCCCGACTTCGCGGACGCCACCTACATCGAGCCGATCACCCCCGAGGTGATCGAGACGATCATCGCCAAGGAGAAGCCGGACGCGATCCTCCCGACCCTGGGTGGCCAGACGGCGCTCAACGCCGCGATGGCGCTCGACAAGCAGGGCATCCTCGCCAAGTACGACGTCGAGCTCATCGGCGCCAAGGTCGAGGCGATCGAGAAGGGCGAGGATCGCCAGATCTTCAAGGAGCTCGTCCTCGAGGCGGGCGCCGACGTCGCGGCATCCGTCATCTGCCACACCATGGACGAGCTCATCGCCGGCGCCGAGAAGCTCGGCTACCCGCTGGTCGTCCGGCCCAGCTTCACGATGGGCGGCCTCGGCTCGGGCTTCGCATACGACGAGAAGGACCTCCGCCGGATCGGCGGCGCCGGCCTGCACGATTCGCCGACGAACGAGGTGCTGCTGGAGGAATCGATCCTCGGCTGGAAGGAGTACGAGCTCGAGCTCATGCGCGACACCGCCGACAACACGGTCGTCGTCTGCTCCATCGAGAACGTCGATCCGGTCGGCGTGCATACCGGCGATTCGATCACTGTCGCTCCGGCACTGACGCTCACCGACCGCGAGTACCAGAAGCTCCGCGACATCGGCATCGACATCATCCGCGCCGTCGGCGTCGACACCGGCGGCTGCAACATCCAGTTCGCGGTGAACCCCGAGACCGGACGCATCATCGTCATCGAGATGAACCCGCGCGTCTCGCGCTCGAGCGCGCTGGCGTCCAAGGCGACCGGGTTCCCGATCGCGAAGCTCGCCGCCAAGCTCGCACTCGGCTACCGCCTGGACGAGATCCCGAACGACATCACCGGCGTGACGCCCGCGAGCTTCGAGCCCACGCTCGACTACGTCGTCGTCAAGGTGCCCCGCTTCGCGTTCGAGAAGTTTCCGGCGGCGGATGCCACGCTCACCACCACCATGAAGTCGGTCGGCGAGGCCATGGCGATCGGCCGCAACTACGCCACGGCGCTGCAGAAGGCCCTGCGCTCGCTCGAGAAGCGTGGATCCAGCTTCCACTGGGGCGCGGAGACCCGCTCGATGGAAGAGCTGCTCGAGATCTCGAAGACCCCGACCGACGGCCGGATCGTCGTGCTGCAGCAGGCGCTGCGCAAGGGCGCGACGATCGAGCAGGCGTTCGACGCGACCGCGATCGACCCCTGGTTCCTCGACCAGATCGTGCTGATCAACGAGGTCGCCGAGCACGTCCGCACCGCCGGCGAGCTGGACGCCGAAACGATCCGCTACGCCAAGGAGCACGGCTTCTCCGACGCGCAGATCGCTCAGCTGCGCGACACCACGGAGGCGGAGGTCCGGGGCGTCCGCCACGGTCTCGGTATCCGCCCGGTCTACAAGACGGTAGACACCTGCGCGGGCGAGTTCCCGGCGCTGACCCCGTACCACTACTCGAGCTACGACTTCGAGACCGAGGTCGCGCCGTCCGAGCGCACCAAGGTGGTCATCATCGGTTCGGGCCCGAACCGCATCGGACAGGGCGTCGAATTCGACTACTCGTGCGTACACGCCTCGTTCGCGCTGTCCGACGCGGGGTACGAGACCGTGATGGTCAACTGCAACCCCGAGACGGTCTCGACCGACTACGACACTAGCGACCGCCTGTACTTCGAGCCGCTCACGCTCGAGGACGTGCTCGAGGTGCTCGACGCCGAAGCCGCCAGCGGCACGATCCTGGGCGTCGTCTGCCAGCTCGGCGGGCAGACACCACTGGGCCTCGCCAAGGGCATCCAGGCCGCCGGCTACACGGTGCTCGGCACCAGCCCCGAGGCGATCGACATCGCCGAGGAGCGCGAGCTGTTCTCGCAGCTGCTCGCCTCCGCAGACCTCGTCGCCCCGCGTCACGGAACGGCCATCGATGTGGACGGCGCCGTCACCATCGCCGAGGACATCGGCTACCCGGTGCTGGTGCGCCCGAGCTTCGTGCTCGGCGGCCGCGGCATGGAGATCGTCTACGACACCCCGAGCCTGCGCGACTACTTCGTGCGCACCGCCGGCGAGGTCATCGTCGGACCCGGCACGCCGCTGCTGGTCGACCGGTTCCTCGACGACGCGATCGAGCTCGACGTCGACGCGCTGTACGACGGCCACGAACTGTACATCGGCGGCGTGATGGAGCACCTCGAGGAGGCCGGCATCCACTCCGGCGACTCGAGCTGCACGCTCCCGCCGATCTCACTGGGGCGCAGCGACGTCGACCGCGTCCGTGAGGCGACGCTCGCGATCGCCGAGGGCGTGGGTGTGCGCGGACTGCTGAACGTGCAGTTCGCGATCAGCGCCGGCGTGCTCTACGTCATCGAGGCCAACCCGCGCGCCAGCCGCACGGTGCCGTTCGTGTCCAAGGCGCTCGGCATCCCGATGGCTAAGGCCGCCAGCCGCATCATGGCCGGGACCACCATCGCCGAGCTCAAGGACGAGGGCCTCCTGCCCACCTCCGACGGCTCACGGGTTCCGCTCGGGTCGCCGGTCTCCGTCAAGGAGGCGGTCCTGCCCTTCAAGCGATTCCGCACCAAGGACGGCAAGATCGTCGACTCCGTACTCGGGCCGGAGATGCGCTCGACCGGTGAGGTCATGGGAATCGACAAGGACTTCCCGACCGCGTTCGCGAAGAGCCAGGCGGCGGCCTACGGCGGCATGCCCACCTCGGGCACCGTCTTCATCTCGGTCGCTGACGCCGACAAGCGCGCGGTGATCCTGCCCGCCCACCGGTTGCAGCAGCTCGGCTTCAACCTGGTCGCGACCGAGGGCACCGCCGAGATCCTCTCGCGCAACGGCATCCAGGTGACGGTCGTCGCGAAGTTCAGCGAGACCCAGCACGACGGCGGAGGCGAGAACATCGTCGACCTCATCAACGACGGGCGGATCGACATCGTCGTGAACACGCCCTCCGGCGGTGCGGCGCGCGCCGACGGCTACGAGATCCGCGCGGCCGCCGTCGCGGCGGACAAAGCGCTGTTCACGACGATCGCGGTGCTCGGCGCCGCGGTCAGCGGGATGGATGCCGCCGACGAGGGCTTCGAGGTCAGAAGCCTGCAGGAGTACGCGCTCGATCGTCAGGCGGCCCTGTGACCGGACGGTTCGGCGAGCGGATCCGTGCGGCGCTGGCCGCACGCGGTCCGCTCTGCGTCGGCATCGACCCGCACGCGGCGCTGCTCGGCTCCTGGGGACTCGAGGACTCCGCCGCCGGCGTGCGCGAGTTCGGCCTGCGGACCGTGGATGCCGCCTCGGGTCGGGTCGGCATCGTGAAGCCGCAGGTGTCGTTCTTCGAGCGTTTCGGCTCCGCAGGATTCGCGGCGCTCGAAGACGTGCTGCGAGCGGCGCGGGATGCCGGCCTCATCGTGATCGCCGACGCCAAGCGCGGCGACATCGGAACGACCATGGACGCGTACGCCGAAGCCTGGCTCACGCCCGGCTCGCCGCTGGAGGCCGACGCAGTGACGGTGAATCCGTTCCTCGGCGTCGGCGCTCTCGACAGCACCTTCGCGCGTGCCCACGGGCACGGCAAGGGCGTGTTCGTGCTCGCCGCGACGAGCAATCCCGAGGCCGCAGGTCTGCAGCGCGCCCGCACCGCGGCAGAGCAGGCGGTCTCGGCAGAGATCGTGTCGCAGGTCTGCACCCGCAACGCCGCGGCCACCCCGGTCGGCGAGTGGGGGAGCCTCGGCTTCGTGATCGGGGCGACCGTCGACTGGACCGACGCCGGACTCACGCCGTTCGCCCCTCCCGCCCCCATCCTCGCTCCAGGATTCGGCGCGCAGGGCGCCGGCCCCGCCGACCTGCATGCGCGCTTCAGGGCATCCGCGTCGATGGTGATCGCCTCCGAAAGCCGCAGCATCCTCTCCGCCGGCCCGGACGGCATCGTCACGGCGATCGACAACCGCGTCGCCCACTATCGGAAGGCACTCGATGTCTGAGCGCAGCGTCTCCACGCGCACCGTCCCCGAAGTGGATCGCGCCGCGGCCGCACGCCGCGCCGTGGAGCGGCGTCGCGCCCGTGCATCGCTGAAGCGCGATCTGACCATGCGCGTCGTCACCCCGCAGTCCGTCGCGGCACAGGCGTTCGCCGACGCGGAATCGGTGGCAGGCTCCATGCGCATCACCGACTTCCTCCTTGCTCTGCCCGCGATCGGCGTCGGCAAGCGCGACCGCGTGCTGCTCGACCTCGACATCTCGCCCGTCAAGCGTCTCGGCGGTCTGGGTGTGCGGCAGCGGGTGAGCCTCACGAACTGGCTCGACGAGCGCTTCCCGGCATCCGCGCCCCGCGCCGGACGCAGCCGGCTCCTCGTGCTCGCCGGCCCGACGGCGGTGGGCAAGGGCACCGTCGCCGGCTACATCCGGGAGCACCACCCGGAGATCCACCTATCGGTATCCGCGACGACACGCCCACCGCGTCCCGGCGAGGTCGACGGCGTGCACTACTACTTCGTCGACGACGCCGAGTTCGATCGGCTCATCGCCGACGGCGAGCTGCTCGAGTACGCGGTCGTCCACAACCGCTCCCGCTACGGCACGCCGCGCGCGCCGATCGACGCGGCTCTCGCCGAGGGCAAGACGGTCCTTCTCGAGATCGACCTGCAGGGCGCACGGCAGGTGAGGGCCGCAGAACCGTCAGCGACCCTGATCTTCCTACTGCCGCCATCGTGGGACGAGCTCGTGCACCGATTGGTCGGACGCGGCACCGAGAACGAGGAGGAGCGCACCCGTCGCCTGCGCACCGCCAAGGTCGAACTGGCCGCTCAGAGCGAGTTCGATTACCGCATTGTGAACGAGGACGTCGCCGCGGCGGCGCGCGAGGTCGTAGAATTGTCTGAGGCGACCGCGCGCTGAATGCTTTCGCGCGCCCGCCGTTTCGACTTCGCGACGAACCCGTCGCCTGATCTGGAGGTCCCACCATGGCCGGACACCACACCAAGGGCATCATCGACCCGCCCATCGACAACCTGCTCGACCGCGTCGAGTCGAAGTACGAGCTGGTCATCTACGCGTCCAAGCGCGCCCGCCAGATCAACGACTACTACGCAGATCTGCACGAGGGCAACCTGTTCGACAACGTCGGACCGCTGGTCGACTCGTCCGTCGAGGACAAGCCGCTGACCATCGCGCTGCATGAGATCAACGAGGACAAGCTCCGCCTTCGCCACGTCGAGTGAAGGCTGCCTCCGAGGTGAACGCACTGCGCCTTTTCACATCTGAATCCGTCACCGAGGGGCACCCCGACAAGATCTGCGACCAGATCTCGGACAGCATCCTCGACGGCCTGCTCGCCAAGGACCCCGCATCGCGCGTCGCGGTCGAGACCCTGGTCACGACCGGTCTCGTGCACGTCGCCGGCGAGATCCGCACCGAGGCGTACGTCGACATCCCGACCATCGTCCGCGAGGTCGTGAACGGCATCGGCTACACCTCGAGCGAGACCGGCTTCGACGGAGACTCGTGCGGCGTGAGCGTATCGGTGGGGGAGCAGTCCAGCGATATCGCCCACGGTGTCGACCTCGCACAGGAGCACCGCGACGGCAGCTCCAGCGACGCGCTGGACGGCCTCGGCGCCGGCGACCAGGGCATCATGTTCGGCTTCGCCACCGTCGAAACGCCCGAACTCATGCCGATGGCCGGACACACCGCCCACCGGATTGCGGAGCGACTGACCGAGGTTCGCCGATCCGGCGAGCTCGGCTTCCTGCGCCCCGACGGCAAGACGCAGGTCACGCTCGGCTACGAGGGCTTCACCCCCAAGACGATCGACGCCGTCGTGCTGTCGACGCAGCACCACCCCGACGTGTCGCAGGACGAGCTCAAAGAACAAGTGCGGCGGCTGGTCATCGACCCGGTGCTGGAGAACACCGGACTCGAGATGCCGTCGGGCGACCGCTACTTCATCAACCCCGCGGGGCCCTTCGTGACGGGCGGACCGAAGGGCGATGCCGGTCTCACCGGCCGCAAGATCATCATCGACACCTACGGCGGCGCCGCTCGGCACGGCGGCGGAGCGTTCAGCGGCAAGGACCCGTCCAAGGTCGACCGGTCCGGCGCCTATGCCATGCGCTGGGTCGCCAAGAACGCGGTCGCGGCAGGTCTTGCCGACCGCCTCGAAGTCCAGGTCGCCTACGCGATCGGCGTCGCACGCCCCGTGGGGCTGTACGTCGAGACATTCGGCACCGGCCGCGTCTCCGACGAGGTGATCACGAACGCCATCCGGCAGGTCTTCGATCTGCGCCCGCAGGCGATCATCGAGCAGCTCGACCTGCTGCGTCCGATCTATCGTCAGACCGCCGCATACGGTCACTTCGGCCGCGAGCTGCCGGACTTCACCTGGGAGCGCACCGAGCGCGCCGACGAGCTGCGCCGCGCCGCGGGGCTGTGATGCGTACGCGCGGAGCCCGGCATTGAGCCGGCGCGTCGCGCGGGTGCTGCTGGACTCTCCGCTCCCGCAGCTGGACCGCCTGTTCGACTACGTCCTGCCGGACGAACTCGGTGACGTCCCGGTGGGTGCGAGGGTGCGCGTGCCGCTGCGCACCGCCGGCCGCATGATCGACGCGTACGTGGTCGAGGTGACCGAGGAGGACGACTCCGAGCGCGCCCTCTCGACAGTGGAGAGCGTCATCTCGCTCGTGCCCGTGCTGCCCGAGCGCCTGTACCGTCTCGCTCGTCGCGTCGCTGATCGTGCTGCAGGTTCGGCATCCGACATCCTGCGTCTGGTCGTCCCCAAGCGCCAGGTGCGCGTCGAGAAGGCGTGGAAGGCGGACGCCGTCGCCGCCCTGCCGTCGGGCGAAGTGCTCGGGCGGGCGGATGCCGTGCTGACGGAGTACTCCGGGCTCGTCGAGCTCCTCAACGCCCGCGGGCGGGGGGCTGTCGAGGCGATCCCCGGCATGCGAGGAGACGTGCTGCCGTGGACGGAGCTTCTTTCCGCCGCCGCCGCGCGGGTGCTGGCATCCGGCTCGTCAGCGATCATCGCCGTACCCGACCATCGCGACCTCGATCGCCTGCTCGCCGCTCTGGAGGCGCTCGTACCGGCGGAGGCGATCGTGCGTCACGACTCGCGGCAGACGAACCCCGAACGCTACCGCGGATTCCTGCGCACGCTCGAGGAGGCGCCGTGCATCGTCGTCGGCAACCGCTCGGCGGTCTACGCACCTGTGCAGGCGGGTCTGGTGGCCATCTGGGACGACGGAGACCCGCTCTACAGTGAGCCTCTCGCCCCTTACGTGCACACCAGGGACGCGATGCTCGTCCGTCAGGAGCAGGAAGGCTCGGCGCTGCTCTTCGCGGGGCACACCCGCACGAGCGATGTCGAGCGTCTCGTGCTGCGCGGCTGGCTGACCGACGTCCGTGCGGAGCGTCGCGTCACTCCGCGAATCGTGCTCAGCAGCCCACAGGAGATGGAGCAGCCCGGCCGGCGAGTGCACTCGGGCGCGTACGCCGCCGCTCGAAAGGCTGCGGACGAGGGACCCGTGCTGGTGCAGGTGGCACGGCCGGGCTTCTCGCCGACGCTGGTGTGCGCGGATTGTCGCGCGCCGGCCCGCTGCGCGCACTGCGGAGGTCCGCTCGGCGCCTCCCACCGCGGAGCGGTTCCGGTCTGCGGGTGGTGCGGCAGGTCGGCGCGCGCGTGGCACTGCCCCTCGTGCTCTTCCACGAAGCTGCGCCTCGCCGCATCAGGCAGTGAGCGCACCGCCGACGAACTCGGTCGCGCGTTTCCCGGTGTTCGCGTGATCATCGCCGACGGTGCCCACCCCGTCGAGCGCGTGCCCGCGAAGCCCGCGCTGGTCATCGCGACACGCGGCGCCGAGCCGATCGCCGAGGGTGGATATCGGGCCGTGCTGCTCCTGGACGGCTCACGGATGCTCCAGGCACCCGACCTGCGGATCGGTGAGTCGTGCCTGCGCTGGTGGTCGAACGCCGCCGCTCTCGCCGCACCGGGCGACCCTATCCACCTGGTCGGAGTGGACGGCCCGGTCGGCCGGGCACTCGCAACCTGGACCCAACCCGCCTACGCCCGCTCCGAGTTGGAGAGCAGGGCGCCCCTGCATCTGCCGCCGTCGACCCGCGTCGCACTTGTCGAGGGTGTTCCGGCATCCGTCGCGCGAGCGATCGATGCGCTGCGTGAGCTGCCGCTGCCCGCCGACGCGGTCCTCGGTCCTGTGCCCATCGAGAGCGATGACGGCAGAGTCCGCGCCCTGGTGCGCTTCGAGTACGGCGCCGGTGCCATCGTGTCGACCACGTTGCGCGCCGCCGTCGTGGCCGAGGCGGTGAAGCGTCGCCGCGGCCGGGCCCAGAGCAATCGGATCCCGCTCGCGGTGCGCCTCGATATGCTCGATCCTGAGCTTTGATCCATCCCCGAGCTGTCATTCATCCGGAGCACCTTCATGCGTCTCGTCTTCGCCGGCACACCGGCGGCCGCCATTCCGACACTGCGCACGCTCGCCGCATCGCACGACGTCGCGGCGGTCATCACCCGTCCTGACGCGCCGCTCGGTCGCAAGCGCGTGCTCACGCCGTCACCGGTGGCACAGGTCGCCGAACAGCTCGGCCTTCCGATCGTCAAGGCCGCACGACTCGACGAGGACGCCACGGGCCGGGTCGCCGCACTGCGCCCCGAGCTCGGCGTGATCGTCGCGTACGGCGGGCTCGTCCGCGAGCCGCTGCTGTCGACTCCCGAGCATGGCTGGATCAACCTGCACTTCTCCCTGCTGCCCCGGTGGCGAGGCGCGGCTCCCGTGCAGCGCGCCCTCATCGCCGGCGATGCGGAGCTCGGCGCCAGCGTCTTCCAGCTCGTGCCGGCGCTGGATGCCGGTGACGTCTTCGCGATGCGCACCGCGGATGTCCCGGCCGACGCCACCGCTGACATCGCGCTCGAGCTGCTCGCCGAGGACGGCGCCCGCCTCACCGCCGACGTCGTCGCGAGCATCGCCGACGGCACGGGGGTCGCGCACCCCCAGGTGGGCGCGCCGACCACGGCGCCCAAGCTCACGCTCGAGGACGGTGCGCTCGACTGGAGCACCCCGCTGGGTGCCGTCTACGCGAGGTTCCGAGGCGTCACCCCCGAGCCCGGTGCGCACACGACGATCGGCGGCCTGCGTGTGAAGATTCTCGCGGCCGCACGTGCCGCAGGGGCAGAGCCGCTCGCCCCGGGGGAGATCATCGCTGCCAAGAACGCGGTACTGATCGGCACGGCCACCCGGCCGCTGTCGGTCACCCGGGTGCAGCCGGCCGGAAAGCCGGCGATGAACGCCGCCGACTGGTGGCGCGGGCTCCGCGCGGATGACACCCTGCGAGCCGGATCATGAGCGCCCCGCAGCGTCGCCCGGTACGACGCCCGAGCAGCGGCGCACCGCAGCCTCGCCGCGTGCAACCGGCTCGGCGCGTCGCCTACGACGTGCTGCGCGCCGTCACCGAGGAGGATGCCTATGCCAACCTCGTGCTGCCGTCAGCGATCGCCGAAGCATCCCTCAGCCCGCAGGATGCCGCCCTGGCCACCGAACTCACCTACGGCGCGTTGCGCCGTCGCGGCACCTATGACGCCATCATCGCGTCCGCGGCCGGACGAGAGATCTCCGACATCGATGCTGCGGTGCTCGACGCACTGCGTCTGGCGACCCACCAGCTGCTCTCGACCCGCGTCGCCTCGCACGCCGCAGTCAACGAGTCCGTGAACCTCGTCGCCACCGAGGTCGGACGAGGGCCCGCCGGTTTCGCCAACGCCGTGCTCCGCCGCATCTCGCGCGACACCCCCGGCCAGTGGCAGGAGCGGATCGAGGCGGGTGCCCGGTCGGACGACGAGAGGCTGGGGCTCCGCACCGCGCATCCGGTATGGATCATCCGCGCCCTGCGCCGTGCGCTGACGGCCGAGGGCCGCGCAGACGAGCTGGAAGAGCTGCTGGAAGCCGACAACGCCTCGCCCGAGGTGACGCTCGTGGCACTCCCGGGTCTCGCCGAACCGGGCGAACCGCGCAGACCCTATGCATCCGGCGCCTTCGGATCACCGGGCGGCGACCCGCACGCCGTCATCTCGGCGTCCGGCGGTACAGTGCGCGTACAGGACGAGGGCTCCCAGCTCGTGGCCCTCGCGTTGACGGCCGCCCGCCCCATCGCGGCGGGAGAGAAGTGGCTCGACCTCTGCGCCGGCCCAGGTGGCAAGACGGCCCTGCTCGCCGCGATCGCGCGTGAGAACGACGTCGTGCTCGAAGCCAATGAGGTCGTCCCCACCCGCGCTCGTCTCGTCCGGAACGCGCTGAAGGCGATTCCCGGCGAGGTGACGGTGCACGAGCAGGACGGCCGCGACTTCACGGCCGCCAACCACAGCCGTTTCGACCGCATCCTCGTCGACGCGCCGTGCACGGGCCTCGGCGCCTTGCGCCGACGGCCGGAGGCGCGCTGGCGCAAATCGCCCTCCGACGTGGCCGAGCTCGCCGCGCTCCAGGCCGAGCTCCTTTCCGGCGCGCTCGACGCCGTCGCGCCCGGCGGGATCGTCGCCTACGTCACCTGCTCTCCGCACCTCGCCGAGACATCCGCCATCGTCGCGGAGGTGCTCCGCACGCGCGACGACATCTCCGAGCTCGACGCCGCAGCCGTCATGGCATCCGTCTCCGAGAGCCCGATCGACCTCGCCGGAGACGGCACCGGGCGCGTGCAGCTGTGGCCGCACCGTCACGGCACCGATGCCATGTTCCTCGCGCTCCTGCAACGCACCCCACAGGAAGCAGACCGATGAGCCTTCCCGAAGCGCCCCGCATCAACCCGAGCATCCTCTCGGCCGACTTCGTGAACATGCAGGCCGATCTGGCCCGCATCGCGACGGCCGATTTCGCCCACGTGGACGTCATGGACAATCACTTCGTCCCGAACCTCACGTTCGGTCCGCAGATGGTCGAGCGGATCCAGGCGACGAGCCCGATCCCGCTGGATGTCCACCTCATGATCGACGATCCCGACCGCTGGGCGCCCGGCTACGCAGAGCTGGGAGCCGCCAGCGTCACGTTCCACCTCGAGGCGGCGGCCGACCCCACAGCGCTGGCGCGACGGCTGCGCGACATCGGCGCCCGCGCCGGAATCGCGATCAAACCCGGCACGGCGGGGGAGAGCCTGTACGACATCCTCGACGAGTTCGATCAGATCCTGGTCATGACGGTCGAGCCCGGTTTCGGCGGCCAGGGCTTCATGCCCGAGACGATGTCGAAGCTGCGCGCCCTCGTCGCCGAGGCGCGCAGGCGCGGTTCGAACCCCTGGTTCCAGGTCGACGGCGGCATCTCCGACGCGACCATCGCGCAGGCCGCCGAGGCCGGTGCCGACACATTCGTCGCGGGCTCCGCGGTGTACGGCGCGAACAGCATCGAGGCGGCCATCGCCGGGCTTCGAGACCGTGCGCGAGCCGCTAGCCTTGAATCGTGAAGACTTTCGACGAGCTGTTCGCCGAGCTCAGCGTCAAGGCCGAGACCCGTCCTGAGGGATCGGGCACCGTCGCCGAGCTCGACGCCGGCGTGCACACCATCGGCAAGAAGATCGTCGAAGAGGCCGCCGAGGTCTGGATGGCCGCCGAATACGAATCGGATGCCGAGGCCGCAGAGGAGATCTCGCAGCTGCTCTACCACCTGCAGGTCATGATGCTCGCGAAAGGGCTCACGCTCGAGGACGTGTACCGACATCTCTGATGCGCCCCGCCTCGTCCCTCTGATCTGAAAGCTCCCCATGCTGCGCATCGCTGTTCCCAACAAGGGCTCGCTCGCCGAGACCGCCGCCGAGATGCTCGCCGAGGCCGGATACGCCGGCCGCCGCGACTCCAAGACCCTGCACGTCATCGACGCGCCCAACGACGTCGAGTTCTTCTTCCTCCGCCCGCGCGACATCGCCACCTATGTGGCATCCGGCGCCCTCGATGTCGGCATCACCGGCCGCGACCTGCTCCGAGACGTCCCGCAGCAGGCCCGTGAGATCGAGGCGCTCGGCTTCGCACACTCGACGTTCCGGTTCGCCGCGCCTCCCGGTCGGTTCCACAGCATCGAGGATCTCGCAGGCGTCCGCATCGCATCGGCCTATCCCGGGCTCGTCGACGCGTTCCTGCGCGAGAACGGCGTGGAGGCGACGCTCGTGCCCCTCGACGGCGCTGTGGAGTCCGCCGTGCAGCTCGGAGTCGCCGACGCGATCGCCGACGTGGTCGAAACCGGCACCACGCTGCGCCAGGCGGGGCTGGAGATCTTCGGCCCCGTGATCATCGAATCCGAAGCCGTGCTCATCAGCCGCCCCGGTGACGTCGATGGCACCGAGCGGTTGCTGCGACGCGTGCGGGGCGTGATCGTCGCGCGTCGCTACGTGCTGCTCGACTTCGATCTGCCTGCGAACCTCGTCGAGAAGGCCGCCGCGATCGCGCCAGGTCGCGAGTCCCCGACGATCTCGCCGCTGCAGGACCCCGAGTGGGTCGCCGTGCGCGTCATGCTGCCCCGCAAGGGGATCAACCAGGTGATGGACGACCTTTACTCGATCGGCGCGCGCGCCCTGCTGGTCACCGCCATCCACGCTGCGAGGCTCTGATGACGCTCACCAGTCGCGTCATCCCGTGCCTGGACGTCGCCGCAGGACGCGTCGTGAAGGGCGTGAACTTCGAGAACCTGCGCGACATGGGCGACCCGGTCGAACTCGCCGCCCACTACGCGGCGCAGGGCGCGGACGAGATCACGTTCCTCGACGTCACGGCCACGGTCGATGATCGCTCCACAACCTATGACGTCGTGCAGCGCACGGCCGAGCACGTGTTCGTCCCGCTCACCGTCGGCGGGGGAGTGCGCAGCGTCGAGGACGTCGCACGTCTGCAGGGCGTCGGCGCCGACAAGGTCGGAGTCAACTCCGCAGCCATCGCGCGTCCCGACCTGATCGGCGAGATCGCCGACCGGTTCGGCGCACAGGTGCTCGTGCTCTCCCTCGATGTGAAGCGCGCCTCAGGCACGCATTCCGGATTCGTCGTCACCACGCACGGCGGCCGCACCGCAACGACGCTGGATGCCGTCGACTGGGCGCGCGAGGCGATCGAGCGCGGCGCGGGGGAGCTGCTCGTGAACTCGATCGATGCGGACGGCACCCGCGACGGATTCGATCTCGAGCTCGTCCGGCTCATGCGCGAGGTCTCGTCCGTCCCGGTCATCGCCTCCGGCGGAGCGGGGGCGGTGACGGATTTCGCACCGGCCATCACGGCAGGCGCGGATGCTGTGCTCGCCGCGAGCGTCTTCCACTCCGGCGCCCTCACGGTGGGAGACGTGAAGGACGCCATGCGCGCAGAAGGGATCGTGGTCCGATGAGTGATCTCGAGACGCGAATCGCCCAGGTCGCCTGGAACGCCGATGGGCTCGTGCCCGCCATCGTGCAGCAGTGGGACACCCGCGAGGTGCTCATGCTCGCCTGGCTCGATGCCGAGGCGCTGCGTCGCACCCTCACCACAGGTCGGGTCACCTACTGGTCGCGCTCGCGCCAGGAGTACTGGCGCAAGGGCGACACGTCCGGCAACATCCAGCGCATCAAGGAGGCGCGCCTGGACTGCGACGGCGACGCCGTCCTACTCTGCGTGGACCAGACCGGACCCGCCTGCCACACCGGTACCCGCACCTGCTTCGATGCCGCGGACCTCGACGCCGTCGACGGTGTCACCGAATGAACGTCACGCGTCGCGGTCGCAGCGTCAGCGTCATCGGGCTGCTGCTCGCCGGCGGTGTCGGCATCATCTCGTCGACCCAGACGTGGCTGACCGTGACAAGAGCGGATGCAGGGGAGCCGATCCTGGTAGCGGGGGCCGACGCCATGGCGCTGCTGGCACCGCTCAGCCTCGCCGTCCTCGCGGTCGGCGCAGCCCTCGCGCTCGTCGGGCGGGTGCTGCGGTACATCTTCGCCGCGCTTGCCCTGCTCGCCGGCGGTCTGCTGACCTGGTGGACGGCGGAGATCCTGTTCGCCACCCCGATCTCGTCCGTCGCACCGACCGTCACCCAGGCGACGGGCCTCGCAGGCAGCACCACGCTCGCCGACATGATCGCGTCGATCGAGCCCTCGGCGTGGCCCGTGCTGGCGCTGATCGGCTGGGTGCTGCTCATCGTGACGGCCGTATTCGCGCTTGCGACCGCGCACCGCTGGAAGAGCGGCGGACGCCGCTTCCGCACGGATGCCGCGGCTCACGCGGACAACGACGGCCCGGTCGACGCGATCAATTCGTGGGACGACCTGTCTCGCGGGACCGATCCGACCCGGTGACCCCGATAGACTGATTCACACACCCACGACCGCCTCGGAGGAGAACATGACCAACCCGATCGCCGACCCCGGCCACGGACACTCGCCTGCGGCCTGGACCGCCGTGGTGGTCATGCTGTTCGGCTTCTTCGCCGGCACCATCGCGTTCTGCCTCGCGCAGCCCGTCTTCGTATGGGTGTCCGTCGGGATCATCGTGATCGGGCTGCTGCTCGGCTGGATCCTCGCCAAGGCCGGCTACGGCGTCAACGGACCCAAGTACACGCCGAAGGGCCACTGATGGTGCTCGCCGACCTCACGGCCGGCGCAGTCGAAGACGCCGAGCGTCGCGCTCTCACGCGCCCGCTCGCCGAGGTCGAGAAGGCTGCTCTGGCGCGCCCGGCGGCCCGTGACGTCCTCGCGGCCCTCGCCCCCGCATCCCGCGTCAAGATCATCGCGGAGGTCAAGCGTGCGAGCCCCTCTCGCGGCGCCCTCGCGGAGATCCCCGATCCCGCCCGCCAGGCGTCGCTGTACGAGACCGGCGGCGCCTCCGCGATCAGCGTCCTCACCGAGGAGCGCCGCTTCGGCGGCTCGCTCGCCGACCTCGAGGCCGTCACCTCCCGCGTGTCGTTGCCGGTCCTGCGCAAGGACTTCATCGCGACGCCGTATCAGGTGCTGGAAGCCCGCGCCGCGGGTGCCGATCTCGCGCTGCTAATCGTCGCAGGTCTCGAGCAGCAGGTGCTGCAGGAGCTGTATGCGCTGATCCTCGAACTCGGCATGACCCCGCTCGTCGAGACGCACTCGGCGGAGGAGCTCGAGGTCGCGATCGACCTCGGCGCCTCGCTCATCGGCGTCAACGCACGCAACCTGTCGACCTTCGAATTGGACCGCGACCTGTTCGGACGCCTCGTCGACCGGATTCCCGTCGGCACCATCAAGGTCGCCGAGTCCGCCGTCCTGGAACCTGGCGACGTGACGCACTACCGCGCAGCCGGCGCCGACGTCGTGCTGATCGGCGAGGCGCTCGTGACCGGCGACCCGGTCGCCACGCTGCAGGGCTTCCTCTCGGCAGGAGACGATGAGCAGAGGGGATCCCTGTGAGCCTGCGTGACCAGCACGGCCCGTTCTTCGGCGACTTCGGCGGCCGCTACATGCCCGAATCGCTCATCGCCGCGATCGACGAGCTCACGGTCGCCTATGAGGCTGCCATCGCCGACCCCGAGTTCCGCGCTGAGCTCGCGCAGCTGCTCGCCTCCTACGCCGGCCGCCCGTCGGCCCTCACTGAGGTGCCGCGTTTCGCCGCTCACGCCGGGGGAGCGCGCGTGTTCCTCAAGCGCGAAGACCTCAATCACACCGGCAGTCACAAGATCAACAACGTGCTCGGACAGGCACTGCTGACCAAGCGCCTCGGCAAGACCCGCGTGATCGCCGAGACCGGCGCGGGCCAGCACGGTGTCGCCACGGCGACCGCCGCAGCCCTGTTCGGCTTGGACTGCACGATCTACATGGGCGAGGTCGACACCGAGCGCCAGGCGCTCAACGTCGCGCGCATGCGTCTGCTGGGCGCCGAGGTCGTTCCCGTGACCACCGGATCGCGCACGCTCAAGGACGCCATCAACGACGCCTACCGTGATTGGGTGGCGAGCGTCGAGACGACCAACTACATCTTCGGGACGGCTGCGGGCCCCCACCCGTTCCCCGCCATGGTGCGCGATTTCCAGAAGATCATCGGCGAAGAGGCGCGCCAGCAGCTCTTCGACGAGATCGGACGCCTGCCCGACGCCGTCGTGGCCTGCGTCGGCGGCGGCTCCAACGCGATCGGCATGTTCGATGCGTTCCTCGACGACGCCGAGGTGAAGCTCTACGGTGTGGAAGCAGCCGGTGACGGTGTCGACACCGACAAGCACGCGGCATCCATCGAGCGCGGTCGACCCGGCGTGCTGCACGGCGCGAAGACCTACGTGCTCCAGGATGAGGACGGCCAGACCATCGAGTCGCACTCGATCTCCGCCGGGCTCGATTATCCGGGCGTCGGGCCCGAGCATTCCTGGCTCGCCGACATCGGCCGCGCAGAGTACATCCCTGCCACCGACGACGAGGCGATGCAGGCGCTGCGGCTGCTCAGCCGCACGGAGGGCATCATCCCGGCGATCGAGTCCGCCCACGCGCTGGCAGGGGCGATCCGGCTCGGCAACGCGATGGGCGAGGACGCCGTGATCGCGGTTTGCCTCTCCGGTCGCGGCGACAAGGACATGGACACCGCCGCCCGCTACTTCGAGCTGTACGACGCGGATGCCGCAGAGGAGACCCGATGAGCCGCGTCGAAGCCGCCATCGAGTCGGCCAAGGATGCCGGGCGAGGAGCCTTCATCGGCTATCTCCCCGTCGGCTTCCCAGACCTTGAGACCAGCATCAAGGCGGCCATCACGCTCGCCGAGAACGGCGTCGACATCATCGAGCTGGGCCCGCCCTACAGCGACCCTGTGATGGACGGACTCGTCATCCAGCAGGCCACCCAGGCCGCGCTGGCGAACGGGTTCAGGATGCGCGACCTGTTCACCGCGGTGCGCGAGATCACCGCCGCCACCGACGTCCCCGTGGTCGTGATGACGTACTGGAACCCGGTGATGCAGTACGGCGTCGACCGCTACGCCGACGACCTGCTCGCCGCCGGTGGCGCAGGTCTCATCACCCCCGACATCACGCCGGATGCCGCGGCGGAGTGGATCGCCGCCAGCGAGCGCACCGGGCTCGACCGGATCTTCCTCGCGGCACCGTCGTCGACCGACGAACGTCTCGAGCTGGTCGTGAAGTCCTCGACCGGCTTCGTCTACACCGTCTCGACGATGGGCATCACGGGGGAGCGCGCCTCGCTCGATCAGGCCGCGCGCACGCTCGTGGCGCGTCTGCGCGAACACGGCGCGCAGAACGCCTGCGTCGGCATCGGCATCTCCACCGCCGACCAGATCGCGGGCGTCATCGACTACGCGGACGGCGCGATCGTCGGCACCGCTCTGGTGCGCGCACTCGGCGACGGCGGACTTCCCGCCCTCGCCGACGTCACCAGGAACCTCGCTGCAGGCACGCCGTCTGCAGTCCGCTCACACGAGAACTAGAATCGCACTCATGTCCCTCGCGTTCCACAGCGCCCTCAACGGCGTGCTCACCAGCATCCCGAGCCCCGAGGTCAGCTACTTCGACATCCCGATCTTCGATTTCAACCTGCGTATCCACTACTACGCGCTGTGCATCATCGCGGGAATCATCGCCGCCACCCTGCTCACGAATCACCGCCTCACCAGGCGCGGAGCGGAGCCCTGGGTCGTGATCGACATCGCGATCCTCGCCGTGCCGCTCGCGATCATCGGCGCGCGCATCTTCCATGTGCTCACCCACCCGAACTTCTACTTCGGCGAGGGGAAGAACACCTGGAACCCGTTCGAGCCGGGCTCGGTCTGGGCGATCTGGGAGGGCGGCATCGCCATCTTCGGCGCGCTCATCGGCGGCGCCGTCGGCGCCTATCTGGGGTGCCGGTGGACGGGCATCCGGTTCTGGACGTTCGCTGATGCACTCGCGCCCGGCCTGCTGCTGGCACAAGCCATGGGCCGCTTCGGCAACTGGTTCAACCACGAGCTGTTCGGCCTTCCCACCGACCTGCCGTGGGGACTGGAGATCGAATCCGACAACGTGGCGTTCCCTCCCGGCCTCGCCGAGGGCACGCTGTTCCACCCCACGTTCCTCTACGAGGTCATCTGGAACGGACTCGGCGTGATCGTCCTGCTCTGGATCGGCAAGCGCCTGCGGCTGCAGTGGGGCAAGCTGTTCGCGATCTACCTGATCTGGTACAGCGCAGGACGCATCGTGTGGGAGTCCATCCGCATCGACCCGAGCGAGATCATCCTGGGTCTGCGCAGCAACGTATGGGCAGCGATCATCGGCGTCGTCGTCGGCATCGTGATCCTCATCGTGCAGACGCGGCGGCACCCCGGAACAGAGCCGTCGCCGTACATGCCCGGGCGGGGCCGGGAGGATGCGGACGCTGGGGTACAATCGCAGAACGATCTCGATGACTTCGTCGACGTGAGCGAGCCTCCGACCGAAGTCACCGTTGGAGCCACCGCCACAAGCACTGCTCCCAGGAGCGAGGACAGTTCCCGATAACCTCCTCGTCGAGTGAGGAATCCATTGCACTGAACGAGCGGGCCGACGACGTCCCCGGTGTCACCTGATTACCTGAGGGCGGTATTCGATGTACTTCCAGCCTCCTTACGGTGCCTCCGGCGCCTACCCCCCGAAGCAGGGGCTGTACAATCCGGCATTCGAAAAGGATGCCTGCGGCCTGGCCATGGTCGCCACCCTGCGTGGAACCGCAGGACACGACATCATCGCGCTGGCGCTTCAAGCGCTGCGCAACCTCGAGCACCGCGGTGCGATCGGCTCCGACGCCGGCACCGGTGACGGGGCCGGCATCCTCACCCAGATGCCCGACGCATTCCTGCGTGAAGTCACAGACTTCGAACTGCCCGATGCCGGCGAGTACGCCGCCGGGCTCGCCTTCCTCCCGCTGCAGGCCACCGAACGCCGCACCCAGAAGGCCGGGGTCGAGAAGATCGCCCGCGAGGAGGGCCTGGAGGTCCTCGGATGGCGCGTCGTCCCCACCGCGAACGAGAACCTCGGCAAGCTCGCCGATGAGGCCCGCCCCGCGTTCGAGCAGTTGTTCGTGCGGTCCCCGGCAGGGTCCGACCGCCGCCTCTCCGGGATCGCGCTCGACCGCGTCGCCTACCGTCTGCGCAAGCGCGCCGGCCACGAGCTCGGCGCCTACTTCGTCTCGCTGTCCAGCCGCACGCTCGGCTACAAGGGAATGGTCACCACGCTGCAGCTCGAGCCGTTCTACCCCGACCTCCAGGACGAGCGCTTCGCCTCCGAGCTCGCGGTCGTGCACTCCCGCTACTCGACCAACACGTTCCCGTCGTGGCCGCTCGCGCAGCCCCTGCGCATGCTGGCGCACAACGGCGAGATCAACACCGTCGGCGGCAACCGCAACTGGATGCGCGCACGCCAGTCGCAGCTCGAGTCCGAGCTGCTCGGCGACGTACGCCCGCTGCTGCCCATCTGCACGCCCGGCGCGAGCGATTCGGCGTCCTTCGACGAGGTGCTCGAGCTGCTGACGCTCACCGGTCGCAGCCTGCCGCACGCGATCATGATGATGGTCCCCGAGGCTTACGAGAAGCAGACCGACATCTCACCCGAGCTGCGCGCGTTCTACGAGTACCACTCGAACCAGATGGAGCCGTGGGACGGCCCCGCCGCGCTCATCTTCACCGACGGCACGCACGTCGGCGCGACGCTCGACCGCAACGGACTGCGTCCCGGACGATGGACCGAGACCACCGACGGCCTGGTCGTCATCGGCTCGGAGACCGGTGTGCTGGAGTTCGAGCCCGAGCGCATCAAGCGGCGCGGCCGCCTGCAGCCGGGCAAGATGTTCCTCGTCGACACGGCCGCGCGCCGGATCGTCGAGGACGAGGAGATCAAGCACGAGCTCGCGACTCTGCACCCGTGGCAGCAGTGGCTCGATGAGGGTGCTGTGCGGCTGGCGGATCTTCCCGAGCGCGAGCACATCGTGCATCCGCCGGCATCCATCACGCGCCGCCAGCGCACCTTCGGGTACACCGAAGAGGAGGTGCGGCTGCTGCTCACCCCGATGGGGCAGACCGGCGCCGAGCCGCTGGGCGCCATGGGATCGGACACTCCGATCGCCGTTCTCAGCGAGCGTCCGCGGCTGCTGTTCGACTACTTCACCCAGCAGTTCGCCCAGGTCACCAACCCACCGCTGGACTCCATCCGCGAAGAGGTCGTCACCAGCCTGCGCTCGTCCCTCGGCCCCGAGCGCAATCTGCTCAGCTGGGGCCCGGAGCACACCCGCACGGTGTCGGTCGACTTCCCGGTTATCGACAATGACGAGCTCGCCAAGATCCGCTACATCGACAGGGCTCTGCCCGGCCGCTCCGCGGTCACGATCAGCGGCCTGTACCACTTCGACGCCGGCGACCACACGATGCAGGAGCGTCTCACCGAGATGTGCGCCGAGGTGGACGCTGCGATCGAGGGCGGCGCCGAGTTCATCATCCTGTCCGACCGCGACTCGAACAAGGATCTCGTCCCGATCCCGTCGCTGCTCATGGTCTCGGCGATCCACCACCACCTCATCCGCCGTCAGAACCGCATGAAGGTCGGTCTGCTGGTCGAAGCAGGCGACGTGCGCGAAGTGCACCACGTCGCGACGCTGATCGGCTACGGAGCCTCGGCGGTCAACCCGTACCTCGCGATGGAGACCGTCGAGCACCTGGTGCGCACCGGCTTCATCGCCGGGATCCCTCCGGAGAAAGCCGTCCGCAATCTGATCTACGCGCTCGGCAAGGGCGTGCTGAAGATCATGTCGAAGATGGGCATCTCGACCGTGTCCTCCTATGCGGGCGCTCAGGTGTTCGAGGCGATCGGCCTCAGCCAGGAGTTCGTCGACGCGTACTTCACCGGCACCGAGACGAAGCTCGGCGGCATGGGCATCGAGGACGTCTTCGCCGAGAACCAGGCGCGACACGACTACGCCTACCCCGAGGATGCCGCAGCCCGCGCCCATGAGCGGCTGTGGACCGGCGGCGAGTACCAGTGGCGACGCGACGGGTCTCCGCACCTGTTCAATCCCGACACGGTGTTCCGGCTGCAGCACTCCACGCGGACACGGCGCTACGACATCTTCCGCGAGTACACCAAGCTCGTCGACGATCAGGCCGCCGAGCTCAAGACGCTGCGCGGACTGTTCGGCCTGCGCACCGGCATCCGCCCGCCCGTGCCGATCGACGAGGTCGAGCCGGTCAGCGCGATCGTCAAGCGCTTCTCGACCGGCGCGATGAGCTACGGCTCCATCTCGCGCGAGGCGCACGAGACGCTGGCGATCGCGATGAACCGCATCGGCGGCAAGTCGAACACGGGGGAGGGCGGCGAAGACGTCGACCGCCTCCTCGACCCGGAGCGCCGGAGTGCCATCAAGCAGGTCGCCTCGGGGCGGTTCGGGGTCACCAGCCTGTACCTGACCGAATCCGACGACATACAGATCAAACTCGCGCAGGGCGCCAAGCCCGGCGAGGGCGGTCAGCTGCCGCCGACCAAGGTGTACCCGTGGGTGGCGCGCACGCGTCACGCGACCGCCGGCGTCGGGCTCATCTCCCCACCGCCGCACCACGACATCTACTCGATCGAAGACCTCAAGCAGCTCATCTTCGACCTCAAGCGCGCGAACCCGAACGCCCGCATCCACACCAAGCTGGTCAGCCAGTCCGGCATCGGCGCGGTCTCCGCTGGTGTCGCCAAGGCGCTCAGCGACGTCATCCTGGTCTCCGGTCACGACGGCGGCACCGGCGCGAGCCCGATGAACTCGCTCAAGCACGCCGGCACCCCGTGGGAGCTCGGGTTGGCCGAGACGCAGCAGACTCTCATGCTCAACGGCATGCGCGATCGCGTCGTCGTGCAGGTCGACGGTCAGCTCAAGACCGGCCGCGACGTCATCATCGGCGCGCTGCTGGGTGCTGAGGAATTCGGGTTCGCGACGGCTCCGCTCGTCGTCAGCGGCTGCATCATGATGCGCGTGTGCCATCTCGATACGTGCCCCGTCGGCGTCGCGACCCAGAACCCTGCGCTGCGCGAGCGGTTCACCGGCAAGCCGGAGTTCGTCGTCAATTTCATGGAGTTCATCGCCGAAGAGGTGCGCGAGCTGCTCGCCGAGCTCGGCTTCCGCTCCCTCGACGAGATCATCGGCCGCGCCGACCTCATCGAGGCGAATGCCGCCATCGAGCACTGGAAGGCGCACGGGCTCGACCTGACGCCGATCCTCGAGGGGCCCGTGTTCCCGGCATCCGAGCCGCGCCGCCACGCGCGCGCTCAGGACCACGAGCTCGACGAGCACTTCGACGTGCAGCTCATCCGGATGGCGCAGGACGCGCTGCAGGAGCGGGCGCCGGTGGTCATCGAACTGCCGATCCGCAACACCGAACGCGCGGTCGGCACGATGCTCGGCCACGAGGTCACCTCCCGTTTCGGTGCTGAGGGACTCGCGCGAGAGACGATCGACGTCATCCTGCACGGCACCGCCGGGCAGTCGCTCGGCGCCTTCCTGCCGGCCGGCATCATGCTGCGGCTGGAGGGAGACGCGAACGACTACGTCGGCAAGGGCCTCTCCGGAGGCGACGTCGTCGTGCGCCCCCCGCGCGCTGCCACCATCGCCCCGCATGAGAACGTCATCGCCGGCAACGTGATCGGCTACGGGGCGACGTCCGGCTCGATGTTCATCTCGGGCGTCGTCGGCGAGCGGTTCCTGGTGCGCAACTCCGGCGCGACAGCAGTAGTCGAGGGCGTGGGCGACCACGCGCTCGAGTACATGACCGGCGGTCTCGCCGTGATCCTCGGAACGACGGGACGAAACCTCGGGGCCGGAATGTCCGGTGGCATCGCCTACGTCCACGCGCTGTCGACAGACAGCGTGAACCAGCAGTCCCGGGAGAGCGGAGAGCTGCGCCTGGAGGCACTGGACAGGGCCGATCTCGAAGTGCTGCGGAGCCTGCTGGTCGAGCATGTCGAGCGCACCGATTCACCGCTCGCGACACGGATGCTGGCGGACTTCGAATCCGTCGCAACAGAGTTCGTGAAAGTGCTGCCTCGTGACTTCGCGGCAGTGCAGACCATGCGCCAGGAGGCGGAGGCCTCCGGCATCGATCCCGACGGCGACGCCGTCTGGAACCGCATCCTGGAGGTGACCGGTGGCTGACCCCAAGGGCTTTCTGAAGGTGACGGAGCGCGAGCTCCCCGCGCGCCGCCCGGTTCCCGTGCGCATCATGGACTGGAAAGAAGTCTATGAGCCCGGCGACAAGAACGTGCTGCGCCGCCAGGCGGGGCGCTGCATGGACTGCGGTGTGCCGTTCTGCCACCAGGGCTGCCCGCTCGGCAACCTGATCCCGGAGTGGAACGACCTCACGTGGCGCGGCGAGGACCGCTCGGCCATCGAGCGCCTGCACGCGACGAACAACTTCCCCGAGTTCACCGGCCGACTGTGCCCTGCGCCGTGCGAGAGCGCGTGCGTGCTGGGCATCAACCAGCCCGCAGTGACCATCAAGCAGGTCGAGGTGTCGATCATCGACGAGGCCTTCGCGAGGGGCTGGGTCGAGCCACAGCCGCCGGAGCGGCTGACAGGCAAGACCGTCGCCGTCGTCGGGTCCGGTCCTGCCGGTCTCGCCGCAGCACAGCAGCTCAGCCGTGCAGGGCACACCGTGGCCGTGTTCGAGCGCGATGACCGCATCGGCGGGCTGCTGCGCTACGGCATCCCGGACTTCAAGATGGAGAAGAACCAGCTCGAGTCCCGCCTGCGTCAGATGCAGGAGGAGGGAACACGGTTCCGTGCCGGCGTGGAGATCGGCAAGGACATCAGCTGGGCCGATCTGCGCGCGCGCTACGACGCGGTCGTCCTCGCCACCGGCTCGACGGTGCCGCGCGACCTCTCGATCCCCGGACGCGACCTCGACGGCGTGCACTTCGCGATGGAGTACCTCGTGGAGTCCAACAGGGCGGTCGCGGGAGATGCCGTGCCGAACCAGATCACCGCGGAGGGCAAGCACGTCATCGTCATCGGCGGCGGCGACACCGGAGCCGACTGCATCGGCACCGCCCACCGACAGGGCGCACTGAGCGTGACGAACCTCGCGATCGGCACGCAGCCTGGCGACCAGCGTCCGGAGCACCAGCCCTGGCCCATGATGCCGACCGTCTTCGAGGTGCAGTCCGCGCACGAGGAGGGCGGTGAGCGCCAGTACCTGGCGTCGACCGTCGAGTTCCTCGCGAACGCGGCCGGCGAGGTGCGAGCGCTGCGCGTCGCCGAGACCGAGTACGTCGATGGCCGCCGCGTGCCCAAGAGCGGCACTGAGCGCGAGATCCCTGCGGACCTGGTGCTCATCGCGATGGGCTTCACCGGCCCGGAGACCGAGAGCTTCACCGACGACGTGCGGCCCGAGATCGCGGATCGCGGCGCGTTCCGTCGCGATGACGCATATGAGACGACCGTTCCCGGCGTGTTCGTCGCAGGGGATGCCGGGCGCGGTCAGTCGCTCATCGTGTGGGCGATCGCAGAGGGGCGCGCGGCGGCTGCCGCCGTCGACCGGCACCTGATGGGAACCACGGTGCTCCCCGCGCCGGTGGCACCCACGGATGTCGCAATCGGCCTGCAGCCCGCGTAGGCTGGCGAAGGCACCGTCGCCACCAATTCCCCCGACCTCTTACCCTGGAGTATCTGTTGAGACGCGCGAAAATAGTCGCCACGCTGGGCCCGGCAACGTCGAGTTATGAGAACGTCCGAGCCATCATCGATGCGGGGGTGGACGTCGCTCGGCTGAACCTCAGCCACGGTGACTACTCCGTCCACGACGCCAACTACGCCAACGTCCGCCGCGCCGCGGACGACGCCGGCCGCGCGGTCGCCGTGCTCGTAGACCTGCAGGGTCCGAAGATCCGGCTCGGCAAGTTCGAGGCGGGCCCGTACGAGCTCGCCGAGGGCGACATCTTCAAGATCACGACGGAAGACATCGTCGGCAACCGCGAGATCTGCGGCACGACGTTCAAGGGCCTGCCGCAGGACGTCAAGCCCGGTGACTTCCTCCTCATCGACGACGGCAAGGTCCGCGTCGAGGTCGTCGAGACTGACGGAACGGTCGTCACCACCAAGGTGATCGTGGCGGGCGCCGTGTCCAACAACAAGGGCATCAACCTGCCCGGGGTGGCCGTGAACGTGCCGGCTCTGAGCGAGAAGGACGAAGCCGACCTCCGCTGGGGTCTGCGCACAGGTGCCGACATCATCGCCCTGTCGTTCGTGCGCAACGCCGCCGACGTCGAGCGGGTGCACGAGATCATGGCGGAAGAGGGCGTCAAGGTTCCCGTCATCGCCAAGATCGAGAAGCCGCAGGCCGTCGACGCACTCGAGGAGATCGTGGACGCGTTCGACGGCATCATGGTCGCCCGCGGCGACCTGGGCGTCGAGCTGCCTCTGGAAGCCGTGCCGATCGTGCAGAAGCGCGCCGTCGAGCTCGCCCGCCGCAACGCCAAGCCCGTGATCGTCGCGACGCAGATGCTCGAGTCGATGATCTCGAGCCCCGTGCCGACCCGCGCAGAGACCTCGGACGTCGCCAACGCGGTCCTCGACGGCGCCGACGCCGTGATGCTCTCCGGCGAGACCAGCGTGGGGGAGTACCCGATCGTCGTCGTAGAGACCATGGCGCGCATCGTGGAGTCCACTGAGGAGCACGGCCTGGAGCGGATCGCACCGCTGACCACCAAACCGCGCACGCAGGGCGGGGCGATCACGCTGGCGGCTCTCGAAGTCGCCGAGTTCGTCGACGCGAAGTACCTCTGCGTGTTCACGCAGTCCGGCGATTCCGCTCGACGCCTGTCGCGCCTGCGCTCGCGCATCCCGATGCTGGCCTTCACTCCGGAGCCGAGCATCAGACGCCGTATGGCACTGACCTGGGGCATCCGCTCCACGCTGGTCGAGATGGTCCAGCACACAGACCTGATGTACCACCAGGTCGACGAGTACCTGCTCGACAACGATCTCGCGGTCGAGGGTGACAAGGTCGTCGTGATCTCCGGATCGCCTCCCGGAATCGTCGGCTCCACCAACGACATCCGCGTCCACAAGGTCGGGGATGCCGTGAACGGAGCGGCGCCGATCTACAAGGCGGGCGCCTGACCGGACATGCGCACGGAGGGGCGGGGCTGCGGCTTCGCCCCTCCGTCGTACGTGCGGTCCGGCACGCGTCGTGGTGGCTGCTGGACTACGCCTACGCCGCACGCTGGCAGCTCAGGGCGATCTTCAATCGAACCGATCCACGGTCGTTCGCCTCGGGCGACCGCGCACCGGTGGTGGTGCTGCCCGGCGTGTACGAGTCGTGGAAGTTCCTCCAGCCGCTCATCGAGCAGCTTCACGGTCGCGGGCATCCCGTGCATGTGATCGAGACGCTCAGACGCAATCAGCGCCCCGTCGCGGATGCGGCAGTCGAAGTCACCGCATTCCTGGAAGCCGCCGACCTCCGCGATGTCGTGCTGGTGGCCCACAGCAAGGGCGGTCTGGCCGGCAAGCTGGTGATGGTGGGCCCGGAAGCCGGCCGCGTGGCGAGCATGCTGGCCGTAGCCACGCCGTTCAGCGGTTCGCGCTACGCGCGCATGATGCCGGGGCAGACCCTGCGCGCCTTCTCACCTGTTCATCCTTCGATCCTCGCGATCGCCCGGCATCAGGACGTGAACGGCCGGGTCGTCTCGGTGTTCGGCGAGTTCGATCCGCACATCCCGGAGGGCAGCGAGCTCGTGGGGGCGCGCAACGTGCGACTCGCCACCGGGGGGCACTTCCGCATCCTCGCGCACCCACAGGTCCTCGTGGAGTTCTCGGCGCTCGTCACTGCCGGCGACTGAGACGCGCGAGGGCATCCAGGTCTTGTGCCGGCGGTGGGACTCGAACCCACACGTCCTTTCGGACAAAGCATTTTGAGTGCTCCGCGTCTACCATTCCGCCACGCCGGCTCGCATGTCGCGCCTTCGACTTTAGCGCAGGGTGCGCTGCCTTCCCTTCCACACCTGCGCGGATGCGGCGGGCGGGGAGCGGCCGTCCCCTAGAATGGTCATGTGACCGAGCAAGAACAGTCTGAGCAGCCCACGGCATCCGCCCCGCGACGCGTCGTCGTCGCCGAAGACGAATCGCTGATCCGACTCGACATCGTCGAGATCCTCCGCGACAACGGCTTCGATGTCGTCGGCGAAGCCGGTGACGGCGAGACGGCTGTGGCCCTGGCCACCGAGCTGCGCCCCGACCTCGTCATTATGGACGTGAAGATGCCGCAGCTCGACGGCATCAGCGCCGCCGAACGGCTGCACAAAGCGAACATCGCCCCGGTCGTCCTCCTCACCGCATTCAGCCAGAAGGAGCTCGTCGAGCGCGCCAGCGAGGCCGGCGCCCTGGCGTACGTCGTCAAGCCGTTCACGCCGAACGACCTGCTGCCGGCGATCGAGATCGCGCTGGCCCGCCACGAGCAGATCATCACTCTCGAGGCCGAGGTGGCCGACATGGTCGAGCGCTTCGAGACCCGCAAGCTCGTCGATCGCGCCAAGGGGCTTCTGAACGAGAAGATGGGCCTCAGCGAGCCGGAGGCGTTCCGCTGGATCCAGAAGGCGTCCATGGACCGTCGCCTCACGATGCAGGACGTCGCCAAGGCGATCATCGAGCAGCTCGCGCCGAAGAAGTGAGTCGGTTGCGGGTCAAGGCCGCGAAGCGGCCTTGACCCGCAACCGACTCAGGTTGAGCGAGCGAAGCGAGTCGAAACCTACCGCGCTCAGTCCGGCAGGCTCTTGATCATGTTCGTGATGCGGATGGTCGAGCACCGACGGTCCTGATCGTCGGTCACGACGATCTCGTGCACCATCACGCTGCGTCCCAGGTGGATCGGGGTGCACACGCCGGTCACGATCCCCGAGGTCGCGGAGCGCGTGTGGGTCGCGTTGATGTCGACGCCGACCGCGAGCCGGCCGGGGCCTGCGGCGAGGTTCGCCGACATCGACCCGAGGGACTCGCCCAGAACGACATAGGCGCCGCCGTGCAGCAATCCGACTGGCTGGGTGTTGCCCTCGACGGGCATCGTGGCGACGCTGCGCTCGACCGAGAACTCGGTGAACTCGATGCCCATCTTCTCGGCCAGCGCGCCCATGCCACGCTGCGTGGCCCACTCCAGTCCGGTCATCCGGGTATCGGTCACGCGTCCTCCTGAGCGGGTGTCTGCCGTCCTCGTTAGGCTGTCAGAGTGACGGACTCCGCAAAGCCTACCCTCATGGTCGTCGACGGCCACTCGCTCGCGTATCGGGCGTTCTTCGCTCTTCCGGTCGAGAACTTCACGACCAAGGACAACCAGCACACGAACGCCATCTACGGCTTCCTGTCGATGCTCGTGAACCTCATCAAGGCCGAGCAGCCGACGCACATGGCGATCGCATTCGACACGTCACGGCATTCGTTCCGCACCGACGAGTACCCCGAGTACAAGGCGACGCGTTCCGAGACGCCGCAGGAGTTCCGGGGTCAGATCCCGCTTCTGCAGGACTGCCTGGCCGCCATGTCGATCCCGGTTCTCACGCAGGAGGGCATCGAGGCCGACGACATCCTCGCGACCCTCGCCAAGCAGGGGGCGGAGCAGGGGTACGACGTGCTCGTCGTCTCCGGCGACCGCGACACCATCCAGCTGGTGAACGACGAGGTCACGCTGCTGTACCCGTCCGTCCAGGGCGTCTCGCAGCTCAAGCGCTACGACCCCACGACCGTGCAGGAGCGCTACGGCGTCCGCCCCGACCAGTACCCCGACATCGCCGCCCTCGTGGGCGAGACCAGCGACAACCTGCCCGGCGTGCCGAAGGTGGGGGAGAAGACCGCGGTCAAGTGGCTCACCCAGTTCGGCTCGCTCGACGAGCTGCTGGCACGCGCCGAGGAGATCAAGGGCGTGGTGGGCGGCAATCTCCGCGAGCACATGGATGCTGTGCGCCGCAACCGCAAGCTCAACCGTCTGCTCACCGATGTCGAGCTGCCGGTCGCACCCGCCGATCTCATCGTCGCCCCCGCCGACGTCCAGGCCATCCGCGACATCTTCGCCCGGCTGGAGTTCCGCACGCTGCTGCCCCGGGTGTTCGACGCCATGGGCGCAGCGGAGGAGTCCGTCGATTCCGAACCCGCCGTCGACCTGCCCGCGCCGCTCCAGAGCACCGCCGCCGACCTCGCCGCGTGGCTTGATGCGCAGAACCTCGAGCTCGGTGTGACGGTGGTCACGAACGGCGGCGCTGTCACCCGCATCGGCGTCGCCAGCCTCACCGAGCTGCACGAGATCGACTGGTCCGACGATGTCGCCGACGCGCTGCGTCCCTGGCTGGAGTCCGACGCCGCGAAGGTGTTCAACGACGCCAAGCCTCAGGTGAAGGCGCTGCTGCGCGCCGGCATCCGCATCGGGGGGCTCGCCTACGACACGCTGCTCGCCGGCTGGCTGCTTCGGCCGAGCCTGCCCGACAAGACGCTTTCGCACCTCGTCGACCGCTACCTCGGCGAGAAGCTCCCCGTCGCCGATCCTTCTCAGCTGGTTCCCGAGACCGACGGCGCGACGCCCTCTCAGGAGGCGTGGTTCATTCTGCGCACGGCCGCGGCCATCCGCGAGGACCTGCCGGAGTCCGTCGCCGCCGTCCTCACCGACATCGAGCTGCCGACGCTGCTCGTCCTCGCCGACATGGAGATCGCCGGGGTCGCCGTGTCGCACGACGTCCTGTCGACGTTCTCCGGCGAACTCGCCGCGCGCACCGACGGCCTGGCCACTCAGGCGTTCACTCTGGTCGGGCGTGAATTCAACCTCGGCTCGCCCAAGCAGCTTCAGGAGGTGCTCTTCGACGATCTGCAGCTGCCGAAGACGCGCAAGACCAAGACCGGCTACTCGACGGACGCCGCGGTGCTCGCCGACCTGCAGGAGAGCCATCCACACCCCTTCCTCGATCTTCTTCTGCAGCACCGAGAGGCGACGAAGCTGCGTCAGATCATCGAATCGCTCGACACGGCGATCAAGGATGACGACCGCATCCACACGACTTACGTGCAGACCGGCAGCCAGACCGGGCGTCTGTCCAGCACGGATCCGAACCTGCAGAACATCCCGGTGCGCACCGAGGAGTCGCGTCGCATCCGCAGCGCGTTCGAAGTCGGCGAGGGCTACGAGACTCTGCTGACGGCCGACTACTCCCAGATCGAGATGCGCATCATGGCGCATCTGTCCGGCGACGCGGGGCTCATCGAGGCCTTCAACAGCGGAGAAGACCTGCACCGCTTCGTCGGCGCGCGCGTCTTCGGCGTCGAGCCCGCAGCGGTCACCTCGGCCATGCGCACCAAGGTCAAGGCCATGTCGTACGGGCTCGTCTACGGTCTGAGCGCCTTCGGGCTCTCCAAGCAGCTGCGCATCGAGCAGTCCGAGGCCAAGCAGCTCATGCTCGAGTACTTCGCCCGGTTCGGCGCGGTGCGCGACTACCTGCGCGCCTCCGTCGTCAAGGCGAAGGAGGTCGGCTACACCGAGACCATCTTCGGCCGCCGCCGTCCGTTCCCCGATCTGTCGAGCCCCAACCGCGTGCTTCGTGAGAACGCCGAGCGCGCCGCGCTCAACGCCCCGATCCAGGGCAGCGCCGCAGACGTCATGAAGATCGCGCTGTTCCGTATCCACGCCGATCTGAACGAAGCCGGCATGCGTTCCCGAGTGCTGCTGCAGATCCACGACGAACTCGTCGTCGAGGTCGCTCCGGGAGAGTGGGACGCCGCCGAGCAGATCGTGCAGACGCAGATGGCCGGCGCCGCCGATCTGTCCGTGCCGTTGGACGTGCAGGTCGGTCGCGGGCACGACTGGAACGAGGCCGCGCACTAGGAGCGCGCGGGCCGCAGCCCGCACTACGCTGAAGCTCATGACGGAAACCCCCCGCACACCCACAGCGATCGACAAGGTCGCCGAAGAGTGGGTCGACACGCTGGCAGAACTGGACCCCACCCTCGGTACGTACATCGGCCGGGACGAGTGGAACGACCGCTATGGCGACCTCAGTCCGGAAGGCCACGAGCGCTACGTCGCCGCGGTGCGCAACGCCCGCACCGAGCTCGCCGCGCTCACTCCCGCGGATCAGATTGACGAGGTCACCAAGACCGATCTGCTCAGCGAGCTCGACCTCGAGCTCGAGTTCGACGACGCCCAGTGGCACCTGCGCGATCTCAACGTCATCGCATCCGCGGCTCAGGACATCCGTCAGGTGTACGACCTCATGCCCACCACGACCGCGGATGACTGGCAGGTCATCGCGAAGCGACTCGCCGCTGTGCCGGCGGCCCTCCGCGGCTACGCGGAAACCCTGCAGCAGGGCATCGCGAACGGTATCGTTCCCGCCCGGCGGCAGGTCACCGAAGTCGCCGCCCAGATCGTCCGGTACACGGCGGATGACGGCTTCTTCGCCTCGTTCGTCGCCGACGCCGCGCCGGACGAGGGCGGGCTGCCCGCATCCCTCGCTCGTGATCTGGCCGACAGCGCCGCGGCCGCTCGCGTCGCCTACGACGGTCTGCGGGATTTTCTCACGGGCACGCTCGCGCCCGCGGCATCCGACGTCGACGCCGTCGGCCGCGACCTGTACGCGCTGCATTCCCGTCGTTTCCTCGGCGCGAAGGTCGACCTCGACGAGACCTACGAGTGGGGACGCGAGGAGCTTGCCCGCATGGTCGCCGAGCAGACCGCGATCGCGAACGAGATCCTGCCCGGCGCGACGGTCGAGGAGGCCGTCGCGCATCTCGAGCAGGATGCCGCCCGCAAGCTCCACGGCACAGACGCTCTGCAGAAGTGGATGCAGGAGACCAGCGACCGCGCGGTCGCCGAACTCGCCGCCACGCACTTCGACATCCCGGAGCAGATCCGCACCATCGAGTGCATGATCGCGCCGACCCAGGAGGGCGGGATCTACTACACGGGACCGACCGATGACTTCTCCCGACCCGGCCGCATGTGGTGGTCGGTGCCCGAGGGCGTCACCGAGTTCGACACCTGGCGCGAATTGACCACCGTCTACCACGAGGGCGTTCCCGGGCATCACCTGCAGATCGCTCAGGCGGTCTACAACCGTGGGGAGCTCAACTCCTGGCGACGCCTGCTCGCAGGCACCTCGGGTCATGCGGAGGGATGGGCGCTGTACGCCGAACGGCTCATGCAGCAGCTCGGTTACCTCGATGACCCGGCCGACCGCCTGGGCATGCTCGACGGTCAGCGCATGCGTGCGGCCCGGGTGGTGCTCGACATCGGCGTGCATCTCGGCAAGGACCGTCTCGACACTTCGACCGGGCTCAGTGCAAGCGGAACGGGTGTATGGGATGCCGACTACGCACTCGCATTCATGCGCCAGAACGTGAACATGTCTGACGAGTTCGTGCAGTTCGAGGTGAACCGCTACCTCGGCTGGCCCGGCCAGGCACCCTCCTACAAGGTCGGCCAGCGCATCTGGGAGCAGGTGCGTGACGCGTGCCAGGCCGACCAGGGCGACGCATTCGACGTCAAGAGCTTCCACAAGCGGGCGCTGGACCTCGGCGGTGTCGGCCTCGACACCCTCCGCACCGCGCTGCTGAAGAAGTAACCGCGGATGACCGAGGCGGTGCCCAGTCGTCGGGCGCTCGCGCGTCGCCTGGACGACCTGCCGTTCACCCGCCGGCACGCGCGCCTGCTCACCGGATCCGGCATCGGCTGGGCGCTGGATGCCATGGATGTCGGGCTGATCTCGTTCATCCTCGCGGCTCTCGCGCAACAGTGGGACATCAGCAAGGCCGAGAGCGGCTGGATCGCGTCGGTCGGCTTCATCGGCATGGCCCTCGGTGCAAGCCTCGGCGGTCTGCTCGCCGACCGGTTCGGGCGCCGGCAGGTGTTCGCACTCACCCTGCTCATCTACGGTCTGGCGACCGGCGCCAGCGCGCTGGCCGGGGGAGTGGCGATCCTCCTCGTGCTGCGGTTCTTCGTCGGACTGGGCCTCGGTGCCGAGCTTCCGGTCGCGTCCACGTATGTGAGCGAGTTCGCGCCGGCACGGATCCGCGGGCGGCTGATCGTGATCCTCGAGGCGTTCTGGGCGGTCGGCTGGACGGCCGCGGCCCTGATCGGCTACTTCGTGATCCCGGCATCCGCCGACGGCTGGCGCTGGGCGTTCGCGCTCGGCGCCGTTCCCGCGATCTATGCGCTCATCGTGCGCTGGGGGCTGCCTGAGTCGCCGCGCTGGCTCGCCTCGCGCGGCCGGATCGCCGAGGCGGAGCGCATCGTTGAGAAGTTCGAGGCGGATGCCGGCGTCGTGGCCGACCATGCCGAGCATGCCGAGCAGCCGTCGCGCGCCATCGCCATCTCGGCCGGAACCCGCCTGCGTGCGCTTTGGTCGGCGGAGTTCCGCGTGCGCACGCTGTGCATCTGGGTCGTGTGGTTCTGCGTGAACTTCGCCTACTACGGCGCGTTCATCTGGATTCCCAGCATCCTCGTCGACGCTGGGTACGATCTCGTGCGGTCCTTCGGCTTCACCCTCGTCATCACACTGGCGCAGCTGCCCGGCTACGCCGTGGCCGCGTGGCTGATCGAGGTCTGGGGCAGGCGCCTGACGCTGTCGGTCTTCCTGATCGGCTCCGCAGCATCCGCCGTGCTGTTCGGGACCGCGAGCGGGGATGCCGCCATCATCGGCTCCGGCATGGCGCTGTCGTTCTTCAACCTCGGAGCGTGGGGTGCCCTGTACGCCGTGACGCCGGAGATCTACCCGACGTCATTGCGGGGCACCGGGTCGGGCTGGGCCGCCGGTGTCGGGCGGATCGCCTCGATCATCGCGCCGCTGCTCGTGCCCGTGCTGCTCGGGATCGGCGGCGCTCCGTTGCTGTTCGTCGTGTTCGCGGCGTTCTTCGTCGTCGGTGCCACCGCGGCGTGGGGTCTGGTCGACCGACGCGGGAAGGCGCTCGATGACCGGTGACGCCGGTCGTCCTCCGACGGGAATAGGCTGGATCGGTGACTGCAGTGAGATTCGTGGCGATCGGCGACTCGTTCACCGAGGGCGTCGGTGACGAGCTGCCGGACGGCCGCGTGCGCGGCTGGGCCGACATCGCCGCGCAGGGCTGGGCGGATGCCGTCGGACACCCGATCCAGTACGCGAACTTCGCCGTTCGGGGCAAGCTCGCCTGGCCGATCGTGGAAGAGCAGCTGGAGCCCGCGCTCGCGCTCGGGCCGACGCACCTGTCCTTCAACGGCGGCGGCAACGACATGCTCCGCCCGCGCACGGACGTCGAGCACATCGCCGACACCTTCTCGCGCGTGCTCCGCCGTTGCGACGAGCAGGGCGTCGCGCTGATCCTGCTCTCCGGGGCGAACCCGGCCGGGCAGCTGCCGATGGGCTCGCTCATCCAGCGGCGCGGCGACGAGCTTTCGGCTGCCGTGCTGCGGCGGATCGCAGAGCGGCACGACGTGATCCGTGCGCTCAACTGGCCGGACCGCGAACTCTCCTCCGGCGCCTATTGGTCCGACGACCGCCTGCACATGAACGCGAACGGCCACCACCGAGTCGCCGCGCGGGTTCTCCACGCACTCGGGTTCGAGCCGCCCGCCGAGTGGTGGTCGCCGGCGGAGCGCACTGCGGGCCCTTCGGGACTCGCGTACTACCGGCAGCACGTCGGCCCGTGGGTCAAGCGGCGGATCACGCGCACGTCGTCCGGCGACGGGCGGGCCGCCAAGCACCCCACCTGGGTCGAACGGATCCCGCAGTGAGCCGCGTGCGCGGTCGGCGGCTTCCGCGCCGGATCGCGCAGCTGCTGGTCGGGCTGTTCCTGTACGGAATCGGCATCGCGTTCATGGTGCGCGGAGAGATCGGCGCCGCCCCCTGGGACGTGCTGTCGCAGGGCATCTCACGGCATGTCCCGCTCTCGTTCGGTGTCATCACGATCCTGACCAGCGTCGTGGTGCTCCTGCTGTGGCTGCCGCTGCGACAGCGATACGGCGTCGGTACTCTTCTGAACGCGCTGCTCGTCGGTCCGGCCGCCGATGTGGGCCTGCTCCTCATCCCCGTCGGCCAGCCGCTCTGGCTGCGCGTCTGCTTCTTCGTCATCGGCCTTCTGGTCCTCGCCGCCGCGACCGGCCTGTACATCGGCGCGCACTTCGGACCCGGCCCGCGCGATGGCCTCATGACCGGGCTGCACAACCGCACTGGCTGGTCGATCTGGATCGTTCGGACCGGCATCGAGATCGTCGTGGTCGCCGTGGGCTGGTCCCTGGGCGGCAACGTCGGCATCGGCACGCTCGCTTTCGCGCTGCTGATCGGTCCGCTGTGCCAGTACTTCATGCGGATCTTCGCCATCCGCATCCCCGCCCCGCCCACACGTGCAGGCGTATGACCGACATCGAGATGACCCGGATCCCCGCTGGCGCTGTGGCCCTTCACGACGCGCGGCGAAAGACGCGGCGCACGGTCCGGCTCGAAGCATTCGACATCGGCGTCTACCCGGTCACGCAGGAGCAGTTCGCGGAGGTCCTGGGCGTTCCCGCGCAGCATCCACGGCGCCCGGCATCCGATCTCAGCTGGCTGCGCGCCGTCCGATTCTGCAACGCGGCATCCGAGTGGGAGGGGCTCGATCCCGCCTACTCGTTCGACGGCGAGGTCGTGACCTGGCACGTCGACAGCGATGGCTTCCGGCTCCCCACCGAGGCCGAGTGGGAGCACGCATGCCGCGCGGGTTCGGCGGCACCGCAGTACGGGCCGCTGAACGAGATCGCCTGGACAGCGGCGGACGGCGTGACGTCGCCGCAGAACGTCGGCGGAAAGCTCCCGAACCTGCACGGCCTGTTCGACACCCTCGGCAACGTCTGGGAGTGGTGCTGGGATCTATTGGATCCCGCGCGCTACGACGAGTACCGGGTCTTCCGCGGCGGAGGTTATGCCGACGACGCGTGGAGCGTCCGGGCATCCGTGCGGCGCGGTGGCGCACCGCGGATGCATCACGAGGATGTCGGCATGCGGCTTGCCCGCGGCGGATTCGACGCCGTGGATGCCGCACAGGGCTGGTCCGCAGTCGTCGACGCCGAGCGGGCCGTGGACGATGGACCATCGCCGTCCGGCTGGACGCCGCGCGGCCGTTGAACGAAGGAGACACCATGGCACAGGAGTTCGGAATCGTCGTATCGCAGGGGCGGGTCGCCGACCGCACGGATGGGGCGCTGCGCGGTGCGCACGCCGCCGGCGCGGCGCTGGGCGAGTATCTGGGACGGACACCGGCCGTCGTCGGGACGCCGTCGCCGAGCGCCGTCGACGACTGGCGCGACGCCCTGCCGGCCGCGCGTCCGACGCTGGAGGCGCTGCGGAATGCCCTGCGCGATGTCCTGGATGCCGGTGACACGCCGCTGCTCGTGACGAACACCTGCGCGGCGAGCCTCGGTACCCTTCCGACCGTCGCGGAGCGGCACCCGGACGCCGTCGTGCTGTGGATCGACGCCCATGGCGACTTCAACACCCCGGAGACGACCGGGTCGGGGTATCTGGGCGGCATGGTGCTGGCGGCCGCGTGCGGACTGTGGGACAGCGGACACGGTGCCGGACTCGATCCCGAGCAGGTGATCGTTGTCGGAGGGCGCGACATCGATCCTGCTGAGGCGGAGTTGCTGTCACGCGCGGGCGTGCAGGTGCTGTCTCCGGCCGAGAGCACCCCGAAGCGCGTCGCCGAGCTCGTGACCGGGCGCGAGGTGTGGATCCATGTCGACTGGGATGTGCTCGAGCCCGGGTACATCCCCGCCGCGTATCGGGTGGCAGGGGGCCTGCGTCCGCACCAGATCGCTGACATCTTCGCCGCTCTCCGCGATCAGGTGCGCGGCGTCGAGTTCGCCGAGTTCGAGTACGGGGACGCAGAGGTGCCCGCGAACGTGAGCGTCGAGCTGATCCTCGAGACGTTCCAGGCGCTGCGACGCTGAACCTGACCGTGCGGCGCCCCGCCGTGTCAACCCGTTGTCGAGGAAACAGGTTCCTGCCATCATCGAGGTCTCACAGGGTTTCGGCCCTGAAACGTGTGCCGACCCGCGGCACCGGAAGGGAAGACCATGAGCATCGGCACTGGAATCGTGTTGTTCGTGATCGGAGCGATCCTCGCGTTCGCGATCAACGTCGAGGTGGAGTGGGCGAATCTGGACCTCATCGGCTACATCCTCATGGGCGCCGGAGCGGTCGTGTTCATCATCGGCCTGATCCTCGTCGCGCGCCGTCGTCAGACGAACTCGGTCACGCAGACCTCCGTCGACCCCGGTTCGGGGTCGCAGACCACGCGCCGCAGCACCAGCGCACCGGACGACCCCGCCGGGCTCTGAACTACTCGGACCGTGGGCGCCGCACGCGCTCACGGTCCAATCCCATGCGGATCCGCGTGCGCTTGCGCTCGATCACGATGAAGATCGTGCCCAGCAGCCACAGCGGCACCTGCGTCAGGAACGCGAGCCGAAACGCTTCGAGCGAATAGGTCTCAGGCGTTCCTGCGCCCTGCAGGTCGAGCGCGAGGCCGATCAGGAACACCGCGGTGAGCGCGGCGATGAAGCCGCCGGCGTTCGTGAGGCCCGTAGCGGTGCTGAGACGGTGCGCAGGATTGTGGGTGCGCGCGTGGTCGAACGCGATCATTGATGCCGGTCCGCCGGAGGCAAGCGCGATCGCGAGCACATAGAGCAGCCAAAGGGGAGCGGGCCCCGGATAGGCGATCACTGCCAGCCAGGCGAACATCTGAACTGCAACGGTCGGGAGCACCAGCGCCAGAGATCGCCGATTCGGAATGCGACGCGACAGCTCGCCGAGAATCGGCCCAAGAATCATGCCGACAGCGACATATACAGAGATGAGGGTCGCTGCCTGGGCGGGGGAGAGGCCCTCGCCCGCCGTGAGGAACGGCATTCCCCACAGCAGCACGAACGCGGTTCCGGCGAACGGCGTCGCGAAGTGCGACCAGAAGGCGAGGCGCGTTCCGGGATGCGCCCAGGCCGCGCGGATGCCGACGCCGGTGTCGATCGCAGAAGTGACCACGCGCACGACCCCGGTGTCGGTGTTGACGGACACGTCGGCGGCGACCTCGGGCGGGTGATTGCGGATCACGGCGAAGACGAGGACGGCGAACAGCGCGCCGAGCCCGGCGATGCTTCCGAACGTGATCGTCCAGGTGGTGGCGTGCAGGAGTGCGGCCACCGGAATGAGGGCGACCAGCTGTCCCGACTGGCCGAGGACTCCGGTGAGCTGCACCATCAGCGGACCGCGCTGGGCGGGGAACCATGTGGCGACAAGACGAAGCACCGCCGGGAAGACCATGGCGTCGCCGGCGCCGAGGAGCACGCGGGCGAGGATCGCGATGCCGATGCTGGGGGAGAGCGCCATGGTCAGCTGCCCGGCGGCCATCAGGATCATGCCCAGGGTGATGATCGGGCGAGCTCCGTACCGGTCGAGGAAGACGCCGATGGGGATCTGCATACCGCCGTAGACGGCCAGCTGCACGACGGCGAACAGCGAGAGGGTCGCGGCATCCGCCTGGAACCGCTCGGCGGCGTCCACACCGACCGCGCCGAGGGAGGTGCGGTTCGCGATGGCGAGCACATATGCGGCGACGCCGACGGACCAGATCAGCCAGGCCCTCCACCCGGGTGTCACGAGGGAGGAGTGGGTGGTATCGGGCACGGTTCCACGCTACTCCGCGCGGGCGGCGTTCAAGCGCAGGCCGACGCGCTTCGATCGATGAGAGTCACGCGGCGACCCTAGCCAGACGCCTTCTGCGCGATTAGCATTCCCGCATGGGCATCGAGACGCTTCACCTGATCGACTACTTCGATCGCTACGCGAGCATGCTGACCGTTTTCGATGCGGAGGGCGCAGCCGAGCTGTGGGCGACGCCCGGAATGATCGTCGATGATCGTTTCTCCGGCGTGCTGGAGTCCCACGACATGATGATCGAGGGCCTGGAGCAGTCTTACCCGCTGTATCAGCGACTGGGACTGGCCTCGGTCCGCTATGACATCGTCGACGAGAACCATCTCACGGATTCGCTGGTACTGGTCCGCGTGCGCTGGATCTTCCTCGATGCCGGCGGCGATGAGCTGACTGACAGCACCAACTACTATCTGCTGCGATCTGAAGAGCGGGGGTTGCGGGCATGCGTGTGCATCGAGACCGATTCCGCGGAGAAGTTGCAGGCTCTCATGGCTGAACGAGGCATCGATCCGACCTGAGCCCGTCTTCAGCCTGCGTGATCCGGTAGCGGACGTGCGTAAGCGCGTCCCAGTTTTCGCTGACGAGCTGCTCCACTCTCACCCGTCCGATATCGAGCAGCGGCGTTCCCTCGCCCAACCAGATCGGGGCGACGAACAGATCGAGCTCGTCGACCAGGCCCGCGCGCAGGAGCGACCGCGTCAGGTTCAGAGAGCCCCACACCACCAGCAGTGCCTCGCCGTCCTGGCGGAACTGTGCGACGTACTCTTCCGCGTCCGCGACGACCGTCGCAGGCGCGTGCTGCCCCCACGGTGCCGAGTCCAGAGTCGTCGATGCGACGATCTTCGGGAGTTCATTGACGCGATTCGCGATCGGCTCCGTCGCTGTGGGCCAGTACCGGGCGAACTTGCGGTAGGTGCGGCTGCCGAGCAGTACGGCGTCCGCGCCGGCCAGGAACTCTTCGTTGTAGGTCTGGCTTCGCCGGTCGATGTCCTCGTCGACAACGCTCATGATCTCCGTTTCGTCGATCGGCCCCGACGCGAACCCGTCAAGCGAAACCCACTCTTGAACGATGACGCGGGCACGGTTCGTGGCGGTCATGAAAGTCTCCATTCCGCGGACTGATGCTCGATGGTCTCGGGGCGACCGGCTTCGCACCAGGCCATTGACATGATTCCCAGGGGTTCCGCGCGCGGCTCTGAACGGTGGTCACTCGGCGAGGGTACCGATCTGGAGTGTTGACCGGTTCAGCTCAGGAAACACCACACGAACACCGCTGTGCACATCAGCAGCATTCCGAGAGCATTGACGAAGAGGTTCCGACCGAAGTCCCTGGCTCGAATGTGCATCGCGATCGCACCGACGAAGTAGATGACCAGACACACGGACGTGAGCAGCCCGATTCCCGGAATCCAGATCCCGGCCACGAGTCCCAGCGCGGCTGCGAACTTGATCACGGGCATCATCCACCACAGACGCCGCGGCCAGCCGACATCACGGAAGCATCTGGCGATGAAATCCACCGGTTTGATGCTGAGAATGCCGTCGACCGCGCTGATGATCGACAGAACGATGATGGGCCAAACCGGTCGAACGGGAGGCAATCCATCAAGTGGACTCGCTGATCGATACGGCGGCGGGGGAGAGCGTCGCCGTAGCGCTCGCGCGCGTCGCTCTCAGCGTCGGCGCGCATTGGCCGGGTCACATCACTTCGTACTGACATAATGTGCATTATCGGCGTCCTCTCGAGAACGGAACTGTGGAGCCATGCGACCCAGCGAGAGTTCTGCGTGCCAGTTGAGAGTCAGGCGCCGACGTACTCGGCGAGGTGCTCGCCTGTCAGCGTCGACTTGGCCGCGACGAGGTCTGCCGGCGTGCCCTCGAACACCACGCGCCCTCCGTCGTGACCGGCGCCGGGGCCGACGTCGATGATCCAGTCGCCGTGCGCCATCACCGCCTGGTGATGCTCGATCACGACCACGGTCTTGCCCGCGTCCACCAGTCGGTCCAGGAGTCCGAGGATCTTGTCGACATCCGCGAGATGCAGACCGGAGGTCGGTTCGTCGAGCACGTAGATGTCGCCCTTGTCCCCCATCTGAATCGCGAGCTTGACGCGCTGACGCTCACCGCCCGAAAGCGTCGACAGCGGCTGCCCCAGCGAGAGATATCCCAGGCCGACGTCGTCGAGGCGCTCCAGGATCGCGACGGCGGCCGGAATCTTCGAATCCGGCTGCGAGAAGAACTCACGAGCCTCCGACACCGGAAGATCGAGCACCTCGGTGATGTCCTTGCCGCCGAGCTTGTACTCCAGCACCGCTGCCTGGAATCGCTTGCCGCCGCAGTCCTCGCACGGCGTCTCGATCGTGTCCATGAACCCGAGCTCGGTGATGATGACGCCGGATCCCTTGCACGACGGGCAGGCGCCCTCCGAATTCGCGCTGAACAGCGCGGGCTTCACGCCGTTCGCCTTCGCGAACGCCTTGCGGATCGGCTCCAGCATCCCGGTGTACGTCGCAGGGTTGCTGCGGCGAGAACCCCTGATCGCACCCTGGTCGATCGCGATGACGCCGTCGCGCTTGGATACCGATCCGTGGATGAGCGAGCTCTTTCCCGAACCGGCGACACCCGTCACGACCGTCAGCACGCCCAGGGGAATGTCCACGTCCACGTCGTGGAGGTTGTTCGTCGAGGCGCCACGCACCTCGATCGCGCCCTTCCCATCGCGAACCGAGGGCTTCAGCGACGCACGGTCGTCGAGATGACGACCGGTGATCGTGTCGCTCGCGCGGAGTCCTTCGACCGTGCCCTCGAAGCAGATCTCCCCTCCCCCGCTGCCCGCCGCAGGACCGAGGTCGACCACGTGGTCGCCGATCGCGATCGTCTCAGGCTTGTGCTCGACGACGAGCACCGTGTTGCCCTTGTCGCGGAGCTTCAGCAGCAGTGAGTTCATCCGCCTGATGTCGTGCGGGTGCAGCCCGATCGTGGGCTCGTCGAACACGTAAGTCACGTCGGTCAGTGACGAGCCGAGGTGGCGCAGCATCTTGATGCGCTGCGCTTCTCCCCCGCTCAGCGTTCCGGACGGGCGCTCCAGGCTCAGGTATCCGAGCCCCAGCGTCACGAAGGCGTCGAGGTTGGCCTCGAGCGCCTCGAGCAGCGGACCCGCCCCGGTCAGTTCCAACCCCTTCACCCACGCAGCGAGGTCGGTCACCTGCATCCGGCAGGCGTCCGCGATGCTGATGCCTTCGATCTTCGAGGAGCGCGCCCCCTCCGTGAGCCGGGTGCCGTCGCACTCGGGGCAGGTCGTGAAGGACGCGACGCGCTCGACGAATGCGCGGATGTGCGGCTGCAGCGCGTCGAGGTCCTTCGAAAGCATCGACTTCGTGATCTTCGGGATCAGGCCCTCATAGGTCATGTTGATGCCGCTGATCTTGACCTTCGTGACCTCGCCGTAGAGGAAGAGGTGCCGCTGCTTCTCGGTGAACTGCGAAATCGGTTTGTCGGCCGGGTAGAAACCGGACGCAGAGAAGCCCTTCACCATCCAGCCGTCGGCGGTGTAGCCGGGCACCATGATCGCTCCTTCGTCGAGCGACTTCGACTCGTCGACGATCTGTGCGAGATCCAGGTCCGATACCGCTCCCCTGCCCTCGCAGCGTGGGCACATGCCGCCGAGGTAGATCGCGTCCTTCACGATCTTCTTCTCACCACCCGGGCCGGTCATCACCCCGCTGGCCTTCTGCGTCGGGATGTTGAACGAGAACGCGGTCGGGCCGCCGATGTACGGCTGGCCCAGCTTGGAGAACAGGATGCGCAGCATGGCGTTGGCATCCGTCACAGTGCCGACGGTCGATCGGGGGTTCGCGCCCAATCGCTCCTGGTCGACGATGATCGCCGTGGTGAGTCCCTCGAGGACATCGACGTCGGGGCGCGGCACCGACGGCATGAATCCCTGCACGAAGGCGCTGTAGGTCTCGTCGATCATGCGGCGGGATTCGGCGGCGATCGTGTCGAACACCAGCGAGCTCTTCCCCGAGCCCGAGACGCCGGTGAACACCGTCAGCCGGCGTTTCGGGATGTCGACGCTGACGTCCTTGAGATTGTTCTCGCGGGCACCCCGGACCCGGATCAGATCATGCGAATCGGCGGCAGAGGGCGCATCGGTCATGTGAAAGATCCTGCCACGGACCTCTCCCATTCCGAACCTCTGGCGCGCTACGCTGAGCACGTCCTTCACAGGATCTTCACAGAGAGGCGCTCGACATGTCTGACTCACTCACCGAAGCGAAATCGCTGTTCACCTCCATCCGCATCACGCTGGCGATCTCCGGTGCGGTCGCACTCATCGCGGGAATCGTTCTGCTCGTGTGGCCGCTCAAGACGGCCATCATCGTCACGGGCATCATCGCCGCGTACCTGATCGTCGCGGGCCTGGTCTACGTCGGTCTCGGCATCTTCTCCGGCAAGAAGGGCGGCTGGGCGCGCACGGGTCACATCGTCCTCGGCGTGCTCTACATCGTCGCCGGCGTCGTCGCGTTCCTGAACCTCCAGGCCGCCACGATCACGCTCGCGCTCGTCACGGCGATCTTCCTCGGCGTGAGCTGGATAGTCGACGGCGTGGTCGCATTGACACTGCTCAACAAGGACGGATCGCGGGCCTGGACCATCATCTACGCGATTCTGAGCATCGCTGCAGGTGTGATCGTGATCTTCTCGCCGCTGCTCGCCGCCGTCGCGCTGTGGTGGATCCTCGGAATCACGCTCGTGGTCCTCGGACTCATTCAGATCGTCCGGGCGATCACGCTCGGGCGGGATGAGAAGAGGGCCGAGTCGCCGCCCCTGTCGGATCCCGGTCCCGCCGCCGCCGTCTGATCAAACCGGTGGAACGACGAAGGCCCTGCCGATCGGCAGGGCCTTCGTCGGCTCAGGTCACTCCGCGGCGAATCCGCTGATGTCGCCGACCAGTCGCGTGTTGTCCGCCGGAACGGGATCGACGGCGGCCTGCGCCACCTCGGCAGCGAACTCCGACACGTTGTAAAGACGCCCGGCATCCTCACGACGCGCCGAGATCGCGCCGGGGTTGGCGCGCTCGAGCAGTGTCGCAGTGATCGTGCCCTCGATCATGTCTCCGGAGACGACGGTGAATCCGATGCCCTTCTCGGCGAGCGCCGGGATCAGCTCGCGCAGCGCGTCCTCGCCCGCGCGCTTCGACTGCGCGACCGGCTCGTACTCGGGCATGGTCGGCGTGGTGCGGATGAAATGCGCCTGGTGGCTCGTCACGAACACGACGCGCGATCCGTCGCCGAGCAACGGCAGCGCCGTGTTCAGGACGCTGAGCTGCGCATCGCGGTTCAACGTCAACGCGTAGTCCTCGGCCATGCCGGACTCCATGCCGCCCGAAGCGTTGAGCACGAGGATGTCCAGCTTCCCGAACTCGGCACGCACCTTCTCGAACATCTCCGCGACGGAGGCGGGATCCGTGAGGTCTGCGCCGACGACGAGCGCGCGCCCGCCCAGGTCGCGCAACTGCCCGGCGAGCTTCTCGGCGCGCGGGGCCTTGTTGCGGAAATTGATGACCACGTCCGCGCCGGCCTCGGCGAAGTAGCGCACGGTGTCCGCGCCGATGCCACGGGACGAACCGGTGACCAGCGCGACCTTTCCTGCGAGTGAACCTGCGGGCAGAACGTCGGTCACAGTGACTCCTTGCGATGCGGAAAAACGCCGCGGAAGACGCGGCCAGTTCACTTTACCAACGACCCGGAACCGCGCCGTGGACGCGTCTGTATCGCGTGATAGGTTGACGGCAAAGGAGGGCGCCATGGACGACGTATCCGTCTTCATCGAGCTGGTCACCGAGTGGGCGTGGATCGGCTGGCTGGTGCTGATCGCCGTGTTCCTCGTCATCGAGATGCTCACGCTCGACTTCACGTTCCTGATGCTCGCCCTCGGCAGCATCGTCGGTCTCGTCATGGGCCTGATCGGTCTCCCGCTCTGGGCGCAGCTGGTCATCGCCGCCGCTGCGGCGGCACTGTTCATCCTGTTCCTCCGTCCACCGCTGCTGAAGCGCCTGCATCGCAGCGAGGATCCCACCAAATCGAACGTCGAGGCACTCATCGGCCTGCGCGGCACCGCACTTGCCGACATCACACAGGTCACGGGCCAGGTGAAGGTCAGCAACGGCGACACATGGACTGCGCGCACCGAGACCGCCGTCATGATTCCGCAGGGCGCGCCCATCCTCATCGCCGCGATCAACGGCGCCACGGCGATCGTGCGCCCGGCAGGCGACTAGCCCCACTCAACGACTAGGAGAACCAGTGGACGATTCCTCGTTCATCCCGACAGCGATCGGATGGATCCTCGCGATCGCGGTCATCATCTTCGTGGTGGTGACGGTCGCAAGCTCGATCCGCATCATCCCGCAGGCCACTGCCGGCGTGGTGGAGCGCCTCGGCCGGTATCACAAGACCCTCACGCCGGGGCTGAACATCCTGGTTCCCTTCATTGACCGGCTCCGGCCGCTCATCGACATGCGCGAGCAGGTCGTCTCGTTCCCGCCGCAGCCTGTCATCACCGAGGACAACCTGGTCGTCTCGATCGACACGGTCGTCTACTTCCAGGTGACCGATGCGCGCGCGGCGACCTACGAGATCGCGAACTATCTCGGCGCCGTCGAGCAGCTGACCACGACCACGCTCCGCAACGTCGTCGGTGGCCTCAACCTCGAAGAGGCGCTCACCAGCCGCGACAACATCAACGGCCAGCTCCGCGTCGTGCTCGACGAAGCCACCGGCAAGTGGGGCATCCGCGTCGGTCGCGTGGAGCTCAAGGCCATCGATCCGCCGCTCTCCATCCAGGACTCGATGGAGAAGCAGATGCGCGCAGAGCGCGACCGCCGCGCCGCGATCCTGACGGCCGAGGGAACCAAGCAGTCTGCGATCCTCGAGGCCGAGGGCGCCAGGCAGGCCGAGATCCTGCGTGCCGAGGGTGACAAGCAGGCCGCGGTGCTCCGCGCCCAGGGCGAGGCCGAGGCGATCCAGAACGTGTTCGCCTCGATCCACCAGGGCGCGCCGGACGACAAGCTCCTCGCCTACCAGTACCTGCAGATGCTCCCGAAGATCGCGGACAGCGAGTCCAGCAAGCTGTGGATCATCCCCAGCGAGCTTACCGAGGCGCTCAAGGGCATCGGCAGCGCGTTCACTCCGCGACCCGGCGTCCAGCCGCCCTCGGGCACGCCCGGCGCGTGACGCACCCGTTCTTCGAGAAGGCACGACACCCTCGGGTTCTCGCCCACCGTGGTCTGATCGTGGGCGACGGCGAGGTCCCGTCGGTGTGGGAGAACACCGCCGGCGCGTTCGCCGCCGCCCACGCGATCGGTGTCGAGTACGTCGAGACCGACTGTCAGGTCACCGCGGACGGCGACGTCGTGCTGTTCCACGACGAGACGCTCTCGCGCCTGTTCGGCGATGACCGGCGGGTCGATGAGGTGCGCACGGTGGAACTGGCCGAGCTCCTCGCGCCGCACGGCGGTCTGCTGACGGTCAGTGAGATGCTCGAGCACTTTCCGGACACGCGCTTCAACATCGATGTGAAGACGGATGCCGCCACCGCCCCCCTCGGTCGGGTCATCGCTCCGCACGCGCATCGCGTGCTGCTGACGAGCTTCTCGGACGCGCGTCGCCGTCGTGCCGTCGACGCCGTGATGGATGCCGGCGCCGCGATCCGGCCGGCCACGTCCGCCGGACGGACCAGCATGATCCGGGCGCGTCTGCTGACCGCCCTGCGCCTCTCCCCCGGGCGCGTGCTGCGGGATCTCGACGCCCTCCAGATCCCTGAACGGTACGGTGCGGTGCGCGCCCTCACCCCCGCCCTGGTGCGCGCCGCCCACCGGCATGGTGTCGAGGTGCATGTGTGGACCGTGAACGACCCGATCGAGATGCGGCGCCTCGTCGCGGCGGGCGTCGACGGCGTCGTCACCGACCGCGCCGATGTCGCCGTGAGCACCCTCTTCTGAGCCCATAACCGACAGGGCTGGGATTCGACTGTGAATACCGCCGCGATCACCGGGCCATTGAGCGCGCGCACAGGCGCGAGCGGTATACCTGATGGCGACGAGAGGACCACAAAATGGCAGATCGCAGCCTCCGCGGCATCCGACTCGGCGCCCAGAGCCTACAGAGCGAAGAGGGCGTCGTTTTCATGGAGCGTCGCGAGACGACTTACAAGTGCGACACGTGCGGCAACAACACGACGCTGATGTTCGCCGCAGACGCAGAACCGCCGCAGACCTGGGAGTGCCGTTCGTGCGGTGCCGAGGCCGTGCTGAGCGTCGATGGCCAGACCATCACGCCGGATGCGACCGACGAGAAGGCCGCACGCACGCACTGGGACATGCTCCTGGAGCGACGCACCCGCGCTGAGCTCGAGGAGCTCCTGGAAGAGCGTCTCGCGTTCATCCGCGCACGTCGCGGGGCCGGTGAGGACCCGACGCGCGAGAAGATCGGCGCCTAACGCCGAGGACGGGCGCGCCACCACCCGATCAGGAGCGCGCCCAGTCCGCCCCACAGCAGCAGCTGCTGCAACCAGGGCCCCAGGATCACGCCAGCGGTGAGGCCGGAGCGCAGCTCGACATTCTCGAGCATCGCTCCGGCCTCATCTGCGTCCAGCGCTGCGAACGTCCGGCCATCCGGGGCGATCATCTGGCTGGTGCCCACGGTCGAGACGTTGACGACGCTGCGACCGGTCTCGACGGCCCGCATCCGCGCGAACGCCAGCTGCTGCAGGTTCTCGTCGGTGCCGCGGAAATCGGCGTTGTTGGTCTGGAACACCAGCACCTCAGCGCCGCCGCGCAAGCCCTCTGAGATGACCTCGTCGTAGATCACGTCGAAGCAGATCGCCAGTCCGACCTTGACGCCCCCGACGTCCACGAGCGGTGGATTCGTGCCGTGCGTGTATTCGCGTCCGATGAGCCCGATCAGATCCGGGACGATCGCATAGTAGAAGTCGCGGTCCGGCACGTACTCGCCGAACGGCACGGGGAAGCGCTTGTCGTGCGTCAGCTCTGCGGTGCCGTCCTGCACCCAGAGCATCGACGTGTTGAAGAACTGCTCGCCTCGACCCGTTGCCGCATTCGCGAGCAGTGGAGCGTCGACGCGATTGGACACCATCGTCATCCGCCGTGCGAGCGAGTCGTTCTGGAACGGGTCGCCGTCCAGTCCGCCCTCCGGCCACACGAGCAGATCCACGTCCTCGCCGTACAGCGGTTCGGTGGCATCCGTCTGCGCCTGTACGACGGCGTAGGGCTCGCGATCATCGAAGTAGCCCGTGGGGCCGTTCCCCTGTACGGCCCCGATCCGCATGGTTCCGGCATCCGTCGTGGGGAAGGCGGGTGTGACGAACAGAACGAGCACGAGAACGGCCGGCGCGATCAGCCGTAGCGGTCGCCGCCACAGTCGCAGCCGCGCGCTCTCGATCAGCATCGCGACGGCGAACACCATCAGGAAGCTCAGCCCGCTGACGCCCACCCACGACGACAGTGTCGCCAGGGGGCTCTCCGACTGCGTCATGCCGAGCCTGGCCCACGGAAAGCCCGTGTAGGGCCAGGACCCCAGCAGGAGCTCTCTGCCCACCCAAAGGGCGCCCACCGCGGCGGGCAGCAGCACAAGGCGTCCCACTGTTCCGGGGACGGCGCGCGGCAGCCAGCGATAGGCCAGCGTGATGAGGATCACGGCGACTGCCGTGAGCGCGGCTTCCAGCAGCGCGAGCGCCGACCACGGGATGACGCCCAGGTAGCGCGAGGTCCACGAGACGAGGAGGAAGAAGAACACCGCGCCGTAGGCGAAGCCCACCAGCAGCGCAGACCAGGCACGACGTCCGATCAGGGCCAGCAGCAGCAGCGCGACCGCCGGGAATGCGAGGATCCAGGCGCTCACCGCCGGGTATGCGAGATCCATCAGCAGGCCGGCGACGGCGGCGACGGGTACGGCGAGCCAGAGCGGCAGCAGCGGTCGGGTCCGACCCGCGGGGTCGGCGGAGGCGGATGGCATCCGTATCATTCTCACATCGTCGAGTAGGCGACGATGCCGCGGCGCACGCCGTCGAGCGCCTGGCGGGCAGTGCGAGCGAGACCCAGGTCCTCGGCCACGATCGAGAGCTGGTCGAGGAGATCGATCGTCTGCTTCGCCCAGCGGACGAAGTCACCCGCCGCCATGTCGGCGTCGACCAGGACGCGGTCGAGCAGGGCCCCGCGCGCCCAGGCGTGCATCGCTCCAGCGAGGCCGGCGGCAAGCGGCTCGGAGCCCGGAAGGTTGTGCGCCTGCTCGAGATCGTCGAGTTCTGACCACAGTGTGGTCGTCTTCTCGTAGGCCGCGCGGAACGGCCCGCGAGGCAGCCCCCGCTCCCCCGAGTTCGCCTCGTCACGACGCGGCTCGTACACCAGGCAGCACGCCATCGCGGCGAGCGAAGGCGCGTCCAGGCCGTTCCACAGCCCCTGACGCAGCGACTCGGCCACCAGTAGGTCGCGTTCGCCGTAGATCCGTCGCATGGTGCGGCCGGCCTCGGTGAGCATCGTGTCGCTACCGGTGCCCGTGACGTAGTCCAGAGTGGCGAGCACCTCGACGACGCGATCGAACACGCGCGCGACGGTGCCGGTGCGGTTCTCGATCTGCTTTCGCGTGCGGTCGGTCTGCCGCTTCAGCTTCCAATACCGCTCGGCCCAGCGGGCGTGCGCCTCGCGATCCGGACAGCCATGGCAGCCGTGGCGCTGCATTCGCGTGCGGAGACTCTGGATGCGTTTCATGCGCTTGTCGCGTGCGCCGCGCGGTCCATGCGCATCCTGCCGGTTCTTCTTCTCGAGATCGCTCAGCTCACGACGGATGCCGGCGTAATCGAGGAAGTCGCCACGATCGCACTGCATCGCTTTGAGGTAGCCGTCCAGCGATTCCTCGGCCTCACGGACCTGACGGGCCAGGCCCACGACCGCGCGATCCGCCTGGAACTGCGCGAACGATGACTCGAGGACCTGACGTGCTCGCGGGCGCCCGAACATGTCGATCAGGTTCACGGCCATGTTGTACGTGGGACGGAAGCTGGAATTCAGCGGATACGTGCGCCGTGACGCGAGCGCGGCCACCGCCTGCGGATCCATGCCCTCGGTCCACTGCACGACGGCGTGTCCCTCGACATCGATGCCGCGTCGGCCTGCGCGCCCGGTCAGTTGGGTGTACTCCCCCGACGTGATGGCGACGCGCGCCTCTCCGTTGAATTTCTCCATCTTCTCGAGCACGACCGTGCGGGCGGGCATGTTGATGCCGAGCGCCAGCGTCTCCGTGGCGAAGACGACCTTGACGAGCTTGCGCCGGAACAGCTCCTCGACGACCTCCTTGAACGCCGGCAGGAGTCCCGCGTGGTGCGACGCCACGCCCCGCTCGAGATTGTCCACCCACTCGAAGTAGCCGAGCACCCCGAGGTCCTCATCCTGCAGAGTCCGGGTGCTCTCTTCCACGTACTCCCGGATCTCGCGCCGCTCCTCCTGCGTCGTCAGTCGGATGCCGGAGCGACGGACCTGCTGGACGGCGGCGTCGCAGCCGACGCGGCTGAAGATGAAGAAGATCGCCGGCAGCAGATTGGTGCGCTCGAGCAGCTGGATGACGTCCGGACGGTCCATCCGCTCGATGCGCTGTGCGTTCGCCGCCCGCACCGGACGTCGTCCGCCGCGCGGCGGACGGGGGCTCTGCCTGCCGGCGTGTCTGCCGCTGATGTACGACTGCGCGCGCTTGTTGCTGTCGTACCGCGAGCCGGTGAAGGAGCGGATGCGCATGAGCTCCTGGTTCACCGTCGCCGTCGCGACCCCGGCGCGATCGTCGAACAGCGGCAGCAGGTCATCCCGCACCAGCACGTGCTGCTCGAGCGGCACCGGACGGATCTCGGAGACGATCACCTCGGTGTCGCCGCGAACCGTGTCGAGCCAGTCGCCGAACTCCTCGGCGTTCGAGACGGTGGCGCTGAGCGAGACCAGCCGCACCGAGGACGGCAGATGGATGATCACCTCTTCCCACACGGCGCCGCGGAAGCGATCGGCGAGATAGTGCACCTCGTCCATCACGACGTAGCGAAGGGCGCCGAGCGCGGCCGAGTCGGCGTAGATCATGTTCCGCAGCACCTCGGTCGTCATCACGACGATCCGCGCGTTGCCGTTGATGTTCGTGTCGCCCGTGAGCAGGCCGACGTTCTCGGCCCCGTAGACCTCGACGAGCTCTCGGAACTTCTGGTTCGACAGCGCCTTCATCGGCGTCGTGTAGAAGGCCTTGTCGTTCGGTGTCTGCATGGCGAGGTGGATCGCGAACTCGCCGACGATCGTCTTGCCGGCGCCGGTGGGAGCGGCGACGAGCACACTGCGACCCCGCTCGAGGGCGTGGCATCCTTCGATCTGGAAGGGATCGAGGTCGAACCTCTGCTTGGCGGCGAAGGCGGCGGTCTCCGGGTGCGACGCGCTGTCGCGTGCGGCGGCGTAGCGATCTGCTGGTGAGCTCATGCGTCAGCCTCCGTCAGTGGAAGGCCGTCGGGCCCGGTTCGTTTGCGTCGACGCCGGTCGAGGAGCAGCGAGAGCAGGCTCGCGGCGAGATAGAGGACGACCAGGATTCCGGCGAGCAGCAGCATCGAGAAGATGTCAGCGGCCGGCGTCGCGATCGCGGCGAACAGCGCCGCGATGAGAACCGCCCAGCGCCAGCCGCCCAGCATCGCGCGCCCCGTGAGGAGTCCCGCGAAATTCAGCGCCACCATGAACACGGGGAGCACGAAGGCGACGCCGATGACGATGATGAACTTGAAGATGAAGTCGTAGTACTCCTTGGCGTTGAAGTAGTTCACGCCGCCTTCGGGCACGAAGTTCGACATGATCTCGATCACGTGCGGGGCGACGAGCACCGCGACGTACGCGCCGCCGAAGAAGAGCGGGATGGCCGCTGCGACGAAGGAGATCGTGTAGCGGACCTCCTTGCGCGTGAGGCCGGGCATGATGAAGGCCCAGATCTGCCACAGCCAGACCGGGGCCGAGATGAGCAGGCCGATGGCGAACGAGATGCGCAGTCGCAGATCGAACGCGGAGGAGACTCCCGAGAACACGAACTGGGCGAACGGCGTCTCGGTACCGCGCTCGGCATCCAGGATCCGGATCGGCTCGGTGATGTACCAGATGATGGGATCGGTCACGAAGAAGGCGACGACCATGCCGACGGCAAGGCCGATCACGGCGATGATCAGGCGTCGACGCGCTTCCTTCAGATGTGCGCCGAGCGACATGCGTCGGTCGCGACGGCCTTTCGACGACGCCGGTGTGTCGAGCTCGGTCACCGGCTACGAACTGCGCGGTGGCGTGTCCCGATCGGCGGGGCGATCGATCGGCTCCTGGACCGCGTTCTCCTGGACTGTGTTCGCCGCCGTGGCGTCGGATCCGCCTGCCGCCGGAGACTGCGCGTCGTCGTCCTTCATGGCCTTCATCTCGCCCTTGAACACGCGGGCGGACTGGCCCATGCTCTTCGCGAGCGCCGGCAGCTTCGCAGCGCCGAAGAGCAGCAGGATGATGATCAGGATGATCCACAGATGTGGACCTGCGAAAAGATTACCCATCGAATGCTCCTCAATACGGGGCGGCCAGGGTTCAGTTTACCCGCGAATGCTGAGTCACGGTCTCCCGTACAGGGCGAGTCCGGCCGCCGCCCAGTCGCGCGCGGCCGCACGTGCGACATCGGGGTCGAGCACCTGGAGCTGACCGCCGAACCGTCCTGCGACGCGTTTGATCCCGCGCGGATCGGAAAGACGGATGCTGACGAGCACGTGATCGCCGTCGGCCTGGGAGTTGTCCGCCCGCACGTAGTCGCCCAGAAGAGGCACGAGGCGATGGGGCAGACGCACCGTGACCGCGGTGTCGTCGCCGCCCGTTCCGAAGGCATTCGGCACGGGCGCGTCCGCATGCGTGATCGGGATGTCGGTGAGCTGCGGCTCGCTGACGCGGTCGAGATGGAAGGTGCGCATCGCCCGGCGCAGATGGCACCAGCCCTGCAGGTACCACTGGCCGTTGGTGATCAGGACCTGCACCGGGTCCACCGTGCGGGTGGTGGGCTCGGCATCCGGCGCTTGATAGCGGAACGACACGGCCACGCTCTCCCGCAGGGCAGCCGATACGGCGTCGCGCACCTCGTCGACCGCGCTCGGCGCTATGACGACGTCGGCGGGCGCGTTCGCGGCAGCACGGGACAACTTGGCGATGAGCCCGGCGACGAGACCCGGATCCGAGACTGCAGGTACGGCCGCGACCATCTGGAGACCGGCGAGCAGAGCGGCCGCCTCACGGGCGGTGAATCGAGGCACGCGACGGAGACCGACATCGTTCGTGATCTCGATGACGCCTTCCTCATCGAGCAGGTCCCAGTTGATATCGAACAGCTCGTGCGGCTGCTGCCAGTAGCCACTGTCGCCGGGCAGGCCGATCACGGTCAGCTTCTCGACCATGCTGCGCATTTCGTCGACGGAGACGTCGAACTCGCGCGCGGCCTCGTCGAGGGACACCTCGCCGCGCTCGAGCAGGTACGGCACGAGGGTCAGATACGCGCGCACCCGATCCGCAGCGAGCAGCGGTCTGGGCTTGTCCGCCATCATGCGCCTCGCTCACCGTTCGATGCGGACTCGTGCGCCGCCACGATCGCCGTGAGACGGGCCACGACGGCGTCACGCAGTGCAGCGGGCTCCACGACGCGCACCTCCGGCCCGTAGGAGGCGAGCTCGTCGGCGAAGATGTGCAGGTCGACGTAGGGCACGCTGTACCCCTGGGTCTCGCTCTTCGCCCGTCGGCCGAGTCGCAGCGCCGCCTCGGTACCGGGTGTGATCTCCAGCAGTGCTGAGTTGCGTGCGGCCACGGCGTCGAGTCCGGCGAGGGCGCGTTCGCCTGCGCCCTCGCGGAGACCCGGGTCGAAGGTCGTGCGCGTCACGGTGACGTCGTCGACGATACGGCTCAGCAGGAATGTGCGATCGCCGTCGGCGTCGAGGTCGATGCCGTAGACATGCCAGCGCGCCTCGAAGTCCAGTAGGGCGAGCGGCTCCACCTTGCGTCGGCGCGGTGCCTGCTCCCCCGGCTTGAGGTAGTCGAAAGTCACAACACGGCATTCCTCGATCGCGGCCTGCAGCGGTGCGAAGCTGCTCTCGCGCGCCGTGATCCGGGGGGCGAAGCCGATGATCGGCTCGTCGCCGTCGATGCCGAGAGCGCGGATCTTACGGACCCCGGCCTGGGCATCGGCGGATGCCGACTCCGCACTCCACACGCTGCCGGCGAGCTGGAGCACGGCGAGTTCGGCAGGGCTGAACGAGATGTCGGCCGGGAGATCGTACTCGGCCTTCGGGATCCGATAGCGCGCCTCGCGCAGATCGTTCGGATCGCTTGAATCGCCGATCGTCTCGATCGGGACGCCGAGCGCGCGCAGCTCGTCCTTGTCGCGCTCGAACATCTTCTCCAGTGCGTCGGTCCTGCCGCCGGTTTCGGCGCGCTGACGGTACCCCGACACGCTGTCGAGGATCTGCTGCTTGGTGAGCCCGATCTCCGTGGCCATCAGCGCCACGACGAGGTTCGTCTGACGCTCTTCCGGGGGAATGCGGGCGGCCATCACTGCTGCGCTGTTGTCGGCGGATCGATGCCGAGGATGTCGACGACGAACACGAGTGTCGCGTTCCCGGGAACGCCGCCGGTACCCGCCTCTCCGTAGCCGAGCTCCGGCGGAACCACGATGAGCACCTGCGAGCCGACGGTCTGACCGGTGAGGCCCTGCGTGAAGCCGGGGATGAGGCTCGCCATGTCGAAGGTCGCGGCCCCGCGATCCCAAGAAGAGTCGAAGACCTCGCGGTCGTCCCAGGTCACTCCGGTGTAGTTGACGAGCAGGGTGTCGTCCTCGGCGACCTTCTCCCCATCGCCCTTGATCAGCGTCTGCACCTCGAGCTCGGCCGGAGCGTCGCTGTCCGGGACGATGATGCCGGGGCGGCCGTCAGGGGCGCGCACGACGGTCGGCATGCCGGACGCGTCGTTGTACTGCAGCGCGCCCTCGGCCCGGCTGGGGTAGGCCTTCACGACGTCGAACACCGCGACGACCGGCTCATCCTCGTCGAGGCCGAAGCTGGTGAGGTTCTGCGCGCCGAAGTCCTCGGGCGAAACGACGGTGAGCACGCGCGAGCCCTCGGTCGCGCATTCCAGTGCGCTGCCGAATGCCGGGACGGTCTGCGCCCAGTAGCCGACGCTCGCCAGCTGAGCACTGTCCTCGTCGTAGGCGGTCGCGGCCACCGGTTCGCCGGTCTTGCCCGAGAACAGCGAGAACTCGAAGACCGCGCTCTGCGTGGAGCTGGTGAGGGCCGGGCCTGAGCCGACGACGATGTCGCCGAAAGAGCTGGTCTCACCGCCGATGGGCGTGAACAGCCCGACGTCGGGCTTGCTCCCGATCTCGCCGGAGACGTCGGCGAGATCCGCGATGCCGCTCGAGGATGCCGCGCGATCGCACGCCGCACCGTCGAATGAGGGGCCGGCCGCGCATCCGGTCAGGGCGACGGCGGCAAGGGCGAGTGTGGCCAGAGCGGCTGAGGTTTTACGCACGCGCTCCAGTCTATTGCGATCGTTCCTCGGCGTCGCGCGACGCGGCGGCCTGGCGCGCGCCGTCTGCGGCTCTGGCCGCTTCCCGTGCACGCTTGCGGAGATTCTTGTCCGTGATGTCGCGGTCGCCGACGGCTCCCGGCGTCCAGAGCTCGACGTCCTCATCGCCGTAACTCGACTTGGAGGCACGCCTCTTGACCTCCGGCGCCACCGTTCCCGGCGCGAGGCGCCTGGCGGTGAGGAGGAAGCCGGTGTGGGCGACCATGCGGTGATCCGGGCGGACGGCCAGTCCCTCCACGTGCCAGCCGCGCACCATCGTCTCAGAGGCGTCCGGATCTGTGAAGCAGCCCGTGCCACGGATGTACTCGGCCACGCGCGAGAGCTGAGTCGCGGTCGCCACGTAGCAGAGCACGACTCCCCCTGGCGTCAGGGCCTCTGCGACGGCATCCATCACCTCCCACGGCGCGAGCATGTCGAGGACCACGCGATCCACGCTTCCGGCCGGCTGCGTCTGTGGCAGCGCGTCGAGCAGATCGCCGACGACGACCTCCCAGGTCTCCGGCTCCGCGCCGAAGAACGTCTCGACGTTGGACCTCGCGACCTCGGCGAAGTCCTCACGGCGCTCGAACGACACCAGACGACCGGCGGGACCGATCGCGCGCAGCAGCGACAGCGACAGCGCACCTGATCCGACGCCGGCCTCCACGACCGTGGCGCCGGGGAAGATGTCGGCCTGCATCACGATCTGCGCGGCATCCTTCGGATAGACGATCGCCGCGCCACGCGGCATCGACATCGCGAAGTCCCGCAGCAGCGGGCGCAACGCCAGGTATTCGTGGCCCGAGCTGTTGGCGACGACCGAACCGTCCGGAAGACCGATCAGGTCGCGGTGGAACAGCACGCCATGATGCGTGTGCATCTCGCCGTCCTCGGCGAGGGTGACGGTGTGCAGGCGGTTCTTGGGCCCGGTGAGCTGCACGCGGTCGCCGACGCGGAACGGACCGCTCGGGCGCGACGCGGCGCTCAACGCAGTGCCCCTTCGCGCTGCTGCGTGCGCACGGAGGAGAACACATCGACGATGTCGCCGGCCGTGCGTCCTTCGAGCGTCGGCCACAGCGCGTGCGCACCGGCCTCGTCGAGCGGGATCATGTGCGGAACGCCCAGTGCGACGGCGCCGGATGCGAGCCCGGAACGCAGCCCGGTGACGGAATCCTCGATCACCAGCGCATCGGCGATGTCGATGCCGAGCAGGTCGGCGGCCTGCAGGTAGGGCGCGGGATGCGGCTTCGGGTGATCCGCATCGTCACCGGCGACGATGTGCTCGAACGCGTCGAAATCCATCAGGTCGACGACGCTGCGGGCCATCCGTCGCAGCGACATCGTCACCAGCGCGGTGCGGATTCCCGCGGCCTGGAGGTCGCGCAGCAGCTCGCGTGCGCCGGGGCGGAAGGGCACGCCCTGCGTGGCGAGAGCGGTCCTGACCTCTTCGGTCAGGTGCGCGACGATGGCCTCCGGCGCCATGTCGACGCCCGCATCCCGGAGGATCCGCGCGCTGTCCTCCAGCCCGTTCCCGACGAGTTGGATCGCCTGCTCGTGGCTCCAGGTGCCGCCGAACGACTCCACCAGAGCCGTCTCGGCCGCCATCCAGTACGGCTCGGTGTCGACCAGTGTTCCATCCATGTCCCAGAGGACTGCCTGCGGCTTGTGACTCACCCGTCCATGCTATCCGGGCGATGCACCACCTCGGCTGGGCGCGGACTAGCCTGGAGGGATAGCCGCATTCCGCCGTCGAAGGGAGAGAACCGGATGGATGCACTCGGAGATCGCATCATCGTGGTCGCCTTCGACGGCTGGAACGACGCCGGCGAGGCCGCGAGCGGTGCGATCGAGGTGCTGCGCGAGAGCGCGGACTACGAACTCGTCCACTCCGTGGATCCGGAGCTCTACTTCGACTATCAGTACACCCGGCCGTCCTCCAAGATGGACGCCACGGGCCGTCGGGAGCTGCGCTGGCCGGAAGCGTCGCTCTGGCGTCCGCGGGCCGAGCGCCAGGACGGGGAGCCGGAGTTCTGGCTGCTCACCGGAGTGGAGCCGGCGCGCACCTGGCAGGCCTTCGCGAACGAGTTCATCGATGTCGCCCTGCGCGACGACATCACCGGTTTCATCCTGCTCGGCGCGATGCTCTCCGACGTCCCGCACACGCGCCCCATCTCGATCTTCGCCGCCAGCTCGAACGAGCAGGCCCGTGAGACCCTCGGCCTCGAACGCTCGCTGTACGAGGGCCCGGTCGGCATCCTCAGCGTGATCGAGCACTTCGCCGAAGGCGCCGGCATCCCGAGCGCCACTCTGTGGGCGAGCGTGCCGCACTACGTGGCCTCCGCGGCGCCGTCGCCCAAGGCGACGCTGGCCCTGCTCGACCGCCTCGAGGAGCTCACCGGCGTGGACTTCCCCCGTGAGCGCCTCCGCACGGATGCCGCCACCTGGGAGGCATCGATCGACGCGGCCGCGGCGGACGACGAGGAGATGACCGAGTACATCCACCAGCTCGAGCGCACGCGCGACACGTGGGACTCCCCCGAGGCGTCCGGCGACGCGATCGCCCAGGCGTTCGAGCGCTACCTGCGCCGCCGGGACGACGGCCCCGGCGACCGCAAGCGCTAGGGCTATCCTGCGAGCACTCCGGTGCTGAGCAGGATCAGCAGTGTGGCTCCGAGCAGGATCCGGTAGATCACGAACGGCAGGAAGCTGCGCTTCGAGATCCAGTTCATGAAGAACGCGATCACACCGAGGGCGACGACGAAGGCGATGCCTGTCGCGGCGATGGTCTCGCCCATCGTGAAGTACTGGTCAGGTGCGTCCCAGCTCTTGAACAGCTGGAAGAAGCCGCTGCCGAACACGGCCGGGATCGCCAGCAGGAACGCGTAGCGGGCAGCCGCCGCGCGCTCGTATCCGAGGAACAGCCCCATCGTGATCGTGCCGCCCGAGCGGGAGACACCGGGGATCAGCGCGAGCGCCTGCGCGAGGCCGAAGAAGATGCCGTGCGGGTAGGTGATCTGGTCGAGCTTGCGGCGCTTCGCGCCCACGTGGTCGGCGATACCGAGCAGGATGCCGAAGACGATGAGCATGATCGCGACGATCCACATCGACCGCAGCACCGTCTCGATCTGGTCCTGGAACAGCAGCCCGAGCAGGACGATCGGGACGCTGCCGATGATGATGAGCCAGCCCATCCTGGCATCCGGGTCGTTGCGAGGCAGCTTGCCTGCCAGCGATCGGAACCAGTGCCCGATGATGCGGACGATGTCACGCCAGAAGAACACGACCACTGCGGCCTCGGTGCCGATCTGCGTGATCGCGGTGAACGCCGCCCCCGGGTCCTCGCCCGAGCCGGTGAACGTGCCGACGATGCGCAGGTGCGCGCTGGAGGAGATCGGGAGGAACTCGGTCAGTCCCTGGACGATGCCGAGGAACAGCGCTTCGAGTAGATGCATGGAGGAGCTTTCCGGTAGAGCGGGGTATGCGTCAGTACGAGCGCAGCAGATCGGTCAGAACACGTTGACCGAAGACAAGCGATTCTACGGGGACGCGTTCATCGACACCGTGGAACATTCCCGTGAAGTCGAGATCGGCCGGCAGCCGCAGCGGCGCGAAGCCGTACCCCGTGATGCCGAGCCTCGACAACGCCTTGTTGTCGGTGCCTGCCCCGAGCAGATACGGGATCACGGGGACGCCGGGGTCGTGTCGGCCGAGAGAGGACACCATGGTGTCGACGAGATCGCCTGAGAACGGCGTCTCCATGCCGATGTCGCGCACGACGGTCTCGATCACGATGTCCTCGCCGACGATGTCCTGCAGTTCGGCGAGCACTTCGTCCTCCGTACCGGGGATGACGCGGACGTCGATCAGCGCCTCGGCGCGCTCGGGGATCACGTTGTGCTTGTAGCCCGCGGTCAGCACCGTCGGGTTGGTCGTCGTGCGGAAGGTGGAACGCAGGAACGTTTCGGCGGGCCCGGCTGCCGCGGCGAGGGCGTCCGGATCGTCCACTGCACGTCCGGTGAGGTCGCTGAGCCCCTGCAGCAGCGCGGTGGTCGTCGGGGTGAGCCGGATAGGCCAGCGTGTCCGGCCGATCGCAGCGACGGCCTCGGCGAGCTTGACCACGGCGTTGTTCTCATGGAATCGGCTGCCGTGCCCCGCACGGCCCTTGGCGACCAGACGGATCCAGATGAGCGCCTTCTCCCCCACCTGCAGCAGGTAGGCGCGGCGGTCGTCGACCGTGATCGAGTAGCCGCCGACCTCGCTGATCGCCTCAGTGGCGCCGGCGAACCACTCGGGATGGTCCTTCACGACCTGCGTCGATCCCTCGACGCCGCCGTTCTCCTCGTCGGCGAAGAACGCCAGCACCAGGTCGCGCTCCGGCTGCTCCCCTGCGCGCAGGATGTCTGCGACGGCGGTCAGGATCATGGCATCCATGTTCTTCATGTCCACGGCGCCGCGTCCCCACAGCATCCCGTCGCGGATCTCACCGGCGAACGGATCGACCGTCCAGTCCTCGGCCATGGCCGGAACCACGTCCAGGTGGCCGTGCAGCACCAGGGCGGGCTTGCTCGAGTCGCGCCCGGTAACGCGGGCCATCACGTTGGTGCGGCGCGGAACGGGTTCGTAATAGTGCGTCTGGAGCCCGAGGCCCTCGAGGTACGCGCCGACGTACTCGGCGGCCTCGCGCTCTCCCGCCGCCCTGCCGCCCCCGAAGTTGGAGGTGTCTATGCGGATGAGGTCCCGCGCGAGGCGCGCGACTTCCGGATGCTGGGGCTCGGGCATGACTCCAGGCTATCGAAGCGCCTGCGGCGCGCCCGAGCCGCGTCCCGGTTCGGCAGTGCCGGGGAAACCTGGTAATGTTTCTCTTCGGTCGGCAACGACCTTCACCACCTGCGCGGGTGGCGGAATGGTAGACGCGCTAGCTTGAGGTGCTAGTGCCCGAATAGGGCGTGCGGGTTCAAGTCCCGCTCCGCGCACAACACAGAAAAGCCCCCTGACGGGGGCTTTTCTTGTATCCGGTTGCTTCACCTTCTGCGTTACACCGCCCCGACGCCGAACACCAGGCCGAGCGCGTACGTGATCGCGGCGGCGCCGAAGCCGATCGCCAGCTGGCGCAGCGCCCGACGCAGCGGCGGGCCTCCGGAGAGGATGCCGACGGCCGCTCCCGTCGCGAGCAGCGCGACGCCGACCAGCAGCAGTGCCACCAGGATCGCTGTGATGCCCTGCAGACCGAAGATCCACGGCAGCACGGGAACGATCGCCCCTGACGCGAACAGGAGGAAGCTGGACGCCGCGGCCGTCCAGTCGCTGCCGACAAGCTCGTGGTCGCTCGACGGTGCGTGCGCGTGGATCGGACCGGTCGCCGAACGGCGGACGCCCTCCTGCGCCGCCCCGATGATGCGACGCGAGCGCACCAGCGCCTCCTCCTGGTCCATGCCGCGCGCACGGTACACCAGCGCCAGTTCGTTCTCGTCGATGTCGAGGTCTCCGGCCGACTGGGCGGCACTCTCGTTGGCCTCGGTCGACGCCAGCAGCTCGCGTTGCGAGCGCACCGAGACGAATTCCCCCGCCCCCATGGAGAGGGCGCCGGCGAACAGACCCGCGATGCCGCTGAACAGGACGAAGCTCGGTGCGACGCCGGTCGCGCCGATTCCGAGCACGAGCGCGAGGTTGCTGACGAGGCCGTCGTTCGCGCCGAACACCGCGGCCCGGAACGAACCGGACAGGCGCCTCCTGCCGCGGGCGGCGAGTCCCCGCACCACCTCGTAGTGGATCTTCTCGTCCGCCCGCATCGCGGGCGTCGCGTACAGCTCGGTGTCGTAGGGCGAGCGGGCCTCCGCACTCTGCGCGAGCACCAGCACGAAGATCCAGCCGAAGTGGCCGGCCATCCACCCGAGCATGCGCGAGCGCACACCGGCGCTCGGAAGCCGCGCGGGTTCACCGCCGAGCAGACCGAGCCAGTGCTGCTCGTGACGGCGCTCCGCATCGGCGAGGCTCTGCAGGATCTGCTGCTCTTCACCGGATCTGCGGTCCGCGAGCTTCTGGTACACCAGCCCCTCGGCGCGCTCCTCGACGAGATAGCGCGCCCAACGACGGCGATCGGACTCGGTCGGCTCCGCGTCTGCAGGCGCGCTCATATGTTCTCCGGATCAGGGGAAGCGGTGTCTTCGGGCGTCTTCAAAGCTATCGGCGCGGTTCGACGGGGATGGCGTGAAAGCCCGGATTGCCAGCATTTCGGGGCTCCTAATGCACGCGGGTCTCAGCTCAGGAGCGGACGCGCTTGCGCAACAGGTCGATGCGCTGCTGCAACTGGGCCACGGTCGCCTGGGCGACAGCGGGGCCGCCGCAGAGCCGGCGCAGCTCGGCATGCACGGCGCCGTGCGGCTCGCCGGCCTGGCGTGCGTACAGTCCGACGAGGCTGTTGAGCAGCTGCCGCTGCTCGCGCAGGGTGCGGTGCAACGGCTGCGGCAGCGTGGTGGTGGGCTCCGGCCCCTCCGTCGCTTCTCGCGCCGAGCGCAACTTCGACTGCCGCGACTGCCGCTGCATGAGCAGCTCGTGCACGTGTTCGGGCTCGAGGAGCCCCGGGATCCCGATGAACTCCTCCTCTTCGGGAGTGCCTGGTTCGGCGAGCTGGCCGAACTCCTGGCCCTCGAAGACGACGCGGTCGAAGTGCGCGAGCGAGGAGATCGCCTGGTAGGTGAACTCCTGTGTCAGCGCGTCCGAGGCCTCCTCTTCGCGGTTCGCACTCTCCAGCAGCGAGTCCTCGAGACCGTCGTCGTCCTTGCTCTGCCGGTCGAGTGCATGGTCGCGCTGCTTCTCGAGCTCATTCGCCAGCCCCATCAGCACGGGTACGTTCGGCAGGAAGACGCTGGCCGCCTCGCCGCGACGACGGGCGCGCACGAAGCGGCCGATGGCCTGCGCGAAGAACAGCGGCGTCGACGACGACGTCGCGTACACGCCGACGGCGAGGCGGGGCACGTCGACGCCTTCGGACACCATGCGCACCGCGACCATCCAGCGGGAGTCGCTCGCGCTGAACTTCTCGATCCGCTCGGAGGCGGTGGCGTCGTCGGACAGCACGATCGTCGGCTGCTGACCGGTGATGCTGTGCAGGATCTTGGCGTAGGCGCGCGCGACGGTCTGGTCGGTCGCCAGCACCAGTCCCCCGGCATCCGGCACGTGATGACGGATCTCGGTCAGCCGTCGGTCAGCGGCGGACAGCACGGCCGGCATCCACTCGCCCTCCGGGTCGAGCGCCGTGCGCCACGCTTGCGACGTGACGTCCTTGGTGTTGTCCTGCCCGAGGTGCGCTTCGAGCTCGTCGCCCGCGCTGGTGCGCCACCGCATCTTGCCCGAGTACATATGGAAGAGCACGGGCCGCACGACCCCGTCGGCGAGGGCGCGGCCGTAGCCGTAGGCGTAGTCGGTCGTCGAGATGCGCGAGCCCGATTCGTCGGGCGCGTAGGTGACGAACGGGATCGGCGCCGTGTCGCTGCGGAACGGCGTGCCGGACAGCGAGAGGCGGCGCTTCGCGGACGCGTAGGCTTCGCGGATGCCGTCGCCCCAGCTCAGCGCATCGCCGCCGTGGTGCACCTCGTCGAGGATGACCAGCGTCTTGGCGTCTTCGGTGAGATGCCGGTGCACAGAAGGTTTGGCCGCCACCTGCGCGTAGGTGACCACGACGCCGTGGTACTGCCGGGATGGCGCCCAGTGGCTGTTCCGGAATCGCGGATCGAGGCGGATGTGCACGCGTGCCGCGGCATCCGCCCACTGCGTCTTGAGGTGCTCTGTGGGCGCGACCACGATGACGCGGTTCACCTCGCCCATGCGGAGCAGCTCGACGGCCAGCGTGAGCGCGAACGTGGTCTTTCCAGCGCCCGGCGTGGCGGCCACGAGGAAGTCACGCTGATCACGCGTGAAGTACAGATCCAGCGCCTCCCGCTGCCAGGCGCGAAGCTTGTCCGCCGTTCCCCACGGGGCGCGCTGGGGGAAGGACGGAGAGAGCATCGACTCAAGGGTAATCGCTGCCACTGACACCGGGTGCCCGACGACAGCGCATCGCAGGTGCGGAGTATGCTCGTTCACTGCGCGGCCGCCACTCTCGGCCGCGCATGCTGTGAAGGAGCGCATGATGACCGATCAGGAATCCTCCAGGGCCCCGTACATCGCCAACGAGGGACCGCACCCGTGGCACCGGTTCGTCGCGGTCGGCGATTCGTTCACCGAGGGCATCGGCGACCCGGATCCGAATGCTCCCGGCGGCACCCGCGGCTGGGCCGATCGCGTCGCCGAGGTGCTCGCCGCGCAGGCCGACGACTTCGCGTACGCGAACCTCGCCGTGCGCGGAAAGCTCATCGCGCAGATCGTCGCCGACCAGATCGAACCCGCCGTCGCCCTGCGCCCCGACCTGGTGTCGATCTGCGCCGGCGGCAACGACGTGATCCGCCCGGGTACCGACCCCGACGACATCGCCGCACAGCTCGACGACGCGGTCTCGCGCCTCGCATCGACGGGAGCTGCGATCATTCTGTTCACCGGGATCGACACCGGGTTCACTCCGGTCTTCCGCGCGTTCCGCGGGAAGGTCGCGATCTACAACGAGAACGTTCGAGCGATCGCAGAGCGGCATGACTGCATCGTGGCCGATCAATGGGCGCTGAAGACCGTGCAGGACTCGCGGTTCTTCGACGACGACCGGCTGCACTACAACGCGCTCGGCCACCACGAGGTCGCGCGGATGGTGCTGCGCGCCCTGAATGTGCCGAACGACCTGCAGGCGATGCAGCCGGATCCGCTACCGGTGCGAACGTGGCGGGAGGCTCGCGCAGAGGACCTCGGCTGGGCCCGCGAGCACCTCGTGCCCTGGGTGCTGCGGCGTCTGCGCCATCAGTCGTCGGGCGACCTGATCACGGCGAAGCGGCCCGAGCCGTCACCGGTGTTCCTCGTCGCCGACGACGAGTAGCCGGTCAGCTCATCAGCGCCCACAGCGCGACGGCCGCCGCGGAGGCGACGTTCAGCGAGTCCACGCCGCCGCGCATCGGGATCGTGACGACGGCGTCCGCGGCATCCAGCGCGGTGCGGGAGAGCCCGTCACCCTCCGTGCCGAGCACGAGCGCCACCCGTTCCGGCCGTGCCGCCGCATACGCGTCCAGCGGCACAGCATCATCGCTCAGGGCGAGAGCCGCCAACTCGAATCCGGACTCCCGCAGGGTTCGCAGCGCATCGTCCCAGTCGTCGATCCGCGTCCACGGCACCTGGAACACCGTCCCCATGCTGACTTTCACGCTGCGGCGGTAGAGCGGGTCGGCGCACCGCGCCGTGACGATCACGGCATCCGCGCCGAGGCCTGCAGCAGCACGGAAGGCGGCGCCGACGTTGGTGTGCTCGATGAGGTCCTCGAGCACGAGCACCGTACGCGCATCCCGCAGGATGTCGCCCAGTCGAGGCTGCCCGGGGCGATGCATCGACGCGAGCGCGCCGCGGTGTACGGCGAACCCGGTGACCTCCTCGGCGACGCTGTCCGGAACGACGTACACCGGCGCGTCGATGCCGCCGAGCAGGCGCTCGAGTCCCGCGAGCCACCGCTGCTGGGTCAGCACCGACCGGGGCGCGTGGCCTGCCGCGATCGCCCGTTCGATGACCTTCGCCGACTCGGCGATGTACAGACCGCCCGCCGGCTCCTGCACGCGGCGCAGCGCCGTGTCGGTGAGGTTCCGGTAGTCGGCGAGCCGCGGGTCCGCGGCATTCGCGACGTGCTCGATGTGCATGGTGACAACTCTGCCATCGCGGCCGTGGACGCCGTGCCGCGTAGACTCGTCTGGGAGGTTCCGTGAGTGTGACGACCAGTGCCGAGCTGTCCGCCGGCATCGAGCGATCTGCAGACCTCCTCCGCGGCCGCAGGATCGCCGTGCTCACCGGGGCCGGCATCTCCACGGACTCCGGCATCCCCGCCTACCGCGGTGAGGGCGCCCGCACGCGCGCAGACCCGATGACCGGTCAGCGGTATCTCGCAGACGAGGCGGCCAGGCGGCGTTACTGGATCGGCGGCCATCTCGGCTGGCGCGCCTTCGCATCGGCGCAGCCGAACTCCGGACACATCGCGCTCGCGGAGATGGAGCGCGATGGCATCGTCTCCGGCATCATCACGCAGAACGTCGACGGGCTTCATCTGCGCGCAGGCAGCGCGCGGGTGGTCGAGGTGCACGGCACGATGCGCCGCGTGCTGTGCCTGCACTGCGGCCAGGTCTTCGACCGCCGCGACGTCGCCGCGCAGATCGAAGAGCTCAATCCCTGGATCACCGTCCCGGAGAACATCGTCCTGAACCCAGACGGCGATGTGGCGCCGGAGAGCAGCGACGGATTCATCATCCCGGCGTGCACGATCTGCGGCGGGATGCTGAAGCCCGACGTCGTGTTCTTCGGCGAGTTCGTGCCGGCCGACCGCTTCCGCGCGGCGGAGTCGCTGCTGCGCGGAAGCGAGGCGCTGATCGTGGCGGGGTCGTCGCTGGTCGTGAACTCCGGTGTCCGGCTCGTCGAGCGCGCCCGCCGCCGCGGCATCCCGCTCATCATCGTCAACCACGAGCCGACACGCGCCGACCCGTGGGCGCACGTCGTGCTGCCCGGCGGCACCGGCCTCGTGCTCCCCGCACTCAAGGTACTGCTGTCTTGACTCTCATCACCCTCGTCCGCCACGGTCAGACCGACTGGAACCTCGCACGCCGCATCCAGGGCTCCACCGACATCCCGCTGAACGAGACCGGCCGGGCCGATGCACTGGCCGCGGCCGAACTCCTCGGCGGCGGTGTGCACCACGCGATCTACGCGAGCCCGCTCGTGCGCGCGCATGAGACCGCGCGCATCATCGCGGAGCGCCTCGGCCTGGCGGCGCCCGCGACGGCGCACGACATGCGCGAACGCGAGTTCGGCGAGGGCGAGGGACTGCTGGTGCCCGAGTACCTGGAGCGCTTCGGCGACTGGCACTCGGCGCCGACCGGAGCCGAGTCGCTGGACACCGTCCGCGACCGCGCTCTCGGTGCGCTGGACGTCATCGCACGAGAGTCGCGACGCCGCTCGGCTCCCGTCGCGGAGTCCGTGATCGTCGTGACCCACGGCGGCGTGATCCGATCGCTGCTGCACCATTCCTCCAGCGGATCGCTGCCACGAGAGGGCGATGTGCTGCGCAACGGCTCGCTGCACAGGTTCGAGGCCGGTCCCGGTCTGCTCCGTCTGCTCGAGCCGATCGTGATCTGAGTTCAGGCGCCGCGCGCCGACACGGCCCTCGCGTGCCGCAGCAGAGGTTCGTCGATCATCCGTCCGCGGAACCGGAACACGCCCCGCTCTCCCTCCGCTGCGGCGAGCACGTCACGCGCCCAGGCCACCGTTTCGGCATCCGGCGCGTAGGCCGCGCGGATCGTCCCCACCTGGCCCGGATGGATGCACGCGGTAGCCACGAACCCGGATGCCGCGGCATCCTCGGCCTCCGCAGCCAGGCCGAGGGCGTCGTCGATGTCGATGTGCACGGCGTCGATCGCGGCCTTGCCGCAGGCGGCGGACTCGATGACAACACGGGAACGCGCATAGCGGGCAGCATCGCGGTATCGTCCGTCGGCATGGCGGCTGGCGGTGCCGCCGAGGGATGCGATGAGGTCTTCGGCACCCCACATGAGCGCGACGACGCGGTCGTGCGCCGCGATCCGGGCCACTGCGCTCACCCCGCGGGCCGTCTCGCACAGGGCGATCAGCGAGTATGACTCGTCGAATCGGTCGAGAGGAACGGTGTCCTCGACCTTGGCGACCATCACCGTGCGGAACGGCGACTCATCGAGCATCTCGAGGTCGGCCGCGAACTCCGCGGTGTCGGGCGCGTTGACGCGAACGATCACTCGAGCGGGATCGAGATCGGATGCCGCGACGTGCGCGCGCGCTGCTGCCTTGTCCGCAGGCGCCACCGCATCCTCGAGGTCGAGGATCACGGCATCGGCCCGTTCGGCCGCCTTGGCGAAACGCTCCGGACGGTCCCCGGGGCAGAACAGCAGCGCCGGACCGAGTTCGAACACCTCAGGTCTCCTTCGGCAAGCAGTGCATGAGCACAGTGCGGGTCGCGGTGGCGACGACGACGTCATCCTGGTTGCGCCCGGTGTGCGCGATCGTGCAGATCCCCTGACCCGGACGCGAGTTCGACAGACGCTTCTCGGTCACGACGCTCTCGGTGTAGAGCGTGTCGCCGGCGAACAGCGGGTGCGGAAAGGCGATGTCGCCGAAGCCGAGCTGCGCGACGAGCGTGCCCTGGGTGAGTTGGGCGACGGACGCGCCGACCATGGTCGACAGCGTCCACATCGAGTTCATCAGGCGCTGGCCGAACTCCTGCGTCTGGGCCAACGCGGCATCGAGGTGCAGGGCCTGGGTGTTCATCGTGAGCGTGGTGAAGAGTACGTTGTCGGCCTCGGTGGCAGTGCGGCCGGGGCGATGCAGGTAGCGGGCGCCGACGTCGAGCTCTTCGAAGTAAAGGCCCCGCTGGAGGATGTCCGCCGTCATATCAGTCCCAATCCACGCGCGATCACGAGCAGCTGCACCTCGGTCGTCCCCTCCCCGATCTCGAGGATCTTCGAGTCACGATAGTGCCGTCCGACGGCGAACTCGTTCATGAACCCGTTGCCACCGAAGATCTGTGTGGCGTCGCGGGCGTTGTCCATGGCGGCATCGCCGGCCGCGAGCTTGGCGATCGCGGCCGCCTCGGCGAACGGCTTGCCGGCATCGCGCAGCCGGGCGGCGTGGTGCCACGCGAGCCGCGCGGTGTGGACGCGGGCACGCATACGCGCCAGCGTGAACTGCGCGTTCTGGCGCGTGCTGAGGGCTGCGCCGAAGACCGTGCGGCTCTTGGCGTAGTCGACAGCAGCCTCGAGGCATCCTTCCGCGGCCCCTGTGGCGAGAGCGGCGATCGCGATGCGTCCCTCGTCGAGGATGCTGAGGAAGTTCTTGAAGCCCGTACCGCGTTCGCCGACGAGGTTCGACGCGGGCACCCGCGCGCCGTCGAAGCTCAGCGGATGTGTGTCGGAGGCCCGCCATCCGACCTTGTCGTACGGTGCTTCGACCGTGAATCCCGGTGTGCCGTTCGGCACGATGATCGTGGAGATCTCCTTTCGCCCGTCGTGCGCACCGGTGACTGCCGTGACCGTGACGAATCGCGTGATCGGCGTGCCGGAGTTCGTGATGAACTGCTTCGCGCCGTCGATCACCCACTCGTCGTCGTCCAGGCGCGCGGTGGTCCGCGTGGCGCCCGCGTCGCTGCCCGCCTCGGGCTCGGTGAGGCCGAAGCCGGCGAGGGCTCGCCCTGCGAGGAGGTCGGGAAGGAGCTCTTCACGCTGCGCGTCGTCGCCGAACCGGAAGATCGGCATCGCGCCGAGGCTCACGCCGGCCTCGAGCGTGATGGCGATGGACTGGTCGACTCGCCCGAGCGCCTCGATCGCGAGGCCCAGCGCCATGTAGTCGCCGCCCTGTCCGCCGAGCTCCTCGGGGAACGGCAGCCCGAACAGGCCGAGTTCGCCCATCTGCGCCACGACGTCCATCGAAAGCGTGTGCGTGCGGTCTGCCTCGTACGCCTGGGGTGCGACGACGGTGTCGGCGAACTCGCGCACCATGGCGCTGAGCTCGGTCTCCTCCTCGGTGAGGTCGATGGTCATGATGCTCCTTCGCTGTCTGGGGAATCTGCTGTTGCTATGACGGTGGCGACCGCCTGTCCGCGCCGTGCCTGATCACCGACGGCGACGAGCACGTGCACCCTGCCGCCGTGCGGCGCGAGCACGGGATGCTCCATCTTCATCGCCTCGATCGAGACCAGCGGCTGGCCCGCCTCGACAGTGACACCGTCTTCGACGTGCACGGCGACGACGTTGCCCGGCATCGGCGCGCGCGCCTCCGGCGTGGTCTTGGCGGACGCCGGCTGCTGTGCCGCGAGCCGGTGCTTCATGCGCGCACGGCGGTCCAGGGGGCTCAGCCTGGCGACGCGACCCTGCTCACTGACCCAGACAGCGCCGTCGGCATCCACCGCAGCCGAGATGGACGCGGCGACGCTCTCAGCATCGCCCCCAGCTTCAGCATCCGCGTGTTCGTCCACGACCACGCCGTCGTCCGTCTCGAACGCCACCTCTCGCGCCCTCGCGTCGACGAGCGCGCTCCACACCCCTCCCGCCCGAGAATTGCTTTGCGCGACGAGACTTGCGCTGGGAGCAGCAGTCTCATCGCGCAGAGCAATTCTCGCGGACGCGATCATCCGCGCGGACACAATGGTGCGCGCGATGGGCAGCAGCGTCTCGATCAGTCCGGTGTCGAGGTCGCCGGCTACGACGCGCTCGTTCGTGACGAGAGAGCGCAGGAAGTCCACATTCGTCTCGACGCCCAGGATGACGGTCCGCGACAGCGCCTCGTCGAGCTGTGCCAGCGCAGCCCGCCGGTCGTGCCCGTGCGCGATGATCTTCGCGATCATCGGATCGTAGAACCCGGTGACCTCGCTGCCCGTCTCTATCGCGGCGTCAACCCGCACGCCGGCGGGGGCGTCGAATCGCAGCACGCGGCCTGTCGATGGCAGGAACCCGCCCTCCGGCGACTCCGCGTAGACACGCGCTTCGACAGCGTGCCCCGTGACGGGCGGCACTGCGGGCAGAGCGTCGCCGGCCGCGACCGCGAGTTGCAACGCGACCAGATCCAGCCCTGTGACCGCCTCCGTGACCGGATGCTCCACCTGCAGCCGCGTGTTCATCTCGATGAAGAAGAACTCGTCCGGGGCGTCCGCATCGACGAGGAACTCCACCGTGCCGGCGCCCACGTAATCGACGCTCTCCGCCGCGCGCACCGCGGCCTCGAACAGTCGTTCGCGCACGCCATCGGGCAATCCCGCCGACGGCGCCTCCTCGATCACTTTCTGGTGGCGTCGCTGCAGCGTGCACTCTCGCTCGCCGAGGGCGACGACGGTGCCTTGCGCGTCCCCGAACACCTGCACTTCGATGTGGCGCGGCCGGGCGATGAGCCGCTCGAGGAGCAAGGCGTCGTCTGAGAAGGCCGCCTTCGCCACGCGCCGGGCAGAAGCGAGAGCGGCCTCGAGATGCGCGTCATCCGTGACGATCTCCATCCCCTTGCCGCCACCGCCCGCACTCGGCTTCACCAGCAGCGGGTAGCCGACCTGCGTGGCACGCACGGCGATCTGGTCGTCGGAGAGGCCGGTCGCGTCGAACCCGGGGACGACCGGCACTCCGCGCGCTGCGACCTGCTCGCGTGCGGCTACCTTGTCGCCCATGATCTGCAGGGCCTCGACGGAGGGACCGATGAACACGATGCCCGCGTCGGTGCACGCATTAGCCAGGTCGACACTCTCGGACAGGAAGCCGTAACCCGGGTGGATCGCCTGCGCTCCTGACTCGCGCGCTGCGCGTATGACGGCATCCACGTCGAGGTACGACTCGGATGCCGGCGCCGGACCGATGCGCACTGCGGCGTCGGCCTCGCGGACGTGCGGTGCGGCGGCATCCGCGTCGCTGTACACCGCGACGCTTCGCAGGCCCTGCGCCCGGACCGTGCGGATGATGCGACGGGCGATCTCGCCGCGATTGGCGATGAGGACTGTATCGAAGACGGTCATGGCGGTCACATCCTGAAAATGCCGAAGCGCGGTTCGGGCAGCGGGCTGCGGGCGATCACGTCGAGCGCCAGGCCGAGCCGATCACGGGTCTGATCCGGGTCGATGATGCCGTCGTCCCACAATCGGGCGGTCGCGTAGTACGGCTCGCCCTGACTCTCGTATTGTGCCTTGATGGGCTCTTCGAAGGCGGCGCGCTCATCCGCGCTCCACGGTTCGTCGCGGGCTGCGAACTGGTCCTCCTTGACCGTGGCGAGCACGGATGCCGCCTGGTTGCCGCCCATCACCGAGATCCGGCTCGCCGGCCAGGTCCACAGGAATCGCGGCGAGTACGCCCGCCCGCACATCGAGTAGTTCCCGGCACCGAAGGAGCCGCCGATGATGACGGTGAGCTTGGGCACGCGCGTCGTCGCGACCGCTGTCACCATCTTCGCGCCATCCTTCGCGATGCCGCCGGCCTCCGCGTCGGAGCCGACCATGAAGCCGGTGATGTTCTGCAGGAACAGCAGCGGAATGCCGCGCTGATCGCTCAGCTCGATGAAGTGCGCGCCCTTGAGCGCCGACTCGCTGAAAAGCACGCCGTTGTTGGCGATGATCCCGACCGGGTGCCCGTGCAGCCGAGCGAATCCGGTGACCAGGGTCGTGCCGTACTCGGCCTTGAACTCGCGGAAGGAGTCGCCGTCGACGAGCCGCGTGATCACCTCGTGCACGTCGTAGGCGGCGTTCACATCCACTGGCACGATGTCATAGAGACTGGTCTGCTCGTCGGGAGCGCGGGATGCCGAGACCTCCCATGCCGGGGCGGCCGGCGGTGGCAGCGTCTGGACGATGTCGCGCAGGATCTCCAGGGCGTGCTCGTCGTCCTCTGCGAGGTGGTCGACGACGCCGGACCGACGTGCGTGCAGCTCTCCCCCGCCGAGCTCCTCAGCCGTGACGACTTCGCCGATCGCGGCCTTAACGAGCGGCGGGCCTCCCAGGAAGATCGTGCCCTGATTGCGCACGATCACGGTCTCGTCGCTCATCGCGGGCACGTATGCGCCGCCGGCGGTGCAGGAGCCGAGGACTGCCGCGAGCTGCGGAATGCCCTCGGCGCTCATCCGTGCTTGATTGAAGAAGATCCGCCCGAAGTGATCCCGGTCGGGGAACACCTCGTCCTGCTTAGGCAGGAACGCGCCGCCCGAGTCGACCAGGTACAGGCACGGAAGCCGATTCTCGATCGCTATCTCCTGCGCGCGGAGGTGCTTCTTCACCGTGAGCGGCAGGTAGCTGCCGCCCTTCACGGTGGCGTCGTTGCACACCACCATCACGTGCCGACCGTGAACGAGCCCGATGCCCGCGACCACTCCGGCCGCCGGAACCTCTCCCCCGTACAGGCCCTCCGCCGCGAGCGGGGCGACCTCGAGAAAGGGACTCCCCTCGTCGAGAAGCCTGACGATGCGTTCCCGCGGCAGGAGCTTGCCACGAGCGACATGACGTTCGCGTGATCTCTCCGGCCCGCCGAGAGCGACGGTCGCAAGGCGTTCACGCAGCTGGGTGGCAAGCGTCTGCTGGGTCACGGGCATCGTGACGTCCTCCTCGACTCACGCAGTGGCACCGAGCGTGCCTTTTCGGTTAGTGTGCACTAACCCGATAAATTAGGTTAGCGAGCGTTAACTGAAATGACAACCCCACTCACTGCACGGGATCGCGCAAAGGCGGAGCGTGCTGATGCGCTGCTGCATGAGGCAGCCCGCCTGTTCGCGGAGCGCGGCTATTCCGGTGTCAGTCTGGAGGACATCGGAGCGGCCGTCGGCGTCTCCGGCCCAGCGGTCTACCGGCACTTCACCGGAAAGCAGGCACTGCTCGGCGCCGTGCTGGTCAAGGTCAGCGAGGACCTTGTGAGCGGTGGCTCGCGCGTCTCGAATGGCGCGGGGAGCGCCGACGTTCGGATGCAGGCGCTGATCGACTTCCACGTGGACTTCGCACTCGGCAACGCCGATGTGATCCGTGTCCACGACCGCGATCTCGCCCATCTTGACGACGAGGATCGCGCCGAGGTGCGCCGATTGCAGCGCGCCTACATCGATCTGTGGATCTCCGCGCTCTCGCCGCTGCGAGAGGCACCTGCGGACGAACTCCGGCTGCGGGTGCAGGCCTGCTTCGGGCTGATCAACTCGACACCGCACAGCACGCGCAGCGCCTCGCGATCGAAGAGATCGACCGCCGCGATCCTCGGCGCGATGGCGCACGCGGCGCTCACCGCCTGAGGGTCGCGACGGCCGCGACGTCGCGTCGGTCCCAGTGGCTGCGGATCAGCCGAGAATCATGGCGCGGCCGGGCTGTTCGAGGATGTCAGCGACGTCCTTCACGAACCTGGCACCCTCTGCGCCGTCCACGATCCTGTGGTCGAAGGACAGGCTGAGCGTCATGACCTGACGCAGCGCGATCTCGCCGTGGTGCTCCCACGGCATCCGCCGCACAGCGCCGACCGCGAGAATGCCCGACTGCCCCGGCGGGAGGATCGGGGTGCCCGCGTCGATGCCGAACACGCCGATGTTCGTGATCGAGAAGGTACCCCCGGCAAGGTCAGCCGGTGAGGTCTTGCCTGACCGTGCCGTCTGCGTGAGTGCGCTGACAGCGTCTGCGAGCTGAGGCAGGTTCATCCCGTCCGCATCGCGGATGTTCGGAACGATCAGGCCGCGATCCGTCGCCGCCGCGATGCCGAGGTCCACGTAGTGCGGCTGTACGATCTCGCCGGCCTCCTCGTCCCAGCGGGAGTTCAGTCCCGGCGTGCGGCCGAGTGCAAGGCATACCGCCTTCGCGACGACCACGAGAGGGCCGATCCTGTGCTCCGACAGCGAGCGATCAGCGCGCAGACTGGCGATGAGATCCATGGTGGCGGTGACATCGACGGTGTGGAACGTCGTGACGTGCGGAGCGGTGAACGCACTCTGAACCATGGCCGCGGCGGTGTGCTTGCGCACTCCGCGGATGGGGATCCGCGTCTCGCGCTCCGACGCATCCCCGAAGGCGCTTGGCTGCGATGCCGCAGGAGCGGGTCTGTCCGTCTGACCGCCGATGCGCTCGGCATAGGCGTCGATATCGTCACGGGTGATCACGCGGTCGCCGACCTCCGCGGCGACGAGGACGAGGTCGACTCCCAGGCGCTTCGCGTAGGCGCGCACCGGTGGAGTGGAGCGCGGGCGGTCTCCGATGCGAGGGGATGCCGGGGCATCAGGAAGAACGTCATGGGGGGCGGCCTCGAGCACTGCGGTGTCGGTCGGCGTCGACGCGGCTGCGGCTCTCCGGGCGCGCCGGGCCGGACGAGCCTTGCTCGAGGGCGCAGCTCCATAACCGACGAGGTTCGGCGGCGTCTTCTCGCCGGCATCGGATGCGTCGCCCGTGTTCGCGGCAGTCGCGGCATCCGCCGGTTCGGCGCCCGCCTGCGCGGCGTCGGCGGTCTCAGCACCGGCCACGTCGAAGGCGATCAGCGGCGCGCCGACCTCGACAGTGTCCCCCGCCTCGGCGTGCAGCGTCGTGACCGTGCCGTCGTACGGTGACGGCAGCTCGACGACCGCCTTGGCTGTCTCGACCTCGGCGAGCGTCTGGTTCAGGGCGACCGTGTCACCGGGGGCCACGAGCCACTGCACGACCTCGGCGTCGGTCAGCCCCTCGCCGAGGTCCGGAAGGCGGAACTCCTGGATCATGATTCAGCTCCCGTCAGGCTGTTCGGGCGATCGAGCACGCGGTCGACAGCATCGAGGATCCGATCCAGATCGGGGAGATGGAACTTCTCCAGCTTGGCGGGAGGATACGGCACGTCGTGCCCGGTGACCCGCACGGGCGCCGCCTCCAGGTACTCGAAACAGCGCTCGGTGATGCTGGCGATGACCTCTGCAGCGACGCCGGCCTCGCGCGAGGCTTCGTGCGCGACCACGACACGGCCGGTGCGTCGCACCGCCGCCGCGATCGTGTCGTAGTCGATCGGCGATAGGGAGCGCAGGTCGATGACTTCGAGCGACAGCCCCTCGTCCTCGGCGGCGGATGCGGCATCCAGGACCGTCGAGACCATCGCGCCGTACGTCAGGATCGTCGCGTCGGTGCCCTGCCGGACGACGTGCGCGAGCCCCATCGGCGGGGCGTCCGCGAGCGAGGCGTCCAGGTCGACCTCGCCCTTGTGGTGGTAGAGCCGCTTGGGCTCGAAGAAGATCACCGGGTCGTCGGAGGCGATCGCCTGTTGCAGGCAGCGGTACGCATCCTGCGGGTTCGACACGGCGATCACGCGCAGACCGGCGGTGTGCACGAAATAGGCCTCGGGCGATTCGGAGTGGTGCTCCGCCGCGCCGATGCCGCCCGCCCATGGGATGCGGATCGTGATCGGCATCTTCACCCGGCCCTGTGTCCGGTAGTGCAGCTTCGCGACCTGTGAGACGATCTGGTCGAACGCGGGGTAGACGAAGCCGTCGAACTGGATCTCCACGACCGGCCGGTAGCCGCGATACGCGAGACCGACTGCGGTCCCGACGATGCCGGACTCGGCGAGCGGCGTGTCGATCACGCGGGCCGCGCCGAACTCGTCGAGCAGCCCGTCGGTGATCCGGAAGACACCACCGAGCTTGCCGATGTCCTCGCCCATGATGACGACCTTGTCGTCGTCGTGCATGGCCTTGTGAAGGCCGGCGTTGAGGGCCTTGCCGAGCGTGAGCTGGGTCATCTCAGGCCTCCTCGAAGGTGGCGAGGTACGCGGCGTACTCGTCGCGCTGCCGGTCGATGCCGCAGTGCGGCTCGGCATACACCCCGTCGAACACAGCCAGCGGCTCGCGCGTGACCATGCCGAGGCATTCGGCGCGCATCTCGCGCGCCATCTTGTCGGCATCGGCATGGGTAGCAGCGATCTGCTCGTTGTCGATCTCGCCGAGACCGCGCAGGTACGACTCGACGCGCGCAATCGGGTCACGGGTCTTCCACGACTCGAGCTCGGCCGGGTCGCGGTATCGCGTGGGGTCGTCCGACGTCGTATGGGGTCCCATCCGATATGTCACCGCCTCGATGAAGGCGGGGCCCTTGCCGTCGCGAGCGTGCGCAAGCGCCCAGCGCATCGCCGCCATGCACGCGAGCACGTCGTTGCCGTCGACCCGTATGCTCGGGATGCCGAAGCCGGGGGCGCGGCCCGAGATCGGGTACTGCGACTGCAGAGCGACCGGCTCGGAGATCGCCCAGTGGTTGTTCTGGCAGACGAACACGACCGGTGCCTGGTACGAGGCTGCGAAAACCATCGCCTCGTTGACGTCGCCCTGGCTCGTCGCGCCGTCGCCGAAGTAGGTCACGGCTACCTCAGGAGCCTTCTCTTGCTTGATGCCCATCGCGTAACCGACAGCATGCAACGTCTGGGCCCCGATGATGATCTGGAGCGGGGCCACTCGCATCTGCATGGGGTCGTACGGCGCACCCTCCTCACCGCGCCAGACGCGCACGAAGTCGCCTGGCTGGGCACCGCGGGCGTAGATGACCCCGGTCTCGCGATAGCTCGGGAACACGAAGTCGATCGGGTCCAACGCGCGGGCCGTCCCGATCTGGGAGGCCTCCTGGCCGTTGCACGGCGCCCAGAGACCGAGCTGACCCTGACGCTGCAGGGCGACGCCCTCGGCGTCGATGCGACGAAGGATGACCATGTCGCGGTGCAGCGCACGCAGCTGTGCGGGATCGACATCGGACACGAACGCGTCGAGTTCGGGATTGCTCAGCCGGGTCCCGTCCGGAGCGATCAGCCGCTCTGCGAGTTCGAGATCCTGCGTTGTGTCTGCGATCGGAGTGGTCTGCGGTGACATCTTCGTCCTCCTGTCGTGTGGGTCCCTTGTGGGGACGTGCACGCCTTGTACCGACGTCTTCATCGGGTACTTCGAGGGTACGTCCGCTGATCAGCACGCTCAAGCATCCGCGCCATACTTGAGCATGTTGCCCAATTCCCGGCATCGCGACCTGCTATCGTTTGGCACTATGTCCACGCTTGATCGTGTAGATCTCGAACTGCTGAGTGCGCTGTCCGAGGACCCGCGCATGACCGTCGTCGCGCTCGCCGAACGCCTCGGTCTTTCGCGCAACACCATCCAGGCCCGAATGGCCCGGCTGGAGCAGACCGGCGTCTTCCTGTCCTACGAGCGATCGTTCTCACCGGAGGTGCTTGGGTTCCCCCTTCAGGCCTTCATCAACATCGGTCTGCGGCAGACTGAGCTTCCCCGGATCACGGCAGAGCTCGCGCGCATCCCCGAGGTGCTGCAGGTACACGGCCTGAGCGGATCGATCGATCTGCTGGCCCGCGTGGCCTGCCGCGATGCCCGGCACCTGTTCGACACGGATGCCCGCATCCTGTCGATCGAGGGGGTCGAGCGCACCGAGACGTCGCTGGCGATGGGCGAGGTCATCCCCTACCGCGTCGCCGGACTCATCGGTCTCGCGCGACGGGAACCCTGAGGAAGCGGCGGATAGCACCGGCTGCCTCCGCAGGCGTCTCGTAGTGGATGAGATGGCCGACGTCCGCGATCTCGACGAGTTCCGCATCCGCGAACAGCGTCGCCAGGTGCCGCTCGGCCTCGATCGGGGTGATGTCGTCTTGCTGGGCGGCGACCAGGAGCACGGGCACGTCGATGTCGGCAGCGAACGCCCGGACGTCGTGTGAGACGCTCGCCACGAACGCGTCACGCAGCGCGTCGCGGTCGGCGAAGTCGGAGAAGTACGTGTCGTGCTGATCGTGGATGAAACGGCGGAGGTCAGGGTCCTTCGTCTTCGCCATCACGATGCTCATCCCCCGCACGATCAGGCGGTTGCGCAACAGCGCCGTGCCTATGACGGCCGGGAGCCTCGCTCCGAGCGCGTAGTAGAGCACGGCGAGCTTGGTCAGGACGCCCTTCGGCCCCTCCAGCGCCGGCGCGCCGATGGGGTTGATGAGGATCAGTCGTGGCGTCTCCAGGCCCCCTGCGACGGCGGCGGAGACGACGATCGAGCCGAAGGAATGACCGAGGATGATCGCACCGGGGGCGACGGCGGCTGCGAACTCGCGCAGCCATTGCGCGTACTCGTCGAGATCATGGGTGCGCCCGGGCAGCGGTGCACTCTCACCGAACCCCGGCAGATCGGGGCCGATGACCCTGACCTCGGGGAGGTAGGCGAGAACGGGTTCGAGACCGTGGTGCTCGCCGCGGAAGCCGTGCACGGCGATGATCGTCATCGCGGCGGTTTCCGGCCCGTAGACCCAGTAGGCGGTGCGACCACCGCGTACGTCGACCTCGCGTCGTTCGATCGGGATGCGGCTGAGCCGATCGGCATAGGGCGAGGGCACGGGCATGGAATCAGTCTACGGGCGTGCCTGCGGCGCGATGTCCGAGGTCGTCCCTAGCGTGGGGCGTGACATAGGAGAATCTCATGGCACTCGATCTCGACCTCCCGACCTGGCTCGGCCGCATCGGCGTCTTCGACCTGGAGACGACCGGCGTCGATGTCACGGCCGACCGCATCGTCACAGCGCACGTCGGCGTGCTCGACGCGAAGGGGCGTGAGATCGCCGCCCGTTCCTGGCTCGCCGACCCGGGCGTGCCCATCCCCGACGGCGCCGCGGCGGTGCACGGCATCACGACCGAGCAGGCGCGAGCACACGGCAGGCCCGCCCACGAGGTCGTCGCCGAGGTCGCGGATTCGCTGCGATCGCTGTTCGCGCAGGGTCTTCCCGTCGTCGCGTACAACGCCGCCTACGATTTCTCGCTTCTCACTCACGAGTGCGTCCGCCATGGCTTCCCTGTCCTCGAGGCACCGGGACCGATCATCGATCCGCTGGTGATCGACAAGGCCGTCGACCGCTACAGGAAGGGCAAGCGCACTCTGGAGGTCGTCGCACAGCACTACGGAGTCCCGCTCGACGGCGCGCACGAGGCGTCGGCGGATGCGATCGCCGCGGGGCGCGTCGCCCAGGCGATCGCGCGGAGCTTTCCGCTCGCGGGCTCTGCGCACGAGCTCCACACGCAGCAGATCGGCTGGGCGCGTACCCAGGCCGAGAGTCTCACCGAGTACTTCATCCGGATCGGGCGCATCGAGCCTGAAGACGCCCTCGACGGCACGTGGCCCGTGCGGGACAGAACTTCGGGATCGATCTGAGGGCGGATGCCTACGCGGTACCGGCGGTTCTAAGCTTGGCTCATGAGTGACATCGTGGGCTGGGCGACGATCGGGATCGTGTTCGCGACGATCCCGATCCTGCTCGTGATCGGCCTGCGTCACTCGCTCTCCCGAAGACCGGTCGAGGAGAAGTACCGCGACGCGATGAGCGGCGGCCTCGCTGGCGCCTTCGATGCGGTGTGGTCGCCGACCGCGCACGACGCGAATCAGGATCGCGATCGCCAACAGCGTGCCTCGATCCCGGCGCCGACGCCCGACAGGGACCCCGGTCGCATGGGTGACGACGGTCGGATCACGATCGAGATCGACTGATCCCGCTACGGTGAGACCGCTCGGATACGCGGACCGTCGGAGATACGAAGAAGGCCCCGCCGGAGCGGAGCCTTCTTTCGAACCGGAAGCTTACTTGCTGCCGCCGAAGCCCTTGAAGCGCTGGTTGAACTTCTCGACGCGACCGGCCGAGTCCATGATGCGCTGCTTGCCCGTGTAGAACGGGTGCGAGGCCGAGGAGATCTCGACGTCGATGACCGGGTACTCCACGCCGTCCAGCTCGATGGTCTTGTCGCTGGTGACCGTGGAACGGGTCAGGAAGGTCTCGCCCGAGCCGAGGTCGCGGAATACGACGTTCTTGTAGTCGGGGTGAATGTCAGTCTTCATTGCTGATTCCTTGGCTTACTGGTGCGAATAGAGGAAAAGTCGAAGGGCGCGAGTGCACCAAGGATCGATTCTAGCAGATCCTCGGATCAGGCCGATGCGCGGGCCGCGTATCGGCCGTCCTCCGCCGACAGGGAGATCGGCATGCCGAACGCTTCGGTGAGAGCATCCGCCGTCAGCGTCTGCTCGATGGGACCTGCCGAGACGACCTCTCCATCGCGCAGCAGCAGCACGTGCGTAAAGCCCACGGGGATCTCCTCGACGTGATGCGTGACCATCACCATGGCCGGCGTCGTCGGCGAAGATGCGTAGCCGCTGAGCAGTCCCAGCAGCTCTTCACGTGCTCCGAGGTCCAGCGATGCGGTCGGCTCGTCGAGCAGCAGGAGCTCGGGGTCGGTCATCACCGCGCGCGCGATCTGCACACGCTTCTGCTCGCCGTCGCTGAGTGTGCCGAACGTGCGATCGGCGAGGTGATCGAGCTTCCACTCCCCCAGGACGCGCAGCGCGCGGCGCTCGTCGATGTTCTCGTACAGTTCGTTCCACCGGCCGGTGACCGAGTACGCCGCGGTCAGGACGACGTTGAGCACTGTCTCCTCGCGCGGGATGCGCTTGGCCATCGCCGAGGACGCGAAGCCGATCCGCGGTCGGATCTCGAAGACGTCGGTGCGGCCGAGCGTCTCGCCGAGGATCGTCACGGTCCCGGATGTCGGGTGCATGAGCGTGTCCGCCAGCTGCAGCAGCGTGGTCTTGCCCGCGCCGTTCGGCCCGAGCACCACCCATCGCTGGTCGTCTGCGACCTGCCAGGTCACATGATCGACGATGTTGCGCCCGTCACGGCGCACGACGACATCGGTGAAATCAAGAGCGCTCGGCATGCCCCCAGCCTATCGGCTCAGTCCGTCAGCTCCGCGTAGAGCGCGCGCGTGGTGTCGGCGATCGCGGCCCAGCTGAACTCCCTCGTCGCGCGTTCCCGGCCTGCGCGGCCGTACGCGGCGGCGCGCTGCGGATCCGCGACCACCTCCGTCAGCACGCGAGCGAGATCGGCGACGAATCCGTCGGGGTCGATCGGCGTTCCTGTGCCGTCGTGCGCCTGTTCGATCGGCACGAGGCGGCCGGTGATGCCGTCATCGACGACCTCCGGGATGCCGCCTGTGGCAGTGCCGACGACCGCCACTCCGCACGCCATCGCCTCGAGGTTCACGATGCCGAGGGGCTCGTAGACGGACGGGCACACGAAGGTCGTCGCTGCGGTGAGGATCGCACTGAGCTCGTCGCGCGGCAGCATCCGCTCGATCCAGATCACGCCGTCTCTCGAGCGCTGCAGGCGGCGAACCCCCTCCTGCACCTCGGTCATGATCTCCGGGGTGTCGGGGGCGCCGGCGCACAGGATCAATTGCACTTCGGGCGGCAGCAGCTCCGCCGCCCGCAGCAGGTACGGCAGCCCCTTCTGGCGAGTGATGCGGCCGACGAACACCACAGACGGGCGCGAGGGATCCATGCCGATCTCGGAGAGGAACGCGTCGTTCTCGACCGGCCGCCAGCGTTCGACGTCGATGCCGTTGTGGATCACGCGCACCCGCGCAGGGTCGACCTGCGGGTAGCTGCGGAGGATGTCCGCGCGCATGCCCGCCGACACCGCGATGATCGCCGCCGCGTTCTCATAGGCGAGCTTCTCGATGCCGCTCGAGACGACGTACCCGCCGCCGAGCTGCTCGGCCTTCCACGGGCGCAGCGGTTCGAGGCTGTGCGCCGTGAGGACATGCGGGATACCGTGCAGCTGCGAGGCGATGTGACCGGCGAAGTTCGCGTACCAGGTGTGGCTGTGCACGAGGTCGGCGCCGGCGACGTCCGCCACCATCACGAGGTCGGTGCCGAGCGTCTGAACGGCGGCGTTCGCGCCCTCCAATTCGACCGGCGATCGGTACGACTGCGTGCCTGGCTCGGCGCGCTCGGAACCGAAGGCACGGACCCGCACATCGATCGATGACCGGAGCGCCGAGACCAGTTCAGCGACGTGCACTCCGGCCCCGCCGTAGATCTCCGGCGGGTACTCCTTGGTGATCATGTCGACGCGCATGCTTGAACGCTAGTACAGCGACGTGTTCGGGTTCTATGGTGGAGCCATGGCAGCCCCAAAGAAGGTCTTCGGCATCATTCTCGCCGGTGGAGAGGGCAAGCGACTCATGCCTCTCACGGCTGATCGGGCGAAGCCGGCCGTACCGTTCGGCGGGCAGTACCGGCTGATCGATTTCGCCGTCTCCAACCTGATCAACTCGGGACTCCGGCAGATCGTGGTGCTCACCCAGTACAAGTCGCACAGCCTTGATCGGCACATCACCCAGACGTGGCGCATGTCGTCGTTGCTGGACTCGTACATCACCTCGGTGCCGGCGCAGCAGCGTCTGGGCAAGCGCTGGTTCTCGGGGTCAGCGGACGCCATCCTGCAGAGCCTGAACCTCATCAACGACGAGAAGCCGGACATCGTGGCCGTCATCGGCGCCGACCACGTCTACCGGATGGACTTCCAGCAGATGATCGAAGCGCACATCGAATCGGGCGCCAGGGCGACGGTCGCCGGCATCCGCCAGCCGCTGGCGCTCGCGAACCAGTTCGGTGTGATCGACGCCGATCCCGACGGGTCCGGCCTCATCCGCGCGTTCCTGGAGAAGCCGACGGACGCCACGGGGCTCGCCGACTCGCCGCACGAGGTGCTCGCGTCGATGGGGAACTACATCTTCGACGCGGATGCGCTCATCGAAGCGGTGGAAGCGGACGGCGAGGTCGCGACGTCGAGTCACGACATGGGCGGCGACATCATCCCGTACTTCGTCGACCGCGGCGAGGCGGGCTACTACGACATGAAGAACAACGACGTGCCGGGCTCGTCGCCGCGGGACCGTGCCTACTGGCGGGACGTCGGAACGATCGACTCGTTCTTCGACGCGCACATGGACCTCATCGCAACCCTCCCGGTGTTCAACCTGTACAACACGCTCTGGCCGATCCGCACGCAGAGCGTGAACGCCCCTCCCGCGAAGTTCGTGCGCGACGCGGTCGGGCGCATCGGCAACGCGATCGACTCCATCGTCTCTCCCGGCTCGGTGCTCTCCGGCACTCACCTCGAGCGCAGCGTGATCGGGCCCGGCACCCTGGCTGCGGGAGGATCGACCATCACGGACTCGGTGGTCTTCGACAGCGTGGTCGTCGGGCAGGGGGCGCGCGTGCACCGGGCGGTGCTCGACAAGAACGTGGTGATGCTCGACGGCGCGACCGTGGGCGTCGACCGGGAGCGGGATCTGGAACGCGGCTTCACCGTGACCGAATCCGGGATCACCGTCGTCGGCAAGGGCGAGCTCATCGAGCGGTGAACGGGCCGGCCGTCGATCGGGCGCTACGCTCGATCGCGTGACTGCTGCGCGCTTCCTCGTCGTCCTCGATGCCGATTCCACCCTGATCCGCGACGAGGTGATCGAGCTTCTCGCAGATGAAGCCGGACGGCGCGCGGAGGTGCAGGCGGCCACCGAGGCGGCGATGCGCGGTGAGGTCGACTTCGCGAGCAGTCTGCGCTCACGGGTGCAGGAGCTCACCGGGGTTCCCACGGACGCGTTCGAGCGCGTCAGGAGCCGGATCCAGCCCACCCCCGGCGTGCGCGAGCTCACCGCCGCTGTTCACGACCGCGGCGGAATCGTGGGAGTCGTCTCCGGCGGGTTTCACGAGATCCTCGACCACATCGCCCCCGGGCTCGGCGTCGATCGCTGGCGGGCGAATCGACTGACCGTCGACGACGGCACGCTCTCCGGAGTCGTCGACGGCGAGATCGTGGATGCCGCGGTCAAGGCCGCATCGCTGCGCGAGTGGGCGCGCGAGCTGCAGGTGCCGCTGCACGCCACCATCGCGATCGGCGATGGCGCCAATGACCTCGAGATGATGGCGACTGCCGGCCTCGGCCTGGCCTTCAACGCCAAGCCGATGGTCCGCCGGTCGGCGAATCTCGTCATCGGCCCGCGGGACCTCCGCGCGGTCATCCCTCTGCTGCCCTGATCGCTGCTCTGGCGGATGTCCGAGGCCGCGCGTAGCGTCGCGGTATGGACATCATTCTCGTACCCGGCCTCTGGCTCGAAGCATCCTCGTGGGACGACGTCGTGCCCGCGCTCGTGGCTGCCGGCCATCGTCCGCTTCCCTTGACCCTCCCGGGCGTCGGCGAACCCGCCGAGCGATCGGCCAATGTCGGCATGTCCGACTGGGTCGCCGCCGTCGTCGAGAAGATCGACGCCGCGGACGGCCCGGTCGTGCTCGTCGGCCACAGCGGCGGAGGCAATGTCGTCTGGGGCGCGGCAGACGCGCGCCCCGACCAGGTCGCACGGGTCGTCTTCGTCGACACGGTGCCGCCGCCGCCGGAATCAGGCATCTCCTCGTTCGCGCCGGTCGACGGCGTCGTGCCCTTCCCGGGATGGGACTTCTTCCCCGATGAAGACGTCTCCGACCTCGATGCGCAGACCCGCGCGCGCACGCTCCCGCTGACGCGATCGGTGCCGGCGCGCGTGCCCTCCGACCCCGTGCCGCTGTCGGGCGAGCGGCATCGCGTGCCGGTGACCATGCTGATGGGCCGAATGGATCGGCATCAGCTGGAGGCCGAGCTCGACCAGTGGGGCGCGTACGCCGAGGAGTACCGTGCGATCGGCGACGTGACCGTTGAGAAGATCGGCTCCGGACACTGGCCGCAGTTCTCCCAGCCCGGGCGGCTCGCCGCGCTGATCGCCGAGTCAGTGAGTCAGTGAGTCAGTGCCCCATGCCGAGGCCGCCGTCGACCGGGATCACGGCGCCTGAGATGTAGGCGGCGTCGTCGCCGGCGAGCCAGGTGACGACGCCGGCGACCTCGTCCGGTGTAGCGAAGCGCGCCGCCGGGATGCTGGCCTTGTACTGCTTCTGGGTCTCCTCAGGCAGTTCGGCGGTCATATCCGTGTCGATGAAACCGGGGGCCACCACGTTGGCGGTGATCCCGCGCGCGCCGAGCTCGCGCGTGAGCGAGCGGGCGAAACCGACCAGCGCGCTCTTGGAGGCGGAGTAGTTCACCTGCCCGGCCGAGCCGTAGAGGCCGACGACGCTGGAGATCAGGATGACGCGTCCGAAGCGCGCACGCAGCATCCCCTTCGAGGCTCGCTTGACGACGCGGAACGCCCCGCCCAGGTTGGTGGCCACCACGCTGTCGAAGTCATCTTCGCTCATGCGCATCAACAGCGTGTCCTTGGTGATGCCGGCGTTCGCGACGACGACTTCGACGGGCCCGAGAGTGTTCTCGACCTCGGTGAAGGCCGCGTCGATGGCGGCGGCATCCGTCACGTCGGCCCGCACGGTGAGCGTGCCTTCGGGGCCCTCACCGCTGCGGGCGGTGACGGCGACGCGATAACCGTCGCGCACGAAGCGCTCCGCGATCGCACGACCGATGCCGCGATTGCCGCCGGTGACGAGGACGACGCGTTCTGTACTCATGATTCTCACTCCCACGGGGCCGATCGGTCGGTGCGGACCGGCCGGAAGCCATCCTATCGGGGTGGTCGCACGTGCCCCGGAGTCGGATTCACGCCATGATGGAGACGACACCCGAGCCTGATGAAGGGATCGCGATGAGCGACGACAACACGACCCCCGGCGAGCACCCCACCTTTCCGCCGGTGCCGCCCGCGAATCCCGCTGCCGCACCTCAGGCGTATCCTGGTGCGCCGGCCGCGCCGCAGCAGTATCAGGCACAGCAGTACCCTGCCCCGCAGCATCAGGGACAGCAGTACGCGGCACCGCAGTACCCTGCGCAGCCATACGCGCCTGCGCGACCCACCAGCGGCCTCGCGGTCACATCGCTCATCACCGGCATCGCCGGCATCGTGTTCAGCTGGACGTTCGTCGCGCTGCTCGCCTCCATCGCGGCCGTGGTCACCGGGCACATGGCCCTGAAGCAGACGCGCAGCAACTCCGCGGTCGCCGGGCGCGGAATGGCCATCGCCGGGCTGATCACGGGGTACGCCGGTGTCGCGATCATCGCACTCCTGATCGTCATCGGGATCTTCTCGTTCCTGTTCCTCGGCTCCCTCCCCTTCCTGCTCTACGGCGTCAGCTGAGGCGGTCTCCGACGCTGGACAGGTCTCCAGGAGCGCTCGCGCGGCGTAGGCTGGAAGCATTGTGAAGCACTCGCACGCCGCCGCCGTCACGTCTCTGCCGCAAGCGCCGCGGGACGAGGCCTCGGCGCGCGTGCGCAACTACTGGATCACCATGGGAATCCGCATGGCCTGCTTCGCGCTCACGGTGCTGGTGACCCCGTACGGCTGGTACACCTGGGTGTTCGCGATCGCCGCCGCGATCCTGCCGTACATCGCGGTGGTCTTCGCGAACGCTGTCAGCCCGACGGCAACCCCTCCCGCGGAATCGCCGGTCCAGCAGCTCACGACATCGACGCCGGCCGCCGCTCCTGCCGAAGCGGATCCCACGGTCATCACGATCCAGGAGCGTCAGACACCAGAGGACCACGAGAAGTGACGCACGAATGCTCACGCGCCGGCTGCCGGCGCGATGCCACCCAGCACATCGTGTGGCGCAATCCCCGCATCCACAGCGCAGACCGCGAGAAGATCTGGCTGGCGTGCGACGAGCACATGAGCTTCCTGCGCGACTATCTCGCCGCCCGCGACTTCCCCGTGACCGTCCGGGAGGGACTCCCGGCATGAGCAATCGCTTCGTGCGGTGGGGCGTGTACCTCCTCATCGCGATCGGCTTCGCGGTCGCGTGCGTCTTCCTCTCGAACTGGCAGTTCGAGAGGAACGAGAGCAGGGCCGCAGACATCGCGCTGGTCGAGCAGAACTACGACGCCGACCCAGTACCGCTCGGCGACCTGATCGAAGCAGACGGTGAGCTGGATGCCGCTGACGAATGGCATCCGGTGACTCTGCACGGCCACTATCTCTCCGGTGAGCAGGTGCTGGTGCGCAACCGTCCGCACGGCGGCACGAGCGCGTTCGAGGTGCTCGTACCGTTCCGCGACGACGACGGGCGTGTCTTCATCGTCGATCGCGGCTGGGTTCCGCCCGGCGAGGGTCCCGAACCGGATGCCGTTCCTGCACCGCCGTCCGGTACGGTCGAGGTCATCGTGCGCCTGCGCCCCGGCGAGCAGCTGCCCAGCTCGGGCCGCAGCGCACCGGAGGGCCAGGTCCCCACGATCCATCTGCCGACCATCGCCGACGATCTGGACGGGGTCGTCGTCGTCAGCGCCTATGGCCGGCTCGTCGAGGAGGTGCCGGCCCCCGAGACGGCGCTCGGATCATTCGACTCCCCCACGGACGATCCGGGACCGCACCTGTCCTACGCGATCCAGTGGATCCTGTTCGGTGTGATGGGCTTCATCTTCATCTTCTACATGATCCGGACCGAGGTGCAGAAGCATCGTGAAGAGGCGGAGGGCCGTCCGGCGCCCGTGAAGCGGCCGCGTCGGCGCGATCGGGATGCCGACGCCGAGGATGAGCTGCTCGACGAGGTCGAGACCCCGGTCTGATCAGTCGCCGAGAAGGTCGGGACGCCGCACCCTGGTGCGTTCGACCTGCTGGTCCCGGCGCCACGCGGCGATCGCGCCGTGGTTGCCGCTGAGCAGGATCTCCGGAACGGCGCGGTCGCGCCAGGCGGACGGCTTCGTGTATGACGGGTACTCCAGGAGGCCGTCCTCGTGCGATTCCTCGACGAGGCTCTCCGGATTGCCGACCACTCCGGGGATCAGGCGTCCGACCGCCTCGATCATCGCCATTGCGGCGACCTCGCCACCGTTGAGCACGTAGTCGCCGAGGCTGACCAGGCGCACCTCTCCGAGCGTCGCGGCGTACTCGAACACGCGCTCATCGATGCCCTCATAGCGGCCGCAGCCGATGATCAGATGCTCGCGCTGCGCGAGGTCGCGTGCCGTCGCCTGGCGGAATACCTCACCGGCGGGCGAGGGGAAGATGATGGTCGGCTCCGATGATGAGGCCGCGAGCTCGTCGAGAGCCAAGCCCCACGGCTCCGGCTTCATGACCATGCCCGCTCCCCCGCCGTACGGGGTGTCGTCGACGGTGCGATGCCGGTCGCTCGTCCAATCCCGGAGGTCGTGGACGTGCAGGTCCAGGATGCCGGATTCGCGAGCCTTGCCGAGCAGGGACAGCGCAAGACCGTCGAAGTACGACGGGAAGATCGAGACGACGTCTATCCTCATGCGCTGATCGTAGCGATCGGTCACTCGGCGGTGTCGCCCTGGCCGTTCGTCTCGTCGGCCTCCGCGAGCTCCTCGAAGAGACCTGCGGGAGGCGTGACGATGACGCGTCCGGCGGCGATGTCGACGGCCGGCACGATCGCCTCGACGAACGGGACCATGACCTCGTCGCCCTGACTCGAGCCGGTGGACGGCTTGACGATGAGCAGGTCCTGAGCAGGGAGGTGCTCTACGCGCACGAGCTTGCCGATGACCACGTCATCACGCACGACATCGAGTCCGACGAGCTGGTGGTCGTACCAGGCATCGTCCTCGGGTTCATCGGCGTCCTGATCGATCCAGAGGATCGCGCGCACAAGAGCCTCGGCACCCTCACGATCATCGACGCCCTCGAAGAAGACCACCGGATTGCCGTTCATCACGCGGTACTCGCGGACGGTGATGGACTTGCCGTGCCACGGAGATGCCTCGGGCACCTGCAACGTGAACTCGGCACCCGGCACGAAACGGCGCTCGGGGTTGTCGGTGTAGAGCTCCAGCTTGAGTGCGCCCTTGAGACCATGCGCCTTGACGAGGCGGCCGACCCTCAGCTGGTTCTTGCCCTGGTTGCCGTCGCTCTGGGCCACGTCAGTCGTCCGCGACGTCAACACGGACACGCTGTCCATCCGCCAGAGCGGAGATGAGCGTGCGCAGTGCCTTCGCGGTGCGGCCGCCGCGCCCGATCACGCGTCCACGATCATCGGGGTGCACACGCACCTCGAGGAGGTCGCCTCGCGGCGAGGTGGAGGCAGTGATGCGGACATCGTCAGGGTGATCGACGATTCCCTTGACGATGTGTTCGAGCGCGGCGGCGAGCACAGCGATTACTCTGCGTCGGTGGCGGGAGCCTCAGCGGCCTCCGCGTCGGCGGCGGGGGCCTCCTCTGCGGGAGCCTCCTGCTTCTTCTCCGCCTTGGGCTTGACGACGGACTTCTTCGCCGAGTCGATCTCGAACGGAGCCTTGGGCTCTGCGACCTGGACGGTGGACTTCGCGTCCTTGTCGCCCTTGAACTTGCCCCAGTCCCCGGTGAGCTTGAGGATGGCGGCGACCTGCTCGGTCGGCTGGGCGCCGACGGAGAGCCAGTACTGCGCGCGCTCCGAGTCGACCTCGATGAACGAGGGCTGCTCGGTCGGGTGGTACTTGCCGATCTCCTCGATCACGCGGCCGTCGCGCTTGGTCTTCGAGTCGGCGACGACGATGCGGTAGTAAGGCGCGCGGATCTTGCCCAGGCGCTTGAGACGAATCTTTACAGCCACGATTCTCCTGAATGGTGTGGAAGGAACGAACTGGTCGCCTGGAGAGTGGGGTGCACACCCGGCGGAAGCTCAGAATGGGTGGACGCGATCTGGATAGAGGGTCGAGAACGTCGTCCGACCCTCTATTCTGCCAGATCCCGACCGCGGGCGCGAAACGTCGCGAGCCGCATGTCGGGAGTCGCAGGCTCGGCGTGTCAGACTGTGCTCGTGAAGCAGGAGTTCGCGCAGTCATCTCGTTCGACCGTAGGGCTCGAGTGGGAGATCATGCTCGCAGATCCCGACACCGGCGACCTCGTCGGGCGGGCGCCTGAGCTGCTCGCCGCGCTCGAGGACGAGAGCGCGCCGGAGCGTCACACCGTCACCGGCGAGCTACTCACGAACACGATCGAGGTCACCAGCGGCGTCGGCGAGGACGTGGCGCACGCCGTGGGCGACATCGCCGCGGCAATCGCCGCCGTCCGCGCCCGCACGGACCCCGCCGGCATCGAGCTCCTCTCGGCCGGAAGCCACCCGTTCGCACAGTGGTTCGACCAGAGCGTCACCGACAAGACGCGTTATCACCGGCTGATCGAGCGGACGCAGTGGTGGGGCCGGAACATGATGATCTGGGGCATCCACGTCCACGTCGGCGTCGAGGAGCGCGACAAGGTGATGCCGATCATCGGCGCCCTCTCCGCGTATCTACCGCACCTCCAGGCGCTCGCGTCCTCGAGCCCGTTCTGGGCCGGGGAGCGCACGGGCTACGCCTCCAACCGTGCACTCGTGTTCCAGCAGCTGCCGACGGCAGGACTCCCCTGGCCACTGCAGACCTGGGCGGACTTCGAGCGCTATCTGGACGACATGGTGCGCACCGGTGTGATGGCCGACGCCACAGAGGTGCGCTGGGACATCAGACCGGCACCCCGCTGGGGCACGATCGAGGTGCGCGCTTGCGACGGACTGTCGACTCTCGCCGAGCTTGCGTCGGTCGCGTCGCTCGTGCAGGTGCTCGTGGAGCACTTCTCCCGACGGCTGGATGCCGGTGAGCGCCTCCCGACCATGCCTTCCTGGTTCCATCGTGAGAACAAGTGGCGTGCCGCCCGATACGGACTCGATGCCCGCGTGATCGTCGATCAGAACGGAACCCAGCGCGAAGTGCGCGAGCACCTCACCGACCTGCTGGACACGCTCGCCCCCGTCGCCGTCGAACTCGGCTGCGACGACGAGTTCGCCGCGACTCGGGTCATGCTCGACTCAGGTGCCAGCTACGAACGCCAGCTGCGCGTCGCCGATGCCACCGGCGGCGATCTTCGCGAGGTCGTCCATCACCTCATCCGCGAGTTCCGCTCGGGACCGGGCGCCCCGGTCGTCTGATCGGTCAGCGACTCGCTTGATCGCGCGTCAGTCCGCGTCGACCCAGTCGAAGGTGCGGGTGACGGCCTTGCGCCACCGGGCCAGCAGGCGGGCGCGCTCGTCCTCGTCGGTGCTCGGAATCCAGCGGGCGTCCTCCTTCCACATGCCGCGCAGGGTATCGAGATCGGCCCAGACGCCGACGGCGAGACCCGCCGCGTAGGCGGCGCCGAGGGCAGTCGTCTCGATGATGGCAGGGCGGATGACGGGAACGCCGAGCACCTCCGCCTGACACTGCATCAGGGTGTCGTTGGCCACCATCCCGCCGTCGACCCGCAGCTCCTCCAGCGTCACGCCGGTGTCGGCGGCGACGGCATCCAGCACCTCGCGCGTCTGGAACGCGACCGCCTCGAGCGCGGCGCGCGCGATGTGGCCCTTGTTCGCGAACCGGGTCAGTCCGAGGATCGCGCCGCGCGCGTCAGGCCGCCAGTACGGAGCGAACAGACCGGAGAAGGCGGGGACGATGTAGACGCCGCCGTTGTCCTTGACGCTGAGCGCGAGCTTCTCGACCTCAGGTGCCTCGTCGAACAGGCCGAGGTTGTCGCGAAGCCACTGCACGAGCGAGCCGGTGACCGCGATGGATCCCTCCAGCGCGTAGCGGGGAGCCTCGTCGCCCACCCGGTAGGCGACCGTGGTGATCAGTCCGTTCTCGCTCTCGACGATCTCCTCGCCGGTGTTCACGATGAGAAAGTTCCCTGTGCCGTACGTGTTCTTCGACTCCCCGCGGTCGAAAGCGGCCTGGCCGAACGTCGCGGCCTGCTGGTCGCCGAGGATCGCGGCGATCGGGGTGCCGTCGAGCGCCGTCCCCTTCGCCGAGCCGTACACCTCGGAGGACGAGCGGATGCCGGGCAGCATCGCGCGCGGCACGCGGAACGCCGCGAGGAGATCCTCGTCCCAGTCGAGCGTGCGCAGGTCCATCAGCAGCGTGCGGCTGGCGTTGGTCGCATCGGTGGCGTGGACGCCGCCGTCGGGCCCGCCGGTGAGGTTCCACAGCACCCAGGTGTCCGGTGTGCCGAACAGCAGGTCGCCGCGCTCGGCGCGCTCGCGGGCGCCGTCGACATTCTCGAGGATCCAGGCGATCTTGGAGGCCGAGAAGTAGGTGGCAAGCGGCAGCCCGGTGACCTCGGCGAACCGCCGGATGCCGCCGTTCGCTGCCAGCTCGTCGATCAGGGGCTGCGTGCGGGTGTCCTGCCACACGAGCGCGTTGTGAACAGGCTCGCCGGTCGTGCGATCCCAGACGATCGCGGTCTCGCGCTGATTCGTGATGCCGATCGCGGCGACGTCCGAGGCCGGGATGCCGGCGGCCTCGATCGCCTCTTCGATCACGTCGCGGGTGTTGGTCCAGATCTCGGCGGGGTCGTGTTCGACCCAACCCGCCTCGGGGAAGATCTGCTCGTGCTCGCGCTGGCCAGTGGCGACGATCGCGCCCTTGTCGTCGAAGACGATGGCCCTTGTGCTCGTGGTGCCCTGATCGATGGCGACGATGTGCATGTGTGTTCTCCAGCCGGTGACGGCGCTGTCTGGTCTGCACCACAGCCTAGGAGAACGGCGGCCGCATACCCGACCGCGGCGCACGAACGTGCACAGGTCACCCGTCGACGAGCTGCTCCGCCAGATGCTCGTCGAGCACGAGATCGGTGATCAGCCGCGCGGCGATCGCGCCGCGCAGGCTCGCCAGCTTCTGCACGCCGGCCACGACGCAGATCCGCCTGGAGACGCGCGACAGGACGGGGAAGGCAGGACCGGTGGCCCGACTGTTCAGCGCGATGTCCTTCGAGCTGCCGTCCTGACGGTAGAACACCGTCGCCACGTCGCCGACGACCCGCTCGTCACGCAGGGTGCGGTAGTCGGCGCGATCGAGATATCCGCCGGCGTACACCCGACTGGGCACCTCGGCGAACGGCGAGCCGAGCCCGAAGAGCACGGCGTCGGCACGCGCTTGGAGCTCGAGCACCCGTCGGGTGCTGCGCTCGCGCCACATGGCGTCCTTCGTGTGCGGATCGTCGAAGAAGGCCGGAACCGGGAACTGCTGCACGGCGGCGCCGAAGGCCTGACCGAATCGGTACAGGATCTCACTGGCGTAGTCGACACCGCTGGTGAAGGTGTTGCCGGCGCCGTTGAGCTGCACGACGGTGGAGTTGTGGGTCTCCTTCTTCGGCAGGTGACGGCTGATCGCATCGAGCGTGGATCCCCAGGCGATGCCGAGCGTCATGTTCGAGTCGAAGTACAGCGGCAGCTGCCGTGCCGCGCTCATCGCGACCCGTTCGAACCGCTCGACGTCCGACAGCGTCTGCGGCGACGGCACGACGTGCGCCGCGATTCCGAAGCGCGCTCTGATCGCCTCCTCGAGCCGGAGCTCCTGCTCCTGGGGCGGATGGAGGCGCACTTCCACGAGACCGGTGTCGCGCGCATGGCTGAGGAGCCTGGACACCGACGACCTGGACGTTCCGAGCTCTCGCGCGATGGCATCCATCGTCATGTCCTGCAGGTAGTACAGCTGCGCGGCGCGCAGCGCGGAACCCGCCTTCGGGTCCGCAGATCTGTCGGGCATCGTCTCTCCTTGCACGTTCGTGCAACCGCCTTGCGCAGGTGTGCTGACCGGCTCAGGATATACGGTGAAGGCCCACCGAGGAGAGATGATGAGCGCTGTCAGCACACCGATCGACCGAGAGAGCGTCCGCGCGGCGCGCGAGCGGGGACGCACGAGCGTCATCGTCATCGGAGCAGGCATCAACGGCATCTCCACGTTCCGCGATCTCGCAATGCAGGGCATCGACGTCCTGCTCGTCGAGCGGGAGGACTTCGCATCCGGTGCCACCGCCGCATCCAGCCACATGATCCACGGCGGCATCCGGTACCTCGAGAACGGCGAGTTCCGTCTGGTCAAGGAGTCCGTGACCGAGCGCAACGGTCTGCTGAAGATCGCGCCGCACTACGTCAAGCCGCTGCAGACCACGATCCCGATCTACTCGACGTTCTCCGGCATCTTCTCCGCTCCCCTGCGGTTCCTGAGACACCAGCAGGGCAAGCCGCAGGAGCGCGGCGCCTTCCTCATCAAGATCGGGCTCACTCTCTACGACACGTTCTCGCGCGACGGCGGCAACGTCCCGCGTCACCGGTTCCTCGGGCGCAGGAAGTCTCTGGAGCAGCTGCCGAAGCTCGATCCGAAGATCAAGTACACCGCGACGTACTACGACGCGTCCGTCCATGACCCCGAGCGTCTCGCCCTCGACGTCCTGCGCGACGGCGAGGCGGCGCACCCGGGCGCCCACGCGCTGAACTACATCGAGGCGGTCGGTCTCGACGACGCCGGTCTCCGGTTGCACGACCGCGAGACCGGCGCCGAGTTCCACGTGCAGGCGGATGTCATCGTGAACGCCTCCGGTCCGTGGACCGACCTCACGAACGAGGCGCTGGGCACCGGCACCGCTTTCATGGGCGGGACGAAGGGCTCGCACATCGTGCTCGATCATCCCGAGCTGCTCGAGGCGACCGGCGGCCGCGAGATCTTCTTCGAGCATTCCGACGGCCGCATCGTCCTCATCTACCCGCTCAAGGGCCGGGTGCTCGTGGGCACCACCGACATCGAGGCGGACCCTCGCGAGCCCGCGCGGTGCACCGACGAGGAGGTGCAGTACTTCTTCGATCTGATCGGGCACGTGTTCCCGACGATCGCCGTCGACCGCTCGCAGATCGTGTACCGGTACTCCGGCATCCGGCCGCTGCCCAATCACGACGACACCGCTCCCGGCTTCGTCTCGCGTGACTATCGGATCGAGCGGCGCAAGGATGCCGGCACCCCGGCGGTCTTCAGCCTCGTCGGCGGCAAGTGGACGACGTTCCGCGCGCTCGGCGAGAACCTGGCGAACCACGTGCTCGACGAGCTCGGACGCCAGCGGGTCGTCAAGACGGCCGGCGTCCGGATCGGCGGCGGGAACGGCTACCCTAAGACCCCGCGCCGCAAGCTCGAATGGCTCCGCGACAACGTCGGCGACGACGAACGCGGACGTGTGCTGTTCACCCGATACGGCACGCGCGCCGCCGAGGTCTCCGCGTTCATCGCCGACGGGCACGACTCGCCGGTGGTCGGCGACCTGCTTTCGAGCCGCGAGCTGTTGTGGATGGTCGGGAACGAGCAGGTCCGCCACGTGGGCGACGTCGTGTTCCGCCGAACGAGTCTCGCGTTCACCGGAGAGGTGGATGCGGGCGACATCCGTGCGATCGCCGAGGAGCTCGCCCCGCACCTGCGTTGGGATGCCGCGCGCGTGGATGCCGAGGTCGACGACACGTCGGCGCAACTGCGCGAGGCGCACGGAGTCGATGTGGCAGAAGCAGCAGCGACGGTCTGAGCGGCCGCACCGGGTCGAAGCTCCTCCGCCTCAGCCCTTACCGAACAGCTTCTGGATCTCGGCGAGGTCGGCCTCGCTCGGCGCCTTCTGACCGCCGAGCCCGAAGCCGGATCCCGTCGCAGGACCGGTCGGCAGGCCGGCGTTCTCAGCGGCGCGCTTGGCCGGGTTGCCCGACCGCGATCCGCCCTTCGCCTTGCCCTTCTTGCCGCGCTTGGATGAGGCACCGGGGCGCCCCATTCCGGGCACCGGGCCCATTCCGGGGATGTTCGGGGTTCCGCCGCGCGCGACGGTCTTCATCATCTTCGCTGCCTGGTCGAAGCGCTGCACGAGCTGGTTGACGTCGGTGACGGTCATGCCGGAGCCCTTGGCGATGCGCAGGCGGCGCGAACCGTTTAGCACCTTCGGGTTACGACGCTCGCCCGGCGTCATCGAGCGGATGATGGCCTCGGTACGGTCGATCTCCTTCTCATCGAAGTCGTCGAGCTGCTGCTTCATCTGGCCCATGCCCGGGAGCATCCCGAGCATCTTCTTCATCGAGCCCATCTTCTTCATCTGCTGAAGCTGGTCGAGGAAGTCCTCGAGGGTGAACGCCTCGTTCGCGAGCTTCTCGGCGACCTTCTGCGCCTCTTCCTCATCGAAGGCCTGCTGGGCCTGCTCGATGAGCGTGAGGATGTCGCCGAGGTCGAGGATGCGGCTCGCCATGCGGTCGGGATGGAAGGGCTCGAGGTCGTCGAGGCCCTCGCCGGTGGAGGCGAAGATGATCGGACGACCGGTGACAGATGCGACCGAGAGCGCGGCCCCACCGCGGGCGTCGCCGTCGAGCTTCGACAGCACGACGCCGGTGAAGTCGACGCCCTCCTGGAAGGCCTTCGCCGTGTTCACGGCATCCTGGCCGATCATGGCGTCGATGACGAACAGGACCTCGTCGGGATTCGTCGCCTTGCGGATGTCGGATGCCTGTTTCATGAGTTCGGCATCCACACCGAGCCGGCCGGCGGTGTCGATGATGACGACGTCATGCTGCTGGCGGCGCGCGTGCTCGACGCCGGAGCGTGCGACCTTGACGGGGTCGCCGACGCCGTTGCCGGGCTCCGGGGCGTAGATCGTGGCGCCGGCCTGCTCGGCGACGACCTGCAGCTGATTCACGGCGTTCGGGCGCTGGAGGTCGGCGGCGACGAGGAGCGGCGTGTGGCCGTCCTTCTCGAGCTGCTTGGCGAGCTTTCCGGCGAACGTCGTCTTACCCGATCCCTGCAGGCCGGCGAGCATGATCACGGTCGGCGGGGTCTTGGCGAACTCCAGCCGACGCTGTTCGCCGCCGAGGATGCCGACGAGTTCCTCGTTGACGATCTGCACGACCTGCTGCGCGGGGTTCAGAGCCTTGTTGACCTCATCGCCGAGAGCACGCTCGCGCACCTTCCCGGTGAAATCCTTGACGACCGCGAGGGCGACGTCGGCGTCGAGCAGAGCGCGACGGATCTCGCGGACGGTGCCGTCGACATCGGCCGCGGTGAGCTTTCCCTTCGTGCGCAGATTGCGGAAGGTCTCGGTGAGGCGATCGGAGAGCGTGCCAAAGGTAGCCATGGTGCTCTCGATTCTACGCGAGCGCCGGGTGCGCGCTCAGCGCGGCGCGAAGCGTGGATCCTTCCGCGGGCTGCTCAACTTCGCCAGGGCAGATCGTGGACGCTGCGCAGGGCGTCCTCCACGAGCGACTCCGGCGTGCTGTGGCCGGCGCCGCGCTCTGCCCATACGCGCAACGCGGACAGCACGGCCGTCGCATGCGCGGCGCCGAGGATGTCCGCCGTGATCGCCGCGATGCCGCTTCGCCGCGCGGCATGTGCGATCCCGTCCGCGAGACGCGCACTGCGCAGGCCCGTATCCCGGACAAGCTCATCCTCCAGCCCCATGGCCGACGCGTTGCGCAGCGCAAGAGCCAGCGGATCGGGAGCGAAATCGTGAACCACGCCGCGCAGGATGCCGCGCACGGCTTCGGCGTCAGCATCCGCTTCGAGCGCGGTGAGCCCCACGAGAGCCTGATCGATGCGCGCATCCAGCCCCGACCACAGGACGTCTGATTTCGAGGAGAAGTAGTTGAAGAAACTCGACCTGCTCACCCCGGCACGCCGGGTGATGTCGGCGACGGACGTCGCCTCATACCCCTGCTCGAGGAAGAGCTCGCACGCCGCCTCCGAGAGCGTCTCCCGCGACGACGCGCGGGGGCGTCCCGGGCGCGGTTCATTTCTCACCCTCCCACCGTACCGTGGCCGTTCCACCGACTCCGGATGTATTGTTAGACGGCATCCAATAATGCACGGAAGGCGATCATGCTCGACATTCTCACTGCGGGACTCTCGCCGCAGCTGGTCCCCTATCTCGCCGGCTGGGAGCTGCAGCGGCAGGTCCACCATGATGTCGTCGAAGGCACGCGACCGGACACCCTGATCCTCCTCGAGCACGAAGCCGTCTACACCGCGGGCAAGCGCACCGAGCCGCAGGAGCGCCCTCACGACGGCACGCCCGTCATCGATGTCGACCGCGGCGGCAAGATCACCTGGCACGGTCCAGGTCAGCTCGTCGGCTACCCGATCGTCCGCCTGCCCGAGCCGATGGACGTCGTCGCCCATGTGCGCCGCCTGGAGCGCGTGCTCATCGAGATCCTCCGCCCTCTCGGCGTCGACGGCTACCAGGTCGAGGGACGCAGCGGCGTCTGGGTGCGCCGGCCGCTCAGTGAAGACAAGATCGCCGCGATCGGCGTCCGCGTGCAGAACGGCGTGACGATGCACGGCTTCGCGATCAACTGCGACAACACGCTGAGCGGATTCCGCGGGATCATCCCGTGCGGAATCACCGACGCCGGCGTCACGACCGTCAGCGAGGTGGTCGGCCGCGACATCTCCCCCGCCGACATCGTCACCGCCGTCGCCGAAGCGTTCTCCACCGAGTACGCGGATGCCGAATACGAAGGAGCCCCTGCATGACCGCCGCCGCACCCGAGGGACGCAGACTGCTGCGCCTCGAAGTCCGCAACGCCGAGACGCCGATCGAGCGCAAGCCCGAGTGGATCAGGACCAAGGCGAAGATGGGCCCGGAGTACCAGGCGCTGCATTCGCTGGTAAAGGACGAGGGCCTGCACACCGTGTGCCAGGAGGCGGGCTGCCCGAACATCTTCGAGTGCTGGGAGGACCGCGAGGCGACGTTCCTCATCGGCGGCTCGCAGTGCACGCGGCGCTGCGACTTCTGCCAGATCGACACAGGCAAGCCCGACGCCTACGACACCGATGAGCCGCGCCGGGTCGCCGAGAGCGTCACGCGCATGGGCCTGCGCTATGCCACCGTCACGAGCGTCGCCCGCGATGATCTGCCCGACACGGGAGCCTGGCTGAACGCCGAGACCGTGCGGCGCATTCACGCCGAGAATCCGAACACCGGGGTCGAGCTGCTCGCGAACGAACACAATGGCGACCCCGAGTTCCTGGGGCAGATCTTCGAGGCCCGGCCCGAGGTGTTCGCACACAATGTCGAGACCGTGCCGCGGATCTTCAAGCGCATTCGGCCCGCGTTCAAGTACGAGAGGTCGCTGAACGTGATCACGCAGGCGCACGACGCCGGTCTCATCACCAAGTCGAACCTCATCCTCGGCATGGGCGAGGAGCCGGAGGAGGTCGTGCAGGCGCTGAACGACTTGCACGCAGCGGGCTGCGACATCATCACGATCACGCAGTACCTGCGCCCGACGCCCCGGCACCTGCCGGTCGCGCGCTGGGTGAAGCCGGCGGAGTTCGTCGAGTTCAAGGAGGAGGCCGAGCGCATCGGATTCCTCGGCGTGCTCGCCGGTCCCCTGGTGCGCTCGTCGTACCGCGCCGGCCGGCTGTGGGCACAGTCGATGATCTCCAAAGGACGGGAGATCCCGCCGCACCTGGCGCACATCGCCGAGAGCGCCGACCTCGGATTCGCCCAGGCGGTCTGAGCGACCGCGACGTCGCCCCGAATCAGGAGAAGTTCCTCAGATCAGGACGGTGCGCCGAAACGCTCCAGATCCCGAGTCAGTGTCCTGATCTCGGCGCGGTGCATGAGGGCTAATCGGCGCTCATGACCGACTGCACACTGCCGTCGGAGGCGAGGTTCACGAGCAAGACGTCGTCGGTCTCATCCGCGTCGAGCGCATACTCGAGCACCGCGAACGGCTCGGAACCGCCGTGCTCGTCGGCGAGGATCGTCATGCTCATCAGGCGGAGCGAACGGATGATGTCGACCGAGTCGTCCCCGCTGACATCGACGAGCATGTCCGGGAGCTCTTCGCCGTAGGCCTCCTGCTGCTGCAGGATGTACTCCGTCACCTCGCTGGTGCGGTCGTCGACTTCGGCGAGCATGCCTCGCCGTGCTGTGGCATCCACGTTCTCGATCCCCGAGATCAGCGCGGCCGCGATGTCGAGGGCGTCCGGGGAGATGTCGTCCTGATCGGGCGCGGTGAGGTCGACGGTCACCGTCTGATCGCCGAGATCCACCGTCTCGCTCCAGAAGATCGATCCGTCCGGACCCGAGGACAGCAGTCCGAAGTAGTCGTGTTCGATCGCCATAACGCTATGAAACCAGTCCGATCACTGCCCGACAAGGGATGCCACGAAGACGTGCGGCGTGAATCCGGTGAGGTCGTCGATCCCCTCTCCCTGGCCGAGGAGTTTGACCGGGATGCCGGTGCGTTCCTGCACCGCGAGGACGAAGCCGCCCTTGGCCGAACCGTCGAGCTTCGTGATCACGAGCCCGGTCACTCCTGCGTGCTGCAGGAAGGCCTCCGCCTGCATGACGCCGTTCTGGCCGGTGGTGGCATCCAGCACCAGCAGTACCTCGCTGATCGGTGCCTGCTTCTCGATGACCCGGCGGATCTTCGACAGCTCGTCCATCAGCCCGCCCTTGGTGTGCAGGCGCCCGGCCGTGTCGATGATCGCGATCTCGATGCCCTCGCGCTGCGCGAACTCGATGGTCTGATAGGCGACGGATGCGGGATCCTGTCCCTCCTGCTGCGGACGGACGATCGCCGCTCCCCCGCGCTGCGCCCAGGTGGCGAGCTGGTCGACGGCCGCGGCACGGAACGTGTCTGCGGCGCCGACGACGACGCTGCGCTGGTAGCTGCGGAGGAACTTGGTGAACTTGCCGATCGTGGTGGTCTTCCCGACGCCGTTGACACCCACGACGAGAACGACCGCGGGACGCTCGGTGAGCTTGAGGGTCGTATCGAACTTCGCGAAGTGCTCCTCGAGGGTCTCCTGCAGCATGCGCTGAAGGTCCTTCGGGTCGGTCGTCCGGAAACGCTCGACCTTGTCCCGCAGTTGGTCGACGATGCGCTCGGTGATGTCGGGACCGAAGTCGGCGGTGATCAGCGCGGTCTCCAGGTCGTCCCACGTGCTCTCGTCGATCGTGGGCTTGACGAACATGCCGCGCAGTGCGCGGCCGAGGGACCAGGACTTCTCCGCCATGTCCCCAGCCTACGGCCCTCGCATGTTCCGGAGCGCCGGGGAAACGGAGACCGGTTGGCGTGTCGACGGCGTGTCGACGCAGGACACGCTGAGGCCGACCGTGTTGCTCTGGGTTTTCCAACCCAGCCGCCTTCAGCTCGCGGCGGCCGCGCGGTCGCCGACGCGCTGACCGACGACGGCGGAGACGCCGTCCTGGCGCATCGACACGCCGTACAGGGCGTCGGCGATCTCCATGGTGCGCTTCTGGTGCGTGATGACCAGCAGCTGCGAGCTCTCACGCAGCTGCTCGAACACGCTGAGCAGTCGTCCGAGGTTCGCGTCGTCCAGGGCCGCTTCGACCTCGTCGAGGATGTAGAACGGGCTCGGCCGCGCCTTGAAGATAGCGACCAGGAGCGCCACGGCGGCCAACGACCGCTCGCCGCCGGAGAGCAGCGAGAGACGCTCGATCTTCTTCCCCACAGGCCGCACCGACACCTCGATGCCCGTGGTGAGCATGTTGTCAGGGTCGGTCAGCGAAATGCTCCCGGATCCACCGGGGAACAGCAACGGGAAGACCTCGCCGAAGGCCTGCTTGGTATCCTCGAACGCGCTCGCGAAGATCGTCTGCATCCGCTCGTCGAGATCGGCGATGATCGTCAGCAGATCCTCTCTGGTCTGCGTCAGATCGGCGAGCTGTTCAGTGAGGAAGGCATGACGCTGCTCGAGCGCAGCGAACTCCTCGAGGGCGAGCGGATTGACGCGGCCGAGTTGCGTCAGCTTCCGCTCGGCTTCTGCGAGCCGCCGCTCCTGCATACGTCGGTCGTATGGGATTGCCGTCGCGTCGACCCCGTCCATCGCGCCCGGATCGACATCCGCCAGCGGGTCGCGCGGCACGAGCTCGTCCGGCCCATATTCCGCAACGAGAATATCTTCGTCCAGGGCGAGCTCTGATGCCACGCGCTCCAGGAGGCTCGTCAGGTGAAGCTTCTTCTCGTGGATCTGCAGCTCGAGACCGTGCACGCTCTCCGTGAGCCCGGCGAGGCGTTCGCGCAGCGCAGTCTCCTGTGCACGGAGCGTCGTGAGTTTCTCGTTCTGCGCAGACCGGGCGCTCTCCGCCTCACTGAGCGCCACGCGCGCCTCCGTGACCGAGCGGTCCAGTGAGTCGAGGATGCGCGGCAACTCGGCGGCGACTCCCGCAGCAGCCTCGCGCTGAGCCCGCCGGATCACGGCTCGGCGTGCGGCCTCGGCCGCGGCATCCCGCTCCTGTTCGCGCTGACGCTCGAGGCTGGTCACCCGCGCCTGCGCCGCACGCACGCGCTCGCGCAGCGTCTCGATCTCGAGGCGCGCACGCACCTCGCCTTCGCGTGCGGACTCCAGAGACTCGAGCAATCCGTCACGGGCCGACGCGTCCAGCACGGGACGGGGCTTGGCCTCGGCCGCTTCGAGTTCGGTCTTGGCCGCGGCCGCGGCCGACTCGGCATCCGCCACGGCCGACTGCGCCTGCGCGAGCCCGGACTCCAGGCGCTCGCACTCCGCGACGGCGGATTCGTGCCGGACGGTGACGCGGTTCACCTGCTCGGCGTGCGTGGCCAGCGCCGCATCGTGCTCGCGCAGGGCACGCAATGCGTCCTTCGCGTGCCGGCGTGTCGCCTCGACCCGCTCTGCGCCGTCCTCGCGGGCTTCACGCAGCGAGTCGACGATCACGCGCACTTCGGCGAGGCGCTCCTGCGCTGCATCCCGTTCGGCCGCGAGTTCGAGGCGCGAGCGCTCTCCCCCGGCTCCGGTGCGCAGCGTCTGCGCAGTGACGACGTCTCCCCCGGTCGTGACGATCGTCACGAACGTGTCGCCGAGCGCATCCAGCGCTGCACGCGCACGCTCTGCTGCGGCGAGGTCTTCGGCGATGAGCACGTGGGCGAGCACCCCGAGAACACCGACCGGAGCGGTGACCACCGAGGTCGCCGAGGTGACGCCGGCCACCTCAGGCAGCTGGGCTGCGGGACCCGCGGCATCCGCGATCACGAAGTCGACCACGCCGCGTCCCTGCTCGGCGGACGATGCGGCCAGCGCGAACGCGGCATCCGCGTCGTCGACCAGAACACCCTCGGCCAGCGGACCGAGCACAGCTGCGATCGCCGCTTCGTATCCGGCGGTGACCTGCACGGCGTCCCCGACGAGGCCGCGCACGCCTGGAGCGCCGGATCTCACGACTTCAGCCGCCCCGCCGGACAACGACAGAGCGCTGCTGAGCGCTGAGGCCTTCGCCGTCAGCGACTCGGCCTCGCGCTCGGCCGAGTGCAGCCGTTCGCGCAGGCCCTCGAGCTCGGTCTCGGCCGCGGTCGCCTCCCGCTGCGCGGTCTCGTACGCGGCGGCGTGCTCGGCCGCGCTCCCCTCCGGCGCTTCGGCGCCGTCGATCTGCTCGAGAGCGTCGGCCGCTTCGCGGCGGCGCTCGTTCGCGGCTTCCAGCGCGTTCTCCTGCCGGAGAACGGCACCGCGGACGGCGGCGAGAGCGGATGCCGCGGCCTCCGCGGTTCCGCGCAACGCGGTCAACCGCATGTCGTGCTCGGACACCAGGGCGCTCTGCTCGGCGATGTCGACGTCGAGCGTGTCGAGTTCTGCCCGTGCGTTCACGACCTCGCGGCTCGCGGCCGACGCGGCATCCTGCGCGTCTCCCAGGCCGGACGAGATCACGCTGATCTCCTCCTTGGCCTCGTCGATCGTCGCCTGCGTCACCGTCACGGACGCGACGGCGGCGTCATCCTCCTCGGAACCGAGCAGCGCGAGCCGCTGGTTCGCCAGGGTGTAGAGCGACCGCATGCGCTCCTGCACCTGCTCGAGCCCGAAGGCGATCCGGCGCGCCTCATCCACGGCCACGGAGTTCTGATCGGCCTCGAGCTTCGCGATCCCGGCGCGGACCGTATCGGCCTGCTCGGTGAGCACGAGACGCTCGGTGTGCCGCTCCTGCTCGGTGCGGGCGTGGTCGCTGAGTGAGGTCCGCAGCGCGACGACGTCGTCTGCGAAGATCCGGGCCTTCGCGTCGCGGACGACGGCGGCGATGGTCTGGGCTTCGCGGGCGATCTCGGCCTGGCGTCCGAGGGGCTTCAGCTGGCGGCGGATCTCACCGGCGAGGTCGCTGAGGCGCGTGAGGTTCGCCTGCATCGCGTCGAGCTTGCGGAGGGTCTTCTCCTTGCGCCGACGGTGCTTGAGGATGCCGGCGGCCTCCTCGATGAAGCCGCGGCGATCCTCGGGCGACGCCTGCAGCACCGTGTCGAGGCGGCCCTGACCGACGATCACGTGCATCTCGCGGCCGAGCCCGGAGTCGCTCAGCAGTTCCTGCACGTCGAGGAGCCGGCAGCTCGAGCCGTTGATGGCGTACTCGCTCGATCCGTTGCGGAACAGCGTGCGGCTGATGGTGACCTCGGCGAACTCGATCGGCAGGGCACCGTCGCTGTTGTCGATCGTCAGCTGCACCTCCGCCCGGCCGAGCGGCCCGCGCGTCGACGTACCGGCGAAGATGACGTCTTCCATCTTGCCGCCGCGAAGCGTCTTCGCGCCCTGCTCTCCCATGACCCAGGCAAGACCGTCGACGACGTTCGACTTGCCCGACCCGTTGGGGCCGACGATGCAGGTGACGCCGGGCTCGAAGACGAAGGTGGTCGGCTGCGCAAAGGACTTGAAACCCTTGAGCGTCAGGCTCTTCAGATGCACGGGCGCAGCACCCTTCGGGCGAGAGGTCGTCCAGCGAGAATCACGCCGTAACGCTACCGGAATCATGCGGTTCTCCCGGCATCCCGCGCGGGAGAGGCAAGGATCGCCCGGCACCGCGACACGCCGGTGGCAGAACAAATGCTTGACGCTCGCACAAATCAGGCACTAGCTTTGGCAACCGGATCGCTCACGAAAGGAGGACGCTCATGATTACCATCAACACCGCAACGGCCGCAGGCTTCGATACTGCGCGCGCTGCGCATCTGGCGTCCTCGACTTTCGACATCCGACGTAGCGCGCTCGCATAGAACTGCAGCCCGAGATCTCTGCCTCCGCAGGCTGATCTCCGCCGGTTCCCGCCGCTCCCGCATCGGTCGACATCGTCGACCCTCTGCATCCCGATGTCTCCATCTCTTGAGACCTCTCGCCACTGCGCCCGCCCATTGCGGACTCCGCGCACAATCCCCCTCGAAACACTCGAAAGAAACGAGCACTCTCGTGAGTACCGACATGCTGCTTCGCAGCACCCTTCACCCGCCGTGTCCCCAGGACCAGGAAGTCCTCGAGGTCACCGTACCGGCCGACCGCCGTGAGCTCGCGCTCACAGATCGGCTCTCGCTGCGCCTCGGCCTGTGGCTGCTCCTGCGCGCCGAGCGCTCGCGTCGCAGAGCCGCACGCACCATCAGCCATGAGCAGATGATGCTGCTGCGGGAGAACCGACGCACCATGGAGCGCGAGGCGCTCACGATGCTCACCCACGGCCTGCAGCGCTTCCCGCGCTGAGATGAGGAGAACTCCGTGAGCATCCGTCTCACCGCCACCGCGACGCTGCATCCGCTCGTGCTTCCGGCACGGGCGGATGCAGCGCCCACCGACATGATCCGCACGTACGCGGACGTGCGCAACAGGTCCATCCACGACGTGACCGGACGCACGGAGGACGCCGCGACCGCCGAATCGCTGCTGCCGATGCTCCGCTCGAACCCCGAGGTGACGCGCAGCCAGTGGTATGTGCGCGACGGGGATGAGATGGTCGGCGTCGCGACGCTGAACATCATGGCCGACTCGGGCGGCAGCACCGCGATCACGATCATCAGCCTGCTGCGCTCCGTGTGGGGCCGCGGCATCGGCAGCGCCGTCCTGCCGCACATCGAGAAGACGGCTCGGGATGCCGGAGTGACCCGCCTGATCGTATGGGTGGAGCATCCGGCATGCGACGAGCCCGTCCTGCCCTCGCCTACCGGTTTCGGCGAGATTCCGCGGGACCACCACGCGCGCTTCCTCCTCCGGCACGGCTTCACGCTGGAACAGGTGGCGCGCGTGAGCATGCTCACCTGGTCGGATGCGCAGGCCGCACACATCCGAGCGCTCCGCGAGGACGCAGAGCACCGAGCCGCCGGATACCGCGTCGTGCAGTGGTCGCTGCCGACGCCGGCAGAACACGTGGCTGGCTACGCCTGGATGAAGGAGCACATGTCCACCGATGTGCCGGATGCCGACCTCGGCATGCCGACCGAGAAGTGGGATGCCGACCGCGTCGCGCGACACGACGATCGTTACCGGCAGCGCGGCACGACCGTGCTCGTCACGGCGGTCGAGCACATCGCCACGGGTGAGCTGTGCGCGTACAACGAGCTGGCCATCGAGATGGATGAGCCTGCGTCGACGTCGCACCAGGAGGACACCCTGGTGCTGGCATCCCATCGCGGGCACCGACTGGGGATGCTCGTGAAGGCCGCAGGCCTGCTCTCCTGGCGCGAGCTGCACCCGGACTCCCCCGGCATCATCACCTACAACGCCGAAGAGAACCGTCCGATGCTCGACATAAACGAGGCCATCGGATTCGCGCCCATCTCCTACGAGGGCGCCTGGAAGAAGGAACTGAGATGACCCTGCTCGCCGAAGAGCTGACGATCACCGCGATGGTGATCCCCGCATCCGTGGATGCACCGGACGCCGAGGAGTTCCTCGCGATGGTGGATCTCGCCAACGAGGTCTGCGTCGTGGATGCCGCGACGAACGACCTGCACGAGCAGCCGGAGGAGATGCTGCCGCGCTGGCTCGACCGCTCCGACGCCACGTACCGGGGCTACATCGCTCGTCGTGGAGACGCCATCGTCGGCGCCGCCTATCTGAAGACCTCGAACGAGGCCGGAAGCACGACGGCGGAGGCGGACATCATGGTCGTCCCGCCGCACCGGGCGTCCGGCGTCGCACAGGCGCTGCTGACCCGTGTCGAGGACGAGGCGAGGCTGCTCGGCCGCGCGCTGCTGCAGGTGTGGACCCTGCATCCGGCCACCACCTCGGATCGCATGCTGACACCGGCGACAGGTCACGGCCGCGTCGCGGCGACCGAACTGAGCGATCTGTTCGCGGACAACGGGTACACGATGGAGCAGGTCGAGCGCACCAGCACTCTCGCGCTGGACGACGACCTCTCGCTCGCCGAGCGCATGCTGGTCGAGGCGACGGCCCTCGCCGGTGACGACTACCGCGTGATCGCCTGGACTCTGCCGACGCCGGAGCACCTGCGCGAGGGATACGGTTACGTGATCTCCCGGATGGCGACCGACGTGCCCAGCGGCGATCTCGTCTTCGAGGAGGAGAAGTGGGATGCCGCGCGCGTCGTACGCCACGACAGGGTAATCGCAGATGCCGGACAGCTCCTTTCGGTGACGGCGGTGGAGCACGTGCCGTCAGGTCGGATCGTGGCGTTCAACGAGCTCGTCATCGGGCCGGATCGATCGGGCGTGACGCACCAGTACGGCACCCTGGTCGTGAAGGAGCACCGAGGGAAGCGCCTCGGCACCATCGTGAAGTGCGCCAATCTTCTGCGCTGGCGGGAGATCGCGCCGCAGTCGCCGAAGATCTGCACCTTCAACGCCGAGGAGAACCGTCCGATGCTCGACATCAACGAGGCCATCGGGTTCGTCCCCGCCTCCTACGCGGCGGGATGGCAGAAGCAGCTGCACTGACGCGCCCTCCCGCGCGGCCGGCCGGAGATCATCCTTGCGGTGTATCTTCGGCCGGTCATCTGCGTCCACAGGCGGACGACACCGCGATGCCGGCCGAAGAGGCTGGATGCATGAACTCTCCCGTCATCCAAGCCCAGTCCCTGACCAAGGCCTTCGGTGCCACCACCGCGCTCGCCGGAGTCGACCTCGCCGTGCAGCGTGGCGAGTCCGTGGCGATCATGGGGGCTTCCGGGTCCGGAAAGACGACGCTGCTGCACGTACTCGCCGGGATCACCGCTCCGGATGCCGGACGCGTCGTCTTCACACCGGCATCCGCACCCGCCACCGAGATCACCGGCCTCGGCGAGAGCGCGCGATCCCGCCTGCGACGCGAGTCGTTCGGCTTCGTCTTCCAGCAGGGCCTGCTGATCCCCGAACTCACGGCGATCGAGAACGTGGCACTGGCGCTGATGATCAACGGGACGCCGCGGAAGCCGTCGATCGAGCACGCCGCCGGCTGGCTGGCCGCCCTCGGACTCACCGGCATGGAGGATCGCCGCATCGGCGAGCTCTCCGGCGGTCAGGCGCAGCGCGTCGCGATCGCCCGCGCGCAGGTGACAGGAGCCGAGATCGTCTTCGCCGACGAGCCCACCGGCGCACTGGATTCGCGCACCTCTGCCGAGGTGATGGATGCGCTGCTCTGGTCGACCACCGGACAGGGGCGCACGCTCGTCGTCGTGACGCACGACGCCACCGTCGCCGCGCGCTGCTCCCGCACGATCCAGGTGCGCGACGGCCTCGTCATCCCCACGGAGGTGTCCGCATGAACCCCCGGGTCCTGGCGCTGCTGATGCGCCCGGCGCCCGGCGGCGGTGCCGTACTGGCTCTTCCCGTCGCGGCATTCGGGATCGTCACGGCCCTCGTGCTGACTGTCGTCGGCGGTGCCCAGACCTTCTGGAGCTGGACCGACCAGGATGCGGGTCTCTACCAGGCGCTGGCGGCGATGGCCCTCGTCCTGCTGGTCGTGCCGCTGCTCGGCCTCGGCGGAGCGGCAGCCCGGCTGTCGGCGCGACGGCGCGACGAGCGCCTGTCCACACTGCGCCTCCTCGGCGTGTCACCGGGCGGCGTTGTGGCGGCGACGGTGATCGAGTCCGTCGCGATCGCAGCGGTCGGCGCGCTCGCCGGTCTGATCGGCTATCTCGCGCTCTCCCCCGCGATCGGCGCCATCCCGTTCCGCGGCGAGGCGCTGGGATGGGGCGCGGTACTGCTTCCGCCTGCGGCTGTCGCGATCGTCGTCGGCGGTGTGCTCCTGCTGGCCGGTGCCAGCGCCGTCATCGGGCTGCGCCGAGTGGTTATCTCACCGCTGGGCGTGCGGACTCGCGCGGATGCTCCGCGAGCCCACTGGCTGCGGGCGGTCGCCGCCGCGGTCGTCGTCGGGATCGCCGTGCTGGGCATGCAGGTCTTCCCCGGCATGGCAGGGATGCTGGTGACGATCGTGGTCGTCGCGGGACTGTTCGCCGCCGGTCTCGCCGTGCTCAATCTCATCGGTCCGTGGGCGCTCTCCGTGCAGGCGCGCATGCAGCTCCGGCGTGCGGAACGTCCCGAACGTCTGCTCGCGTCGCGACTCGTGCTCGAGTCGCCCAAGTCCGCGTGGCGTCAGGTGAGCGGCGTCGCGATGGCGAGTTTCATGGCCGTGTTCGCCGGCACCGCCGTGTCGCTGATGGACACGATGGGTGCGTCCGGCGACGCAGGGGATGCGGCACTGGTCGTCGACATCCGCACCGGGCTGATCATCACCCTGGTCGGCTCGTTCCTGATGGTCGCGTCGTCGGTCGGGGTGAACCAGGCAGCCGAGATCCTCGATCAGCGCAGTCTGCACGTCAGTCTGCATCATCTGGGAATGCCGTTGGACACGCTGGAGCGCGCCCGACGGCGTGCCGTGATGTCTCCCCTGCTGCTCACGTCGCTCGGCTCGGCGCTGTGCGCGGCCGTGCTCGTCTTCCCGCTGATCGGCATCGCCCTGATCGTCGCGCCGCTGTCGCTCCTGACGATCGCTGCGGTGATCGCTCTGGGTATCGGCGTGGTCTGGCTCGGCACCCGTGTCACGAGACCGCTGCTGGCTCGTTCGTTCGCCGAGGCGTGACGTCATTCAGCCGGGATGCTCCTGGCGGTGCCGCTCACCCGCACGCCGCCCTCGCCTGAGGTATCCACTTCGAGAAGGCACGGCTGAGCCATGTCCTCGCCCTGCAGCACCGTGAAGCAGCCGTCTTCCGGCAGCAGGTCAGCTGCGCGCAGCAGCCCGCCGAGGGCACCGGCGGCCGCGCCGGTCGCCGGGTCCTCGACGACTCCACCGATCGGGAAGGCGTTGCGCGAGTGGATGAGGGCAGGCGAGTCGCGGAAGAGGAGACTGACGGTGCCCCAGCCTTCTCGCAGCATGAGCGCCCGGAGGGCTTCGAAGTCGTAGTCGAGCCGGGCGAGCCGCTGTCGGGATCGCGCCCACAGGATCGGGTGCCACAGGCCGCCGAACGCCAGGCTGTGCGGAAGAGTCGGGTGGAGATCCTGCGCGCTCCATCCGAGCGTCTCGCACAGTTCCGGAAGCGCCTCGAGTGCCGCGGTCGCGGGCGTGACCGTGGTCAGGGTGGCCCGCAGCCCGTGCTCACCGACCGCCACTGCCACCGGGATCTCTCCGACGTTCGAACTCAGCAGCACGTCTCCCGCGCCGAGCTGCTTCTCGGCCAGCGCGACAGCTGCCGCGACGGTCGCGTGTCCGCAGAAGTCGACCTCCGCCTTGGGGCTGAAGTAGCGGATCGCATACTCGCGTTCGGTGCGCGGGAACAGGAACGCGGTCTCGGAGTAACCGAGCTCTCCCGCGAGTGACAGCATCTCCGCGGCATCCATCGAGGACGCGTCCAGAACGACACCGGCGGGGTTGCCACCGCCGTTCGGAGTGGGGAACGCGGTGTAGCGAAGCGGGTTCACCGGCTCAGATTACAAGCCCCTGGTGCAAGGCTCGAAACGCGGAGGCGTCACCGCCGGCGCTGGCAGCGCGGGCAGTAGTGCGAGCTGCGGTTCATGAACGCGTCGCGGCGGATCTCGCCGCCACAACGCGGGCAGGGCTGACCGGTGCGACCGTACGCGTTGAGGGAGTGCGCGAAGTAACCCGCCTGCCCGTTCACGTTGACGTACTGCGCGTCGAAGCTGGTTCCGCCTTCGGCGAGGGCCTTATCGAGCACCAGGCGCACTTCGCCGAGCAGCCGTCGCACGGCCTGCGCGGAGAGCGTGCGTCCGTGCGCCTCGGGATGGATCCGTGCGGCCCACAGCGACTCGTCGGCGTAGATGTTTCCGATGCCGCTGATGAGTGTCTGGTCGAGCAGGACCCGCTTGATCGCGCTGGCACGGCGTCGCACGGCGGCGATGAACGCCGCGTCATCGAAAGCGGCATCCAGGGGGTCCCGGGCGATGTGCTGCACCTGGGTCGGGACAAGATCCGCTCCGTCGGGCACCAGCGCGTCGACAGCGAGGGACCCGAATGTGCGCTGATCCGCGAACGCGACGGTCAGATCGCCGTGCCGCGGATGCGAGATGCCGATGCGGATGCGCTCATGTCGCTCCTGCGGCGCATCCGGGGTGCGCAACAGCAGTTGTCCGCTCATCCCGAGGTGCGCGGTGAGTGCCGCGGCGGAGCCTGCGAGCGGCAGCCAGAGGAACTTGCCTCGGCGGGATGCGGCGACGATGGATGCGCCTTCCAGACGTTCTGCGAAGTCGGCGGCACCGGCCGGATGCCGCGTGAGGGCGCGCTCGTCGTGGACGGCGACGCTCGTGATCCTCGCGCCGATGACGGCGGGTGCGAGGCCGACGCGGACGACCTCGACCTCGGGGAGCTCAGGCACGCTCGCTGAGGGCGCGCCAGACGCTGAGGGCGCCGGCCATCTCCGCCGTCTTCTTGCTCGTGCCGTCGCCGGTCATGCTGACATCGCCGACGGTCACCGTGGCGGTGAAACGACGATCGTGATCGGGGCCCCTGGCTGATACGAAGTAGGTCGGCGGCGCGGCGCCGAGCCTCGCAGCGAGCTCCTGCAGGCTGGTCTTCGGATCCATCGCCGCGCCGTAGCGCTCCGGGTCCTCGAGCAGCGGCGCGGTCAGGCGCAGCACGAGCTCGGTCGCCGCCTCGGATCCCGCCGACAGGTAGGTTGCGCCGAATACGGCTTCCATGGTGTCCGCGAGGATCGAGTCCTTGTCGCGGCCACCGGTCTGCTCTTCCCCGCGTCCGAGCAGAAGGTGATCGCCCAGGCCGATGCCGCGGGCGACCTCTGCGAGGGCGACGGTCGACACGACGCTCGCGCGTCGCTTGGCCAGCTGCCCCTCATCGAGATCCGGATGAGTGGTGAACAGCATGACCGTCACCGCCTGACCGAGCACCGAGTCCCCGAGGAACTCGAGGCGCTCGTTGTGCGGGATGCCGCCGTGCTCGTACGCGTACGAACGGTGGGTCAACGCCAACGCAAGCAGCTCAGGGTCGATGTCGACCCTGAGCTTAGCTGCGAGCGGCGCCGTCCCTCTCGGGACTTCTGTCACGACCGTGAGACCGTGATTCAGACGTCGGCGACCTTGCGGCCCTTGTACTCGAGGAACAGCTCGGTGCCCTGCGAGTCGGTGACGACCTTCGCCTGGTGCGGACGGCTGTAGACGACCTTGCCGTTCTCAACCGTCTTGACGAGAGCGATCGGCTCCGCCTTCCACTGCGCGCGACGCGAGCGGGTGTTGGAACGGGAAACCTTGCGCTTCGGGGGGTTACCAGCCATGGCTAACTCTCTTCTGTGTTCTCGGGAGCGCGGCGCTCTGCCGCATTCCCCTGGTCTGTGATCTGTCGGAGCGCACTCCATCGAGGATCGATGGGCGCGTCTTCCTGGGCCCTGGTGCTTTCGGTCAGCCGCTCACCCGTGTTCGGGTCGAGCCCCGGGCAGTCCGGCTGACACACCGGCTGAAATGGAAGCGCCAAAACTGCCGCTTCCCTGGCCAGAGTTTCAAGATCCACGTGGTCGTCTTGAACCTCGAAGTCAGTTTCTTCCTCACCAGGATACGCGAAAAGCTCCTGGAACTCGACTTCGACAGGCTCTGAGATGTCGGTCAGGCATCTTCCGCACACTCCGGAGTACTCGGCATCCACCGTTCCGGAGACGAGGATGCCCTCGTGCACAGACTCCAGCCGCACGTCGAGATCGACCTCGGAGCCGGCAGCGTACGAGACGATCCCCTCCCCCCATTGCTCTGGGAGGACGACGGAGAACTGGTGCTCACGCATCTCGCCGGGGCGTCGCACGATGTCGCGGACGGGCACCACGAAGGGTCCGTTGAGTCGAGTCTTCACACCACCATGCTACTCGCCGACGACAGCGGCGGCCTGGGAGGTCAGATCCCGCGCGCCCCGGTGTCGAGGAACGCGGCGACGGCGCGGGGCACGAAAGGGGAGATGTCGCCGCCGAGCCCGGCGACCTGGCGCACCAGAGAGCTGGAGACCATCGCGTGCGAGGGATCGGGCAGCAGGAAGACCGTCTCGATGTCGGCGAGGTGGCGATTCACGATCGCCATCGGCGACTCGTACGCGACGTCGATCTGCGAGCGGATGCCCTTGACCAGCACGCCGGCGCCCACGTCGCGGGCGTAGTCGACGAGCAGGCCCATGCTCCAGGAGCCGACGATGATGTTGCCCTCGCAGCCGTCCTCGGCGATGGACTGCTCGAGCAGCGACAGACGCTGCGCGATCGGCAGCATCGCCTCCTTGCCCGGGTTGTGCACCACGAGCACGTGCAGTTCGTCGTACAGTCTCGACGCGCGACGGATCACGTCGAGGTGACCGAGCGTGGGCGGATCGAACGAACCAGGGACGACGGCGATCCTGCTGCTCACTTCGACTCGCTCCGTTCGCTCAGTACAAGCACTTCGACTCCTTCGATCGCTCAGTGCATCGCATGCCTCTCACCCTATTGCACGACTTCGTCAGTTCTTCGCGAGCGCGGCGCGGTCATCATCCGTCACCCGGCGGGAGATCACCTCACTCAGGCCCGGATGCTCTGACAGTTGTGGATCGGTCTCGAGAATGCGCTCGGCCAGGTCTCGGGCACGGGCGATGAGCTTCGAGTCCTTCACGACTCGCAGTAGCCGCAGCGACGACCGCACCCCGGACTGCGTGGATCCGAGGACGTCCCCCTCGCCGCGCAGCTCGAGGTCGACCTCGGCGAGGGCGAAGCCGTCCAGCGTGGCGGCGACCGCTTCCACGCGCTCCCGCGCCAGGGTCCCCTCCTCCGCTTCCGTCACGAGCAGGCAGAGCCCGGGCACTGAACCACGGCCGACGCGGCCGCGCAACTGGTGCAGCTGCGAGACACCGAAACGGTCGGCGTCCAGCACGATCATCGTGGAGGCGTTCGGCACGTCGACGCCGACCTCGATGACCGTCGTGGCGATGAGCACGTCGATCTCGCCGCGCGCGAACGCCTGCATCACCGCGTCCTTCTCGTCGGACGGCATCCTGCCGTGCAGCACGGCGCGGCGCAGCCGGCCGACGGAAGGGTGCGTGGCGAGGGCCTGATCGAGCTGGACGACGCCCCAGCGGGGCCCCGCGGCGCCCTCCTCCTCGGGCAGCGGCGGGGCGCCGTCGTCTTCGCCGGAGTTCTTCTTGGTGGTGTCGATGGCCGCGCACACGGCGAACACCTGCCGCCCCTGCGCGACCTCCTCGGCGGCGCGATCCCACACGCGGCGAAACCAGTCGGGATGCTCTGCCAGCGGTGCGACGAACGACTCGATGCCCGCACGCCCGGCAGGCATCGTGCGGATCACGGAGGTGTCGAGGTCTCCGAAGACGGTCATCGCGACCGTGCGAGGGATCGGCGTCGCCGTCAGCACCAGGGCGTGCGGACTCGAGCCCTTCGCACGAAGAGCCTCGCGCTGCTCTACGCCGAACCGGTGCTGCTCGTCGACGACGACCAGGCCGAGCTCGGCGAAGGTCGTCTTCTCCCCCAGCAGCGCGTGTGTGCCGACGACGATCAGCGCCTGCCCTGCAGCCACGCGCAGCGCGGCCTTGCGACGCTCGGGAGCGGACATCTGCCCGGTGAGCAGCGTAGGCATGAGCTCCGGCGCGAGCTGCGGGCCGAGCATCTTCGTGATGGAGCGCAGATGCTGGGCTGCGAGCACCTCGGTCGGCGCGATGAGCGCCGACTGCCCGCCCGACTCCGCGACCTGCAGCATCGCCCGCAGGGCCACGAGAGTCTTGCCCGAGCCGACCTCGCCCTGCACGAGACGGTTCATCGGCCACGCGCCGGTGAGGTCGGTCGCGACCTGCGCGCCGACCGAGTGCTGATCGGGAGTGAGCGTGTACGGCAGCAGCGTGTCGAAGCGCTCGAGCAGACCACCGGGCTCAGCTGCGCGCGGAGTCGCCGTCAGCGCGCGCACTGCGGCGCGCTGCTGGAGCAGTGCGGTCTGCAGCACGAGGGCTTCGTGCATGCGCAGCGTGCGGACGGCCGGATCGACGTCGGTCTTCGTCTCTGGCCGATGGACCTGGATCAGCGCCGTGCGCGCGTCGAGCAGCCCCTCCGCGCTGCGGACGGACGACGGAAGCGGATCGGGCACCTCCCCCAGCTGCGGCAGCACCGTCTCGATGAGTTCGCGGAACTGTCCGCTCGCCACAGCCGAGGTCGCCGGGTAGATCGGGATCGGCCGGTGAGCGCGCTCCTCGACCTGCGTCCTGCGGTCCTCGTCATCGTCGAACAGCTCGTACTGCGGGTGGGAGAACTGCGTGACGTCGTTGAACGAGCCGACCTTGCCGGAGAAGACACCCCGGCGGCCCGGGCGGAGCTGGTCCCTGCGCCACTCGGCCTGCTTGATCCCCTTGGCGAAGAAGGTCAGCGACACCCGCCCGTGCCCGTCGCCGATGATGACATCGGTCATCGCACCCGACCGGTTGCGCATCGTGCGCGCCGAGGACGAGAGCACCTCTGCGACGATCGTCACCGTCTCCCCGACGGGAAGGTCGCGGATGGGCGTCAGCTCGGCGGGGTCGGCGTACCGCCGAGGATAGTGCGCCAGCATCTGCCCCACGTTCTGCATCTCGAACGCCCGCTCGAGCTTCTTCGCGACGGCAGAGCCGACGGCATCCGCCAGGCGAGTGTCGAGCGAGAAGACCATTCCTGAAGTCTAGATAACGGCGGGGACAGTCTTAGGCTGATGGTGTGACGAGGATCATCGCCGGTGAGGCGCGCGGGCTCCGCCTGGACGTGCCAGGCAGCGGAACGCGCCCCACCAGCGACCGCGTGCGTGAGTCGCTGTTCGGAGCGCTCGAATCGGCGGATGCCATCGCCGGTGCGCGCGTCCTCGACCTGTATGCCGGCTCGGGTGCGCTCGGTCTCGAGGCGCTCAGCCGCGGTGCCGAGACTCTGGACCTCGTGGAGCGAGCGCGGCCGGCTGCGGCGGTCGTGCGCCGCAACATCGCCACCGTGACGAAGGTGCTCCCCACGGCGACGGCGCGCGTGCACGAGAGCGCCGTGCTCGCGTTCCTCAAGCGCGCCACCGGACGATGGGATCTCGTCTTCACCGATCCGCCCTACGACCAGGACGACGCCGCGATGAACGCGGACCTCGCGGCCGTCGCGCCGCTGCTCTCGGAGGACGCCGTGGTCGTCATCGAACGCGCGCGCCGCTCCACGCCGCCGGACGTCGCCGCTGCGGGCCTGGAGGTCTTCCGCGAGAAGACCTACGGCGACACCGCGGTGTGGTGGGCTCAGCCCGCCGCGGCATCCCAGTCGCGATAGGGATCCCAGCCCGCGGCATCCGCCGGCTCGCCGTCGCACAGCACGCCTTCGGCTCCCCGCTCGCGCACGATCCCGACCTCGCGGAACCCTGGCGGCAGGACATCCGACGGGAACGTCGCCAGAAGGGCGTGGTCCTCGCCGCCGGCCAGCGCACGGTCCGGATCGTCGCCGAGCGCATCGCGGCGAAGATCGATCGTGACATCGGATGCCGCCGCCATCCGCCCGGCGTCGAGGGCGAGCCCGTCGGAAACGTCCATCATCGCCGTGGCGCCGGCGTGCGCAGCCACAGGCCCGAGCCCGATCGGAGGCGCGGGGCGCAGTTGCGCGGACACCGCCGCGCGCTCGCCCGCGGCGAGCCGCGAAGCCTCCACTGGTACGGGCATGTCTCCGTCGCGGAACCTGCCGAACAGGACCGCGAGCCCGTGCGAGGCGAGCCCGAGCTCTCCTGCCAGGGCGACGACGTCACCCGGTCGCGCGCCCGCCCGCGTCACGGCCTGCCTTCCCTCCAGGTCGCCCAGAGCGGTGACGGCGATCGTCAGCACGTCCGAGACGGTGAGATCGCCTCCGATGACGGAGCAGCCCGGGGCGAGCGCCTCGCAGGCGGCTCGGAACCCGTCGGAGAGCTGCTCCACGAACGAGAGTCGCATGTCGCGCGGGACGGCGAGGGCGACGAGAAGTCCGGTCGGGCGAGCGCCCATGGCGGCGACGTCGGCCAGGTTCACGGCGGCGGCCTTCCATCCCAGGTCGTACCCGCTCGACCAGGCCAGCCGGAAGTCCGGACCGTGCACGAGCGTGTCGGTCGTCGCGACCACGGAGCCGGACGGGGTGGCGAGCACGGCGGCGTCGTCGCCCGGACCGATCAGGGTGTGCGTGGCCGGTGCGGTGCGGGAGAGGATGGCACGAAGCACGGTGCCTTCCGAGACGTCACCCAGGCGCGGATCGTCGTCGGCTGAACGGGAGGGCATGCTGTCAAAGGTAGCCTGGAATCATGTCCCGTCGCCTTGCCACCGCCGCCCTCCTGCTGCTCGGAACGGCGCTTCTGGGCGGCTGCTCGACGACGGTGCACATGGAACCTGCCGCAGACGCGAACAACCCGCTGTGCGCCGAGGTGACGGTCGGGCTGCGGAACGCGGACACCATCGCCGACCTGGATCGCCGCTGGACCGACGCGCAGTCCACAGCGGCCTGGGGCGAACCGGGAGCGGATTCGGCGATCCTCTTGCGCTGCGGAGTCACTGTGCCCGGTCCCACGGCCGAGCTGCAGTGCGTCACCCTCGAGGGCGTGGACTGGCTGGTCGACGCTTCGGAGACCCCGTTCCTGCGACTGACGACCTACGGCCGTGATCCTGCTGTGCAGCTGTACATCGACACCGGGGCCGTCAGCTCGAACGACGTCATCAGCAGCCGCGGCCTCATCGGGGCAGTGACGAGCGTCCCCTCGGACGGCAGGTGCACGACCCCCGACGAGCTCGACCAGGATCTGCAGGACCTGCTCGGCTGAGCGGCTGTCAGCGTCGCAGGCCCGCCTCGATCAACTCGCTGATCAGGTCGCCGTAGCTCAGGCCGGACGCCACCCAGCACTTCGGGAACATCGAGATGGGCGTGAAGCCGGGCATGGTGTTGAGCTCGTTGACGACGAGCTCGCCGCCCGCAGTCAAGAACATGTCCACGCGCGCGAGACCGCGTCCGTCGACCGCTTGGAAGGCCCGCACGCCGATGTCCTGGATCGCGGCGACCTGCGTCTCGGTCAGCTCGGCGGGGCACACCACATCGACGCCGTCGCCGCCGAGGTACTTCCCCTCGAAGTCGTAGAAGCCGCGCGAGGTGAGCACGATCTCGCCGGGCAGAGACGCGCGCACGCCGGCCGCGGTCTCCAGGATCGCGACCTCGATCTCGCGCCCGGTGATCCCGGTCTCGACGAGCACCTTCTCGTCCTCCGCGAATGCGATCTCGAGAGCGGCATCCAGTTCCGACGACTCCGACACCTTCGACACGCCGACGCTGGAACCCGCACGCGCCGGTTTCACGAACACCGGCAGCCCGAGCTTCGCGATCTCGGAGCGCAGTGCCGCGGCATCCTGCTCCCACGCCCGACGACGGACCGTCACCCACGGGGCGACGGCGATGCCTGCGGACTCCAGCACGACCTTCATGAAGTGCTTGTCCATGCACAGCGCTGAATCCAGCACGCCGCCGCCGGCGTACGGCACCTCGAGTGTGTCGAAGTACCCCTGAATCGTGCCGTCCTCGCCGTGCGTGCCGTGCAGGATCGGCAGCACGACGTCGATCTCGCCGTGATCTGCGACAGATCCGTCGGCGTGCACGACGCGAAGCGTCCGGTCGCCGCCGGGCTCGGGCCACAGCACGCGCGAGCCGTTGTCGACGACCTCGGGCAGGTGCGCGGCATCCAGAGCGAACTTCGCCGGGTCGTCCGCCTCGAGGACGAAGGCGCCCTCGCGGGTGATCCCCACCGGGATCACGTCGAAGCGATCGCGATCAATCGCCTGCAGCACTCCGCCCGCTGTTGCGGAACTGATGGAATGCTCGCTGGAACGCCCGCCGAAGAGCACCACCACCGTCTGCTTGTCCATGATTGGTTCTCTCCTCCTGGGGAGTGTCGTCGTCGGTCGTCAGGTGCGGCGCGATGTCGCGCGGGTTCATCCTGCCGTCGAGCACCATCTTCACCTGCTCCACGATGGGCATGTGCACGTCGGATTCGCGGGCCAGCTGCAGGATCGGCGCGACGGATGCCAGGCCCTCCGCGGTCTGGTTCATCTGCTTGACGACGTCCTGATAGCTGTAGCCCTGGCCGAGCAGGCGGCCGGCCGTGTTGTTTCGGCTGAGTGGCGACTGGCAGGTGGCGATCAGGTCGCCGAGGCCGGCGAGACCCTGGAGCGTCTCGGGCTGCGCGCCGTTCGCGACGGCGAAGTCGGTCATCTCGACGAGCCCTCGCGTGATGATGGAGGCCTTGGTGTTCTCGCCGTATCCGACGCCGTCGACGATGCCGATGGCCACGGCGATCAGGTTCTTCAGGACACCGCCGAACTCGGTGCCGATGACGTCGGTGTTCACGAAAGTGCGGAAGTACGAGTTGCGCGCCGCACGTGCGACGGTCTCGGCCGTCTCCTGGCTGAGTGACGCGATGACCGCGGCCGTGGGCTGCTCCCGGGCGATCTCGAGCGCGAGGTTCGGTCCGGATGCCACTGCGATGCGCTCGGGCTCGCAGGCCAGCTCCTGCTCGATGACCTGGCTCATGCGCAGGCCGCTGGCGCGTTCGACGCCCTTCATGAGGCTGACGATCGGCATGTCGGTGTTCTCGAGCAGCGGTCGCAGGCCCTTGAGGTTCTCGCGCAGGGACTGACTCGGCACCGATAGGTACACCTGGTCCGCGCCGTCGATGGCGGTGGCCAGCTCGTGCGTCGCGGTCATCGTGCGCGGCAGGTTGATGCCGGGAAGATACTTGGTGTTGCGCTTGCCCTCGGCGATCTCAAGCGCCTGCTCCGGGCGACGCGCCCACATGGTGACCTGCGCTCCGCCGTCGGCGAGGATCTTGCCGAAGGTCGTTCCCCAGCTTCCGGCGCCGATGACGGTGACCCGCGGGCCGCGGGCGTCGGGGTGCTTACGAGTCAAGGCGCCCGGTCTCCTTCTGGCCGTGATCCAAGGGGTTCCAGCGCTTCGCCGGTGCCTTCTCATGACGGATCTGCTCGAGCAGGCCGGTGATGGCGTTCATGAGCCGTTCGGTGGCTTCCGCAATCGCCGCGGGCTCGTTCGGCCTGTCCTTCAGATCGCTGAGGTCGACCGGATCGCCGATGATGATGTCCACCCGCTTGCGCGGTGGCCAGAGCTTGAGGCCCTTCTGGTACCGCCCCATGATCTGCTGCGTGCCCCACTGCGCCATCGGGATCAGCGGGATGTCGCCGGCCATCGCGAGTCGGACCGCACCGGACTTTCCGCGCATGGGCCACAGGTCGGGGTCGCGCGTCAGCGTGCCCTCGGGATAGACGATGACACCACGACCGTCCTGGACGAGCTCGCGCGACTGCGCGATCGTCTGGGCCGATGCCGTGCGCGATGAGGATCGCGCGACGGGGATCATGCCGGTCCCGCGCAGCGCGGCACCGACCACGGGGACCCGGAACAGGCTCTCCTTCGCCATGAAGCGGGGGGCGCGGCCGAGCTTCCACACCGCGGCGGCCACGATCAGCGGATCGAACTCCGTGTAGTGGTTAGGGGCGAGGACGAACGGGCCCTTCATCGGCAGCTTCTCGCGGCCCGTGAAGCGCATCTTCGCAAGGTAAGAGACGAAGGGCACCACGATGACCGCGAGCACCCAGAACAGGCTCGGCCGAGTCTTCTCCGGCGATGCGGAAGCCATGCGCGTCAGCCGATGACGTCGAAGTCGGCACCGAGGGCGTCGAGCTTCGCCAGGAAGTTCTCGTAACCCCGGCTCAGGATGTCGACGCCCGAGACACGCGACTCGCCGGTTGCGGTGAGCGCGGCGATGACGTGGCTGTAGCCGCCGCGCAGATCCGGTACGACGATGTCGGCGCCGTGCAGCGGCGTCGGACCCGTGATGACGGCGGCCTGCTCGAGTTCTCGGCGCGGGACACGGCGAGGGCCGTCCTGCAGCCCGTGCGGGTGCACGACGATGTCGGCGCCCATCTTGACCAGCGCCTGCGTGAAGCCCATCCGGTTCTCGTACACCGTCTCGTGCACCACGGAGCGGCCGTTCGCCTGGGTCAGTGCGACCACCAGCGGCTGCTGCCAATCGGTCATGAACCCGGGGTGCACGTCGGTCTCGACGACGACGGGCTGCACTTCGCCGTCACGGCGGAAGAGGATGCCGTCCTCGCGGATGTCGAACCAGCCACCGGCCTTGCGGAACACGTTGAGGAACGTGAGCATCTCCTGCTGCTTCGCGCCGCCGACGAAGATCTCGCCGTCCGTCGCGAGCGCTGCGGATGCCCAGGACGCCGCCTCGTTGCGATCGAAGATCGACCGGTGATCGTAGCCGCGGAGCGTCTCGACGCCCTCGATGAGGATGACGCGGTTCGGCTCGTAGGAGATGATGGCGCCCATCTTCTGCAGCACGGCGATCAGGTCCATGATCTCCGGCTCGATGGCCGCGTTGCGCAGTTCTGTCGTGCCCTCTGCGCGGACGGCGGTGAGCAGCACCTGCTCCGTGGCACCGACGCTCGGGTACGGCAGGTGGATGTTCGCGCCGTGCAGGCGTCCGCCCGGCGTGGACAGACGGATGCCGCTGGGCAGCTTCTCGACCGTTGCGCCGAACTTGCGGAGTGCATCGAGGTGGAAGTCGATCGGGCGGTCGCCGATGCGGCAGCCGCCGAGGTCGGGGATGAACGCCTGGCCCAGCCGGTGCAGCAGCGGTCCGCAGAAGAGGATCGGGATCCGGGATGCCCCGGCGTGTGCGTCGATCTCTTCCATATGGGCCGACTCGACGTCGCTCGGGTCGAGTCGCAGCGTGCCGGCCTCGTCGCCCTCGGTGACGCGGACGCCGTGCACCTCGAGGAGCGAGCGCACGACGGCGACATCGCTGAGGTTCGGCACGTCGCGCAGGACGCTGGTGTCTTCGCCCAGGAGGGCCGCCACCATAGCCTTGGTGGCGAGGTTCTTCGCCCCCTTCACGTCGACGCGGCCACGCAGCGGCCGTCCTCCTCGAATCGCCAGCACGTCTCCGGTCAAAGCAGATACCCCATCCTGGAGGTCAGCGCGCGCGGTGGTCGTCATTCGATGAGCCTCACTTCGTGTTCACGGTCGCGGCGGCAGCCGCAGGGGCGAAAGTGCCCCAGGCTCACGGTGCTCGATGTCAGCGGACTCTGCGTCAGCGAACAGGGAGCGTACGTGGCCGCCACGACTCGCGGCGGGCCTCGAACTGCGCGATCTTCTCTTCGTTGCGCAGCGTGAGCCCGATGTCATCGAGCCCTTCGAGGAGCCGCCATCTAGTGTAATCGTCGACGCCGATGGAGGCCTGGAAATCGCCGATGGTGGCTGTGCGCGCCTCGAGGTCGACCGTGATCGCAGCGCCGGGATCCTCGTCGATCTCAGCCCAGATCCGCTCGAGATCCTCTTCCGAGATGGTCGCGGCGAGCAGGCCCTGCTTGCCGGCATTGCCGCGGAAGATGTCGGCGAAACGGGGGCTGAGGACGACCTTGAAGCCGAAGTCGCGCAGCGCCCACACGGCGTGCTCGCGACTCGATCCCGTGCCGAAGTCGGAACCCGCGACGAGCACCGAGGCGCCATGGAAGGCCGATTGATTCAGCACGAAGTCCTCATCCTGGCGCCAGGAGTAGAACAGCGCATCGTCGAAGCCGGTCTTGGTGACGCGCTTGAGGAAGACGGCGGGGATGATCTGGTCGGTGTCGACGTTCGAGCGCTTCAGCGGCGCGGCGATGCCGGTGTGGGTGGTGAACTTCTCCATGATCAGGCTCCCACCAGCTCGTGCGCGACCTCGAGATCGCTGGGACTCGACAGCGTTCCGCGCACCGCGGTCGCGGCGGCGACCAGCGGTGACACGAGGTGCGTGCGGCCGCCCTTGCCCTGGCGTCCTTCGAAGTTGCGGTTCGAGGTGGATGCGCAGCGCTCGCCTGGAGCGAGCTGATCGGGGTTCATGCCCAGGCACATCGAGCATCCGGCGAAGCGCCACTCGGCACCGAAGTCCTTGACGATCTGATCGATGCCCTCGGCCTCGGCCTCCAGGCGCACCCGCGCAGAGCCGGGGACGACCATGACACGGACGCCGTCGGCCTTCTTCCGCCCGTTGATGATCGACGCGAACGCGCGCAGATCCTCGATGCGGCTGTTCGTGCACGAGCCCATGAACACGGCATCCACCGGCACGTCCTTCAGCGGCGTCCCCGGTGCGAGGTCCATGTACTCGAGCGCGCGCTCGGCGGCGGCGCGCTCGTTGGGGTCGGCGATCTCGGCCGGGTCCGGCACAGCCGCGGACAGCGAGCTGCCCTGGCCGGGATTCGTGCCCCAGGTGACGAACGGCTCGAGCTCGTTCGCGTCGATGAACACCTCGGCGTCGTAGACCGCGCCCTCGTCGGTGGGGAGCGTGCGCCAGTAGGCGACGGCATCCTCCCAGTCCTGCCCCTGGGGCGCGTGCGGCTTGTCCTTGACGTAGGCGAACGTCGTCTCATCGGGCGCGACCATGCCGGCACGGGCACCCGCTTCGATCGACATGTTGCAGATCGTCATGCGACCCTCCATCGAGAGGGCGCGGATGGCGCTGCCGCGGAACTCGAGCACGTAGCCCTGGCCTCCGCCTGTACCGATCTTCGCGATCACGGCGAGGATGATGTCCTTGGCGCTGACACCCGGCTTCAGCTCGCCTTCGACGGTGATCGCCATGGTCTGGAAGGGCTTGAGCGGCAGCGTCTGGGTGGCCATGACGTGCTCGACCTCACTCGTGCCGATGCCGAATGCCATCGCGCCGAACGCGCCGTGCGTGGAGGTGTGCGAGTCGCCGCACACGACGGTGATGCCGGGCATGGTTAGCCCGAGCTGCGGACCGACGACGTGCACGATGCCCTGCTCCGCATCGCCCAGCGAGTGCAGGCGCACGCCGAACTCCTCGGCGTTGCGGCGCAGCGTGTCGATCTGGGTCCGGCTGGTGAGATCGGCGATCGGCTTGTCGATCTCGAGCGTCGGGGTGTTGTGATCCTCCGTCGCAATCGTCAGGTCGAGCCGGCGAAGCGGCCGCCCTTCGGCGCGCAGCCCGTCGAACGCCTGAGGGCTCGTGACCTCGTGCACCAGATGCAGGTCGATGTAGATCAGGTCGGGCTCACCGTTCTCGCCCTTGACGACGAGGTGGTCGTCCCAGACCTTCTCGGCCAGCGTGCGCGGGCGGCTCGATGAAACAGTGGGAACAGCATCGGTCATGTCGGTATCTCCAGTATTCGGCGGTTCGGCCACGCTGGACGCCGCGACGAGGAAGGCCTAGATCGAGGTCTCGTCGCGGCCGCTAAGGAGAAGAACCACCCGCCGCATGCCGGTCAGTTTACACGGCGGCGGCGGGTGGTCAGGACGCTCAGTGCGTCGGTGGCTCGGGATGCAGCTCCTCGGGAGCGCGTCGGCGCTCGCGCGACGATGCGATGAGGCTCGCGATCGTCGCGATTCCCATGGAGGCCACGATCACCGTGAGCGACAGCCAGATCGGGATGTCCGGCGCCCACTCGATGTGCTGCCCGTTGTTGACGAACGGCAGCTCGTTGACGTGCATCGCGTGGAGGATGAGCTTGATGCCGATGAAGCCGAGAATCACCGCGATGCCGTAGTGCAGGTAGCGCAGGCGGTCGAGCAGGTCCCCGAGGAGGAAGTACAGCTGGCGCAGGCCCATGAGCGCGAAGATGTTCGCGGTGAAGACGAGGAAGCTGTTCTGGGTGATGCTGAAGATCGCGGGGATCGAATCGATCGCGAACATCAGATCGGTGACGCCGATCGCCACGAACACGATGATCATCGGCGTCCACATCTTCTTGCCGTCGACGACCGTCCGGAGCTTCGGGCCGTCGTATTCGTCGCTGATGTCGATCCGGCGACGAAGCAGACGGACGATGAAGTTCTCCCGCTTGACCTCGCCCTCGTGGTCGCCCTCCGGCATGGCCTGACGGATGGCGGTCCAGATCAGGAACGCACCGAACACGTAGAAGATCGGCGAGAAGTTCTCGATGATCGCGACGCCGGCGACGATGAAGATGCCGCGCAGGATGATGGCGATGAGGATGCCGACCATCAGCACCTGCTGCTGCAGGCGGCGCGGCACCGAGAACTGCGCCATGATCAGCACGAACACGAAGAGGTTGTCGATCGAGAGGCTGTACTCCAGTGCCCAGCCGGTGAGGAACTCCCCGGCGAACTGGCCCCCGGCGATGAAGTACAGCAGACCGGCGAAGACCAGCGCCAGAGTGACGTAGAAGACGACCCAGAGCGTGGACTCCTTGGTCGACGGGATGTGGGGACGCAGACGCACGAGCATCAGATCGCCGATGAGGACGAGCACGAGCACCACCAGAGCGGTGATCTCGAACCAGAGGGGGATGTTCAAGGGCGCACAGCACCTTTCGAGAGAGGTCGGTAAAGAGGCCGAAAGTCTCTCCCCCGCACGATACGCGGCCCGCGTCCGGAGCAACACTGTCGGTGCTCGTGATGACGAACGCGGAGAATCGGGATACTCCCTCTCGCTCGACAGATTCTACCGGAGGTTGCGAGCGTCACGGTGCATCCGGGCGCCCCCGGTGCACGCGTCTGTCAATCCCCTCCTCGATGTGATCGGCTGACGCGCACTCTGGAGCGATCATCCGATGGCGAAGGAGTATCTGCATGTCCACTCATGAAGAGCACGAGATCACGATCCCCGGCCGTCCGGCGCCGCAGCCGCCCCGGCAGGACGAACCGCACGATGGTCAGGCGCCACCGCCCAAGTCCGATCAGTCCGGTCCGGAAGTGCGTACGCCGACAGGGGCGCGAAGTGCCGACCCGCAGACGGCTGTCGCGCAACAGGGCACCCGCCTCACGACGGCGCAGGGCACGCGACTCGTCGACACTGATCATTCCCTCAAGGCGGGACCTCGCGGGCCCGTTCTGCTGCAGGATCACCACCTCCGCGAGAAGATCACGCACTTCGACCACGAGCGCATCCCGGAGCGCGTCGTTCATGCGCGCGGCGCGGCGGCACACGGACGTTTCGAGTCGAACGGCCGTGGGGCGTCCATCACCCGGGCCGGCTTCCTGCAGGGCGGTGTGGTCACGCGGGTGTTCGTGCGCTTCTCCACCGTGCTCGGATCGCGCGGTTCTGCCGACACCGTGCGTGACACTCGCGGTTTCGCGACGAAGTTCTACACCGAAGAAGGCGTGTACGACCTCGTGGGCAACAACATCCCGGTTTTCTTCATCCAGGATGCCATCAAGTTTCCCGACGTGATCCACGCCGGGAAACCGCATCCGGATCGCGAGATCCCGCAGGCGCAATCGGCGCACGACACGTTCTGGGACTTCGTCTCGCTGCACACCGAGGCCCAGCATCACACGATCTGGAACATGTCCGACCGCGGCATCCCTCGCTCCTATCGCATGATGCAGGGCTTCGGCATCCACACCTTCCGCTTGATCGACGACTCCGGGGCGACGGTGCTCGTGAAATTCCACTGGCGACCCCGACTCGGTACCCACGGCGTCACCTGGGAGGAAGCGCAGCTTCTGGCGGGGAAGGATCCCGACTTCCATCGGCGGGATCTCGCGGACGCCATCGAATCCGGCGCCTTCCCGCAGTGGGACCTCGCCGTTCAGGTCTTCCCGGACACCGAGGACCAGATGTTCGAGGGGATCGATCTGCTCGATCCGACCAAGATCGTCCCGGAGGAGCTCGCCCCGCTGGAGGTGCTCGGCACGATGACGCTCGACCGCAATCCGGTGAACTACTTCGCCGAGACCGAGCAGGTGGCGTTCCATCCCGGCCACCTCGTCCCGGGGATCGACGTCACGAACGACCCCCTTCTGCAGGGCCGGCTGTTCTCCTACATCGACACGCAGATCACGCGCCTGGGCGGGCCCAACTTCGCGCAGATTCCGATCAATCGACCGCATGCGCCGGTGAACGACATGCTGCGCGACGGCATGCATCAATCGGCTGTGCACGGCGGCGTCGCGCCGTACCAGCCGAACTCGCTGGATGCCGGATGCCCGTTCCTCGCCGGCGCAGACGAGAACGCGTTCATCGACGTTCCCGCGCCGATCGCCGAGAGCCGCGTCCAGCGCGCAGCACCTGCGAGCTTCGACGACCATTTCTCGCAGGTGCGGCTCTTCTTCCGCAGTCTCACGGGCATCGAGCAGCAGCATGTCATCGACGCCTACGCGTTCGAACTCGGCAAGTGCTACGAGCAGACGATCAAGGAGCGCCAGCTGCGGCACCTCGCGAACATCGACGAGAGCCTGTGCACAGCAGTGGCGGCCCGCCTCGGGCTGCCGACTCCTGCCGCTTCCATCGCACTCGACGATGTCGAGCCCAGCCCCGCGCTGCGGATGGTCGGAGAGGAATGGCCCGTTGACGGGCGCGTCGTCGGCATCGTGGCGACCGCCGAGACCGACGAGGCCGAGCTCACGGCGGTCCGGGAACAACTGCACGCGGCGGGCGTGCTTCCACTCGTGATCGCCCCGACCGGCGGGATGATCGGAGGAGTTCCCGTGCAGCGGAGTTTCGACACCGCGACGAGCGTCGAACTCGACGGCGTCGTGGTGCTGACCGCGACCGATGATCGCCGGGCCGTCGCCGTCCTCGAGGAGGCATTCCGGCATGCGAAGGCGATCGGAATCGCGGAGGGTGCAGCAGAGGTGCTGAGCTCCGTCGGCTTCGACACCGACGCCGACGGCGTGTCGACCGGGAGTGCGAGCGCTGTCGTCGCGGCGCTGCTCGACCTGCTGCCGCGCCACCGGGTGTGGCAGAGGGCGGTGGACGTCCCGGCCTGAGTGCTCGGCCCTCTCGGACTGCTCCGAGAACATCTGAGACGATGAGTCATCTCGCGACACTCTCCAGTGAGAGACACCGAAAGGAACCGGATGTCCGAGCTGTCTGTGGATCAGGATCTCGTGGCGCGGGCCGCGGCGGGCGACGAGAGCGCCTTCCGTGAGCTGTACCGCGCCCACGTCCGATCCGTCTACTGGATCGCTCACGGCATCCTGCGCTCCCCCGCCGACGCGGAGGACGTGACACAGGAGACGTTCGTGACCGCGTGGCGCAAGCTGCCCGGTCTCGAATTGGCAGGCGATTCGCTACTGCCATGGCTGGCGACGATCTGCCGGTTCCAGACGGCCAACCGGCTGCGCAGACGTCGCCGAGACCAAGCGCACTCGGCCGATGCCGTCGACGAGGAGCTGCCCGACACCGTGAACGTGGAGGAGCAGGTGATCACCGCGGTGCTCGTCGAGCGGATCGCCGACGAGCTCGGCACGCTCGGCGAACTCGACCGCGAGATCTTCCGGCTGTGCGCCGCCGAGGGCTACGCCTACCAGGCGGCGGCCGACGAGCTCGAGGTCACGACGGCAGTGGTTCGGAACCGTCTCTCACGGGTGCGCACGCAGCTGCGTGGCGCCGTCGAGGAGATGAGAGACGCATGAACGACCAGGCGCCCACGAGCGGCACAACGGACCTGCCCGAACTGTCCCAGGCGAGCATCGACCGCATCGAGAAGGCCGTGTTCGCCGAGATCGCGGCAGACCGCACCCCCGCGCCTTCAACGGCGACCGCGTCGTCGAAGAGGCGCACCCGTCGCCGGGGCTGGCTCACCGGGCTCGGTGTCGCGGCTGCCTTCGTCGCCGGGATCCTGATCACGCCGCCGCTGCTGAACCTGACGGCGAGCACGACCGCAGGCGGCGCGGGCGACACGACCGCGTTCGTATCCGACTCCGCTGCCGGCGGACCGGTCGACGAGGCCGTGCCGGAGGGCGCTTCGATGGATGCCGCCGGCGGGGTCGCCACCGAGGACAGCGGACGAGAGATCATCGCGAGCGCGCAGGCGCACGTGCGCGTCGACGACATCACGGGCGCGGTGGATGCCGTCGCCGCACTCGCCGAGGAGCACGACGGCTATGTCGAGGGCACAGACGTCTCCGCGACAGGGATGTCTGCCGATACGACCGTGCCGGCCCCGGTGCCTGAGGGCGAGTACGGCTGGATCAGCATCCGCGTTCCTGCCGCAGACCTGACGACGGTCATCGACGAACTCGGCGAGACCGGCACGGTCATCTCGTCGTCGACATCGCAGCAGGACGTCACCGCGACCGCGATCGATCTGCGTGCACGCGTCGACGCGACTCAGGCGTCGGTCGACCGGCTCACCGAGCTGATGTCGCAGTCCGGCAGCGTGTCCGAGCTGATCGACGCCGAGGTCGCGCTCACCGACCGTCAGGCTCAGCTCGAGTCGTACACGCAGCAGCTCGCCGCCCTTGAGGATCAGGTGGCGATGTCGTCGCTGCAGGTGCAGCTCACCAAGACTACGACGGCGGCGCCAGCGGAACCGGCCGGGTTCGCGGACGGGCTGCTCGCCGGTTGGAACGGCCTGATCGTGTCGCTCAACGCTCTGGTGGTAGCGCTCGGGTTCCTGCTCCCCTGGCTCGTCGTCGCCGGGATCGTCGCGGTGGTCGTCTGGCTGATCGTCCGCAGGCGCCGACGCGACACAGCATCCGAAGTTCCTTGATTTTCCGGGATATACAAGAACTCTTGTGAGAACCGCGGACCACGCTTAGCGTGGTGCGCATGGAAGAGATCGAGGCGATCACCGCCGTTCATCACCCGGTGCGGCGGCGCATCGTCGACCACCTCGGTCTGTACGGCGCGAGCCAGGTGACGAGCCTGGCGCGCGCGCTCGACCAGCAGGTCGGCAGCATCAGCCACCACCTGCGGATGCTGGAGCGGGCGGGCATCGTCGAACGAGCCGATGATCCGACCGGCGACAGGCGCACCAGCTGGTGGCAGTCCGCGCGCAAGAGCTTCAGCTGGTCGGTCGACGACTTCGCCGATTCGCCGGCCGACGCGATGCTCGCCCGCGGCGCCGAGCGCGCGAACATCAACACTCAGATCGGGCGCCTGTCGACCTGGCATCGCAGCAGTGCGCCGAGTCCTGAATGGAATCGCGCGGCGTTCAGCACCGACACTCTCACCTGGGCGTCGGCTCAGGAACTGGCGGCACTGTCCACAGCCGTGAGCGCGACGATCGAATCCTGGCGGCGTGCGATCGACCTCGACGACGGCGTCGAACGCCGCCCCGTCTTCGTCTTCGCACACGGGTTCCCGACGACGCCATGACCGCCTCCGAACCCGTCCTGCTGCGCGAGCCGCCCAGATTCTCTCGCGACCTCGCCGTCCATGCCTGGATCACGGTGAAGGCACTGTCGGACGCCGGAGACGCCATCTGGTCGATCGCTCTGGCCTGGACCGCAGTGCAGATCGCCTCCCCCGCCATCGCAGGGCTCATCGTCGCGGCGGGCACCGTGCCGCGCGCCGTCATCCTGCTGTTCGGCGGCGTCCTCGCCGACCGCGCGAACGCCCGGCACGTCATGATCGTGTTCAACGTGCTGCGGGTGGGGGTGCTGGTCGGTGTGGCGCTGTGGGTGCTCGCGAACCCTCCGAGCGTGCTCGTGCTGACGCTCGCCGCGATCGCGTTCGGGGTATGCGATGCCTTCTACGAGCCGTCGGCGGCCACCATCGGCCGCCAGCTCGTCCGCGTCGGGGACCTGCCGTCGTACAGCGCCGTGATGCAGACCGCCACGCGGCTCGGCACGATGGGAGGAGCCGCCCTCGGCGGGTTCCTCGTCGCGTATGCCGGCCTCGCCGGGAGTGCCTCGATCAACGCCCTGACGTTCACGTTCGTGATCGCGTTCATCGTGATCTGGCTGCGTCCCCGGTTCGCGCTCGCTCGCGCCGACAAGGAGACGGCGCTCCGCGGCATCCTGCGCGGCTTCACGCACATGAAGCATGCGCCGACGACGCGCACGCTGGTCATCGCCCTGTCCGGCCTGAACCTCGCGGTCGGTCCCGCCACCGGCATCGGGATCGCGCTGCGGGCGCACGACGAGGGCTGGGGCGCGCAGGCCGTCGGCATCTTCGAGGCGCTGATCGGTCTCGGCGCCGCACTCGGCGCGATCGCAGTCGCGAAGTGGCGTCCGCGTCACGAGGCGCTCGGAGGGTTCTGGGCACTGGTCGTACAGGGCGCCGGGATCATCCTCATCGGCGTCGGACCGCTGTGGCTGACCGGCATCGGGAGCCTGGTGATCGGCCTGACGGCGGGATTCGCCTCGGTGCTGCTGAGCGCGACGTTCGCGGCGACGATCGACACCGCCTACCTCGGCCGGATGAGCGCGGTCACCCGCCTCGGCGATGATGTGCTGATGCCGCTGGCGATGGCCGCGTTCGGCGCGCTGGCTGCTGCGACGACCACCTGGATCGCTTTCGTCGTGTTCGGCCTCGCCCTGATGGGGATGATGTGGTTCCCACTGCGCAACCCGCAGTTCCGCGAGATGTCGCTGCGGGCCGAGTAATCACGGCCTCCCGGTACGCGAAAACCCCCGGCAGATCCGGGGGTTTTCGGTGTTGTGACCCCAGCGGGATTCGAACCCGCGTTACCGCCGTGAGAGGGCGGCGTACTAGGCCGCTATACGATGGGGCCAGGCCTTGCAGAACGTTTCCGTCCCGCGACAACCGTTCAAGTATGCCATGAGGATTTCGCCTGCGCAAAATCGAGGCCGGCGGCACACGGATCCCGGGCGCGTCCCGCCGTCAACCCCGTTTGCCGTGGATGCCGGAACGGAGTTGACTCTCCGTATGCGCGTCACGAAGCACGAACATGCCACCCTCCGTCTCGACGAGAGCGGAGAGAGTCTCATCATCGATCCGGGCTCGTTCACGACGCCCCTCGACGATCTGTCGAGCGTGGTCGCCGTGGTCCTCACTCACGAGCATCCGGACCACTGGACACCCGAGCACCTCGACCGGATCCTTCGCGCGGTGCCCGGTACGCCGATCTTCGCGCCGGCCGGCGTCGCCGCTGCGGCCGGTGACCATGAGATCACGGTGGTCTCCCCAGGAGACACGGTGACGGCGGGTCGATTCACGCTGCGCTTCTTCGGCGGCGACCACGCCGTCATCCACTCCTCGCTCACGCCGGTGCAGAACGTCGGCGTGCTGGTGAACGACGTGCTGTACTACCCCGGCGACTCCTACGCCGTACCGGAGGGCGTCGAGGTCGACGCTCTCGCCGCCCCCGCCGGCGGACCCTGGCTGAAGATCGGCGAAGCCATGGACTTCGTGCTGGCCGTCAAGCCGCGGCGCGCGTTCGGAGTCCACGACATGACCCTCTCGGTGATCGGCCGCGGCATGCATCGTCAGCGGCTGCAGTGGGCGACCGAGCAGAACGGCGGAGAGTTCTTCGAACTCGACCCCGGCGACGCGCTCGACCTGTGACGCGGCGGCTGCTGCCGGAGCCGACCCCACGGCTGCGGTTTCGCGAGATGACCGTCTCCGACCTCGATGAGATGGCGGCGATGCTCGGGGATCCCGATGTCATGGCGTTCTACCCGGCACCGAAGACGCGCGGCGAGAGCCTCGACTGGATCGAGCGCATGCGGGAGCGCTACGCGCGTGACGGACACGGGCTCTGGGTGATCGAGACGCACGACGGCGAGTTCGTCGGCGACTGCGGCATCACCTGGCAGTCGTACAACGGCACTCCCGTGAGAGAGGTCGGCTATCACGTTGTGCGCGGGTACCAGGGTCGCGGGCTGGCGACCGAGGCGGCGCTCGCATGTGTGGATCTGGTACGACGCGAGTTCACCCCGACGCTGCTGACGGCGATCATCCACCCCGACAACATCGCCTCGCGCAGGGTCGCCGAGCACCTCGGCATGACGCACATCGATGATGACTACGCGCACCCGTGGATCGTGCGCACAGTGATGGGGATGACCGTCGAAACGGCAGGTCAGCGTTCGCGCTGAGACTGCGCCGCGCGCACTCGAAGATCACGCTCCAGGTGGTCGCGCTGCTCAACGACCAGACGCCGCAGCGCCGCTGGCGCCGAATCGTTCGCGGAAAGCCATCCGTCGACGAGATCCAGATCCGGGGACGCCGGGAACAGCCCGATCACCAGGCGCCTGGCGATCTCGATGCTGCGGTTCTGCCACGCATCCGCGATGCGCTCGAAGTAACCCCCGTCGAGGGAGGCGATGAGATCGCGGCGCCCACCCGCGCGCACACCGTCGATCGTGGCGCTGAGGTGGTCGTTGCTCAGTTCCTCGTCCTCCCAGGCGCGATGCCACGCGACCAGGCGCACCTCCTGCACCGGGCGCGCGGCCAGTGCCCGCAGAGCGGCCGTCCGCCCGCTCGCGGTGTCGTCCCGCTTCAGCTCGGCATCCAAGTCGTCACCGCTCGCCTCGCCGACGGTCGTGAGCGCCGTGAGCAGCGCCCAGCGCAGATCGGGATCGACGCTCAGGCCGTCGGGTCCGTGACCGTCGAGGATCGCACGCACCTCGTCAGCGCGTGCGGCATCGAACGCGGATGCCGCGGCGAACGCACGCGCCCACGACAGCTGCGCGTCGCTGCCCGACGCGGCATCCTGCAGCGCTGTCCAGGTCCTCTCGAGCCAGGTCGCGCGGTGCGCGACCCGCTCGGCGTCGGGCGCGTAGTGGCCGATGGCGTACGCGGCATTGGCGAGAACACCGGCCAGCAGGCCGATGTTCTCTTCGGCCGGCGCGTGGGCACCGACGATCGAGAGGTATCGCACGGCAGGCAGCTCACCGTCGCGGGTGGCGTTCCACAGCGACGACCACACCAGCGCACGTGGCAGGGGTTCGAGCGTGGACAGCGCCTGCTCGACCGCGTCGAGCGAGGGTTCGTCGAGCCGCGCCTTGGCGTAGGTGAGGTCGTCGTCGTTGATGAGCACGAGGTCGGCCCGGGCGACCTCCACCGGGGTGGATGCCTCGGTGATGTCCACTTCGACCTTTTCACGCAGCGACAGGGCGTCGTCTGCGAGATCGTACAGTCCGACGCGCAGGCGGTGCGGGCGCGGATCGGTCTGCGTCAGCATCCGTCCACCGTCGGCCGCGGTCTCGAGCGCAATCGTCGACATGCCGCTGGTCTCGAGCCACGCGCGCGACCAACCGCGCAGGTCACGACCGGAGACCTCCTCGAGCTGCACGAGCAGGTCCTCCAGGGCGGTGTTGCCGAACGCATGCGCAGCGAAGTAGCGGCGCGCGCCCTCGAAGAAGTGCTCCTCGCCGACGAACGCGACCAGCTGTTTGAGGACGGACGCGCCCTTGGCGTATGTGATGCCGTCGAAGTTCAGCTTGGCGGCTTCGAGGTCGGTGATGTCGGCGACGATCGGGTGCGTGGTCGGCAGTTGATCCTGCTGATAGGCCCACGCCTTGCGGTTCGCGGCGAATCGCACCCAGGCGTCGGTGAACCGCGTCGCGGCGAAGGATGCGTGCGAGCCCATGTAGTCGGCGAAGGACTCCTTGAGCCACAGGTCGTCCCACCAGCGCATGGTGACGAGGTCGCCGAACCACATGTGCGCCATCTCGTGGAGGATCGTGTTCGCGCGCGCCCCGCGCTGCGCGTCGGTCGCAGCTCCCCGGGACAGGTACGCCTCGGTGAAGGTCACCAAGCCGGGGTTCTCCATGGCACCGAGGTTGTACTCGGGCACGAAGATCTGGTCGTACTTTCCCCACGGATACGGGAATGCGAAGGCGTCGGTGAAGAAGTCGAGACCCTGCTTGGTAATCTCGATGACCTCGTCCGCCTCGAGGAACTCAGCGAGCGACGGGCGGCACAGCACGCCGAGTGCTACGGTCTGCTCTCCGCGCGTCCACTCCGCGTCGATCCGGTGGTACGGACCGGCGGCGACCGAGGTGATGTAGCTCGACAGCGGCAGGGTCGGGGCGAACTCGACGGTCCGGACGCCGTCTTGCTCTGTGACGACGGCCGCGCTCTGGTTCGACAGCACCTGCCAGCCAGCCGGCGCGTGCACGACGAAGGCGTACGCGGCCTTCATGTCGGGCTGCTCGAAGCAGGCCATGACCCTGCGCGCGTCGGCGGGCTCGTACTGCGTGTACAGGTATGTCTCGCCATCGACGGGGTCCACGAAGCGGTGCAGGCCCTCGCCGGATCGCGAGTGGACGCCGATCGCGTCGATCACGACGGTGTTGGATGCCGCCAGCCCCTGGATCCGGATGCGTGCGCCGTCGTACTCGACGGAGCGGGCTTCGCCGTTCACTGTCACACTCTGGACCGCCTCGCCGATGAAGTCGATCCAGGTGTCCGGTGCCGCCGCGTCGAACTGCAGGGTCGTGGTCGTGCGGAACCCGCGCTGCCCCTGATCGCGTGCCTCACGAAGATCGAGTTCGACGCGGATGTCGTGCACGGTGATGTCCGCAGAACGTGCGGCGGTCTCTTCCCTCGTGAGGTTCGCTGAGCTCATGGCTCCATCGTTTCATGTCCGGGAGTGCCGAATCCCGGCGCATCCGTTAGGCTGAGCATGTTCGTCCGCCTTCATCTACCTCACCCTCTCGGGCTCGTCACGCCGCTTCGACGCCGCTTCCCGGGAGTTTCTGACACTGCCGCACCAGTTCAACGTCGCGGCTGACGGGTCGATGAACGGCCCACGATCAACTAAGGAAACACAGCATGGCCACTGGTACCGTCAAATGGTTCAACTCCGACAAGGGCTACGGCTTCATCGCTCCCGATGACGGCTCCGCCGACGTCTTCGCGCACTTCAGCGCGATCCAGTCGAGCGGCTACCGCAACCTCGAGGAAGCGCAGAAGGTCGAGTTCGACACGGAGCAGGGACCCAAGGGCCCCCAGGCGACGAACATTCGTCCGCTCTGATCTGAGCTTCGAAGGCCCGATTCCGCATCGCGGGGTCGGGCCTTTCTCGTTTCCCGCTCAGCGGCGGTTGAGCACCTTGAGCACGCACTGCTCCTCGACGGTGAGGTGCTTGCGCGGTCGCATCCTGCTCATCGCCCGCCGTACCTGGGGAATCGTGACGCCGTCTTCGAAGGCCGTGAAGACCCGCGGATCGATGTACGAATCCCTCGTGACGGCCGGGGTGTTGCCGAGACGCTCGGCGACGTGGGCGACGACGTCACGGACGACGACCGCGTCCTCGGTGTCGTCGTCCGTCTCCGTCGCGAGCAGGGCTGATGTCGCAAGGAGTGTGCCGCCCCAGGTGCGGAAGTCCTTGGCCGAGAACTCCTTCCCCATGTGGCGCTTCACGTAGGCGTTCACACGCTTGCTGTCGACGTCGTGGATGATGCCGTCCTCGTCGAAGAACCGGAAGATGTCGTACCCGGGCATCTCCTCGAGCTGCGCGATCACCCGCACGAGCCGCGGATCGCGCACGGTCTTGACGTGCCGTTTGCCGCTCTTGCCGATGAAATCGAAAGTGACCTTCGAGCTGGTCACATCGGTGTGTTTGCGGCGCAGGGTCGTGACGCCGTAGTGGCCATGCTTTCGCGCGTACTCGGTGTTGCCGACTCGGAAGAACTCCTGGTCGATGAGCCCTACGACGCACGCGACCACCTTGTCCTCGCTCAGCCGACGGCGGCGCAGGTCCTTCTCGACCTGCCTGCGCAGTCGCGGCAGCCGTTCGGCGAAGAGCAGGATCCGCGCGAACTTCGCCTTCTCCTGCCTGCGGCGGAACGCGGGACTGTAGATCGTCTGGGTGCGACCGGCGTCATCGACGCCCCTGGCGAGCACCTTCGTCGAGGACGAGCGCGAGATCTCGACATCGGTCCATGCCGGCGGGATCGCGAGGGCGTCGATCCTGGCGATCTCCCGCCTGCTCGTGATGCGGCGGCGGCCGTCGCGGTAGACGGTGCCGCCGTCGACGAGTTCGCGGGTGATCGGCAGACGGGGTGCCCTGGGCGTCATAGGTCCATTGTGCTGTGCGCTCAGCGTTCGCGCAGGACGCCGTCGTGCAGTTCGAGCACACGATCGGCGCGCGCGAGCATCGCCTGATCGTGGGTGGCGACGACGGCCGCGGTGCCCCTGTCGTGCACCAGGCGTGCGATCAGGTCCATGATCTGCGCACCCGTCCCGCTGTCCAGCTGCGCGGTCGGCTCGTCCGCGAGCAGGAGGCCGGGGGCGGTGACGACCGCCCGTGCGATCCCGACGCGCTGCTGCTGACCGCCGGAGAGCTCGCCGGGGCGCTGCCGGGCATGGTCTTCCAGACCGACATCGCGCAGGGCATCGGCGACGCGACGGTCGCGCTCCTCCGGGGCGACACGTCGGATGCGCAACGGCACCTCGACGTTCTCAGCGGCGGAGAGCACCGGGATGAGCCCGGCTGTCTGGAAGATCGAGGCGATGCGGGAACCGCGCAGCGCGGTGACATCGGTCGACGGATCGGCGAGATCGGCGCCGTCGACGAGGACCCGGCCCGCCGTGGGACGGTCCAGTCCTCCGAGCATCGTGAGCAGGGTCGTCTTGCCCGCACCGGATCTTCCCGCCACGACGACCAGCTCCCCCGGCTCGACGGCGAAGTCCGCGTCCCGCACCGCGAGGACGTCGCCGCCCGGGCTCGGGAAGGTGCGCGACAGCGACTCCGCTCTCAGCACGGCGGTCATCCGGCGGCCTCCGTCCGGTCGGCCGCATCGTCGTCCGGCCGCTCCTGCCCCGGTGCCACGCGGACGTGATCGGGCTCCAGGGTGAGCCGCACGCGTTCGCTCAGGTCGAGCGCGGAGACGAAGTCGGCGGGAAGCTGCATGCGGCCGGCGCGGTCGAGCACCGCGTACTCCTGGGCGGTCCGGACGGCACGGCCCTCGTGATCGGTGTCCGTGCGGCGCAGCGTCTCGGTCGAGGTGCGGCCGTCGCGGATGTGCACGGTGCGGTCGACGTGCTCGGTGATGCCCGCGTCGTGCGTCACAATCAGGGTGGTCACGCCGCGTTCGCGGTTCACCGTCTCCATGGCGGCGAGCACCTCTGCGCTCGTGTGCTCGTCGAGCTCCCCGGTCGGTTCGTCGGCCAGCAGCACCCGCGGCCGGTTCGCGAGCGCGACGGCGATCGCGACGCGCTGCCGCTGTCCGCCGGACATCTCCGCGGGACGCTTGTCCGCGACCTCGGCGGCGCCCAGCAGGTCCAGCAGCTCATCGCCGGTGGCAGCGCGCTCGGACCGCGGCACGACCCCGGCGACCTCGTGCACCATCGCGATGTTCTCCCGCGCCGAGAGGTACGGCAGAAGGTTGCGCGTGGACTGCTGCCACACGAACCCGACGCTGCGTCGCCGGTAGCCCAGGCGCTCCGCGCCTTTCATCGTCACCAGATCGTGCCCGGCGACGCGGGCCGACCCCGCGGTGGGGCGATCGAGCCCGGCGAGGATGCCGAGCAGCGTGCTCTTGCCGGATCCGGACGCGCCGACGACCGCGACCAGCTCCCCGGTCATCATCCGCAGATCCAGGCCCTGCAGCGCCTGCACCTCGACGCCCTGCGCCGTGAAGATCCGCACGAGGCCCTCGCACACGATCGCGCCGTCCGACATATCAGCCATTCTCTCGCCCTTCTCGCATCACTGTCCCGCCTCGTCGTCCGCCCGGATCATCTCGGCAGCACCGGCGCGCGACGCGAGCGCGGTGGCCGCCGCGATCGCGCCGACCGCACTCAGCGCGAATCCCGCCACGACGAGCAACGACCACGCACCGCCCAACTCGATCGGCGGCTGCCCCGATCCGCCCACGAAACCGCGCAGATCCAGCTGCGGGATCACGAGCCACGTCATGGCGACGCCCGCCCCCACGCCGAACGGCAGGGCGAGCAGCAGCGCAGGCGCCACCTCCCACGTGACAAGCCGCCCCGCGGCGCGCTGCGGGTGACCGAGCGTGCGCAGGATCGCGAGCATCCGCGCACGGGAGGGCGCACCCAGCACGAGCGTCGCAACGACGGCCGCGGCCAGCAGCAGTGCCACCAGAACGCTCGCCGCGAGCAGCGTTCCCTGCACGATGCCGAAGACGGGATCATCCGCGTGACCCGCCGCGACCAGTGCGGGCGTCTCGAATGCGGCATCGCCGCCGAGCGCTGCCACGGCGTCCGCGCCGACGGCGTCGGGATCCGCGTCGGGTGTGAGCGCGAGGTAGAGCTGCGAGGCGCCGGTGCCGCGCTCGCCGAGCGCCGCCGCATTGGCGGGGTCGACGATCACCCACTGCTCGGCAGTGCCGAAGGGCACCTGCGACGGTGCAGTCCCGACCACGCGCACGGGTCTCCCGGCGATCTCGAGGTCCAGGTCGTCCTGGTCGGCCGCTCCGAGACGTGCGAGCAGCCCGTCCGACACCACGACCGGCACGCCGTTTCCGGCAGCCTCCTCGGTGAGTGCGGCCGGCAAGGGCAGCGCCGTCGCAGAGCCCTGCTGGACGCTGACCATCTCGTCCCGGCCGACCGTGTACACGTGCGCGCGCACCGTCTGCGCCCCGACGGAGGCGTCCACGGTCGAATCACCGCTCAGCGACGCCGTGGCCGCCACACCGTCGAGCGCGGCGACGCGTTGCGCACCGGCGCCGTCGATGTAGCCGGCGTCGACACGCACGTCCGCGCCGACGCTGATCGTCGCGGAACGATCGACACCGGCGGAGACGGTGGCGACGAACGCCACGGAGAACACCGCGACACCCAGTCCGACCACGGCCGCGAGCACAGGGGCGATCCGCACGACGGGCTCCCGGCGCGCCCGTGCCGGTCCGAGCAGCGCGGTCAGGGACGGTCGGCGTCTGCCCCGATCCTCGGCGACTCGCAGCAGCACCGGGAGCAGCCGAAGCGCGAGGATGCCGCCGGAGGCGCCGAGCAGCACGGGCAGGGCGAGCAGCAGCGGATCGGCGCCGCCCGCTCCGCTGCGCGTCACGACAAGGGCGACGAAGACACCCGTCACGACGAGGATCAGGAGCTCCAGCGCCGCCCGCCCTGCTCCGGCCCGGCTCCGATCGCCGAGGTCGCTGCGCCCGCGGCGCTCGGCATCCGTCAGTGCGCCGGAGGGCAGCACGACGGCAGGCACGAAGGCGAGGACGGCCGGAACGAGGAGGACCCACACGGCGGCCCAGCCGGGGACCGCGGCGGCGGTACCGGCGCCGAGCAGGGCGCCGAGCAGCCCCAGCGTCGCGCCCTCGCCGCCCAGCAGCGCGACGAGACGGGCCGTGGATGCCCCGCGTGCACGCAGCACCCGCGTGGACGCCGTGCGACGTACGGCGATCAAGCGACTCACCAGGGCCAGCACTACCAGGGCAGCGGCGACCGGGCCTCCGGCCGCGACGGCCACGACGTCCGTCATCGCATCGGCCCGGAGTGTCCCCGTGTCGATCGCCTGGGGAAGCGAGGAGCTGAACGCCAGGCCGCGGTTGTAGAAGGTCATGTCGTGCATCGGGATCTCTGCGGGACTGGCGGTGAGCAGGCGCAGCTGCGCCGCCAGAGTCGCCGCCGAGGCGCCGTCGACCGCGTCGGTGTCGAACGGCATCCACGCGACCGTCTTGATCTCGCGGACCCGGTCTGTGAGCGCCGCCGCCTCGTCGACGTGCATGAACCCGGCGACGACCAGGGTGCGGTTGCCGTCCGCGTCGACCTCGACGAGGGGTTCGACGGAGCCGCTGATGAACGCCCAATCGCCGTCGTCGCGCCCGGACGGGGCGACGATGCCGCTGAGCATGAGCGTCGTGTCCTCCCAACGGCGCACGGTTCCCGTCTTCCAGTCCAGCTGCTCGGCGGTCGCCTGCGTGAGCACGATCTCGATTCCGCGGGCCGGGTCGGTGAGCTCCGGAAGACGTCCCTCGACGAGGTCGGCGCGGTCTGCGAGACCGGGGTCGGAGACGAGGCCGACCTTGTTGCGCGGTACGACGCTGTCAGAGCCCTCGTCGGTTGTGGGCAAGGGATCGACCGTCATCGTGACGCGAGGCTCGCCCAGCAGGCTGCGCAGGGGCTCCGGCTGCTCCTCCCGCTTCGCCTCCAGGACTGTCATGGTGCGCCCCCACACCCCGATGCCGGGTTCGGACGACGCGGCGAACGCAGGCAGCCCCGGCGTCGTCGCGGAAGGCCACCGGGCCAGGTCCGGCAGAGAGTCGACCGCACGCTGGACGGTGGCGGTGCGTCCGTCGGCGAGGACCGCAGGAGCCGCCGCGCCGAGGTACGACAGCACGGCGATCACGACGACGAGGAACAGCGAGAGGGCCGGAGTGGTGGATGCTCCGCGCATCAGCAGCGGAATCCGACCCGTCATGCGCCCAGTCCCAGCACGATGGGCAGGACCGCCGCGGCCACGCCGGCTCCCAGAACGGCGCCGACGAGTACGGCGTAGACCGCGACGCTCACGATCTCCCCCGCCCGCAGCATCCGCTGATGCGACAGCCCGAGTCCGAGGGCCCGCAGCACGAGCCTCTCGTCGCGGCGCGCACGGGTCGCAGCCGAGGAGGCGGCGAGAAACCCGATCACGCCCAGCCCCGAGGCCACGAGGGCGCCCGTGGTCAGCAGCGCCGGGGCTACGGAGACGACCGGTGCTGCGCTCACCTGAGCGGCGGTGAGGATGCGGACCGGTTGGGTCGCCTGTGCGCGCAGTTGCGCCGCCGTCTCCTCGGGAGCATCGCTGCGCAGCCAGAGCTCATTGGCGGGGAGGTCCGCGCCCGCGGTGCGCAGCTCCTCCGGATCGGCGGCGACGCCCAGTCCGTCGCCCACCCCTGGCAGGGCCTCGACGATGCGGACGACCTCGATGGACACGGGCCGGGCGACCGATCGGACGCGCGCTGTGAAGACCGTGCCGGGGGCTGCTCCGAGCCGATCCGCGAGGCTCTGAGTGATCTCGGCGGCGACCGTGCCGTCTGCGCCGGCGGGGATCGGATCGGCGAAGCCCAGCGCCTCCGGCGGGCCCGCGACGAGGATCGCCGTGTCCGATCCCACGGTGAGCGGCGTGCGCAGAACCTCGGCCGTATCCGTCACGCCGCTCCAGGTCGCGGCGGCGCCGGCGACGGCATCCAGGCCGTCCTCCGTGATCATCCGGACGTCGCCGCCGAGAAGCGCTGTGCGCGTGCGCTGCTCTGCGGCATCCGCGGCCGCCGGTGCCGCCACCGCGAGGGCCATGGATGCCGCGGCGAGAGCCAGGCACAGGATCGCCACGGCGACGCTGCCCATCCGGCGGGCGATCTGCCGGACGGGGAGGATCGGCGTGATTCCTCGGGTGCGTCGCACGAGTCGTTCGGCAAGCGCCGCCAGAGGACCGATCCCCACGGGGCCGAGGAGGCACACGGCGACGAGCAGCAGCGCGGGGGCCGCTGCCGCCAGCGGCTCGGGAGTGCCGTCCGCGCGGACGACCGTTCCCGTGGCGAACAGCTGCCATGCCGATAGCGCTGCCAGGCCGGCGACGACACCGGCGACCAGGAGCAGCATCATCGGCGGTCGCGCACCGGCGTCGCTGCGCAGCGTCTCCGTACGCACGACATCGGCTCGACTCGCGGTGCGCACGGCGAGAAAGCCCGCCGCAACCCCGGAGAATGCGACCGTGCCGGCGGCCGTCAGCAGCGCGGACGGGGTGACTCCGGTGGCGACCGCGAGGCCCGCCAGTGCGAGGGCGGCGCCGGCTGCCGCGAAGACCGTGGCCTCGCCGGCAGCGCCGAGGGCGAGGCGCCGCCCGGAGGCTCCTCGGGCACGCAGGAGGACGAGCTCCTCGCGACGGACCGTGGAGAGCGTGGCGAGGACGGCGCCGAGAACGAGGGCGCCCAGCAGCGCGATGATGAGAAGCGGGGCGACGAGCAGACCGCGCGTGGCCGCGACCGCAGCCGACTGCCGCTGCAGCGTGTCGCCGAGGCCTCCGAGGACTCTGGTGTTGTGCTGCCGCTGCGGATCGATGACATCGGGCAGATCGCGGAGCCTCGTGACGGCACGCTGAAGCGCCACGAGGTCGCCGGGCTGCGCACCCACCGGCGCGATCTCCCACGTGGCGGTCGGAGCAGAGGTCAGGCCGTTCAGCGCGCCGCGGGCGACGACCGCGGGTCCTATGGCGCCGTCGCTCTCGCCCGAGACGACCGCAGGATCGCCCACCCAGGCGGCATCCTCAGGATCCTCAGCGGCCCAGGTTCCCACGAGGATGAAGGGCGTGCCGTCGCGCACGAGGGCCACGGTGTCGCCGATGCCGAGCTGCTGCCGCTCTGCCGCCGGGGCGGGCAGCGCGATCTGGTCCGGGGACTGCGGCCACTCGCCGTCCGTCAGGACCGCGAGCTCCGGAATCCGCTCGTCGTCGAGCAGCCGCAGAGCGAAGGCCGTGCCGTTCGTCGTCTCGGCCGCCGCCTCGAGACCGGATCGGCGGGTCACGTCGACGTCGATGCCGGCGAAGGCGGTCGAGATCGCGGCGCGCACCTCGGTGTCCTGGGCGCCGGGATCGGAAGCCCCGGCTGCCACCACGCGGATGCTGCGGGCGGCGGGCTCAGCATCGGCGAGCATCCGTGCCGCCCCGTCGGCCATCGACCGTTCGGCAACGGCGTCGATCCCCCCGATGCCGACGACGACGAGAGCCGCCACGAGGGCGACGAGCGAGAGTCGGCCGACGTGTTCTCCGGCTCGCTTCGCTGCAAACCTCATTGATCCTCTTTACAAGAAAACCCCCGCCTGAGCGGGGGTTCTTCTCTGCTGGGGTACCTGGACTCGAACCAAGAATGGCGGTACCAGAAACCGCTGTGTTGCCAATTACACCATACCCCAAGGGCGAAACCGGAGCCTCGCACCGAGGTACTACTCTACCCGAACTCAGCGGTGCCGCCAAAACGCGGGCGGGCGCTCGGGCGCGTCGGGTCCGGTCAGCCGCGCAGCTGCTCGGCGAGCCCGCTGAGCCGCCGCAGCGACTCGTCCCTGCCGAGCAGTTCCATCGACTCGAACAGTGGCGGCGACACCCGGCGCCCTGTGAGCGCGACGCGCGGCGGACCGTAGGCGACACGGGGCTTGAGCTCGAGCTTCTCCACCAGCGCGGCGGACAGCGCGTCCTGGATCTTCTCCGTCGTGAACTCCGTCACCGGCTCGAGCGCGGCGACGCAGGCCTCCAGCACCTCGGCGGCGTTCGCGGGCAGCCCCTTGAGCGCGTCGGCGTCGTAGGAGACGTCATCGGTGAACAGGAAACCGACCATTCCCGGTACGTCGCCCAGCAGCTGCACGCGCTCGTGAACGAGAGGTGCGACGCGGAAGGCCAGCACCAGCTGCTCGTGACTGGGCTCGTCGAAGAGGCCGGCGGCGGCCAGGTACGGGACCGTCCGCTCGGCGAAGTCCTTCACGTCCAGCATCCGGATGTGGTCGCCGTTGATCGACTCGGCCTTCTTCTGGTCGAAACGCGCCGGGTTCGGGTTGACGTTCTCGATGTCGAACGCGGCGATGAACTCGTCGAGCGAGAAGACGTCGCGGTCGGGGCCGATCGACCAGCCCAGAAGGGCGAGGTAGTTCAGCAGCCCCTCGTGGATGAACCCGCGCTCGCGGTGCAGGAAGAGGTCTGCCTGCGGATCGCGCTTGGAGAGCTTCTTGTTGCCGGTCTCCCCCAGCACGAGAGGCATGTGGGCGAACCGCGGGACGAAGGTCGTGACGCCGGCGTCGATCAGCGCCGCGTACAGCGCGAGCTGACGAGCGGTCGACGGCATCAGGTCCTCGCCGCGGAGCACGTGCGTGACGCCCATGAGCGCGTCGTCGACCGGGTTCACGAACGTGTACAGCGGGATGCCGTTGGGACGCACCACGACGAAGTCGGGGAAGGACCCGGCCGGGAAGGTGACCTCGCCGCGGATGAGGTCGACGTACGTGAGGTCCTCGTCGGGGACGCGGAGGCGGAGCGCCGGCTGGCGGCCCTCGGCACGGAAGGCGGCCTTCTGCTCGTCCGTCAGTGCGCGATCGTGGTTGTCGTAGCCGAGCTGCTTCGCCCGGCCGTTGGCCTCGTTGCGGGCGTCGATCTCCTCAGCGGTCGAGAAGCTCTCGTAGATCGCTCCGGCAGCGAGGAGCTTGTCGATGACCTCGCGGTAGATGTCGTGGCGCTCCGACTGGCGGTACGGCGCGTGCTCCCCTCCGACCTCCACGCCCTCGTCCCAGTCGATCTCCATCCAGCGCAGCGCGTCCAGCAGCTGCCGGTAGCTCTCCTCGCTGTCGCGCGCGGCATCGGTGTCTTCGATGCGGAACACGAGCTTGCCGCCGTTGTGACGCGCATACGCCCAGTTGAACAGCGCGGTTCGGATCAGGCCGACGTGCGGCAGACCGGTCGGAGACGGGCAGAAGCGCACGCGCACATCGGAGCCGGTCGCGGTCGTGGTGAGGGGATGAGGAGTAGCCATATCCCCTCAATCCTACGCGGGTGAGGGCGGGTCAACCGGCCCGTCCGACCGCCAGTGCGGCGGTGTGGTCCAGCGCGATGACGCCGTCCCGGGCCCTCTCCTCGCAGAGGTCGTCGAACGCGTGCCGGAAGTGCCGCCTGCCGCGCGCGTCGAGAGCCAGGTAGAACGCCCCGGCCGAGGCGACGCCTCCCTCGGCGGACGCCCACAGGGCGTCTCTCGGTGCCTCCCAGGTCCAGCTGAACTCGGCGACATCGACTGCGCGCCAGCTGGCCTCCGAGAGCATCCGTCCGAATCCCGACGGGGAGCGCTCGAAGTCCTTGTCGGTCGGAAGCCGTTCGCCCGCGGCCGGTGTCAGGCCCGCACGTTCGCAGACCGCGGTCCAGAACCAGGACGGGGAAACGGTCCAGATCGTCGCGATGAGCGTCGCGTCGGCCGCTGCCACGCGAGCCATCTCGCCGGCTGCCGCACGCGGATCGGGCACGTGGTTGAGCACGAAGTTCGCGATCACCGCGTCGAAGGCGGCATCCCGGAACGGGAGCGCCGGCAGTGCGCCGTCGATGAACTCGAGGGTCGGATGCTGCGCCGAGGCGATCTCGCGCATCGTCGGCTCCGGTTCGCAGCCGGTGACCATCCACCCGGCCGCGCTCAGTGCGGCGGCGAGCGTGCCCGTCCCCGAGCCGACATCGAGTACGCCGCGTGAGTGCGCCGGTCCGAGCGCGGACACGATCGATTCGGTGGTTCCCGCGCACAGCGCCGCGTAGGACGCGGCATAGGCCGCGCCCACGCCGCTCCACGCTCTCATGCCGCGCGCATCCGACCGAGTGGGGCCGCGACGACGATCGCGATGACCAGGACGGATGCCGCCACCGCCAGCCCGCCGTACTGGAAGTTCGACAGGATGATGCCCGCCAGCACCGCCCCGCCGGCTGCGGAGAAACTCATCAGCGAGTCGCTGCGCCCCTGCCTGCGGGTGCGCAACGCGGGAGTCGTCGCCTCGGTGAGGAGCGCCGCTCCCGAGACGGTCGCTGCGCTCCAGCCGAGTCCGAGCAGGATCAGCGCGACCATCACGCCCCATGCCTGGTCGTTCACGAACATCGAGAACAGCAACGATGCGGCGAGCAGTGCCTGGCCGAGCAGCACCACCCGCAGCCTCCCCCACCGGTCGGCGAGGATCCCGAAGACCGGCGAGAGCGCGTACATCCCCGCCACATGCATGGCGATGGTGATGCCGACGAGGGACGAGATGTCCGCGGGAGTCGCGTGCCCGCCGTGTGCGCCGTGGGCCATATGAGCGAGATGGATCGGCGTCATGGCCATGACGGATGCCATCGTGACGTGCGATGCGGCGATCGCGAACATGGCGTAGCGGGCGACGATCGGGTGGTCGCGTCTCTCTTCGACCGCGTTCCGATCGGCGCCGGCCGCCATGATCCGCTGTGCGAGCAGCAGCGGGTCCGGACGCAGCGCCACGAGGTACAGCGCGAGCGCTGCGACCTGAGCGATGAGTGAGAACAGGTACGAACCGGTCTGCGGCGGCATCCCTATCGCCTGCCCGACGATCTCTCCAGGGCCGAGCAGGAGGGGACCCGCCACTCCCCCGACGGTCGTCGCCCAGACGACGATGGAGAGATCCCGCCCGCGGTGGCGCGAACTCGCCAGGTCGGTCGCCGCGAAACGGGACTGCAGGTTGCCCGCGTTACCGGCGCCGATCATCACGATGCCGACCAGCAGCAGCGGGAACACCCGGAGGGCCGCCGCCAGGATGACGACCCCGATGCCGATGAGGGCGAAGAGGTTGCCCAAGGTGAGCGCGCGGCGGCGCCCGACCTTCGTGGCGAGCCGCGCGAGCGGGATCGCGCACAGCGCCGCGCCGAGCGTGACGGATGCCGTGGCGAGGCCCGACAGCGCGTCATCCCCGGAGATGTCCGCGGCCAGCAGCGCGCCGAGCGACACGGTCGCGCCGAAGGCGATGCCTCCCAGCACCTGCCCCGCAGAGAGGATCGCGACCGTGCGGCGCTGCACCGCCTGCTGCTCAGCGGCGGTGGGAACCGTCATGCGACAGGGAGCGCGTCACGCACCGTGTTGCGCAGGACGCCGATTCCCGAGACCTCGACCTCGATGGTGTCGCCCGCGGCGAACTGGCCGACGCCGGCGGGCGTCCCGGTGAGGATGACATCACCCGGCAGCAGCGTGAACACGGCGGAGGCGTACTCGATGATGTCCGCGACGGAGTGAATCATGTCGCTCAGCGGCGCGTGCTGGCGCACCTCGCCGTTCACGCGGGTCTCGATCGTGGCATCCGCATCATCGAACTCGGTCTCGATCACCGGGCCGAGTGGGCAGAACGTGTCGAAGCCCTTGCCGCGCGTCCACTGGCCGTCCTTCTTCTGCAGATCGCGGGCGGTGACGTCGTTCGCGACGGTGTAGCCGAACACGTAGTCGTGCGCGTTCTCGGCCCTGACGTTCTTGGCGATTCGGCCGATGACGACGGCGAGCTCACCCTCGTGCTCGGTGCGCTCGGACAGCGTCGGACGCACGATCGTGTCGCCGGGGCCGATCACCGAGGTGTTCGGCTTCAGGAAGAGCAGCGGCTCCTCAGGGGCGATGCCGCCCATCTCTGCGGCATGGTCGTGGTAGTTCTTGCCGACGCACACCACCTTCGATCGCGGGATCACGGGCGCGAGCAGCGCGGCATCCGCCAGCGGCACGCGCTCGCCCGTCGTGTCGAACCCGGCGAACATCGGGTCGCCCGCGAGGACCACGAGCTCCTGTTCGTCGAGGATGCCGTACTGGATGGCGTCATTGTGGCTGAACCGAGCGATCTTCACCCGTTCAGCCTATCCGCGCCACTGAGTCATGTCACAGAAGCGGCGACCAACGCGACGACCAAGCCGCCACTTCTGCGACACGGCCCATCGTGTGTCTCAGAAAGGGCGGGTCCCCGCGGGGGAAATTCGCCACTTCTGCGACATTCACCGCGGAGCGGTCAGGCGTCGAGGCGGTAGAGCCAGCCGTGCTTGTCCTCTCGGCGACCGTACTGGATGTCGGTCAGCTCCTCGCGCAGCGACAGGGCGAGCTCGCCGGTCGGCTGAGCCTCTTCGAAATCCGCCGTGACGAGTGCGCCGATCGGGGTGACGACCGCAGCCGTGCCGCACGCGAAGACCTCGACGATGTCGCCGGATGCCACGCCGTCGCGCCACTCCTGCAGCGACACACCACGGCGCTCGACGGTGTGGCCGCGATCCTCGGCGAGCTGCAGCAGCGAATCGCGGGTGATCCCCTCGAGGATGCTCTCGGACTGCGGGGTCACGATGCGCCCGTCCTTGAACACGAACACGACGTTCATGCCACCGAGCTCCTCGACGTTGCCGTCGGAGTCGAGGAAGACGACCTGGTCGCAGCCGTTGTCGTAAGCCTCGGCCTGCGGCAGCAGGCTGGAGGCGTAGTTGCCGCCGGTCTTGGCCGCACCGGTGCCGCCCTTGCCCGCGCGCGCGTAGGTCTCGGAGAGCCAGATGCGCACCGGCTTGACGCCGCCCTTGAAGTACGATCCCGCGGGGCTCGCGATGAGGTAGTAGGCGACCTTCTGGGCCGGCCGGACCCCGAGGAACGCCTCCTTCGCGAACATGAACGGGCGCAGGTAGAGGCTCTGGTCGTCGCCCGACGGCGTCCAGGCGCCGTCGACGGCGATGAGCTCGCGGATCGACTGCAGGAAGTACTCGGTGGGAAGCTCGGGCAGAGCCATCCGCCGGGCGCTGCGCTGCAGGCGGGCGGCGTTCTGCTCGGGACGGAACGTGTGGATCGACCCGTCGGCGTGACGGTAGGCCTTGATGCCCTCGAAGATCTCCTGGCCGTAGTGCAGCACGGCGGCAGCAGGATCCAGGGCGATGGGACCATACGGCTGCACGCGGGGACGGTGCCAGCCACCGCGGACGGACCAGCAGATGTCGACCATGTGGTCGGTGAATGCGGTGCCGAAGCCCGGGTTCTTGAGGGTTTCCTCGCGCTCGGCAGTCGACTTCGCGGCGAGGTTCTTGGTCACGGCGAACTCGAGCGGGGCGAGTTCGGTTTCGGTCGTAGTCATTGTCACATCCTGCGTTCGTTGGGGAGGCGCTCGCGTGCGTCCAGGCTACGCCTGGAGCCGGGCGATGATGGCGTCGCCCACTTCTGTGGTGGTTCGAGAGCCCGACCGATCGGCGATGTCCGCCTCGACCGCGCGGGTGACGCGGCCGGCTTCCTCGTGGAGCCCGAGGTGATCGAGCAGGAGGGCGGTGGACAGGATCGCCGCCGTGGGATCGGCTTTCTGCTGGCCTGCGATGTCGGGCGCCGAACCATGAACGGGCTCGAACATCGAGGGGAACGTGCCGTCGGGGTTGATGTTGCCCGAAGCGGCGAGGCCGATGCCACCGGTGACGGCGCCTGCCAGATCCGTGAGGATGTCGCCGAAGAGGTTGTCGGTGACGATCACGTCGAAGCGAGAGGGGTTCGTGACCATGAAGATCGTCGCCGCATCGACGTGCAGATAGTCTACGGCCACATCCGGATGCTCCTGCGCCACCTCGTTCACGATGCGTTGCCACATGCCGCCCGAGTGCACCAGCACATTCGTCTTGTGCACCAGCGTGAGCTTCTGCCGGCGGCGTTCTGCGACGTCGAACGCGTAGCGGACGACGCGCTCGACGCCGTACGCGGTGTTCACACTCGTCTCATTGGCGATCTCATGTGCCGTACCGACGCGGATGGCACCGCCGTTGCCGACGTACGGACCTTCGGTGCCCTCGCGCACGACGACGAAGTCGACCTCGCCAGGGTCGGCGAGCGGTCCGGATGCTCCTGGGTACAGCTTCGACGGCCGCAGATTCACGTAGTGGTCGAGTGTGAAGCGCAGTTTGAGCAGCAGTCCGCGTTCGATATTCGCGTGCTTCAGCCGCGGGTCGCCCGGTGTGCCGCCGACAGCGCCGAGGATGATCGCGTCGTTCGCCTTGATCGCCTCGAGGTCGTCGTCCGTCAGCGTGTCGCCGGTCTCGAGATAGCGTGCGGCGCCCAGCGAGAAGCGGGTCTTGTCGAACGTCACGTCGCTTCCCGCGGTCACGGCATCGAGCACTTTCTCCGCCTCCGCGACGACCTCGGGACCGATGCCGTCACCCGGGATGACGGCCAGCTTCACGACACGCGACATTCGCACTCCTTGCATCGGGATGTCCGCGGCACTGCGCAGGCGCGGGCATCACCAGCGTATCGGTCAGCGTGTGCGCGGCGTGCGCAGTGTGACAGCGGCGATGACGCCGGCGGCGACCACGAGTCCCGCCCCGATCAGGGACGTGACGAAGATCCCCGATTCGAAGGCGGATGCCGCGGCATCCCACAGCGCGGAACCGAGCGGTGCCGCGAGCTCCTCTGCCGCCGTGTGCGCCCCGGCGAGCGTCTCGCGAGCCGCGGACGCGGCATCCGCCGGCACGCCGTCGGGGACCACGAGCGCTCCACGGTAGAACGCCGTGATGATGCCGCCCAGCACCGCCGTTCCGAGCACAGCGCCCAGCTCGTACGCGGTCTCCGAGACAGCACTGGCCGCGCCGGCCTTCGCGGCCGGGGCACTCGAGAGGATCAGCTCGTTGGAGATCGTCTCGGCGGCGCCGATCCCGATCCCCAGCACGACGAACGCGACGATCAGCGGCAGCGCGCCGTGGCCCGCCGCGGTGAAAGCGACGAGGAGATAGCCGATGACGGTGAACACGAGCGCGGACGGGATGACGATGTGCGGCGCCACCCTGCGCGAGATCGGCACCACCGTGAGTCCGGCGATGATCACTGCCACCATGCCGGGGACCAGGGCGAGACCGGCGACCATGGGCGAGAGACCGAGCACCAACTGGAGGTGCTGCGGGACGAAGTAGAGGAATCCGACCAGCGCGACCACGCTGAGCAGGTTCACGAGGATCGCTCCCGAGAAGGATCCGCGCCGGAACAGGGCCATGTCGAGCATCGGATTCGGCGCCCGCAGCTGCCTGCGTACGAACAGGACGCCCATCACGACTCCGAGGAGGGCAGAGACGACGGCGCCGATCGTGAACCCGTCGACCGCGAACGACTTGATCGCGTACACCACAGGCACCATGGCGGCCATCGACAGCAGGATGCTGACCGGATCGATCCGGCCCGGTGCGGGGTCGCGGCTCTCGGGCACGAGCAGAGGCGCGCCGATCAGGAGCGGAACGAGCACGGGAACGGCGATGAGGAAGACCGATCCCCAGGAGAAGTGCTCGAGCAGGAACCCGCCCACGATCGGACCGAGCGCGGATCCTGCGGAGAAGGCGGACGCCCACACCGCGATGGCCATGCGCCGCTGATCGCGGTTGAGGAAGATCGAGCGCAGCAGCGAGAGGGTCGACGGCATCAGCATCGCGCCGAAGAAGCCGAGCAGCGCCCTGGCCGCGATGAGCAGACCTGCGGTGGGCGCGAATGCGGCGAGCACGGACACCGCCGCGAAACCGGTGGCGCCGATGAGCAGCATCCGGCGCCTGCCGAAGTGATCGCCGAGGGTCCCCATCGTGACCAGGAGACCCGCCAGCACGAGCGGATACGCGTCGATGATCCAGAGCTGCTCCGCGCCCGAGGGCGCGAGCGCGATCGCGATCTCCGGCAGCGCGAAGCTCAACACGGTGTTGTCGACCGACACCAGCAGCACCGGGAGCATCAGCACTGCAAGCGCCAGCCACGCGCGCGCACCGGCCCGCGGCGCCCTGGTGCCGCCTGTCTCGAGGGACTCGATATGAGTCATGAAACACCTTCCGCAGGCACGGCGACCTGCATGCTGAATCGATCTGATTACTAAACCGTCCGGATGGTATAGTAACAGACATGTCCCGACCTCCCCTCGCTCGAGAACGCGTGCTGGACGCGTTCGAATCGATCCTCATCGAGGACGGAGAGCGGACGGCGACGATGGATGCCACCGCCAGAGTCGCGGGCGTCTCGAAGGGTGGACTGCTCTACCACTTCGCTTCGAAGGACGAACTCGCCGCGGGCATGATCGCGCGGCTGGAGCGCCTCGTGGAGGCGGATCTCGTCGAGATGGCGCAGGCGGCGGACGGCCCCGTGGCGTACTACGTCCGCACCTCCGTGATGGCGGACTCTCCCCTGGATCGAGCGCTCATCGCCGTCTCCCGGCTCGTGCAGGCAGGGTCGGCCGAGGCGGCCGGCGCGCTGCGCCAGACCCGTCGGAGCTGGAGCGACGCCATCCGCCCTCATGTGCGCGACGAGACGGCACTCGACCTGGTCATGCTCATCAGCGATGGGCTGTACTACAACAACGCGCTGGACACCGTCGCCTCCGGCAGCAGCGCCCTCGCCGGTCCTGTCCCCGAGGGCGAACAGCTCGAGCGGCTCATCGCCCTCGTGCAGCGCTCAGCCGTGTGACGCCGGCGACCGCGCACCGGGCGCGGCCGCCGCGCACATCAGACCTCGGCGATCTCGATCTGCTTCATGACGCTGGCCTCGATAGCCTCCCCGACCTCGGCGAGGAGCTCCTCCGGAACGCGCGAGTCGACGGTGAGGACGGTGAGAGCCTCGCCACCGGCGGCGCGACGGGCGACCTGCATGCCGGCGATGTTGATGCCGGCGTCCCCGAACTTCTGGCCGTAGACGGCGACGATGCCTGGACGATCGATGTACTGCATCACGATGTGGTTCGTCTCGATCGGCACCTCGATGTCGTGCCCGTTGATGCCGACGATCTTCTGCACCATGCGGGTCCCGGCGAGCGTACCGGCGACGGTGAGGATCGTGCCGTCGGCGAGCGCACCGCGGAGCGTGGTCAGGTTGCGGTACTCGGGGCTCTCCTTCTCGACGATCAGGCGCGCCTCGATGCCGCGCTGCTCGGCGAACAGCGGCGCGTTGACATATGAGACGTTCTCGCTGACCACGTTCGAGAGGATGCCCTTGAGGGCTGCCAGCTTGTAGACGCTGACGTCGTAGTCGGCGAGCTCGCCGCGGACCTCGATGTCGAGCGTGGTGACCGCGGAGCCGGCCAGACCGCTGAACACCTGGCCGAGCTTCTCGACCAGCGCGATGCCAGGGCGGACGAACGGGTCGATGACGCCGCCTGCGACGTTCACGGCATCCGGGACGAGATCGCCCTCGAGGGCGAGCTTCACGGAGCGCGCGACCGAGATGCCTGCCTTCTCCTGCGCCTCGTCCGTCGAGGCTCCCAGGTGAGGGGTGACGATCACGTTCGGCAGCTCGAGCAGATCGCGGGCCGACCCGCCTTCGGCGGGCGGCTCGGAGGTGAACACGTCGAGACCTGCGCCGGCGATCTCGCCCGAGACCAGCGCCTCACGCAGGGCGACCTCGTCGATCAGGCCACCGCGGGCGACGTTGACGACGTAGGCCGAGGTCTTCATCGCCGCGAACTGCTCGGTGCTGATCATGCCGGTGGTCTCCGGCGTCTTCGGCATGTGGATGGTGAGGAAATCCGCCTCTGCGACGAGCTCGTCGAGGCTGCGCAGCTCGACGCCGAGCTGCTGAGCCCTGGCGCTGGTGACGTAGGGATCGTAGGCGATGACCTTCATGCCGAAACCCTGCATGCGCGCGGCGACGAGGGCGCCGATCCGGCCGAGGCCGACGATGCCGAGCGTCTTCTCGAACAGCTCGGTGCCGGTGTACGCGCTGCGCTTCCACTGTCCGCCCGCGAGCGAGGCGTGTGCGGCGGGGACGTGGCGGGCCAGGCTGAGGATGTGCGTGCAGGTGAGTTCGGCGGCGGAGATGATGTTCGACGTCGGCGCGTTGACCACCATGACGCCCGCCTTGGTGGCGGCCGGGATGTCGACGTTGTCGAGGCCGACGCCCGCGCGGGCGATCACCTTGAGCTTCGGGGCGTGGGCGAGCGCCTCGGCATCCATCTTCGTGGCAGAACGCACCAGTACCGCGTTCGCGTCCGTCAGTGCCGAGAACAGCGCCTCGCGATCCGTTCCGTCCACCTGACGGATGTCGAAGTCGGGGCCGAGGGCCTCGATCGTGGCGGGCGAGAGAACTTCGGCAATGAGCACGACGGGCTTCGGCACAGGCGGATCCTTCGAGTTAGCGGCATAGCGCGGATGGGGATCGATGCGCCGCACACCGTCGGGGGCGCGATCGAGTCCACCCTACCCGAGCGTCAACGGTGCCCCGTGCCGTGTGACGGACGAGTCAGGTGGTCAGCGACGAGAAGTTCAGCGTGCTGAGAGCGACGACGTTCATCCAGAACACCGCGACGAGGGCGAGACCCGCTAGCATCACGATTCCGAACTCCGACGCGCTGCGTCGGCGCCCGATCGCAAACGCCGCGATGAACACGATGATCGGGAACAGCGCCGAGAAGATCATGACGAACCAGCCGTACGGGTTCATGCCGAACTGCGCGACCGTGACGAGATGGGCCACGGCGTTCCACACGCCGTATGCGTAGAACAACGCTGATGCCCCGAGGATCACCGACTTGAGGATTCCGAGTCGCTCACCCGACGAAACCTGCTGCTGGCTCATGCGCCCACCACCCCGGTCATCACGAAGGGCCACGGCACCAGAAGGGCCGCGCCGGCGAGGAGACCGAGCACACGCACCCAGGCGGCCGAGCGCCTCGTGAGGAGCCAGACCGCCGTGAACCACAGCGCCGGAGCGAGAACCGCTGCCCACACCGCCACCTGATACATCAGGCTCGGCACGAGGAAGAGTGCGCTCATCTCGAGGTTCAGCCCGCCGATGATCCAGCCGACCGTGTAGAGCAGGTAGATGCCGCCTACGATCCCGACCAGGAGAAGCATCGGCGTGCTCAGCGGCTGCGGCTCGGCCGGCTCTACGACCGCGCCGTCCTCGGTGAGGCGCTCAACGCTTGCGCTGTCCCGGCCGACGGGCGTCCAGCCGTTCGGGAGCCCCGGGGCGGGAGTGGCAATTCCATTCCCCTGCTTCCTGCGCTTGTCGGCCGACGGGTCTTCGTCGCCCTCCCAGGACAGCGCGTCGTCAGCATCCGATGTCATACGCCCAGCGTAGCGATCGTGAAGGGCACCGCAGAAGGCGACAGACCATGTCCCGGTGGATCGTCGCGGCGCTGAGCGTCACTCCCCCAGAGCCTCCACCAGACGCTCCTGCGCCGACGTGAGGTGCGCCGCGAGCAGATCCGCCGCGCGCGGGCCGTCCCCGGCGGACACGGCATCCAGGATCTCCGCGTGCTGGGCCGCGATGTCGCGCGCGTCGAGCAGACGCCGGCCCTGCACCTGCGCCATGCACAGGCGCACCTCGTCAAGCACGCTGCGATACATGCGCGACGTTCGTTCGCTACCGATGCCGTCGATCAGCGCGGTGTGGAACCTGAGATCCGGATCGACACTTGCAGGGTCGGGCCCCGCCGGCATCGCGAGCATCTCGGCGTTGGCTGCGGTGGCGTCATCGGGCACGAGGCGCGCCGCCGCGAGCTCACGCAGCGCCGCGCTCTCGAGGCGCGTTCGGGTGCGGTAGACATCGCGCACCATGGCGGTGTCGATCGCGACGACCCGTGCGGAGCGGTGCGCCGTCCGCACCAGCAATCCGCTGGCGACGAGCTGCTCGATCGCGGCCTTGGCACTGGGGCGGGCCACCCCGAACGACGCAGAGACCTTCGCCTCCGTCAGCGCGGTTCCGCCGGCGATCTCGCCGACGAGGATCTGTGCGCGCAGACCGCGCGTCACGGCGTCCACGATGCCGACCACGCCGAGCTCCGTGATGGTCATAGCGCTCAGCCTAGAGGAGGCTAGACTCGCCAGTAATCTTGTCTGACAATTCGGGGAGGTTGTCGTGTCCACGGCTCTCGCGCACCCGCTCGACATCGACGTGCTCGGGGCCGACACGACGATCACGTCCCGCTCGATCGATCGATTCGCCCGCGCACACGACGCCTCGCACTACCTGCTCATCCCCGATGCCGTCCTGGCGCCGCGGGATGCCGCCGGCGTCGCCCGCGCATTCGACGCAGTCCGCGCGGCGGAGCGCACCCTCACCTTCCGGTCGGGCGGCACGAGCCTGTCGGGACAGGCGGTCTCGGGCGACATCCTGGTCGACACTCGCAGCCACTTCCGCGGTATCCGCGTCGAAGACGAGGGGCGCCTGGTGCGCGTCGAACCCGGGGCCACCGTGCGCCAGGTGAACACGCGGCTGGCACGTCACGGCCGCAAGCTCGGCCCCGACCCGGCGAGCGAGATCGCCTGCACGATCGGCGGCGTGATCGCGAACAACTCCAGCGGCATGGCATGCGGCGTCACGGAGAACTCGTACCAGACAGTCGACTCGCTGCTGCTGGTGCTCCCGAGCGGCACCGTCGTCGACACCGCCGCTCCTGACGCGCTCGCACGATTGCGGGTCGCGGAGCCCGCAATCGTCGACGGGCTCGTGTCGCTGCGCGAGCGGCTGCTGGCGGCTCCGGAATCCGCCGCTTTCGTGCGCGCGCAGTTCGCGATGAAGAACACCATGGGCTACGGCTTGAACGCACTGCTCGACTTCGACGATCCGGTGAAGATCCTCGAGCACCTCGTGATCGGCTCGGAGGGCACGCTGGCCTTCGTCGCGGAGGCGCGATTCCGAACGGTCGAGGTGCGCCCGCGGATCGCGACCGGCCTGCTCGTGTTCGCCTCGCTCGCGGACGCCATGGCGGCCCTGCCCGGTCTCGTGGCGCAGGGGCTCGCGACGATCGAGCTGATGGATGCCGCGTCCCTGCGCGTCGCGCAGGGACTCAGCGACGTCCCGGCATCCATCGCGGCGATCGAGGTCGACCAGCACGCCGCGCTCCTCGTCGAAGTGCACGCATCGAGCGTCGATGAGCTCTCCGTCGCGAGCGATGCCGCTCTGCGGCACTTCCAGGCCCTCCCGCTCGCCGTCGAGCCGTCCCTGACGACCGCCACCGCCGACCGCGCTTCGCTGTGGCAGGTGCGCAAGGGACTGTACACCGCCGTCGCGGGTGCCCGCCCGTCCGGCACGACCGCGCTGCTCGAAGACATCGTCGTGCCGGTCGGCCGGTTGCTCGGCACCTGCGAACGGCTGATCGAGCTGTTCGAGGAGCACGAGTACGAGGACTCGGTGATCTTCGGGCACGCCAAGGACGGCAACGTCCACTTCCTCCTGAACGAGCGCTTCGATGACGCCACGAGCATCGAGCGCTATCGACGGTTCACGGCGGACCTGGTCGACCTCGTGCTCAGCCAGGACGGATCGCTCAAGGCGGAGCACGGAACGGGGCGGATCATGGCGCCGTTCGTGCGTCGTCAGTACGGCGACTTCCTCACCGACATGATGTGGGATATCAAGCGCCTCATCGACCCCGCCGGGATCCTGAACCCCGGCGTCGTGCTCTCGGAGGATGCCGAGTCGTATCTGCACGACCTCAAGCGCGTACCGACGGTCGAGAGCGAGGTCGACCGCTGCGTCGAGTGCGGTTACTGCGAACCGACCTGTCCGAGCAAGGACATCACCCTGACGCCCCGGCAGCGGATCGTGCTGCGCCGTGACATGGCCTGGGCCGAGGAGCAGGGAGACGCGCAGCTCGCGAGCGAGCTGCGCGCGGACTACGACTACGAAGGCGTGCAGACCTGCGCGGTGGACGGGATGTGCGGGGTTGCGTGCCCGGTCGACATCAACACCGGTGACCTCGTACGGCGGCTTCGTGCCGAGGAGGCATCGAAGCTCGAGGACGGACTATGGGACGTCGCTGCGAAGGGCTGGGGCGCAGTCACGAGGATCGGCGGCGTCGCCCTGACCATCGCGGATGCCCTGCCCGCCCCTCTGGTGAGGGGTGCCACCCAGGTCGGTCGTGCCGTGCTCGGCGCCGACACGATGCCGCTGTACGACGCGAGTCTCCCCCGTGGCGGCTCGAAGGCCCCGACGCCGGTCTCGTCCGCGGATGCACAGGCGGTGTTCTTCGGCGCCTGCATCGGAACGATGTTCGGGCCCGAGGGCGACGGTCCCGGCTCCCGCGACGCACTGCGGGTGCTGCTCGAGCGCGCCGGCATCCCGGTCGTCGTCCCGGATGACGCGGGCGGTCTGTGCTGCGGAACGCCGTGGAAGTCGAAGGGTCATCTCGCGGGCTACGACCGGATGACCGCCAGCGTGCTCTCCTCGCTGTGGGAGGCGAGCCGACACGGCGAACTGCCCGTGGTCTGCGATGCAGCATCCTGCACCGAAGGGCTGCACGTCATGCTGTCGAAGTCGCTCGCCGAGTATCCGGAATACGCCGGATTGCGCGTAGAGGATGCGACGACGTTCGTCGCCCGCGAAGTGCTCCCTCGCCTGACCGTCTCAGCGAAACTGGACTCGATCGCCGTCCACCCCACGTGCTCGACGACCGCGCTCGGCGCGACCGGTGCGCTGACCGCCCTGGCGGGAGCCGTGGCGGATGAGGTCTACGTGCCCGACGGCTGGGGATGCTGCGCATTCGCGGGCGACCGCGGGATGCTGCATCCCGAGCTCACCGCCAGCGCGACGGCTGTCGAATCGGCCGAGGTGGCCGCGGCGGACGAGGCGCGTACAGGGTTCGACGCGTTCGTGTCAGCGAACCGCACCTGCGAGATCGGCATGACCCGTGCGACCGGCAAGCCGTATCGTCACGTGATCGAGGTGCTCGAGGAGCTCACCCGCTAGCTGATGGCGGAGCGAGCCGCGGCGACGATGGTGCGATCCGTGATCTCATGCCGGTCCGGTCCGCCGCCGGGCCCGCTGGGCGCGGGGGCGTCGGAGAGCCGCTTCGCCGACAGGTGCACGGCATCCACGCCGGTCGCCGCCAGCGCCGGGATGTCCTCGACGCGCACGCCGCCACCCGCCATGATCTGCAGTCGCCCAGCGCCCGCTGCGACGAGGCGTTCGATCACCGGGACGCCATCGATGCTGCGTGCCGCTCCTCCGCTGGTGAGAATCCGGGTCACGCCAAGATCGACGAGGTCGTCGAGCACCGCCTCGGGCTCGGGCAGCGTGTCGATCGCGCGGTGGAACACGAACTCCACATCGCCGGCGGCATCCCTCCACCGACGGACGACGTCGCGATCGACGCGACCGGCGTGGGTGAGGGCGCCGATGACCACGCCTCCTGCTCCCCGGCGCACGACATCGCGGATGTCGGACTCGACGACCGCTGCCTCGTCCTGGTCGTAGACGAAGCCGCCGGGCCTCGGCCGGACGAGGACCGCGACCCTGCCTGGGGCACCGGCTCCGAGCACTGCGTCCAGGGTGGCGGCGGAGGGCGTTATGCCTCCGGTGGCGCCGAGCGCCTGGCAGAGCTCGAGTCGGTCGGCTCCGGCGGCGAACGCGTCACGGGCGCCGGCGGCATCCTGGACGGCGATCTCGAGGGCGACGCTCCGCCCGGTCATCGCGGCACCGTCAGCACGGCGACGGGTTCAGTCCGCAGCCCGTCGGGGATCGCGACCGCCTCCACGCCGCTCGAGTCCGCCGAGAACGAGGCCGCTGAGCCGTCGGCCCAGCGTGCGCGAGACGCGGCCAGCTCTGCGGGCAGACGGATCTCGCCCGCGCGCGGATCCAGCGCGTGCACGTGGATGCCGGCATCCGACTGGACGTAGCGCCGGGGCTCCCCCGCCTGTTCACCGAAGCGCACCCAGGGCCGGGTTCCGTACACGGCGCCGCCGTTCGTCTTCATCCAGGCGCCCAGCGCGCGCATGGTGACCCGCTGCAGTTCGGGGATCTCGCCGCTCGCGGTCGGCCCGACGTTGATGAGGAGGTTGCCGTTCTTGGAGACCACGTCGACAAGCATACGGATCAGATCCGGACCCGACAGGGTGTGACTGTCGTCCTCGGCCTGGTTGTACCCGAACGAGAAGCCGAGGCCGCGGGTGGACTCCCACACCTCCGACTGGATCTCGTCGATGTTGGTGTACTCCCGAGTCAGGAAGCCATGGTAAGGAACGCCCCACCGGTCGTTGACCACGCCGTCCGGCACGCGGGAGAAGTAGCGCGACAGCACTGCGGCGACGGCGAACTCGTCGCTGCCCTTCCCTCCGTCGGGCCAGTCGATGTCGTTCCAGAGGAGGTCTGGTGCGAACCGCTCTACGAGCTCTTCCAGCTGCTGCGCGGAGTACCGCGAGAAGGCCTCGTCATTCCGGCGGTGGCGGAACAGGTCCGTGTCGGACTCGATGGGCGGGAAATCACTGACGTGCCAGTCCAGCGCGCCCGAGTAGTACACGCCGAACCGGGCGCCTGCGCGCCGCGTGGCGTCGTGGAACTCGCCGATGAGGTCGCGGCGGGGTCCGCGTGTCGCGGAGTTGAACGTCGTGGTGGCCGTGTCCCAGAGGCAGAACCCTTCGTGATGCTTCGTCGTCGGCACGACGTACCGCGCGCCCGCGCCGACCAGCTCGCCCACGAAGGCGTCCGCATCGAATGCCGACGCGTCCCAGAGCTCCGCCAGGTCCTCGTAGGATCGGCCCGCACCGTAGAGCTCCTGGTGCCGTCGCCAGCTGGGGCTCCCCGCGATGCGCACGGTGTTGCCGTACCACTCCGCATACTGGTGCCACGCGTACGCGTCCTCGGTCGGAACGCCTCCTTCGGGATGCGCCACCGCCCAGGCGGGCATCGAGTACAGACCCCAGTGCACGAAGAACCCGAGCTTGGCGTCGCGATACCACTCGGGGACGTCGCCGGTCGGATACGTCGGCGCGGCTGACCCGAAGTCGGGACCGGTGCGCTTCTCGAAGTTCATCATGAGGGGTTCTCCTCTCCTCGGCGACCCACGACTGCGGTGAGTGCCGGCTTTCCGGTCTTGTCGAAGGGGTACACACCGGGCTGGAGCGCGGTGTGTCCGAGTCGCAGCAGGTCCTGGTCGACGCCACCGGGAGTGAGCGCGAGAGTCCAGTCGGCGGCGAGCTCGTAGAGCTCCGGCTCCAGGTAGCCGATCTTGACCACGACGACATCGGCCGCCTGGGGGTCAAGTCCCAGCATCCGGAAGTCGTCGAGATGGTGGAACGGCTTCCGGCGTTCGGTGATGATCGCGTGCACACCGCCCGCGTTCAGGACCACCTGCGTTCCCGCCACCGGGTCGCCGGGGGTGATCGAGAACACGGTTCCGGTGATCTCGACCGGACCGGACGGTCCGTCGTCCACGCGAGCTCCGGCGCGCAGCGTGACCGTGGCTCCGACCCCTGCGCGGACGGCCTCCGCGACGGCGTCGCGGTCGAAGACGGAAGCGACGAGGGTGGTGTGCCCGCCATCGGTCAGCTCGGGGTGCGCGAGCAGCTGGGTGAGTGTCCAGGTCACGTCGCCCGCTCCTCCGGCGGTTGGGTTGTCCCCCGAGTCCGAGATCAGATACGGTCGGGCCGCGCCCGGCGCCAGCGCCTTCTCGAGCGCACCGTCGAGATCCGCTGTCTCGGCCACGAACACGAAATCCTCCCTGGCGTCCCAGAACATCCGGGCGACCTGCTCGGACTCGCGTGCGATCAGGTCTCGGTCATCACCGGTGACGACGACGTACGCCTGACAGCGTGGCTCATCCGCCCAGGCGTAACCGATCCAGACTGCCGCGTCGACCACGCCGTCCATTGCCTCGATCTCGGGAAGTCGTGCATAGATGCTCCGCGCCGGCTCGAGGCGGGTGCTGGTCTTCTCCCCCGGCAGCAGCACCGGCACCGGAACCCACGCCTTCCAGGGCCGCCGCCCCAGCGGATCCGAACCATGCGGCCCGCGCAACCGCGCCAGCAGCGTGTGCACAGCCCGTTCCTTGGTGTTCAGCCAGTCCTCGTGCGGAGCCATCCGATAGCAGGTGAGCAGGTCCACCGCGTCGCGCAGCACCTCGGAGACGTTGCCGTGAAGGTCCATCGAGGTGGCCACGAGCGTGTCCTCGCCGAGGGCTTCGCGCACGGCGGTCGCGAGATCGCCTTCGGCATCGGTCGTGCCGATGACGCTCATCGCTCCGTGGATGTCGAAGAAGAACCCGTCGAAGGGACCCTGCTCGCGGATGCCGGAGACGATGGCATCCTTCATCCTCAGGTAGGTGTCCGGATCCACGGCCCCGCCGGGAAGCGAGCGGCCGTGGGTGAGCGGCACCCACTCCGCGGCCTCACCGAGTTCGCGGCCGGCGTCGAGGAACGGGTAGTAGGCGCGCAGCTCGTCACCGGCGCGGATGGTGAACGCCTCGTCGCCCGAGACGTGCGGCGAGAACGTGCTCGACTCGATCGAGATGCCCGCGATGCCGATGCGCGGTCGGGCGATTCCGCCCGGCGACAGCGGGCTGAGCGGCCCCATCCAGATCTCATGTGCTTCCGGGCGCGAGGTCACGCGACTTCTCCTTCGACGGTCGATGATGATGTGCTCTTGACGCTGCGGACCAGGTGCAACCGCCTCGCTGATGCGACAGCGCCGAGCGCCACCGCGTCGCCGCCGAGGGCGGCCGGGACGATCCGCAGTGGGATTCCGGACACCGGTGAGTCCGTGCTCAGCGTCCGCTCGATCGCCGGCTGCAGCAGATCCCAGGATCGGATGACGCCACCCCCGACCACGGCGCTGTCGAGATCGAGCAGGCCGGCGGCGCTCACGCACGCGAGCGCGAGCGCCCGGCCTGCGGCGTCGAAGACGGCGATGGCGTCCTCATCGCCGGCGCGGGCACGATCGGCAACCTGCGAGGCGACGACTCCGTGCACGCCGGTGCGATCCGCGTAGCGCAGGCCGATCGACGTTCCCGACGCGAGCGTCTCGAGATGTCCGGTCTGACCGCACGTGCACACCACGTCGCTGAATCCCGGCGTGTGGCCGATCTCGCCGGCTGCGCCGTGCGGCCCGTGCCGGAGAGTGCCGTCGAGAACGACGGCACCTCCGACGCCGGTGCCGAGCATCACACCCAGGACGTCCCGCGCGGATTCGGTTCCGCGACTGAGTTCACCGAGGAGGAATGCGTTGACATCGTTCTCCACAGCGACGGGCACGCCGAGACGGGCGCCGAGTTCGTCTGCGAGCGGGAAGCCCGCCCAGTCCACGAAGGTCGCCGATGCCGCGCGCACGACACCGGCCTCGTGGTCGATCACGCCTGCGGCGCCCACCCCCGCGGCGGTGAGCTCGATACCGGCCGAAGCGACCAGATCAAGGGTCAGTCGCGCGGCGGCGTCCGCCATCGCGGTTCCCCCGTCGCGCGCCGGCGCCGGGGTGACGCCGCGCGCGACGATCTCGCCGCCCTCGTTTACGACGAGCGCCGCGATCTTCGTGCCGCCGATGTCGATTCCGGCGATACCGGCTCGGCCCGGTATCCGGGGCGGGGTGGGCGCACTGGTTCCATGATGCTGAGTCATCATTCGCTCAGCGTCCGCCGAGGCCGGCCATGGCGATGCCCTTGACCAGGTGCTTCTGCAGGATGATCACCAGCAGCACCGTCGGCACCATCGAGATGATCGCTGCCGCCATCTGCAGATCCCAGCGCGTCCCGGTCAGGCCAGCGAAGCTCGCGAGACCGACAGGCAGAGTGCCGAGCGTGTCGTAGTCGACCGTGACGATGAGCGGCCACAGATAGCTGTTCCAGAAGGACAGGAAGGTGAAGACCGCCAGCACCGCGACCGCCGACTTGGACAGCGGCAGGATGATCTGCAGGAAGCTGCGAATCGGCCCCGCCCCGTCGACGCGCGCGGCTTCCTCGAGCTCGTACGGGATGCCGCGGAAGAACTGGCGCATGAGGAAGGTGCCGAACGCGCCGAAGGCGAACGGCAGCACGAGGGCCTGCAGCGTGTTGACCCAGTTGAACCACTGCATCACCTGGAACATCGGGATGACCAGTACTTCTGCGGGCACCATCAGCGTGGCCAGGAACAGCACGAAGACGGCGTCGCGTCCCTTCCAGCGCAGCCTGCCGAACGCGTAGCCGGCCGTGGTGGAGACGACCAGGACGGTGAGCGTTCCGAGCACCGCCACGAGGAAGGAGTTGAAGATGTAGGTGGCGAACGGGCCGTAGCTGAAGACGTCGATGAAGTTCGACCACTTGATCTCGCTGCCCACCAGAGTCGGCGGCATCGAGAACATCTCCGAGTTGGGCTTCAGCGCGGAGAAGAACGCGTACACCAGCGGTGCCATGAAGACGAGAGCCGCGAGATAGATGCACACGTGAGCGATGACGAGGCGGATGCGCGCGGCCGGGGTGCTCTCGGAACCGCGCCGGCTCTGACGCTCCTGCCGTACGACCGAGGTGGTCACGTCCGGACGGACAAGGGTCTCAGTGCTCATAGTGCACCCACTTCTTCTGCGCGGCGAACTGGATTCCGGTGATCGCGATGATGATGGCGAACAGGATCCAGGCGGCTGCGGCGGCGAGTCCGAGGTCCCCGAATGTGAAGCCCTGCTCCCAGATGTACATCACGAGCGGCTTGGTGGCGTTGCCCGGGCCGCCGCCGGTCAGCATCTGGGGCTGCACGAACACCTGGAGAGAGGTGATCATCGTCATGATCGTGGCGAAGAAGATGGACGGCGAGATCATCGGGATGATGATGCTCCACGTTCGACGGAAGCCCTGCGCACCGTCGATGCTGGCTGCTTCGAGCACGCTGTCGGGCAACTGCTCGAGCGCCGCGGAGAAGATCAGCATGTTGTAGCCGAGTCCCTGCCACACGCTCATGACGACGACCATGATCATCGCCCAGGAGGGGTCGGCGAGGAAATTCGGAAGCTGGATGCCGAACCAGCTCTGCGAGAGGCCGTTGAACAGACCCTGCGGCTGCAGCATCATCTTCCAGACGAGCACGTTGGCGACCATCGGGGTCACCACCGGGATGAAGAACAGCACGCGCAGGGCACCGCGGCCGCGGATGCGCGGCCCGAGGCCCAGGGCGAGAGCCAGAGACAGCGCGATGCTCAACGGCACGTACAGCACCGTGTAGATCGCGGTGTTGCGCAGGGCGGGCCAGAAGTCAGGGCTGTTCGTGAACAGCCGGACGTAGTTGTCCACTCCGCTGAAGGTGCGGTCGCCGAATGCCGGCCAGTCGAAGACGCTCATCACGATCGACAGCCCGACGGGCACGATCGTGAACAGGGCGAGCCCCACCAGGGCCGGGGATGCGAACCCCAGCGCCTGGCGAGACTCCACCTTGGCGAGCGAACCGCGACGTCGTGTCGTGCTCGTCGTCATCTCAGTTCTCTCTTGTCACTGCTGGTGCGCTGATCGGCTCAGTTGCCGAACTGCGCCTGGGCGTTGCCGAGCATCTCCGCCATGGACAGGTCGCCGTTGTAGACGCTGACCAGGTTGGGCTGGATGTAGGACTCGAGCTTGGCCCAGTTGTCGGTCATGTAGAGCGGAACCGTGTTCTCGAACGCGGCCTCGAAGACGGACTGCACCTGGTCGCGGTACTCCTCGTCGATCGAGTCGAAGTACAGCGGCTGCGACGCCGTCAGCGCCGGGTACGAGCGACCGGACGAGGCGATGTAGTCCTGGGCGTCGGGGCTCAGGAGCGAGCCCATGACCTTGAGCGCCGCCTCGGGGTTGGCGCAGTCCTTCGCGATGCCGTAGCCGGATCCGAGCACGGGGCTCATGGCGCCGGAGGGGCCCGCAGGGAGCGGCGCCATGCCCGCGGTGAAGCCGGCGTCGTTGTTCAGGTAGCTCACGGCATTCCAGGTGCCGTCGACGGCCATGGCCGCGTTGCCGCCGGTGTACTGGTTCTCGCCCCAGCCCGTGTCGGACGCGGATGCGACGGGAGCTGCGACCTTCTGATCGGTGACGAGACCGGCGTACCAGGTCGCGGCATCGACGAAGTCCGCATCGTCGATGTGCAGGGTGCCCGACTCGTCCGCGGGCTGCGTGCCGGAGTAGGACATCGGCACCGAGAGCCACTGGTAGCCGCCCATGCCCATGCCGAAGCCGTACTTGCCGTCGGTGGTCGCGGTGGCGGCGATCTGCTCGAAATCGTCGAACGTCCAGCCGATCTCGGGGGTGGCGGCGCCTGCGGCGTCGAGCATGTCCTGGTTGTAGAACGTCAGCATGGCCGACACATCGAACGGCATGCCGTAGAGCTTGCCGCCGAAGCTGAGGATGCCGTCCGAGCCGGGAGTGAAGTCGGTCTTGTCCAGCCCTGCGGTCTCGAGATCCTCATCGGTCAGCTCGCGGAAGCCCTGCGTGTACCCGCCGAGCTGCGCACCACTCATGCCCGTCACACAGGCCATGTTGCCGCTGGCCATGTTCGTGGTGAGCTTGGTGAAGAAGTCGCTCCACGGCGACGTCTGCAGCTTGATCTTGATGTCCGGGTTCTGCTCCTGCGCAATCGCGATCTGGGCCTCCAGCGCCTCCGTGTCGCTCTCGCTTCCGGACCACATGTCGACGACGATCGTGTCGCCGTCGGCCTCGCCAGCGCTTCCTGCGCCGCTGGCACACCCGGTCAGAACCACGGCGACACCGGTGGCGACTGCCACGGCCCCTACGCGCATCTTCTTCATCGAATGACTCCTTGTTGGTGTGAACCTGAGTGTTAATTCGTGCTTCGAACTAACTTCATACGTGTTCGTATGAAGTTACGCTGTCATAGTCCGAAAGATGCCGCAAGCCGGACATCCGATGTTTACAGCTTCGAAACACAGTTCATGGCGGCCGATACGCTGGCCGGAACCCGCTGAATCACACGAAAGAGAGCCATGGAGATCACCACCGCCCGCATGGCAGAAGACGGACGCAGCATCCTGGACCTCGTCGCCCGGGGAGCTGCGCGCTCGCGCACGGATCTCGCCGCTGAACTCGGCCTCGCGCCATCCACCGTGGGCCTGCGGGTGCAGACGCTGCTCGATGCGGGCCTGCTCGAGGAGGCCGGAGACGGCGCGTCGCGAGGCGGGAGACGCCCTCGCGTCCTGCGCGTGCCCGCCTTCGCCGGGATCATCCTCACCGTCGATCTCGGTGGCCGGCACGCTCTGATCGGACGCCATTCGCTCAGCGGCGCCCTGCTGAACTCGCAGACGATCTCGGTCGATCTCACCGAGGGCCCGGAACGGACCCTGAATCGCGTCGGCGAGGTGCTGGACCGTCTCATCGGGGACGAGGTCCTCAGAGCGGTCGGAGTGAGCCTGCCCGGCCCGGTGGACATCGCGGCGGGCACTGTCGATCAGCCGTCACGCATGCCCGGATGGCCCGGCTTCCCCGTCCGCGAGTATCTGCACGAGCGGTACGGGGCGGGAGTGGCCGTGGACAACGACGCCAACCTCGCAGCACTGGGCGAGCATCGCGAGCAGTTCGGATACGCCCGCCACAGCATCACCGTCAAGGCCGGCACCGCCATCGGCAGCGGGATCGTGGTCGACGGGCATGTGCATCGCGGTGCGACCGGTGCAGCCGGCGACATCACTCACACGCGAATCGACGGCAGCGGCGACCTCCCCTGCTCCTGCGGCAACACCGGATGCCTCGAGACGGTCGCCAGTGGGGCGAGCCTGGTGCGCCAGATGCATGAGCGGGGCCACACGGACGTCGGCACCATCGCCGACGTGCTGGCGCTCGCCCGCGACGCCGACCCGGAGGCGACGACTCTCGTCCGGACGGCAGGAACGCATCTCGGACAGGCCCTCTCCGGAGTCGTCAACTTCTTCAACCCCGATGCCGTCTTCCTCACCGGGAGCATGAGCGCCTCGGAGCCGTTCATCGCCGCCGTGCGCAGCCGCGTGTACGAAGCCTGCCACCCGCTGGCCACGCAGCGGCTGCGCATCGAGGCGGCGGCCACCGGTGCGGATGCGATCCTGCACGGTGCGGCGCGCATGGCGCTCGAGCAGATCGAGCTGCCGGTGGCCGCCGGTTGAGACGGCCACCGACGATTCCGCCTAGTCGTCCTTCAGCGTGAGCTCGACGACCGGCATCAGGACGTCCGGTCGTCGCACCGGCAGGTGCACCGTCAGGGTGCCCTCCGCCTCGCCGGCCGGAGTCATGAGCGTCGCCTGCTGTTCCGGGTCGGACACGGACGTCTTCAGCCACGAGCCGTCATTGAGCAGGCGCGCATAGCGCACACGTCCCGCGAGATCGGGAAGGTGCACGTAACCGAGCGGCCAGCTGAAGAGGTGCAGGTACACCCGGTCGCCGCGGCGCGTGTAGACGCCTTCTCGAGGCGGCGTGAACGAGGCATGCCCCGCACCGATGACGGAATCCCGGTGAAGACGCATCCACTCGCCGAGCTCGCCGAGCGTCGCGGCGTCGCGTGGAGCGATCGCACCGCGGCCGTCGGGACCGATGTTCAGCAGCATGTTCCCATCCATCGACACGGAATCGACGAGCATCTGCGCGAGCAGCACCGCCGACTTCTGGTCGGTGTTGTCGCGGTGGTAGCCCCAGGATCCGTTGAGCGTCTGGCACGCCTCCCAGACCACTGGAACGCCGTCCTCCACGAGCCGCGACGTCGGCTGATACTGCTCGGGCGTGACGAAGTCGGCGGGAATGCCCAGCCGGTCGTTCACGAGCATCCCCGGCTGCAGCTCCCGGCACATCGCCAGCAGCGCGTCGGCATCCCAGTCCTCCGGTCCTTTGCCCTCCCAGCCGTTCTTGGCCTCCGGGTACGTGAAGTCGAAGAACAGGTAGTCGATCTCGCCGTAGCCGGTCAGCAACTCGCGCACCTGACCGTGCAGGTAGGCGCGGTAGCGAGCCATGTCGCGCCCCGCGTTGAGCTCGTGAGCATTCTCGTCGTCACGGCGCGGGTGGTTCCAGTCGACGGTGAAATCCGGATGGTGCCAGTCGATCACCGAGTGGTAGAGACCTACCTTGAGACCCTCTGCACGGAGCGCGTCGACGTACTCGCGCACCAGGTCGCGGCCGCACGCGGTCTGTGACGTGAAGTCGGTGAGCCCCGAGTCCCAGAGCGCGAAACCGTCGTGATGCTTCGTGGTCAGTACGACGTACCCCATACCGGTGTTCCTGGCCCGACGCGCGATCGCCCGCGCATCGAAGAGGTCGGGATCGAAGTTCTCGAAGTACTGCCGATAGTCGTCGTCGGTGAGGCGCTCGTAGTTCTGCACCCATTCGTGACGCGCTGCCGCGCTGTACAGCCCGAAATGGACGAACAACCCGAATCGCGCCTCGTCGAACCACTGCTGCCGCATGCCGCACCTTTCTCTGGATCAGTCTCCATCCTGGCACAGACATCGGATGTCTAAGGGTCGCCACGGACCGCTCCGACGCGAAAGGGCGCCCCGAGGGGCGCCCTTTCTCAACGATGTCGGCGTCAGCGCGCAGCGGATCCGTCGACGTAGTCCTCATCCTGTTGCTTCCAGGCGAACAGCGAGCGCAGCTCCTTGCCGGTCGTCTCGATCGGGTGCTGCTCCTCCTTGGCGCGAAGCTCCTGGAACTCCTTCGCGCCGTTGTCCTGGTCGTCGATGAAGCGCTTGGCGAAGGCTCCGGACTGAATGTCGGCGAGCACGCCCTTCATGCTCTCCTTGACGGCGGAGTCGATGACGCGCGGACCGGAGACGTAGTCGCCGTACTCGGCGGTGTCGGAGATCGACCAGCGCTGCTTGGCGATGCCGCCCTCCCACATCAGGTCCACGATGAGCTTGAGCTCGTGCAGAACCTCGAAGTATGCGATCTGCGGCTGGTAGCCCGCCTCGGTCAGCGTCTCGAAGCCGGCCTGCACGAGGTGGCTCATGCCGCCGCAGAGCACGGCCTGCTCACCGAACAGGTCGGTCTCGGTCTCTTCCGTGAAGGTCGTCTTGATGACGCCGGCGCGGGTGCCGCCGATGGCCTTGGCGTACGACAGCGCGAGATCCCAGGCGTTGCCGGAGGCATCCTTCTCGACGGCGATGATGTCCGGGATGCCGCGCCCTGCGACGAACTCACGACGCACGGTGTGGCCGGGCGCCTTCGGAGCGACGAGGATGACGTCGACACCCTCGGGGGCGTCGATGTAGCCGAAGCGGATGTTGAAGCCGTGTGCGAAGGCGAGGGTCTTGCCCGCGGTGAGGTTCGGCGCGATCGACTCGGAGTAGATCGTGCGCTGGTGCTGGTCCGGCGCGAGGATCATGATCAGGTCTGCCCAGGCCGTGGCATCCGCGACGTTCTTGACCGGGAAGCCGGCCTCCTCGGCCTTGGGAGCCGACTTGGAGCCGTCCTTGAGGGCGATCGCGACCTCGACGCCCGAGTCGCGCAGGTTCTGCGCGTGGGCGTGGCCCTGCGAGCCGTAGCCGACGATCGCGACCTTCTTGCCCTGGATGAGGGACAGGTCGGCGTCGTCGTCGTAGAAGATCTCAGTACTCACGTTGTGTTTCTCTTTCCTATCGAGGTTTATGGGATGACTCAGCCGCGCAGTACGCGTTCGGTGATGCTCTTGCCGCCGCGGCCGATGGCGAGGAGGCCCGACTGCGCGATCTCCTTGACGCCGAAGGGCTCTAGCGCACGCAGCAGCGCCTCGACCTTGCCCTGGTCGCCGGTGACCTCGATCACCAGCGCGTCCGAGGCGTAGTCGACGACCGACGCGCGGAACAGGTTCACGACCTCGATCACGTTCGACCGCGTCGTGTTGTCTGTGCGCACCTTCACCAGCATGTGCTGGCGCTGCACGGACCCGGCAGGGTCGAGTTCGACGATCTTGATGACGTTCACGAGCTTGTTCAGCTGCTTGGTCACCTGCTCGAGCGGCAGCTCCTCGACGTCGACGACGACCGTGATGCGGGACACGCCCGGCACCTCGGTCACGCCGACCGCGAGGGATTCGATGTTGAAGCCGCGACGGGCGAAGAGCCCTGCGACTCGGGTCAGCAGACCCGGGGTGTCCTCGACGAGGAGACTCAGCACGTGCTTGGACATGACTCAGACCTCCTCATCGAACGCGGGAGCGTGATCGCGCGCGTACTGGACGTAGTTGTTGCTCACTCCCTGCGGCACCATCGGCCACACCATCGAGTCGGCGGAGACGACGAAGTCGATGACCACGGGACGGTCGTTGGTCTCGAGGGCCAGCTTGATCGCGGCATCCACCTCCTCCTCCTTCTCGACGCGGATCGCGAGGCATCCGTACGCCTCGGCGAGCTTGACGAAGTCGGGGATCCGGATCGTGCCATGACCGGTGTTCAGATCGGTGTTGGAGTGGCGCCCGTCGTAGAACAGGGTCTGCCACTGGCGCACCATCCCGAGCGACGAGTTGTTGATGATGGCGACCTTGATCGGGATGTTGTTGATCGCACAGGTCGCGAGCTCCTGATTGGTCATCTGGAAGCATCCGTCGCCGTCGATCGACCAGACCACGCGGTCGGGTTCTGCGACCTTCGCGCCCATGGCCGCAGGCACCGAGTAGCCCATCGTGCCCGCTCCCCCGGAGTTCAGCCACGCGTTGGGGCGCTCGTACTTGATGAACTGCGCAGCCCACATCTGGTGCTGCCCGACGCCGGCTGCGTAGATGCCCTCCGGACCTGTCAGCTCGCCGATGCGGGAGATCACGTACTGGGGTGCGAGCAGACCGTCGCTGGGCTCCGTGTAGCCGAGCGGGAACTCGTCGCGCAGCCCGTCGAGGTACGCCCACCAGTCCGAGATGTCGGGCTTGGTGCTGCCGACGATCCCGCGGTACGCGGCATCCAGATCGGTGAGCACATCGCGCACGTCACCCACGATCGGCACGTCGGCCGTGCGGATCTTGGAGATCTCGGCCGGGTCGATGTCGACGTGCACGACCTTCGCGTGCGGGGCGAACAGCGCCGCCTTGCCCGTGACGCGGTCATCGAACCTCGCGCCGAGCGAGACGAGCAGATCGGCCTCCTGCAGCGCGAGCACCGCGGGCACCGTGCCGTGCATACCCGGCATGCCCAGGTGCTGCGGGTGCGAGTCGGGGAAGGCACCGCGCGCCATCAGCGTCGTCACGACCGGCGCGCCCGTGGACTCGGCCAGCTCTTTGAGCTCGGCTGCCGCTCGTCCGCGCACCACACCGCCGCCGACGTACAGCACCGGCTTCTTCGCCTCCGCCAGCAGGGCGGCCGCGGCCTGGATCTGCTTGCCGTGCGCCTTCGTCACCGGGCGGTAGCCCGGCAGATCGATCTTCGGTGGCCAGACGAACGGCGCGACGTCCTGCTGCGCGTCCTTGGTGATGTCGACCAGCACGGGACCGGGTCGACCGGTCGAGGCGATCTCGAAGGCGGCGGCGATCGCACCTGGGATGTCGCGCGCGTCCTTCACGAGGAAAGAGTGCTTCGTCACGGGCATCGTGATGCCGACGATGTCGGCCTCCTGGAACGCGTCCGTCCCCATCAGCGTCGAGAACACCTGGCCGGTGATCGCGACCATGGGGACCGAGTCCATGTAGGCGTCGGCGATCGCCGTGACGAGGTTGGTCGCGCCGGGACCGGAGGTCGCGATGCACACGCCGACCCTTCCGGATGCCGAGGCGTAGCCCTCTGCGGCGTGTCCGGCGCCCTGCTCGTGACGAACGAGGATGTGGCGGAGCTCGGACGCGTCCATCAACGGGTCGTAGACCGGGAGGATCGCGCCCCCGGGGAGGCCGAAGACGTCGGTGACGCCGAGCAGCTCGAGCGAGCGGACCACGGCCTCCGCGCCGGTGATCTCCGGGGCGGAGCTCTTCGAGGACGGCGGCCGGGGCACGGCCGATACAGCGTCAGCAGTCATGTCATTCCTTGGTGATCTGAATGTCGTCGGAAGACGAAAGCATCATCCGGTCGTCGCACCCTCCGCAGCGGAGCGCACGAGTCGCGAGTACTTGGCAAGAACGCCACGGGTATAGCGCGGGGGAAGCGGCTCCCAGCCAGAGCGGCGGGAGGCGAGCTCTGCCTCGTCGACGAGTAAGTCAAGAGAGCGAGCTGCGATATCGACCCGTATCAGATCACCATCGCGCACGAAGGCGATGGGACCAGCGTCCACCGCTTCGGGTGCTATGTGGCCGATGCACAGGCCGGTTGTGCCGCCTGAGAATCGTCCGTCCGTCAAGAGTAGTACATCTTTTCCGAGCCCCGCGCCCTTGATGGCAGCGGTGATCGCGAGCATCTCGCGCATGCCCGGTCCGCCCTTGGGACCCTCGTAGCGGATGACGATGACCTCGCCGGCGTTGATCTCACCGTTCGCGACGGCATCCATCGCGGCGCGCTCGCGCTCGAAGACCCGCGCGGGGCCCTCGAACACGGTGGCGTCGAAGCCGGCGGTCTTCACGACCGCGCCTTCGGGGGCAAGCGATCCATGCAGGATCGTGAGGCCGCCGGTGGCGTGGATCGGGTTGTCGAAGGTATGGATGACCTCGCCGTCGATCGGCTGCGGGTCGAGGTCCGCGAGGTTCTCGGCGAGCGTCTTGCCGGTGACGGTGAGGGCGTCGCCGTGCAGCAGGCCCTCGTCGAGCATGGCCTTCATGATCACGGGGATGCCGCCATGGCGGTCGACGTCGTTCATGACGTACTTGCCGAAGGGCTTCATATCGGCGACGTGCGGCACCCTGTCGCCGATGCGGTTGAAGTCGTGCAGGCTCAGTTCGACATCGGCCTCGCGGGCGATGGCGAGCAGGTGCAGCACGACGTTCGTCGAACCGCCGAGGGCCATGGCCAGGGCGATCGCGTTCTCGAAGGCCTCCCTGGTGAGGATGTCGCGGGTCGTGATCCCCTGACGCAGCAGATTCACGACGGCCTCGCCGGAGCGGTGGGCGAAGTAGTCGCGGCGGCGGTCAGCCGCCGGCGGGGCGGCGGAGCCGGGCAGGCTGAGACCGAGGGCCTCGGCGACGGATGCCATCGTGTTCGCGGTGTACATGCCGCCGCACGCGCCTTCGCCAGGAGCGATCGCGCACTCGATGCGCTTGAGGTCCTCTTCACTCATGAGACCCGCACGGCAGGCGCCGACGGCCTCGAAGGAGTCGATGATGGTGACGTCCTTCTCGGTGCCGTCCGAGAGCTTCACCCATCCCGGTGCGATGGAGCCGGCGTAGAGGAAGACGCTGGAGAGATCGAGGCGCGCACTGGCCATCAGCATCCCGGGGATCGACTTGTCGCAGCCGGCCAGCAGCACGCTGCCGTCGAGGCGCTCGGCCATCATGACGGTCTCGACCGAGTCGGCGATGACCTCGCGCGACACGAGCGAGAAGTGCATCCCCTCGTGGCCCATCGAGATGCCGTCCGAGACCGAGATGGTGCCGAACTGCAGCGGGTAGCCACCGCCCGAGTGCACGCCCTCCTTCGCACCCTGCGCGAGCCGGTCGAGGCTCAGGTTGCAGGGCGTGATCTCGTTCCAGCTGGACGCGATGCCGATCTGCGGCTTGTCCCAGTCCTCATCACCCATCCCGACGGCACGGAGCATGCCTCGGGAAGTCGTGGCCTCGATGCCGTCGGTGACGACGCGGCTGCGGGGCTTGATGTCGATGGGCGCGTTCGAAGAAGGATCTTGCGAGGACATGACGGCAGTCTATTCCCGTCCGGCGGCGCGCTCCGACGCCAGCGCGCCCAGAAGAGCGGCGATGTCTTGTGGAGTGTCCACACGCACTGCGGCCGCCGTTTCGCCGGGACCGACCCTTACGCCGAGGTCGCCGGGCTGCAGCACCCGCATGGCGTCCTCGTCGGTCACGTCGTCGCCGGCGAACAGGATGCCGGTGGCGTCGAACTGCTCGCGCAGCACGCTCATCGCGGTGTCCTTGCCCTCGACGCGCGAGGAGAACTCCAGCACGCGATGGCCGGAGCGGCGCCGCCAGTGCGGGAAGCGCTCCGCGACCAGGGCGTCGATCTCCGCGAAGGCGGCAGCTTCGACCTCCGGCGTCGCGCGACGGGTGTGGATGCCCATCCCGAACGTCTTCGGCTCGAGCCCGACGCCCTCGTAGCGATCGACGATCGGCTGTGCGGCGGCCCAGAGCTCCTCGCGCGCGCCGGCCTCGGTCGCCGAGCCAGGGGCGTCGGAGTCGCCCACACCCGGGAACCAGTACTGCGCCCCGTGGGATCCGGCGAGCGAGAAGCTCGATTCGTCGCTGTGCTCGGTGATGACGCGAAGGTCGTTCATGCTGCGTCCGGAGACGTAGGCGACGAACGTGTCCGGCAGCGCCGCGAGACGGTCGAGCTGCACCTTGACCTCCGGCAGCGCGCGAGCGGCCATCGGGTCGGGCACGAGCGGGGATGCCGTTCCGTCGAAGTCGAGGGCGATGACCAGTCGCGGGGTGGTGGCGATGGCGGTCAGTGCGTCGTCGGCGGTTCCGGGCGTCCAGGTGCGGGTCACAGCGGGTCTCCTCGTCGGGGTCGATTCTCGACCAGCCTCTCACGCGTGCGCGACCCCGATCTCACGCATGACGGTCTGTCACCCGTGCCGTGCGCGCACGGCGGACAGCGCCTCGAGGAACGACGACGACCAGGCATTGACGTCGTGCTCGAGAACGCGCTTGCGCAGTGATCTCATCCGCCTGCCCTGTTCGGCCGGTTCCATCTCGACGGCGGTCATGATGGCATCCTTGAGTCCCTCGATGTCGTGCGGGTTCACGCGCACAGCGCGGCGCAGTTCGTCGGCGGCGCCGGTGAACTCGCTGAGCACGAGCACGCCGCGGTTGTCGGCGCGGGTGGCGATGTACTCCTTGGCGACGAGGTTCATGCCGTCGCGCAGCGCCGTGACGAGCATGACGTCGGCTGCGAGGTACAGGGCGACCATCTCCTCACGCGGGAACCCCTGGTGCAGGTAGCGGATGGCTGTGTGGCCCATGGTGTCGGTGTCGCCGTTGATCCGGCTGACAGCGAGCTCGATCTCGTCGCGAAGGTGCACGTACGCGTCGACGCGCTCACGGCTGGGGCTGGCGACCTGAATCAGCGTGACGTCCTCGACGTTCAGGCGCCCCTCGGCGAGCAGCTCTCCGTAGGCCTTGATGCGATGCCGGATGCCCTTGGTGTAATCGAGCCGGTCGACGCCGAGGAGGATGCGTGAGGGGCGGCCCAGGCTCTCGCGAATCTCGAGCGCCCGCGCCTGCACCTCCGGTTTCGCGATCAGTTCGAGGTACGGAGAGGTGTCGATCGATATCGGGAACGCCTTGGCGAGCACCGGACGCGATCCGCTCTCGCCCGGTACCTCGACGATCGACGCCTTCACGCTGTACTGCAGGCGGCGCCGCACGGCGGCGAGGAAGTAGTTGGCGTCCTGCGCCCGCTGGAAGCCGATGACATCGGCGCCGAGGAGCCCGCGCAGCACCTGATCGCGCCACGGCAGCTGCGCGTAGAGTCCGTGCGCGGGGAACGGGATGTGGTGGAAGTACCCGATCGTGACGTCGGGGCGGAGCGCCCGCACCATCTCCGGCACGAGCTGCAGCTGGTAATCGTGCACCCAGACAGTGCCGTTCGGCGCCACCGCGTGGGCTGCAGCCTCGGCGAATCGGCGGTTGACGGTCACGTAGGCGTCCCACCACTCCCGGTGATACTGCGGGGACGCGATCACGTCGTGGTAGAGCGGCCAGATGGTGTCGTTCGCGAATCCCTCGTAGTACTCGGCGACCTCCTGCTCGCTGAGGGCGATCGGGATGAGCCGGATGTCGTTCGCGACGAATGGCTCGAGTTCGAGGTCGGCTTGACCCGCCCAGCCCACCCAGGCGCCGTCGACCGACTTCATCACCGGCTCGAGGGCCGCGACGAGACCGCCCGGAGAGGTGCGCCAGGTCTCAGAGCCGTCCGGCCCCACCACTCTGTCCACCGGAAGACGGTTCGCGACGACGACGAATTCTGCGGTGTTCATGGGAGCTCCTCGCTGCCTGTGGCCTGACCCCAGGCTACCGAGTGCGCGGCCCGGTGCGGCTGGCGAACCAATTCAGGACGCCGGCGACGAGCACGATCGCGGCAGCGCCGGCCGGCAGCATCAGCGCCGGGACGGTGCCGACGGACTGCGCAACCTCGCCGGTGACTGCGGAGCCGATGGACTGGCCGACGATCACGCCGGAGCCGAGCATCGTCATCACGGTGGCCGAACGACCGAGCGGACTGCGGGCGGCACCGAAGCTGTACTGCGTCACGAGTGTCGGGCCGATGCCGATGCCCATGAGCGCCAGTACCGCAGCCATGCCTGTCGGGGATCCCACCCCGGCCAGCAGCAGGGAGCCGAGCAGCAGGATCGCGGCGAACACCAGCCAGCGCGCCCGCAGAGAGAAGCGCGGCGGCAGCCAGGCGACACCGAGGGCGAGGATCGCAGACCCGACGCCCATGACGCCGTAGAGCAGACCGGCTTCCTCCGGCGCTCCCCTGTCGGCCATGAACGCCGTGAGCGAGGTCAGCGTGGCGCCGAAGAAGAGCCCGACGCCGAGGATGCCGACGACCACGACGAGCAGCTGCGGGCGGAACAGCTCGGATGCCGCGGACGGGGCCCGCCCGTCGCTCCCCCGCTCGGCGGAGACGTGACGTCCGCTGGGATGCAGCGCGAAGGCGACGACGAACGCGATGGTGAGCGCAGCTGCTCCGACCAGGGGTGCCCACGGCGCGATCCATGATCCGGCGATGCCGACGAGGAACGGACCGAACACGAACACCGTCTCATCCGCCGCGGACTCGTAGGCCATGGTTCCGGAGAGAGTGCGTGCGCGCTGCGATTCCGGCATCCGCTCGTTGATGATCGCGACCAGGCGTGATCTGGACATCGGCGCGACCTGGGGCGCGGTCGCGCCGATTCCGAAGGCGGCGAGCAGCACGAGTGCGTCCACGGCCGTGCTGTAGACGACGAGAGTGAAAACGATCAGCATCGCGCTGTTGGCGATCGCGAGGATCATCAGGACGGAGCGCTGGCCGAAGCGATCGGCGGCGGCCCCGAGCAGCGGCCCGAAGCAGGCGGTGCCGATGCCGACGGCAGCCGAGGTGAGGCCGCCGAGCGACAAGGATCCGCGGGCCGAGACGACGACGGTGAGGACGCCGACGACCATCATGGCGAACGGCAGGCGCGCAACGAACGCGATCAGGAAGTATGGAAGCCCCGCGGTGCGGAGCAGGCTCGCGGAGGCGGGCCCTCGGGAGGGGGCAGGTGCGTGTGTCTGGGTCATGGCTCTCGCGCGCCCGAACGGCGCGGGATCAGGTGCCGCCGCTTTCCGTCGGGATGCCGACGGCCGGTAGATACACAGCTTCAAGCGCTCACGCGCCGCGTCGATCCTAGCGATCCTCGCTGAGTGTTTCCAGGCCTTACGCGTGCGGGAACGGATGCCGGTAGCGTGGGGCCATGCGCTACCTCTTCAGCACCGGACTCGTCGCAGCGATCTCGGCAGGGGTGCAGCTGCTGCGCGGCACGCGCGATGAACCCATCACCTGGCGATCTGTCATCTCCTGGTTGAGCTGGGGAATCACCCTGGCGCTCGCGATCGGCGCGGTGGTCGACATGAGGCGCGAGCGTCGCGGCGATCTCGTCGACGCCGACTCACCGCAGTCCGTGAAGAAGGCGAAGAAGGCCCAGCGTCTGCAGTTCCGGTCCCAGAAGGCGCTGAGTGACGCTCAGGGACACGCCAAGGACCGGCGCTGATCCCCGCACCCGGCTCGTTCGCTCAGCGTGTGAGGATCAGCGCCTCGCCCTGACCACCGCCGCCGCACAGTCCGACCGCGACGGTGCCGGTACCGCGCTTCGCGAGTTCGTGCGCCATGTGCACGACGAGCCGGTTCCCGGAGGCGCCTATCGGGTGGCCGATCGCGATGCCGCCGCCGTGGATGTTCACGATGTCGCTCGAGATGCCGAGCTCAGTCTGCGAGCGTGCGACGACCGCGCCGAAGGCTTCGTTGATCTCGACGAGGTCGAGGTCGGCAGCCTTGATCCCCTGCTTCGCGAGAGCGCGGGCGATCGCCTGCGCCGGCTGCGCCTGCAGCGAGTTGTCGGGACCGGCGGTCTGGCCGCTCGCGCCGATCGTGGCGAGCACGGGCCAGCCCCGGGCCTCAGCGTTCTCGCGAGTGGTGACCACGACGGCCGATGCGCCGTCGGAGATCTGCGACGAGTTGCCGGCGGTGATCGATCCGCCGTCGGCGAAGGCGGCACGGAGCTTCCCGAGCGTCTCGACCGTGGTGTCCGGGCGCACGCCCTCGTCTCGGCTGACGACGATCGGCTCGCCACGACGCTGCGGCACTTCGACGGTGACGATCTCGGCATCGAACGCGCCGGCATCCGCGGCGGCGGCAGCACGCTGGTGCGACAGGGCGGCCACCTCGTCCTGCGCCTCGCGGGTGAGCTCGAAGCGCTCGTTGTGCCGCTCCGTCGATGCGCCCATGCTCTCCTGGTCGTACGCGTCGGTGAGCCCGTCGTAGGCCATGTGGTCGAGTACCTCGACCGTTCCGTACGTCCAGCCGTCGCGAGAGCCCATCAGCAGGTGCGGAGCGCGGGTCATCGACTCCATGCCCGCGGCGACCACCGTCGTGGCATCCCCGGTGCGGATCATGCGCGCCGCGTCGATGATCGCCGTGAGCCCGGACAGGCAGACCTTGTTGACCGAGTGGGCGGGCACGTCCCAGCCGATGCCGGCGCCGATCGACGCCTGGCGCGCGGCGTTCTGGCCGGAGCCCGCCGCGAGCACCTGGCCGACGATGACGGCGTCGACCGCGGCCGGGTCGATGGATGCCTGGTCCAGGGCGCCCTTGATCGCGAACGAGCCGAGCTGCGGAGCGGTGAACGACGCGAGCTGTCCCTTGAGGCGCCCCTGCGGGGTGCGTGCGGCGGCGACGATGACGACATCGGTCATGAGATCTCCTTCAGTTCTTCCGACACGATCAGCGGCGGTTCGGTCGCGTCGATGACCTGCTGGGCGGTCACGCCCGGCGCGGTCTCCACGAGGACGAGCCCCTCGTCCGTGACGTCGATCACGGCGAGGTCGGTGATGATGCGGTGCGCCACCCCCCTGCCGGTCAGCGGCAGCGAGCACTCATCGACGATCTTCGCGGAGCCGTCCTTGGCGACGTGCTCCATGAGGATGATGAGTCGGCCAGCGCCATGGACGAGGTCCATCGCACCGCCGGGTCCCTTGACCATCTTGCCCGGGATCATCCAGTTCGCGAGGTCGCCGGTGGCGGACACCTGCATGGCGCCGAGGATCGCGGCGTCGATCTTGCCGCCGCGGATCATGCCGAAGCTGGTCGCCGAGTCGAAGAACGCCGTACCCGGCAGGGTCGTGACGGTCTCCTTGCCGGCGTTGATGAGGTCGGGGTCGACGGCGTCCTCGGTCGGATACGGGCCGACGCCGAGGATGCCGTTCTCGGACTGCAGCACGACGGTGACACCGTCGGGAACGTAGTTGGGAACGAGGGTCGGCAGTCCGATGCCCAGATTCACGTAGGAGCCGTCGGTGAGCTCGGCGGCGGCACGGGCGGCCATCTGCTCGCGAGTGAGTGCCATGGTCAGGCTCCTTCCGTTGCGGAGGCCGGCCGGGTGACCGTGCGCCGCTCGATGCGCTTCTCGATGTCGGTACCGACCTCGACGATGCGGTGCACGAAGACACCGGGCAGGTGCACGCGGTCCGGGTCGATCTGCCCCGGTTCGACGAGCTGCTCGACCTGGGCGATGCAGATCCTGCCCGCCATGGCGGCGAGCGGGTTGAAGTTGCGCGCGGCCTTGTTGAAGACGAGGTTGCCGTGCCGGTCTCCGGCCGCGGCGTGCACGAGTGCGAAGTCGGTCGTGATGGCCTCTTCGAGGACGAAGTCCTTCGGCGTGCCGTCGACGTCGAAGGAGCGCACGTCCTTCACGGGTGAGGCGACCGCGATCGAGCCGTCGGCGTTGTAGCGGCGCGGCAGGCCGCCCTCTGCGACCTGCGTGCCGACGCCGGTCTGGGTGAAGAACGCGGCGATGCCTGATCCGCCGGCGCGCAGCTTCTCGGCGAGCGTCCCCTGCGGGGTGAGTTCGAGCTCGAGCTCACCGGAGAGGAACTGCCGCTCGAACTCCTTGTTCTCGCCGACGTACGACGAGGTCATCTTGCGGATGCGCTGCGCGTTCAGCAGGATGCCGAGTCCCCAGTCGTCGACTCCGCAGTTGTTGCTGACGATGCCGAGGTCGGTCGTGCCCTGAGCGAGCAGGGCTTCGATCAGCGCGATCGGGTTTCCGGAGAGGCCGAACCCGCCCACGGCGAGGGACGCACCGTCCTGGATGTCGGCGACGGCTTCGGCAGCCGATGCCCATTGCTTGTCGATCACGCAGCACTCCTTCGTGTGAGGTCTTCCTCCAGCATCCGCCCTCAGCCTCGCCTACTGAACCCCGGTCTTGCGATGTGGGCGATTCGGAGGGTAGCGTCCACATTATGGACAGCCCAGGTCGCGTCGTTCCCGGTGCACAGGCAGTGGCGCGCGCCGCCCGCCTGCTGCGTCTGGTCACGTCCGGCGGAGAGGACGGCGCGACGCTGCAGTCGCTCGCGCATGCGGCCGATCTGTCCCGCTCCACGGTCCACCGGCTGCTCAGCGCCCTGCGCGCCGAGGGCCTCGTCGATCGCGACGAGGAGACCGCCCGGTGGATGCCGGGACCGGAGCTGTTCCTCATGGGATCCGTGGCAGCGGCCCGATACGACGTGACAGCGCTGGCACGCGACATCGTGCGCTCGCTGGCCGTCAAGACGGAGGAGAGCGCGTTCCTCTCGGTCCGCCGCGCGGACGAGACCGTCTGCCTGCTGCGCGAGGAGGGCTCGTTCCCGATCCGGTCGTTCGTGCTCAGCGAGGGCGTGCGCTTCCCGCTCGGCGTGGCCAGCGCAGGGCTCGCGATCCTGTCGTTCCTGCCTGACCACGATGTGGATGCCTACCTCGAACGCCACCCCGAGCTCAGTGAGCGCTGGGGACGCACCCACGGGCTCGCCCCGCTGCGGCGGCGCCTCGCCGAGACCAAGGAACGCGGGTACGCCGTGAACCCCGGCCTGATCGTCGAGGGCAGCTGGGGCATGGGGGCCGCGGTCTTCGACCGCAGCGGCCGGCCGGAGTGGGCGCTGAGCCTGACCGGGGTCGAGTTCCGGTTCGGCCCCGACCGCCTCGCCCAGCTGGGACGGACGCTGATGGCGCATGCGCACCAGCTCTCCTCCCGGATCGCCGGCGCGCGTCGCTGAGCGCCGCTACGCTCCGACGACTCCGATCGCGGACTGGACGAGCGGTGCGAGCGCCTTGGCGCCGCGGTCGCTCATGACGATCGTGTAGTGATTCAGGCCGTCGATGTGTCGGTGGCTGATCTCGGGATGCTCGACGAGCAGCCGGTCGCGATGAGCCGGCGGGTACAGGCCGGGCTCTTCGTTCTGCAGCCCGCGCGGCACGGTGATGAACAGCGTCGGGTGCGCGATGTGCGCGAGGGCGTCGGTCAGCGCGGTCCCGAGATTGAGGTCGACGGTGTCCTCGACCGCTGTCTGATAGCTCGTCGCCGGGCGGAACACCTCCCCCTCCGGCAGCAGATCGTAGGCGATGTACCTCTCGAGGGCTGCGCCCCAGTCGGCCTCGAACGCGGGGTGGTGCCGCCAGAAGAGCTCGGTGTACTCGCCCGCGTCGCGCCATCGCTTCGAAAGACGATCGGCCGTCGGCCCGAGGATGATCGAGACCAGTTCCTCCGGTGCCACGTCGGCGGGGACGTCCAGGGGAAGACCGCCGTCGATGAGGATCAGCTGCTGCACCCGCTCCGGGTGCAGGTGCGCGAGCACCACCGCGACGAATCCGCCCATCGAGTGGCCGACGACGGGGACGGCGCTCAGCGCGAAGGCGTCCAGTACGGCGAGCATGTCTGTCGCGTGCGCTGTCATGCCGGCGGAACCGGCGATGCCGCTGCTCGCTCCGCGGCCGCGTAGGTCGGGGGCGATCACGCGGATGCCGGGCAACTGATCGACCAGGAACGGCCAGGCCAGATGCGAGGAGGTGACACCGTGGATCGCGAGGATACTGGGGGCGTCATCGGCTCCTTCCGCCGGATCCCAGACGCCGACGCGCAGGTCTCCGCCCGACACCGGGACGTCGACGGTGCGATAGGTGTGCGTGCTCATCGAGAGGTCCATCCGCCGTCCATGGTGTACGAGGCGCCGGTGACCATCGTGGCGTGGGGCGAGGCCAACCAGCCGGCGAGCGAGGCGACCTCGGTCGCCTCGACGAGGCGTTTGATCGCGCTCTCGGTGAGCATGATCTTCTCGATGACCTCGCTCTCCGGGATGCCGTGGACCTTCGCCTGGTCGGCGATCTGCTTCTCGACCAGCGGCGTGCGCACGTAGCCGGGGTTGATGCAGTTGCTCGTGACTCCATGCGCGCCGCCCTCCAGCGCCGTCACCTTCGACAAGCCCTCGAGCCCGTGCTTGGCCGCGACGTACGCCGCTTTGAACGGGCTGGCCCGCAGGCCGTGCACGCTGGAAATATTGATCACGCGGCCCCAGCCTCGTTCGTACATGCCGGGGAGGGCGGCGCGGATCAGCAGGAACGGCGCCTCGATCATGATGCGCTGGATGCTCCGGAACGCGTCGGGATCGAACTCGGCGATCGGGCTGACTCGCTGGATCCCGGCGTTGTTGACCAGGATGTCGGCTTCGAGCGTCAGATCGTCGAGCGCGGTGGTGTCGGAGAGGTCGACGACCCAGGCCTCGCCGCCGACCGCGTCCGCATGCTCTTCGGCGGCATCGCGGTTCAGGTCAGCGATCACGACGTGCGCGCCGCGCGAGGCGAACTCCTGAGCGCACGCGAGTCCGATGCCGCTCGCGCCCCCGGTGATGACGACGCGGCGGCCGGCCAGATCCTGCTCAGCCATTGTCTGTCTCCTTCTGCCCGGCGGCGTGCGGCCGCAGTGCGTTGCCGATGAAGCGCGTCATACCGTCGATGACGGCGGTGTCGATCTGGGCAGGCGGTCGCCCGTCGGCATCCCGTTCCCAGAGCAGGTAGCGCATGCCGATCAGCTCGCCGGCACCCATGAGCGCCCAGGCTGCGACCTCGGGGTCGAGTGCGGGGTCGATGTCGCCATCCTGCTGCGCGGCACGGAGACCTGCGCGATAGCCCTCGACGATCCGCTCGTAGTGGATGCGCAGCGTCGCGGGCGAGACGAACTCGGCTTCCCGCACGACCCGGTAGAGAGCGGGGTGCGCAGCCGTGAACCGGAAGAACCCCTCGAACCCGAGGCGCTCCGCCTCGATGCGATCGGCCGCCTGCGCCATCGCTTCGGACATCGAGTGCCGCACGCGCCGGTTCAGGTCGATCACGAGGGCCTCGAAGATCGTCTGCTTGCTGTCGAAGTACAGGTAGAAGGTGCCGAGGGCGACGCCCGCACGCTCGGTGATCTTCACGATCGACGCCTCGTGGTAGCCGAGGGCGGCGAACACCGCCTCCGCGGCCTCGAGCAGCTTTCGTCTGGTCGCCTCGCCGCGCTTGGTCAGCGGGCGTCCCGTCGCTGGCGAGACCAGCTCGTCCGTGCTGACGGTCTCAGCGGATTCGTTCATCGGCATCCTCTGCTTCTCGCTCTGCCACCAGCTGCGCGGCCATCGCACGCAGCCGGGCACGGGCGACCTTCTCGATCGTGGAACGCGGCAGCACGTCGACGAAGACCACGTGCGCCGGCAGTTTGAAAGCCGCGAGCCTCTCACGCGCGAACGCCAGCAGCTCGTCCGACGACAGCGCCTCACGGGCGACGACGAAGGCGACGCCGCGTTCACCCCAGACGCGATCCGGTGCGCCGACGACGGCGACGGACCCCACGAGGGGATGCGCACCCAGCGCCCGCTCCACCTCGGCGGGGGCGACGTTCTCGCCACCCGAGACGTAGATCTCCTTGAGCCGGTCGACGATCCGGTAGATGCCGTCGGCATCCCGATGCGCGAGATCACCCGTGCGCAGCCAGTCCTGCGAGCGGGTCCTGGCCGTGGCGTCCGGGTCGTCGAGATACTCCGCGAAGGTTCCGGGACCGCGCACCCACAGCTCCCCCGTGGCCGCACCGTCGAGAGGCAATCCGCTGGCGACGTCGACGATGCACACGTCGACGGACGGATACGGACGCCCCACCGTGCCGGGGTGGGCGGCGAGTTCGGCCGCGGGAAGCGCCAGCACGTTGGGACCCCCCTCGGTCAGCCCGTACCCCTGTGTGAAGGCGACGCCCCGCGCCGCCCACGCCTCGACGAGATCGACCGGCATCGTCGCCCCGCCGACGAGCACGTGGCGCAGTGACGACAGATCCGCTTCCGCCCAGCCCGGCGTCTCCATCAGCATCCGGTACTGGGTCGGAACGCCCATCATCGTCGTGACCCGGCGCTCGCAGATGAGCTGCAGGACGCGGCCCGGCTGGAACGACCTCTCGAGCACGACCGTCGCCCCGGTCCACCAGGCGAGCAGCGGCTGCACGTTCCAGGCGGCGACGTGGTACTGCGGCAGCATCGCCAGGACGACGTCGGTGGAGACCATCGGCATGGCCTGGGACAGCGCCATGTTCGTCCAGAAGCAGTTCGCGTGCGTCAGGACGACGCCCTTCGGCGCCGCCTCGCTGCCGGAGGTGAAGATGATCAGCAGCGGATCCTCGTCGCGGACGGCGCGGGATGCCGCAGCCTCTGCAGCCGCAGGCACGGAGGCTTCCGCGCCGGTGCCGCCGAGGAAGACGTAGGCGGGCGCGTCGTCACCGAGTGTCCGCAGCGCGGCGCCGGCCAGGGCGACGTACTCGTCCTCGACGAGGACCAGCTCCGGACTGCTGCGCCGGATCAGCTCGGCGAGCTCGGCGGGGGTGAGCCGCCACGACAGCGGGATGAAGGCGATGCCGAGGAACGCGCAGGCGAAGAACGCCACCACGTGGTCGGCGGAGTTCCCTGACACCGTCGCGATCCGCTGCCCTGCGCCGTATCCGGCACCCTTCAGCCGCTGTGCCAGCCGCTCTGCCCGCGCGGCCAGGGTCGCGTAGTCGAGCGCCACACCGCGATCGTCGATCGCGATCTTCGCCGGGTGCGAGGCCGCGCGGTCACGCAGCCACCTCCCGACGGTGTGCTGCCCGTCGACGTCGGCGGTCATCGCACGCTCACCTCGGCCTCGGCCGACTCGCTGTCCTCGAGCGCCCCGAGCGACCCGGGAGCGGCGGCTGCGGCGCCGCGACGGCGGCGGCGCAGACCGTCGACGGTGCCGGCGATGCCGCCGGGCAGGAACATGACCACAAGGATGAACAGTACGCCCAGCAGGAACAGCGGCTCCGAGAGCGGGATGCGCAGGAAGTCCGGCAGCGCCTGGATCCCCTCGGCCCTGGCGAGCACCGTGAGCCGCTGATCGAGGATCGTGTACAGCACGCCGCCGACGATCGCGCCCCAGCGGAATCCGACGCCGCCGAGTACGACCATCACCAGGACGGTGATGGTGAGGTCGGCGCCCACAGCGCTCGGCTGGGTGCCCGACTGCAGGAGCAGATAGGCGATGCCGGCCAGGCTCGCGCACAGCGCGGCGATCACGAAGACGATCAGCTTCGCGCGGGCGGGTCGCAGGCCCAGCACCTGCACCCGCAGCTCGTTCTCGCGCGCCGCGGCGGCGAGGTGGCCGAGGCGCGACCTGTCGACCCAGAGGACGATGAGATAGACGATCACGAGGACGATCAGCGCGAACCAGTACAGGTTGCGGGTGTTGATCACCCCGACCAGCCAGTCGGGGACGCTTTCGGTGTTGAGGCCGAGCCCCTCCTCGCCACCGGTGACCGCCTGATTGCGTCGGACCAGCACGGATCCGGCCTGCGCGAAGGCGAGGGTGACCATCGCGAACGGGATGCCGTTCACCCGCATCGCGACGGCGCCGGTGACCAGCGCGATGACCATGCCGCCGATGAGCGCGACGAACACGCCCTGCCACAGCGGAAGCGCGAAGGCGTCGAGAAGGATGCCGAGACCGTACGCTCCGGCGCCGAAGTACAGCGCGTGCCCGAACGAGAGCATCCCGGCCGAGCCGAGCAGCAGGTTGTACGACAGCGCGAGCGCCGCGAAGACCATGCACAGCGACAGCAGCGCGAGCGAGCCCGGCGTGTAGGTCGGGCCGGGCAGGATGCCCGGCAGTGACAGGTTCAGCAGCGGCAGGATCGCCATCACGCTGACGAGTACGGCGCCGACGATGACGGGCGCGAGGCGCTTGATGGTCATGATGCCTTCCTTCCCATGAGACCGGCAGGTCGCACGAGCAGGACGACGGCGAGCAGAATCACGACTATGAAGTCGCCGGTGCCGCCGAGATAGGTGTTGGCGACCTGCTGCAGCACCGCGACGAGCACCGAGGCGATCGCCGCCCCCGTCAGCGACCCGAGGCCGCCGACCACGGTGACGATGAACGCGAAGATCAGCAGGGTCGAGCCCAGGTGTGCCGAGACGTAGGTCATGGCGTGCATGGCGAGCACGCCGCCGATGCCGGCCGCCGCCCCGCCGATCGCGAACACCAGGGTGAATGAGCGGCGCACGTCGATACCGAGCGCGGTGACCATGGCGCGGTTCTCGACGCCGGCGCGGATGATCATGCCGTAGCGGGTCTTCTTCAGGAAGAGCACGAGGCCCGCCAGCACGAGGGCCGCGGCGATGATGAGCACCCAGTACTTGTTCGGGATGCTGGCGCCGAGCACGTCGGTGGTGCGGCCGAGCCAGGACGGGCCCGTGATGTTGATGGCATCCGTACCCCAGATGCCTTCGAACAGGGCGATCGCGGCGAACGAGAGTCCGACGGTCACGAGTACCTGCTCGATGTGCCGTTCGTACAGCGGCCTGATCAGGATGAGCTCTGTGAGGGTGGCGAACACCGCACCGACCACAGCCCCCACGAGGATCGAGAGCAGGAACCCCGGCCACGTGTCGGCGCCGATCGCCTGCGCGACCGCCCAACCGACGAAGGCGCTGAGGGTGAGGAACGCGCCGTGGGCGAAGTTCAGCACGTGCATGAGTCCGTAGATGAGGCTCAGGCCACTGGCCACGAGGAAGTAGAGGGCGCCGAGGCCTGTGCCGATGACGAGGGTGAGGATGAGAGCGCTCATGCGTGGGCCTCCGCACTGACGCCGAGAAGTCGCCGGGTGAGATCGGGGTCGTCGAGGATCGCGTTCGCGTCGCCGGTGTGAACCACGCGGCCGCCGGCGATCACCACGGCGCCGCCGGCCAGCTGACGCACGACCTCGAGGTTCTGCTCGACGAGCAGGATCGGCACGGTCTTGCCGGCTTCGGCCAGGGCCTCCGCCACCTCCTGGACGATCTTCGGTGCGAGGCCCTTGGTGGGCTCGTCGACGAGGATGATCCGGTTGTCGTTGAGGAGAGCGCGCGCCACGGAGACCATCTGCTGCTGCCCTCCCGACAGGGTGCCGGCGCGCTGGTCGCGCCGCTGCACGAGGTCCGGGAACAGCTCGGCGACGAACTCGTGCCGCGGCGCACTCTGTCGCTCCGCGAGGGCGAGGTTCTCGGCGACCGTGAGACCGGCGAAGACCTCGCGGTCCTCCGGGACGTACCCGACGCCGCGCTGGACGATCTTGTGGGTGGGAAGACCGTCGATCCGCTCCCCCTCGAGCAGCACCTCGCCGCGCCGCGAGATGAGGCCGAGGATGCCGCGCAGCGTCGAGGTCTTGCCGACGCCGTTGCGGCCGAGCACGGCGGTGATGCCGGTGGCGGGCACGTCGAATGTGACGTCCTCGACGACCTGCTGGCCGGCGATGGAGGCGCGCAGGGATCGCACCTGCAGGATGGGTTCGCTCACGCCGTGGCCCCCGTTCCGAGATACGCGCTCTGCACTGTCGGGTTCTCCATGATGCTCTGCGGGGTGTCCAGGGCGATGATCGTGCCGAAGTACATCACGGCGACGAGATCGACCAGGCCCATGAGCACGTCGATGTGGTGCTCGACCATCAGCACGGTGCAGCCGCTGGCGCGCTGCATCTCGCGGATGTTCTCGACGAGACCCGCGACATCACCGGACGCGACGCCGGCCATCGGCTCGTCGAGGAGCACAAGCCGGGAGTCGGTGGCCATCAGAGAGGCGATCTCGAGCTTGCGCTTGTCGCCGTGACTGATGTCACCGGCCGGGGTGTTCAGCCGGTGCGCGAGTCCGACCCGCTCGAGCACGGCGATCGCCTGAGCCGTCGCGGCGTCGTCGCGACGCGGGAACTTCAGCAGGGAGTAGCTGCCGCCGTGCCCTGACTGCACGGCCACGCGGACGTTCTCGAGGATGCTGAGCCTGGGGAACAGACTCGAGGTCTGGAACGTGCGCCCCAGCCCTGCCCGCGCCCGCTTCGGGACGGACAGGCCGGTGATGTCGTCGCCGTCGAGGAGGATCCGTCCGGCGGTGGGCCGGATCACGCCCGAGATCGCATTGAACAGCGTGGTCTTGCCGGCGCCGTTCGGACCGATGACTCCCACGAGGGAACCGGGTGCGATGTCGAGATCGACGTCTTTGAGGATCGTCGCTCCGCCGATCTGCAGGCCGAGGCCCTCGACGCGCAGCGCCGCGCCCTCGGTTCTGCGTTCGGACAGGACTGGGGTGTCGTTCATCGAGTGCTTCGCCTTCCGGTCACGGAGCGACGTCGGCGGCGTCGACCGTTGCGACGAGTTCGGCCACGAACCCGGAGCCGTCGGCGACGAGCTTCGCCTGATACATGTCCTGCAGCAGCGCGTGGTCCTCGGCGCGCACGGTGTTGGTGCCCTTCGGCCCCTCGAACTCGAATCCTTCGAGGGCGGCGATCATGGCATCCACGTCGCCCTTGCCCTCCTTCACCGCCTGTACGAGCATGATCGCGGCGTTGAAGCCGTCGGGGCTGAACAGGTCGGGCGTGCCGCCCTCGGCCTCGATTGCCTCGACCATCGCGGTGTTCACCTCGTTGTCGGGTGCGCCCGGGAAGTAGTGGTTCAGGAAGTTGATCTGCTCGCTCGCCTCGCCGTACGCGCCGAAGGTCGCGGCGTCGCCGAGTCCGGTGACCACCGGGATGTCCTCGAGCACGCCCTGCTGGCTCATCGCCTGCCACATCGCGCCGGAGGTCGCACCGGCCCACGCGACGAACACGAGGTCGGGCTGGGCGCCGAGCACCTGCTGTGCGAACGGGGTGAACTCGGTCACGTCCTCCGCGACGAGCACCGGAGTGACCGTCGCGCCCTTGCCGCCCAGGATCGCCTCGACGGCGGCGACGTTGCCCTGACCGAACGCGTTGTTCTGCGCGAACACGGCGACGGTCTTGCCGTCGATGTCGTCGAGGAAGGTACCGGCCGTGGCGACGTCCTGCGCCGACTGGCGGCCGGAGCGGAACGTGTAGTCGTTGATGCCGGTGACGGCGTCGGCGGCCGCGGGGCCGGAGATGAACAGCACCTTGTTCTGCTCGGCCTGTTCTGCCATGGCGAGCGCCACGCCAGATGAGGCGCTGCCCAGGAGGACGTTGACGCCGTCGCCGATGAGCTCCTTAGCGGCAGTCACTGCGGTGTCGGGGTCGCCGGCGTCGTCGCGGTACTCGATCGTGATCTTGGTGCCGTCCACCTCGTTCGTCCCGCCGGTCGCGTAGTCGAGACCAGCCTTGAACGCGTCGAGGTACTGCTTGCCGTAGCCGGCCAGAGGGCCCGTCTCGCTGGTGATGACGCCGGCGACGATCTCGGCGGGCCCCTCGCCCTCGCCGTCGCCGCCACCGGTCGCGGCTTGCGGCGCACAGGCCGCCAGAACGAGGGCGGCCGTGGCGACCACGGAGCCCAGGAGCAACTTCTTCGAAACTCGCATGTGAATGCCTTTCGCCCTTGGAAGGTCTTGATGCTGAAACTGAAAGCTGATTCAGGTTATTTGAACTCTAGGTGGGTCACCGCTCGGGGTCAAGCATTCATTGCATACCAGTTGGTATATACTTTGATGGTATGAAACGTGATGAGGTCATCTCGTCGATCGTCGTCTCCGCGCATGCTCTGGCGCGCATCGCCGCGCAGGAGGCCGCGAACGACGCGCCCGCCGCGCAGTGGCGCGCGCTCACCCTGCTCGAGCGCGAGTCCGGCCAGCGGGTCGGCGCTCTCGCGCGCGCATCGCGCACGACGCAGCCGGGTATGACGCGCCTGATCGGCGATCTCGAGCGCGCGGGTCTCGTGACCCGCTCCCCGGACCCGTCGGATTCCCGGGCGACCGTCGTAGACATCACGGCAGCCGGTCGCAGTGCGCTGGCACAGTGGCGCGAGTCCTTCCGCATCACGCTGGCCCCGCGCTTCGCGGACCTGGATGCCGCGGACTGGGAAGCACTTCATCGCGCGGCGGAGATCCTGGCTGCGCACAGCGTCGAGCAGCTCTCGCAGAATGGAGAACGCGAATGAACAAGGCCAAGACGACGGGATCGATCTGGCGTCAGCCGGCACAGGTCTGGGCGGTGGCATTCGCCAGCGTCGTGGCGTTCATGGGCATCGGGCTCGTGGATCCGATTCTTCCGGCGATCGCCGCCTCGCTCGAGGCGAGTCCCACCGAGACCGAGCTGCTCTTCACGAGCTACCTGCTCGTGACCGGGCTCGCCATGCTCGTCACCAGTTGGATATCGAGCCGGATCGGCGCCAAGGCCACCCTCATGATCGGGCTCGCCCTCATCATCGTTTTCGCCCTCGCGTCCGCTCTGAGCGGGAGCGTCGACGCGATCATCGGCTTCCGTGCCGGTTGGGGTCTGGGCAACGCGCTGTTCATCTCGACCGCACTGGCCACGATCGTCGGGTCGGCTTCCGGCGGAAGCGGCGCGGCGATCGTCCTGTACGAGGCGGCGCTCGGTCTCGGGATCGCCATCGGCCCGCTCCTGGGTGGACTGCTCGGAGAGGTGAGCTGGCGCGGCCCGTTCTTCGGCGTCGTCGTTCTGATGGCGATCGCCTTCATCGCGGTGCTCACGCTGCTGCGCGGCCCCGGCGAGAAGCGGGAACCTGTGCCGTTCTCAGCGCCGTTCAAGGCGCTCGGCCGTCCGGCCCTCGCGATCCTCGCGGTGGCGGCTCTGTTCTACAACATCGGGTTCTTCGTGCTGCTCGCGTTCTCGCCGTTCCCGCTCGGATTCGGTGCGATGGGAATCGGGCTGACGTTCTTCGGCTGGGGTGTCGCGCTGGCGATCACCAGTATCTGGGTGGCGCCGTGGATGATGCGGCGCATGTCGCGCACCGCGATCATCCTGACGGTCCTGCCGCTGCTCGCCGCTGATCTGGTGGTCGCCGGGCTCGTCGCCGAGACGGCACCGGCGCTGGTCGCCTGCATCATCATCGGCGGACTGCTGCTCGGCGTCATGAACACGGTCCTCACCGAGGCCGTGATGGAGGCGACCGACCTGCCGCGCTCCGTCGCCTCATCGGCGTACTCGGCCGTGCGATTCATCGGCGGCGCAGTGGCGCCTCCGATCGCGGCGCTCCTGTGGCACGCGTTCAACTCGACGGTGCCGTACCTGTTCGCCGCGACATCCGTGCTCGTCGCGACACTCACCGTTTTCCTCGGCCGGAAGATCCTCGCGCACATCGACGATGAGCCGGCGGATGCCGTCACAGAAGACGCCGAGGCGATCACGGTCGGCGACGCCGGCTGATTCGCTTCTGAGCCGTTCGCTACGGTGGGGCCATGAGCGAAACCGCGCCTCTCCCCGAACGCAGTCGCATCGTCAGGCAGCACCTGGAGTCCGCCGGTCTCGAGCCGGAGATACGGGTACTGCCTGATTCCGCGCACACCGCGGCACAGGCGGCCGCAGCGATCGGCTGCGAGGTCGCGGCGATTGCGAACAGCCTCGTGTTCCTGGCGGACGACGAGCCCGTTCTGGTGATGACGAGCGGCGGTCACCGAGCGGACGTCGCCGTCGTCGCGGCGGGCATCGGCGCCGACCGCGTCGAGATGGCACCGGCATCCGTCGTGCGCGAAGCGACGGGGCAGGCGATCGGCGGCGTCGCTCCCGTCGGACATCCCACACGGCTGCGCACCTACATCGACGAGGCGCTGCAAGACTTTGATGAGATCTGGGCGGCTGCGGGCCACCCGCACACGGTCATGCCGCTGACCTTCGACACGCTGCGACAGCTCACGAGCGGCGAGATCATCGCCGTCGCGTGACCCGGCCTCACAAGCAGAAAAGCCTCGGAACACTGGCGAGAGTGTTCCGAGGCTGATCCGTGCACCCCCAGGGACTTGAACCCTGAACCCATTGATTAAGAGTCAATTGCTCTGCCGATTGAGCTAGAGGTGCGTGGCCCGGGATCTCCCCGGCCGAGGAATTACATTACCAGCTTCGGCAGCGCATGCGAAATCGACGCCGCGCTCTGCGCGCCTTCCCGCCCAGTATCCTGAGTACGTGACCGAATCCCCCGCCACCGAAGGCTTCGCCTCCGATCTCGCGCTGGCGCTCCGACTGGCGGATGCCGCCGATGCGGAGTCGCTGCCGCGCTTCGACACCGCAGATCTGAAGATCTCCACCAAGGCGGACCGGTCGCACGTCACCGACGCAGACCTCGCAACGGAACGAGCTCTGCGCGCGGTGCTCGCCGAGGAGCGCCCGTCCGATGGGATCTTCGGCGAGGAGTTCGGTGTGGAGGGCGACGCACAGCGCCAGTGGATCATCGACCCGATCGACGGAACCGCGAACTTCATGCGCGGGATCCCGCTGTGGGGCACGATGATCGCCCTCGCGATCGACGGCGTCCCGCAGGTGGGGGTCGTCAGCATGCCGGCCCTGGGCCGACGCTGGTGGGGCTCGACGGGCGCGGGCGCGTGGACGGCCGCGCATGGCGGCCCCCGCCGCGTGGAGACGTCGGCGGTCGCTTCGCTGGACGACGCGGCAATCAGCTTCCAGAGCATCACCCAATGGGCGGATGCCGGACACCTCCCCGCTCTGCTGCGCGTCGCCGACCGGGTCTGGCGCGACCGCGCCTACGGCGACGTGTATGCGTACATGATGCTCGCCGAGGGGCGGCTCGAGATGGTCGCGGAGTTCGACGTCAAGGAGTACGACATCGCCGCCGCTGTGCCCATCGTGCGAGAGGCTGGTGGGACGTTCACGTCATTCGGCGGTGCCGACAGCATCTCGGAGCGATCGGCGCTCGCGACCAACGGCATCCTGCATGACGTCTTCCTCGACCTGACCCACGCGAACGACTAACCGGAAGAACCGATGAATCCCCGCATTCCCGCCCTCGCGTTCGCGTCGATCGCGCTTCTGGCCACGCTGACCGCCTGCGCGCCGCAGCCCGAGATCGCGCCGACGACGACGCCGTCTCCCACCTCGGACGCCCAACCGGCATCCACTCCGTCGCCGGCGCCGACGCAGTCCGAGACGGCAGAAGAACCCGCCGCTGATCCGACGTGCGAGACGATCATCGCGCCGAGCACGATCGAGATCTTCGAGGAGCACGGCTGGACGTCCCGAGAGGACGAGTTCCGCCTCGGCGCCGACATCGTCGAGGGCGGTCTGCAGTGCGTCTGGGGCGACTACACCGTGGCGTCCGACCACGTGCAGGTGTTCGGATGGGCGCCACTGCCCGCGGACGAGTCGGCGGAGGCGCAGCAGAAGCTGCTCGCCGAGGGCTGGACTCGCGCCGACCAGGACGGCCACACCTACATCACCGAGGATCCGCAGTTCTCGATCGCGGTCGACGAGGCCGGCTACGGAATGACCTACGAGTTCGGCGACGGCTGGGTCACTGTCGCCGACACCATGCAGAGCCTGGTGCTGATCGAGCAGCCCTGAGCGCATGACGAAGGCCCGTTCCCTGTGACACAGGGAACGGGCCTTCGTCCACGTGACAGCGGCATCGTGGAGCTGGGGGGAATCGAACCCCCGTCCAACGCTGAGTACCCACGGCTTCTCCGGGCGCAGTCTGTGCAGACGTCCTGCTCGGCTCCGACCTTTGTCACAGACACCTAAGTCGACAAGCCCAGCCTGGGAAGAGTCCCGCGTGACGTCCAGACGCCGTCACGCAGCAAGATTCCTAGATGACGCCAGGATCCGTATCGGAATCACGTACGGTCTGACGGACTATCGGGCTCGCTTATGCAGCGAGGGCGAAGTCGTTGCGCTTTGTTTCGGCAACTATTGTTTTGCAGGGAGCGTTCACGAGATAACCCTGCATCCTCGGCCCGCTTCTCGTGGATTCACAGGCGCTGTCGAAACCGATCAGCCCCGTGGTCCTTCTTGCGAAGGGACCGCTGTCACTCTGTGGAATTACCATGCTCGGATGTCGAAACACCCGAGCATCACAGGATACAACGGATCGGAGGCACGCGCTATTCCTGGCGTAGAGTCGCAGCCATGAGCGATGTCACCATCACCGTCCGGGGCGAGAACGAGGTGCGCGTCGCACCCGAGCGAGCCACGATCCACGTCACGGTTCGCGCCGAAGGCCCGGCGCGGGCCGCTGTCGTCGAACAGGTCGCCCAGCGCGCCGATCCGGTGCGCGCGGGCATCGCCGAACGCCAGGACGCCGGTGCGGTCGTCGAGTGGAACAGCAAGCGCCTCGCGGTTCGCGCAGAGCGCCCTTGGAACAACCAGGGCAAGCAGCTCGCCCCCGTCTACTACGCGAGCGTCGACTTCGCCGCGACCTTCACCGAGGCTTCCGAGCTGTCGATCTGGGTGTCGGAGGTCTCGGCGTGGGACGGCGTGGACGTCGGCTGGGTGAACTGGCATCTGACTCCGCAGACGCGTGCCGACATCGAACGCGAGGTCGCCGGCTCCGCCGTCGGCGTCGCGCTGCAGCGCGCTCAGGCGTATGCCGCAGCTCTCGGCCTCGAGTCCGTGACACCGGTCGAGATCGCCGACACCGGACTGATCTCCCGGGAGCAGGCGGCACCGCAGATGCTGACGGCGCGCGGTGCGGCGTTCGCCGCCGCGGACTCGGCCCCGGTCATGGAGTACGAGCCGGAGGACATCATCGTCTCAGCGACGGTCGAGGCGCGGTTCACGGCGCGCTGACACCCCGGCGCGGCATCCGGAATCAGTGCGCGAAGGGCGCGAGATCCGCGGCCAGACGCTCCGAGACGTGCGCGTGGATCTCAGTGCCGTGCTCGCCGTGCTCCGCCGACACCAGGATGCCGGTCTCGTGCACCGCCGCGACCAGGTCTCCCCGGCCGTACGGCACGAGTGCACGCACCTCGACGGCGGGTTTGGGCAGTGCGACGTCGATAGCCGCACGCAACTCCTCGATCCCCTCACCGGAGCGCGATGACACGAAGTGGGCGTGGGGCTCGAGACCCTGCAGCACCAGGCGGTCGTCTTCTGCGATCAGGTCGGCCTTGTTGAACACCACGATCTCGGGCAGATCGCGCGCTCCGACATCGCCCATCACGTCACGGACCGTCTGCAGCTGACCGGCGGGGTCGGGGTGTGATCCGTCGACCACGTGCAGCACGATGTCGGCGTCGGCGACCTCTTCGAGCGTCGAGCGGAACGCCTCGACGAGCTGATGCGGCAGGTTCCGCACGAATCCGACGGTGTCGGTGAACGTGTAGACGCGGCCGTCGGTCGTCTCGGAGCGGCGGACCGTGGCATCCAGCGTCGCGAACAGCGCGTTCTCGACCAGCACCCCCGCGCTCGTGAGCGCATTGAGCAGACTCGACTTGCCGGCGTTGGTGTACCCGGCGATCGCGACCGACGGGATGGTGTTCCGCTTGCGCTCCGCACGCTTGGCGTCTCGCGCCGGCGCGAAGTCGCGGATCTGCCGGCGCAGCATCGCCATGCGAGTGCGGATGCGGCGCCGATCGAGTTCGATCTTCGTCTCACCGGGACCGCGCGAACCCATACCCGCACCGCCGGCACCGACCTGGCCACCGGCCTGACGGCTCATCGAGTCACCCCAGCCGCGCAGGCGCGGCAGCAGGTACTCGAGCTGTGCGAGCTCGACCTGCGCCTTGCCCTCACGACTCTTGGCGTGCTGGCTGAAGATGTCGAGGATGACGGTCGTCCGGTCGATCACCTTGACCTTGACGACGTCCTCGAGCGCACGTCGCTGGCTGGGCGCGAGCTCGGCATCGGCGATCACGGTGTCGGCGCCGGTCGCGGCGACGAGATCCTTCAGTTCCTGGGCCTTGCCGCGGCCGAGATAAGTGGCCGGATCGGGATGCGGACGGCGCTGCAGCACGCCGTCGAGCACGACTGCTCCGGCCGTCTCAGCGAGGGCGGCGAGCTCGCGCAGCGAGTTCTCGGCATCCGTCTGCGCGCCCTGCGGGTACACGCCCGCCAGCACGACGTTCTCGAGTCGCAGCTGGCGGTACTCGACCTCTGTGACATCTTCGAGTTCGGTGGAGAGTCCGGCGACGCGGCGCAGCGCGTGGCGGTCCTCGAGATCCCACTGGTCGCCGTCGCGATCGCCGTACGCGGCAGTCGCCGTGGCCTGCAGCGCCTGCGCTGCACCGAAGACTCTCGGTTCGGTGCGCTTCTCTGCGCTGGCGAGCACGCGATCGAGGGTCTCGTCGCCGTGGGTGTCGTCTGTGGTCTTCGTCATCCTCTGCCTTCTATGTTCGGCGTATTAACCTTAACCCACCCGTCCGGTACGCTCACCGTATGGGGTCAGATCACTATTTCTCTGCGACCCCGGCAAGTGCGGAGAACCTGCGGACCATTCGTGTGAGTCTTGCGGGCAGGGACCTCGAGGTCACCACCGCTGGCGGCGTGTTCAGTCCCGACCGCCTGGATGCCGGAACCGCAGTCCTGCTCGCCAACATGCCTCCCGTGCCGCCGGGCGGCCACTTCCTCGACCTCGGCAGCGGCTGGGGACCGATCAGCCTCACGATGGCGATGGCGTCTCCGCATGCGACGGTGTGGGCGGTGGATGTCAACGAGCGCGCGCTCGACCTCGTCCAGCGCAACGCCGAGGCGCTGGGCCTCACCAATGTCAACGCCGTGCTGCCCGACGATGTTCCCGACAGCGTCTCATTCCGGACGATCCGCTCGAACCCGCCTATCCGGGTGGGTAAGAACGTGCTCCACGACATGCTCGAGCGGTGGATCCCCCGCCTGGACGAGCGCAGCGACGCCTGGCTGGTCGTGCAGCGCAACCTCGGCGCCGATTCGCTGCAGCGTTGGCTGAGCGCGACCTTCGCCCCCGGTTACAGCGTGTACCGCACCGCCACGGGCAAGGGCTATCGGGTGATCAAGGTCCGCCGGCACGGCACGCCGCCGACCGAACCGATCGACGTCGCCTGAGCGGCATCCCGCTCGCCTCGCGCGCGCCGGTCCTCAGGCCCGTGCGCCGTCGCGCAGGCTGAAGCCTGCCCCGCGGTGCTCGTCCGGGAGGCGGTCGCCCCGGCCGAGCAGCTTGTGGCGCAGCGTGCCGGACGTGTACTCGGTCTGATAGACGCCGCGGCGCTGCAGTTCGGGGACGATGAATTCGACGATGTCCTCAAAGGTGCCAGGGGTGATGGCGTACGCGAGGTTGAAGCCGTCGACGTCCGTCTCGTCCACCCACTCCTGCAGGAAGTCCGCGACCTCCTCAGGCGATCCGACCACGCGTGGGCCGAGGCCGCCGATGTTGCCGAGCCTGGCGATGTCGCGGACCTTCCACTCCTTGCCGTCGTCGTTCGCCTGCTGGAAGTTCGCCACGGTCGACTGGATGGCGTTGCTCTTGACGTTGCCGATCGGCTCATCCAAGTCGAACTGCGAGAGGTCGACGCCCATCCAGCCCGACATGAACACGAGCGCGCCCTCGTCGCTCGCATACTGCAGGAAGTCCTCGTGCTTGGCGTGCGCCTTCTCGCTCGTCTCATCGGTGATGATCGTCAGAAGGGTGTAGATCTTTGCGGAGTACCGGTGGCGGCCGGCCGCCTCGAGGGCGTCGCGGATGCGCTTCACCGTGCCGGCGAGCACCGTCTTGGTGGGCGCGGCGACGAAGATCGCCTCGGCGTTGCCGGCGGCGAAGGCGATGCCTCGGGGCGAGGCGCCGGCCTGGTAGATCACCGGGGTGCGCTGCGGGGACGGCTCGGAGATGTGGATGCCGGGAACCGTGAAGTGCTCGCCGTGGTGACCGATCTCATGCACCTTGGCGGGATCGGTGAAGACGCCGGATTCGCGGTCGCGGATGACGGCGTCGTCCTCCCACGATCCTTCCCACAGCTTGTAGGCGACCTCGAGGTACTCGTCGGCCACGTCGTAGCGCTGGTCGTGCTCGAGCTGGTCGTCGTGGCCCATGTTGCGGGCGGCCGACGGCAGGTAGCCGGTGACCACGTTCCAGCCGACGCGACCCTGGGTGAGGTGGTCGAGCGTGCTCATCCGGCGTGCGAACGGGTACGGATGCTCGTACGCGGTGCCGGCGGTCACGCCGAACCCGAGGTGCTCGGTGACGGCTGCCATGGCGCTCACCAACAGGACCGGGTCGTTGACCGGCACCTGGGCCCCGTGACGGATGGCCGCCTCGTTCGATGCGCCGTACACGTCGTAGGTGCCGAGCACGTCGGCGATGAACAGTCCGTCGAAGTGGCCGCGCTCGAGGAGCTGTGCGAGCTCAGTCCAGTAGCCGAGCTCCTTGTACCGCGCGGACTGATCGAGCGGATGCCGCCACATCCCGGAGGACTGGTGGGCGACGCAGTTCATGTCGAAGGCGTTGAAGCGGATCTGCTTGCTCATGCGCACCATCGTGAACCATGACGGCACACGATGCCGAGTCGCTCGTCACGCAACGACGCATTCGCGGAGCATCTGCGTACTGTGCGGGACTCAGACCAGGTCGACGGTACCGCTGTACACGAGCTGGGCCGGTCCCGACAGCGCGACGTGCTCGCCGTCCTCGGCCGGGAACATGCGGACGCCGAGCGTGCCGCCGGGTACTTCCACTCGCCAGTTGTCCGGTGCGCGGTCCCCTGCCCAGTGACGCACTGCGAGGGCGGTCGCGGCGACGCCGGTGCCGCAGCTGAGGGTCTCCCCCACACCTCGCTCGAAGACCCGCATCGTGACGTGCCCGATGCCGTCGCGCACGAGCGGCTCCCCTGGCACCACGAATTCGACGTTCGCGCCGGCAGGCAGCGCCGGCTCGAGCTCTGGGATGTACTCAAGCTCGAGGCCTGCGAGCTCCTCGTCGGACGCCAGCGCCACCACGACGTGCGGGTTGCCGACGTCGATGCCGAGTCCCGGTCGTGCGACGTCGAGGCCGCGTGCCTTGGCGAGCGAGTCGTCGCCCGACAGCCGCCACCTGCCGAGGTCGACCTGGTAGCCGTTCGTGCTGGTGGTCACGTCTCGGACACCGGCACGGGTGCCGACCGGAAGCTTGGTTCCCGATTCGATCGTGGCGAGTCCGGCGCGCAGCAGATAGTGCGCGAAGACCCTGACGCCGTTGCCGCACATCTCGGCGATCGAGCCGTCGGCGTTGCGATAGTCCATGAACCACTCGGCGGCGGGTTCCTCTGCGAGAGCAGCCGCTCCTTCGGGGATGGCCGTGGATCGGACCACTCGCAGCACCCCGTCTGCCCCGATTCCGAAGTGGCGATCGCACAGTGCCGCGACCTGTTCGGCGGAGAGATCGAGCTCGCCGTCGGGGTCGGCGATGATCACGAAGTCGTTGCCGGTGCCGTGCCCCTTGGTGAATGCGACCATGCGTCCAGTCTAGAGATCCGCGACCCGCGGTCGGCTCACTTCAGCACGCGATAGCGGCCGCACAGGAAAGCGTGATTGCGGGCGACATCGAGCAGCTCGAGGTCGAGAGCACGCGGCAGCACCGGCGCCCCGGCGCCGAGCGTGACGGGTGCGTATTGCAGCCACACCTCGTCCAGCAGACCGGCGTCCGCGAACTGCCCCGCGAGGTCTCCCCCGCCGACGATCCAAAGATCGTCGCCTCCGGACGCCTCGGTCATCGCAGAGTGGACATGGCGCACCTCGTCGTGCGTGAGTCGCACGTCGGCGCCTGCGGGTACGGTCAGCTGTCGATGGGTGAACACCCAAGTCGGCTGCTCGTAGCCCCACACGCCGTTCTCGTGCTGCATCACCCACTCGTAGGTCGAAGCGCCCATCGCGAGCGCGCCGACGCCCGATATGAACCCGGCGTACGCCATCGGCCCCTTCTCGTCGATGTCCTGCTTCAGCAGCCAGTCCAGGGAGTGCTCGGGGGTGGCGATGAACCCGTCCAGGCTGCTCGCCGTGTAATAGTGGGTCGTCATCCCGCCAGAATGTCATGGGGGTCGGACATCGGCGAGATCCATTCGATGTGCGGGTAACGTTTGAACCACGACACCTGTCGTCGCGCGTAGCGCCGCGTCAGCGCCTGGGTATCGGAGATCGCCTCGCCCTCGGCGACCTCCCCCGCCAGCTGTGCGAGCGCCTGCGCGTACCCGATGGCGCGTGGCGCCGTCGTGCCGCGCTCGATCCCTGCGGCGCGCAACCGCGCGACCTCCTCGAGCATGCCCTGCGCCCACATCCGCTCGACGCGGCGGTCGAGCCGTTCGACCAGTTCCGCACGCTCGACCTGCAGGCCGAGGACGCGGGTGCGCGGATGCCAGAGCTGAGGCTCGTCCGGAAGTGCGGCGCCGTGCGTCTTGGCGCCCTGGGCGAGCACTTCGAGCGCGCGGACGACCCGTCGGCCGTTCTTCGGGTCGATGCGCGCCGCGGTGGCGGCATCCGCCTGCTGGAGCCGGGCGAACAGCGCGGCCGCCCCCAGCTCCTCGAGTTCGCGCTCGAGGAGCTCGCGCACTTCCGGATCCCGTGGCGGGAACCGGAAGTCGAAGATCACGCTCGACACGTACAGCCCGGACCCGCCCACGAGAATCGCGTCGCCGCCGCGCGCATGGATGCCGTCGATCGCTGCGCGCGCGAGCGGCTGGTACCAGGCGACGGCGGCGTCCTCGCTGACGTCACGGACGTCGAGCATGTGGTGCGGGATACCGCGGCGCTCCGCCGGTGACAGCTTCGCCGTCCCGATGTCCATGCCGCGATACAGCTGCATGGCATCGGCGTTGACGATCTCCGCCGGGTTGCCGCGTGCGCGCAGCGTCTCGGCGAGGCCGAGCGCGAGATCACTCTTGCCGGTGCCGGTGGCGCCGACGACAGCCCAGAGCCGCCTGTCGGAGGCCCGGAGGGCGGACACGCCTCCGTCAGACACCGACGCGGAGCGTGGGAAGGCCCAGCGACACCGAACGCGGAGCGCCGGACGCGCCCGTGGGCGCGGGCGCGCCGCACGACTCTGCCTGTGCACGGTCCCAGGCGTCGCCGCCGCGGGTGCGGCGGATGCGCAGAGGCGCTCCTGTCGGATCGTCCGCGAGGAGGTGGAACGGTGCCCCGTGGGTGATCTTCACGGTCACGATGTCGCCGGGACGCGGAATCTCCGATCCCTGCGTGACTTCGAAGTGGACCAGGCGGTTGTCCTCCGCCCGACCGGTGAGGCGGTGCGTCTCGGCATCCTTCTTGCCCTCGCCTACGGAGACGAGCACCTCGACCTCCCGGCCGACCTGCTTCTGGTTCTCTTCGAGGGAGATGCGCTCCTGCAGTGCGATCAGACGCTCGTAGCGCTCCTGCACGACCGCCTTCGGCACCTGGTTCTCCATGGTCGCCGCAGGCGTGCCCTCGCGGATCGAGTACTGGAATGTGAACGCGTTCGCGAAGCGCGCCTGCTCGACGACGCGCATGGTGTCTTCGAAGTCTTCCTCGGTCTCGCCGGGGAACCCGACGATGATGTCGGTGGAGATCGCGGCATACGGCATGCGCTCGCGGACGCGATCAAGGATGCCGAGGAACCGCTCACTGCGGTAGGAGCGGCGCATCGCCTTCAGGATGCGGTCGCTGCCGGACTGGAGCGGCATGTGGAGCTGCGGCATCACCGACGGGGTCTCGGCCATGGCGTCGATGACATCATCGGTGAACGCGGCGGGGTGCGGGCTCGTGAAGCGGATGCGCTCGAGTCCGTCGATCTGACCGGCCGCGCGCAGCAGCTTGCTGAAGGCCTGACGGTCGCCGAACTCGACGCCGTAGGAGTTCACGTTCTGGCCGAGCAGGGTCACCTCGATCGCGCCGTCCTCGACGAGGAGACGGATCTCGTTCAGGATGTCGCCAGGGCGACGGTCCTTCTCCTTGCCACGAAGGCTCGGAACGATGCAGAACGTGCATGTGTTGTTGCAGCCGACCGAGATGGAGACCCAGCCGCTATGCGCGGAGTCGCGCTTGGTTGGCAGCGTCGAGGGGAACACCTCGAGCGACTCGAGGATCTCGAGCTCGGCGTCGTCGTTGTGCTTGGCGCGCTCGAGGAGCCCGGGAAGCGACCCCATGTTGTGCGTGCCGAAGACGACGTCGACCCAGGGGGCCTTGTCGAGGACGGCGTCCTTGTCCATCTGGGCGAGGCAGCCGCCGACCGCGATCTGCATGCCGTCCTTGCGGCGCTTGACCGAGGCGAGGTGGCCGAGCGTTCCGTAGAGCTTGCCGGCGGCATTGTCGCGCACGGCGCAGGTGTTGATGATCACGACGTCGGCTTCGGAACCGGCATCGGCCCGCACATATCCAGCACTCTCCAGGGAGCCGGAGAGTCGCTCGGAGTCGTGCACGTTCATCTGGCACCCGAAGGTGCGCACCTCATACGTTCGCTGGCGACCGTCGGCGTCGACAGCCGCTGGCGACGCCGTGATGATCGTCGGTTCGCTGCGCGGAATAGTCATGGTGCTCCTATTCTACGAGTCGAATCCGAAGGTCAATCCGACTCGACGAACCGCACACCGCTGGTCGGTCCGCCGAGGGATGCCTCGGTGAGCGCGGTGCGCGCGGCCGTCATGGCGACCGATCCGCCGTAGCCACGGTGCGCGAGCTGCCCCATCAGGCGACGCAGTGCGGTATCGAAATCGAGTCGGGACAGCGATCGCGCCTTCGTCCTGGCGAACTCGAGCGCCCGTTCGGCGTCGTCGTCCGGCAGGTCGCCGAGCGCGACATCGACGACATCCCGGGGGATGCCGCGCTGGGCGAGCGCACGGGAGAGCGCCACGCGCCCCTGCCCCTTGCGCTCGATGCCGGAGATCACCAGGTGCTCGGCCAACAGCGCGTCGTCGAGGTAACCGCGCTCGCAGAACCTGTCGATCACGTCATCGATGCGCGCCGCGTCGAGATCCTGCCCGCGGAGCACCTGCCTGGCTTCGGAGACCGAGAGCGAGCGAGCCCGCAGCTTGCGCACCAGAGCTTCTTCGGCGCGACGGGCGATCTCGTCGGCGTCACCGGGGTCACCATGCGGCACCTCGGCCTCGCGCTGTGCCATGTGCGCAGCGTGCGCAACATCGCGGAGTGGAGCTTCAGCCACGTGGCCGTCCCGGGCGACCGGTGGCTCGGGTGCGGGCGTGATCTCGGACGCTCGCGTCATCTTGCCGCCGAAGAGCGGGATGACGGGGGCGAGGCGATCCTCGCCCCCGTCATGAACCTGAGACATCAGGCCGGGCGGCGCTGCGCGAGCTCGTCCGCAGCCGGCACGGCCTCGGGAGCCGCGGCACCGCCGATGCCGAGCTTCTGCTTGATCTGCGTCTCGATCGTCAGCGCGATGTCGGGGTTGGCGATCAGGAAGTTGCGGGCGTTCTCCTTGCCCTGCCCGAGCTGGTCACCGTCGTAGGTGTACCACGAGCCCGACTTCTTGACGATGGCGTGCTCGACGCCGAAGTCGATCAGGCTTCCCTCACGGGAGATTCCCACGCCGTAGAGGATGTCGAACTCGGCCTGCTTGAACGGCGGCGCCATCTTGTTCTTGACCACCTTGACGCGAGTGCGGTTTCCGACTGCGTCCGTGCCGTCCTTGAGGGTCTCGATACGACGGATGTCCATGCGGACGGACGCGTAGAATTTCAGCGCCTTTCCACCGGCGGTGGTCTCGGGCGAGCCGAAGAACACACCGATCTTCTCGCGCAGCTGGTTGATGAAGATCATGGTGGTGTTGGTCTGGTTGAGCCCACCGGTGAGCTTGCGCAGCGCCTGCGACATGAGGCGGGCCTGCAGACCGACGTGTGAGTCGCCCATCTCGCCCTCGATCTCCGCACGCGGCACGAGCGCCGCCACGGAGTCGATGACGATGAGGTCGATCGCGCCGGAGCGGACGAGCATGTCGGCGATCTCGAGTGCCTGCTCACCGGTGTCGGGCTGCGAGACCAGAAGCGCGTCGATGTCGACGCCGAGCTTCTTCGCGTACTCGGGGTCGAGCGCGTGCTCCGCATCGATGAACGCGGCGATGCCGCCGGCGCGCTGGGCGTTGGCGATCGCGTGCAGGGTCAGCGTCGTCTTACCCGACGACTCCGGACCGTAGATCTCCACGATGCGGCCACGCGGAAGGCCGCCGACGCCGAGGGCGACGTCAAGGGCGATGGAACCGGTCGGGATGACTGCGACAGGCGCACGCTCGTCGCTGCCCAGTCGCATGACCGAGCCCTTCCCGAACTGGCGATCGATCTGGGCGAGAGCTGATTCCAGAGACTTCTCGCGGTCTGCGGGTGTTGGCATGACGTGCTCCTCATGTGTTCGCGTGGTGCCGCCTGTAGGCTGTCGCGGCCGCCCCGGCTGGGGTGGACTCTCCGACAAGGCGTATGGCTTCTCGGCCTGTGTTCACCGTAGGAGGGACCACCGACATCGCGTCGGAAATGCCATGAACGGTGGAATACAGCACGTCGAAACCACTTGTGCAGAACGATACGCGCACTTCGAACAGATCTTCGACGACACGCCGAGATCGGAGGAGAGAAGGACTCAGCCGCGTCGCGGCTCCAAGCGCCCGACACCGTAGCGTCGCGCCTGCGGAACATCGTTCTCGTCGCACAGCGCCAGCCAGATCTCGCGCGGCGGCACACCGGCATCCAGCGCTTCGGAGGCCGTCCGGTTTCCGACCGCACCGAGCACCAGGTCGGTCATCAGCGCGACAGCGCGCGCGCCGAACTCATCTTCGACCGCGCGAAGGAACTCACTGCGCCGCATCGTCGTGCTGAATCCTCAGTCGCGTCAGTGCAGCGACAGCTCTGGCTCGACCGAAGCCACCAGATCGTCGGGGACCACGTCGGGGAAGACCTGGATGCCCTCGAGGACTGAGATCCGATCACCGACTTCGCGCATGATCATGGAGATGGGGACGTCGAGAGCCTCGGCGACCGAGGCGAGGATCTCGCTGGAGGCTTCCTTCTGGCCACGTTCGACTTCGCTGAGGTATCCGAGCGCGACCGAAGCCTTGCTCGCGACCTGCCGGAGCGTACGGCCCTTCTGCAGGCGGAAGTCCCTCAGCACATCGCCGATTTCCTGTCGAACAAGAATCATCGGAACCTCCTCTCCATTCCCCAGATCGGAGCCATCTCCGAACGGATCGCCAGTCTAACCCGACTCGCTGCTGAAAACGCTACCGTTTCACGCTGTGCTTTCGTTGAGAATGACACATCTTCGACAACGCTGACGGAGCATCCGCTATTCCCCCGCGGCCTCCAGCGCCGCGATGATCGCCGCGCTCACGGACTGCGCACGCACCGACGCCCTGTCCCCCTCGAAGCGGAACACGCGCGTGCGCACCTCATCCTGTGTCGAGATGCCGATGTGCACGGTGCCCACCGGCTGTCCGTCGGGTGAATCCGGACCGGCTAGCCCCGTCGTCGAGATACCCATGTCAGCGACCCGGCCGTCCACCTGCACGGCGGCGCGCACCCCTGAAGCCATCTGCGCGGCGACCTCGGCATGCACCGGGCCGTGCTCTGCGAGGAGCACGGCATCCACCCCCAGCAGCGTCGCCTTCAAGGGGGTCGCGTACGCGACGACCCCGCCGAGCAGCGTCGCAGATGCCCCGGGGACGGAGACGATCTCGGCGGCCAGTGCGCCGCCGGTGAGCGACTCGGCGACGCCGAGCGTCCAGCCGCGGGCGGTGAGCTCCGCGACGAGGCGTGCGGCGTCGCTGCTCACCGGGCCGTCCGCGATCCGCGCACCTGTGAGATGACATAGTCGATCCCGCTGGCGAGCGTGAGCACGACGGTCGCGTACATCAGCACGATCCCGATGCCCGTCCACCATTCCATCCCGATCAACTGGTGCAGCGGCAGCAGCCACCAGCCGAGCGCGACGCCCTGGAACGCCGTCTTGAGCTTGCCCATCCACGCCGCAGCGACGATGTGCGTGTTCGCGACCATGAAGCGGTGCACCGTGATGCCCCACTCGCGGATGAGGATGACGATGACGATCCACCAAGGCCATTCACCGAGGATCGCCAGCCCGACGAAGCCGGCGCCGGTGAGCAGCTTGTCGGCGATCGGATCCCAGAGCTTGCCGAAGTCGCTCACGATGTCGTATCTGCGGGCCAGGTAGCCGTCCACCCAGTCGGTGGAGATCGCGACGACGAACAGCACGCCGGCGACCCAGCGGATGACGAGGTCGTCCAGCCCGTAGGAACCGCCCAGCAGGAGCAGCACGAAGAACACGACGGCGAGCGGGATCCTGGCGATCGTGATCGCGTTCGGCAGCTGCCGCGGGATGGCCATCAGTCGCGACCCGTCAGGCCCCAGGCGTCTTCATCGCCCTCACCCTCGTCGACGACCGGCATCCCCTCGAACTGCGCCTCGATCGGATCGCGTCCGTAGTCGACGGACGCCGGAGCCGCTGCTGCCGGGGCTGCCGCCGCCGGGGCGGACGGAGCGTCCTCGCCGCGGAGCTTCGCCATCACGGCCGGCAGCTGTTCGGCCGTCACCAGCACGTCACGCGCCTTGGATCCCTCGGAGGGCCCGACGATCTCGCGGGATTCGAGGAGGTCCATCAGCCGACCCGCCTTGGCGAACCCGACGCGCAGCTTGCGCTGCAGCATCGAGGTCGACCCGAACTGCGACGACACGACGAGCTCGGCGGCCGCGAGCAGCACCTCGAGGTCGTCGCCGATGTCCTCGTCGACTTCCTTCTTCTTCGCCGGATCCATCGCCTCCTGCACGTCGGCGCGGTACTCGGGGCGGGCCTGCGCCGTGACGTGCTTGACGACGGCGTCGATCTCGCTCTCCTCGACCCATGCACCCTGCAGTCGGAACGGCTTGGACGTGCCCATCGGCGAGAACAGGGCGTCACCCTGGCCGATCAGCTTGTCGGCACCGGGTGCGTCGAGGATGACGCGGCTGTCGGTGACGCTCGTGACCGCGAACGCGAGGCGCGAGGGCACGTTGGCCTTGATGAGTCCGGTGACGACGTCGACGCTCGGGCGCTGCGTGGCCAGCACGAGGTGAATGCCGGACGCTCGGGCCAGCTGCGTGATGCGGACGATCGAATCCTCGACGTCTCGTGGCGCGACCATCATGAGGTCGGCGAGCTCGTCCACGACCACGAGGAGGTACGGATACGGCTTGAGCACGCGCTCGCTGCCGACCGGCACCTCGACCTCGCCGGCGCGCACGGCCTTGTTGAAGTCGTCGATGTGACGGAATCCGAACGACGCCAGGTCGTCGTACCGCATGTCCATCTCCTTCACCACCCACTGCAGGGCCTCCGCGGCCTTCTTCGGGTTGGTGATGATAGGGGTGATCAGGTGCGGGACGCCGGCGTAGCTGGTGAGCTCGACGCGCTTCGGGTCGATCAGGACCATGCGCACATCTGCTGGACGGGCACGCATCAGCAGGCTCGTGATCATGGAGTTCACGAAGCTCGACTTACCGGATCCGGTCGAACCCGCCACCAGCAGGTGCGGCATCTTCGCGAGGTTCGCGACGACGATGTTGCCGCCGACGTCCTTTCCGACACCGATCGTCATCGGGTGGGTGCTCTTCTGGGCTGCGGGCGAACGCAGCACGTCGCCGAGCGCGACCATCTCCTTGTCGGCGTTCGGGATTTCGATGCCGATCGCGCTCTTGCCGGGGATCGGCGAGAGGATGCGCACATCGTTGGATGCCACCGCATAGGCGATGTTGTTGCTCAGCTGCGTGATCTTCTCGACCTTGACGCCGTGGCCGACTTCGACCTCGTACTGGGTCACCGTCGGACCGCGTGAGAAGCCGGTAACCTTCGCATCGACCTTGAACTGCGTGAATACGCCCGTGATCTGTTCGATGACCCGATCCGTGGCGTCGGAACGGATGACCGGCGGCGGCCCCTCGCGGAGGACGGCAGTGGAGGGAAGCACATAGGGCGTGCTGGGCGCCTGCAGGCCGCGATCGCCGGGACCGTCGGTGCCGAAGCCGGACAGCCCTGGCAGTTCGGGCTGCTCGCCTGTGTCGCCGGAGTCGTCCATGAGCGCCGTGCTGCCGCGACCTGCGAGACCGGCCATGACGCCCTCGACATCGGTGAGGACCTCGGTCGCAGCATCCGACGGGTCGGCGAGGATGACCGCCTGGTCGTAGGCGGTGTTGTCGGGAACATCGTCCGTCGGGGCGAGAAGCTCGGTGAGATCCTGGGAGCCGATCCCTTCGTCGGGATCCTCTTCGCGACCGGTCTTGTTGCGCCGCCACCACGGCAGCGAATCGTCGGACTCCTCCTCGGCGTCCTCTGCGGCCGGCTGCGACTCGGGCTTGCTGCGCTCTGCGCCGAACATCCACGCGTACAGGTCACCCAGACGCGGACCGATCTTGTTCGGCGGCGTCTTGGTGATGATCAGGATGCTCAGCACAGCCAGCAACACGAGCACGATGTAGGCCACCACATCGGTGAGGTACGACAGCGGCTCCCCCAGCATCCAGCCGAAGAGCCCGCCCGCGGCGCTGAGCGCCGGCATGCCCTGATTCGGCTCGGGCTGGCCGCCCGCGACATGGCAGATGCCGGCGATCGAGACGACGAACAGTCCGAAGCCGATGCCGATGCGCCCGTTGTCGTGCACGGATGAGGGATGCCGGAACAGCCAGCCGGCGAGGATCAGCAGCAGCACGGGCATGAGGAACGCCGTGCGGCCGATGAGACCGCCTACGGTGTAGGCGCTGATGTTCTGCGCGACCTCGTTGCCGATGAAGAACCACTCGTCGACTGCGCCGAGGCACGCGAGGATCACGAGCAGGAACGGGAATCCGTCGCGCCGCTGGTCCTTCTCGAGCGCCTCGGGGCCGAACGCCCGGAACAGGCCGCCGACGCCGTGCGCGAGTCCTGTCCAGGCACGCGCCACGAGCGGAGGCCTGTCGACCTCGTCGATGTACTTCTTCGGCGCCGCCGGGATCTTCTTCGTGGGGGCCGTCTGCGCCTTGGCACGCGAGGACGTCTTCTCGGACGCGCGCGAGGTCTTCGTGGTGCTCCTGGCCATACTCACAGACTACGTTCGGCCGCCGACAGCGCCCCGTAATGACGCGGCTTTCGGGTCGATTCAGGCCTCGATGACGAGCGGGACGATCATCGGACGGCGACGCAGCTTCTGGTTCACCCAGCGGCCGATCGTGCGGCGCACGACCTGCGAGAGCGCATGCGTGTCGCGGACGCCGTTGCCGGACGCCTCCTTGAGCGCAGTGACGATCTTGGGCACCACGTCGTCGAACACCGAGTCATCCTCAGCGATCCCTCGTGCGTGGATCTCGGGTCCGGTGATGATCCGGCCGGTCGCGGCATCCACTACGACGATGATCGAGACGAATCCCTCCTCGCCCAGGATGCGGCGATCCTTGAGATCGGCGTCCGTGATCTCGCCCACGGTCGAGCCGTCGACATACACGAATCCGATGTCGTACTGGCCGGCGACGCGCGCCTGGCCGTCCTTGAGGTCGAGGATCGTGCCGTTCGAGGCGAGGAACGTGTTCTCCGCCGGGATGCCGGTCTCCTGCGCCAGCTTCGCGTTCGCCATCAGATGCCGGTACTCGCCGTGCACGGGCAGGACATTCTTCGGCTTCAGGATGTTGTAGCAGTACAGCAGCTCGCCGGCGGCCGCGTGGCCGGACACGTGAACGCGCGCGTTGGCCTTGTGCACGACGTTCGCACCGAGCTTGGTGAGGCCGTCGATCACGCGGTACACGGCGTTCTCGTTGCCTGGGATGAGACTCGAGGCGAGGATGACCGTGTCGCCCTCCCCCGGCTCGATGGCGTGGTCGAGGTTGGCCATGCGGCTGAGCACGGCCATCGGCTCGCCCTGCGATCCGGTCGACATGTAGACGATCTCGTCGTCGGGGATGTCCTTGGCCTTCTTGTAGTCGATCAGCACGTTCTCCGGCACCTTCAGGTAGCCGAGATCGGCGGCGATCCCCATATTGCGAACCATGCTGCGGCCGAGCAGCGCCACACGGCGGCCGTTCTCGTGCGCGGCATCCAACACCTGCTGCACCCGATGCACGTGGCTGGAGAAGCTCGCCACGATCACGCGGCGCTTCGCCTTCGCGATCACCTGATCGAGCACCGGGCCGATCGAGCGCTCCGTGGGGGTGAAGCCAGGGACGTCGGCGTTGGTGGAGTCGACGAGGAACAGGTCGACCCCCTCTTCGCCGAGGCGAGAGAAGGCGCGCAGGTCGGTGATGCGGCCGTCCAGCGGCAGCTGGTCCATCTTGAAGTCACCGGTGGCGAGGACGAGCCCCGCCGGGGTGCGGATCGCGACGGCGAGTGCGTCGGGAATCGAGTGGTTCACTGCCACGAACTCCAGGTCGAACGGTCCGACCTTCTCGTGCTGTCCCTCCGTCACCGTGAGGGTGAAGGGCTTGATGCGGTGCTCCTTGAGCTTGGCCTCGACCAGCGCCAGCGTGAGTCCCGATCCGATCAGGGGGATGTCGCTCTTGAGGCGCAGCAGGTACGGAACCGCCCCGATGTGGTCCTCGTGGCCGTGCGTCAGCACGACGCCGACGATGTCGTCGAGGCGGTCCTTGATGGGCTCGAAGTCCGGCAGGATCAGATCGACGCCTGGCTGATGGTCCTCGGGGAACAGAACGCCGCAGTCGACGATGAGTATCTTTCCGTCGAACTCGAAGGTCGTCATGTTTCGGCCGACCTCGCCGAGACCGCCGAGCGGGACGACGCGGAGGGTTCCCGCTGCGAGCGGTTCAGGGGCGGCGATGGGAATGGACATTGATGTCTCCTCAGTCGGACACGCTCCGTGTCCGTATTGCAGTGGGCGCACTCTGCGCCCGTCGTCTCAGCGCGTCGTGCCGTGCACCTTCGGCAGCGCACCGCCCGCGGCCGCGTTGCGGTCGGGGCGGAAGTTCGAGAAATCGGCACCGGGCACGTCCGTGACTAGCGCGAGCTCGTCTTCGATGAGCGCGGCCTCCCACTCCTCCGGGCCCACCAGGGGAAGGCGGACGCGGGGGCTTGAGATGCGGCCCAGGCCGTGCAGGATGTACTTCGCCGACACGGTTCCGGGCACGTGTGTCATGGTGGCCCGCACCAGCGGCTCGAGGCGTTTGTGCTCGGCGGTGGCCGTGGCGAGGTCGCCGCGGTTGACGGCATCCACGATCGTGCGGTACGGCGTCGCGGTGATGTTCGCGGTCACGCCGATGAGACCGGAGGCACCGATCGACAGGTGAGGGAGGACATTCGCGTCGTCGCCGGAGAAGTACATCAGGTCGGTCTGGTTCAGCACGCGGCTGACCTCGCTGAAGTCGCCCTTGGCGTCCTTCACCGCGAGGATGTTCGGGTGCTTCGCCAGGCGCAGGATCGTCTCGTACTTGATCGGCACTCCGGTCCGGCCCGGGATGTCGTAGAGGATCACGGGCAGATCGGTCGCGTCGGCGACGAGGCGGAAGTGCGTGAGGATGCCGGCCTGCGTCGGCTTGTTGTAGTACGGCGTGACGATCATGATGCCGTCGGCGCCGGCCTTCTCGCTGGCCTTGTACAACTCGATGGCATGCGCGGTCTCGTTGGAGCCGCCGCCGGTGATGATCCTGGCTCGCCCGGCCGAGACCGACTTGCCGACCTCGACGAGCTTGAGCTTCTCGGGGTCGGTGAGAGTGGAGGTCTCCCCCGTCGTACCGGTGACGACGATGCCGTCCGCTCCTGCGGTGATGACGTCATCGATGTGCTTCTCTGTGGCGGCCCAGTCGACTTCGCCGTCGGCCGTCATCGGAGTGACGAGCGCGACGAGTACCTGTCCGAAGGGGTTGCCCGAGTGTGTCATCCTCCAAGCGTATCGGTTTCGCCCCTGCCGGATCGCCCCGGATAGGCTCGCCTCCATGACATGGCAGACCAACGATTCGCGGGTCGTCTACGAGAACCCGTGGATCTCAGTGCGGGAGGACGCCGTGACCGGACCCGCCGGCGACGGCATCTACGGCGTCGTCACTCTGCGCAACGCAGCGGTGTTCGTGGTCGCGCTCGATGCGGAGGACCGGGTGTGCCTCATCACGCTCGATCGATACACCGTCGGACGCTCGGTCGAGGTGCCGGCGGGCGGCAGCGACGGCGAGGATCCGCTGGTCGCGGCGCAGCGCGAGCTGCTCGAGGAGACCGGCATGCGCGCTGAGGAGTGGACGGAGATCGGCACGATGAACGCGCTCAACGGCGTCACGATCGCGCCCGAGCACGTGTTCCTCGCCCGGGGCCTGAGTAAGGCCCACCAAAGTGCCGCGCACGATGACGAGGGGATCGAGGAGGTCTCGTGGGTACCGCTCTCAGATGCGCTCGGGATGGTCGCCGACGGCCGTATCCGTGACGGTGAGACGGTCGCGGCACTGGCCTATGCCGGCATCCACCTGGGGCGATTCGCCTGATTCGGCGACGAGAGGGCGATTCGGCACGGTCCGGACGCGGAACACCGTGTCGGACTGCCCTCTCGACCGGAGGTCAGACCCTTCCGCGCTGCGCTGCGCGTGCGGTGAGCGATGAGGGGAGCACCTTCGTCAGCGCGACGACCGCCTTGTAGCGCAGCGAGGGGACGGAGACGGCCTTGCCGCGCGCGGCATCCCGCAGGCCCTCTCGCACGACGTCCGGTGCATTCAGCCACCCGATCGCGGGGATCCCCTCGCGGCCTGGTGCGAGGCCCATCCGCTCGTGGAACGTGGTGTGGGTGAAGCCGGGGCACACCGCGGTGACGCTGACGCCGTCCTTCGCGTACTCGGCATTCGCCCACCGGCTGAAGCCGATCAGCCACTGCTTGCACGCGGAGTACGTCGAGCGGGAGATGAACCCGGCGACGGATGCCACGTTGATGATCCGTCCGCCGCGTCCGCGCATGCTGCCCAGCGCCGCGTGCATGAGCCGCATCGGCGCCTCGACGTGGATGCGCAGGTGCTGCACCTCGTCGTCGATGTCGTTATCGGCGAAGTGCAGCGGCAACCCGAACCCCGCATTGTTGACCAGGAGGCCGATCGGATGCTCCTGATCGGCGACCCGTGCGATCACACGCGCCACGCCGTCTTCTGTGACGAGATCCGCGGCGAGCACCTCGACTGAGACGCCGTGTGCGTCTCGCAGTCCGACGGCCAGCGCGTCGAGCCGTTCGGCCGACCGCGCGACCAGCACCAGGTCGGCTCCTCGTGCGGCGAGCTGACGGGCGAACTCCTCGCCGAGACCCGCACTCGCCCCCGTGATCAGCGCGGTCGGCATCAGCGCTCGTACCCGAGGAACCGGTAGCGGATGCCCGAGCGGGACGTCTGCCACTCCCCTTCGTCGACGAGCCGCCAGCCCTCCTTCGACGGCGCGTAGGCGTCGCCTGCGACGTCGAGGTCGAGCTCGGTGACCTCGAGCCGATCGGCCCCTCCGATCACCTGCGCGAAGATCTCGGCTCCGCCGATGATCCACACCTTCTCGAGCCCGCGGACGGCGCCGGACAGGTCCGCGGCGCGCCGCGCCCCCGCTGCTTCCCAGTCCTGCTGCCGCGTGATGACGATGTTCTCGCGGCCCGGGAGCGGACGGAAGCGCTCCGGCAGCGAGTCCCAGGTCTTCCGGCCCATCACGACCGGCGCGGTGACGGTGATGTCCTTGAAGTGCGCGAGATCCTCCGGCACGTGCCACGGCATCCCGCCTTCGGCGCCGATGACGCCGCCGGCGGCCTCAGCCCAGATCAACCCCACCCAGGTCATACCGCCACCGCCGCGCGGATCGCCGGGTGGTGCCGGTAGCCCTCGACGACGAAGTCCGAGAACTCGTAGTCGAAGATCGACTCCGGCTTCCTCGCGAATCGCAGCGTCGGGTACGGGTAGGGATCGCGGTTCAGCTGCTCGCGCACCTGCTCGACGTGGTTGTCGTACACATGGCAGTCGCCGCCGGTCCAGACGAAGTCGCCGGGCTCGAGCCCGGCCTGCTGCGCGATCATCATCGTCAGCAGTGCGTAGCTGGCGATGTTGAACGGCACTCCGAGGAACATGTCGGCGCTGCGCTGATAGAGCTGGCACGACAGCCGGCCGTCGGCGACGTAGAACTGGAACAGGGCGTGGCAGGGGGCGAGCGCCATGTCGGGGATGTCAGCGGGGTTCCAGGCCGAGACGATCAGACGTCGCGAATCCGGGGTCGCCCTGATCTGCTCGATGACCTGCGCGAGCTGATCGATGTGACCGCCATCCGGCGTCGGCCACGACCGCCACTGCACGCCGTAGACCGGGCCGAGGTCGCCGTCGGCGTCGGCCCACTCGTCCCAGATCGTGACGCCGTTGTCCTGCAGCCAGGCGACGTTGGAATCGCCGCGCAGGAACCAGAGCAGCTCGTAGGCGATCGATTTGAAGTGCACGCGCTTCGTGGTGATGAGCGGGAACCCCTGCGACAGGTCGAACCGGATCTGACGGCCGAAGACGCTGGTCGTCCCTGTGCCGGTGCGGTCATCCTTGTGCGTGCCGTGCTCCAGCACGTCGCGGAGCAGATCTTCGTACGGCGTGGGGACGGCTGCGCTCATGCCTGACACGATACCCGGCCTGCGTCGTGTCGAGGCGGATGCTTCGCCGTCATCCGCTGTCATATCCGATCCGCACAGGAGGAGCTCGCTCTATCCTGCGAAGATGCCCGTCTCCACCGCCATGCTGATCGCCGGTGGAATCGTGCTGCTCGCCGTCGTGGCAGGAGTCCTGCTGCGGACGCAGGACGGTCGCCGGCGCTCCGGCGGCGCTGTGCGCGTGCGGCCGACGGACCTACCGGGTGCGGTTGTCGCATCCGCCGCACTGGTGCAGTTCAGCACCGAGTTCTGCGCGCGGTGCCCGCAGGTGCGGCGGCTGCTCGGCGACATCGCGACCGACCGCGGCATCCCGCTCGTCGAGGTCGATCTCACGAACCGCGGCGATCTCGCGACCCGATATCACGTGCTGGACACCGACGACGTTCCTCATCGACGCCTCCGGCGCTGTCCTCTCCCGGTGGGGAGGCGTGCCCGATCGGCGTTCGATCGAGGATGCCGTAGACACTGTATTGACCTTCCAGGAGCAATCATGACCCCTCCCGCAGGAATCGATCCGCGCGGCCCGCGCTTCGCGGCGACCATCACCTCCGTGCTGCTGCTCGCAGCCGTCGTGCTGGGCCTCGTCGGACTGTCGACGGCGCAGGATGCGGCGGCCTTCGGGTGGTTCGCCTATCAGCCTCTCGCCGATGCCACCTTCGTGCCGGGCGGAATCTGGGCGATCACGCAGGCGTCGATCGCGCAGCGCGCCCTCGACCCCGGCTTCTTGCTGCTCCTCGTCATCGCGCTGCTGTTCCTGTGGGGCGTCGTGTCGCCGCGGACCGCACCGTGGGGCGTCGTCTTCCGTCGTTTCGTGCGCCCCCGCCTGCCGGCGCGGACCGAGCTCGAGGATCCGCGTCCCCCGCGGTTCGCCCAGGGCGTCGGCCTCGCCGTGGTCGTCATCGGGCTTGCACTGCACCTCGCCGGACTTCCACTGGCGCTGCCGATCGCCGCCGGTGCGGCCTTCATCGCCGCGTTCCTGAACGCCGCCTTCGCGTTCTGCCTCGGCTGCCAGATCTACCTCCTGCTGCAGCGCGCCGGTCTCGTCGGCAAGGCGCCACGTGCCGCCTGAGCGGACGGTTCCCCACACGCACCCGGGTCGATAGGCTGGCCGCACACCCCGCCACGACTCTGGAGGAATCATGCCCGTCACCAGCGAAGCCACCACCACCTGGAACGGTTCTCTGATGGAGGGGTCGGGCAACGTCGCCTTCTCCTCTTCGAACCTCGGCACGTTCCCGATCAACTGGAAAGCGCGCAGCGAAGGCTCTGACACGACCACGACACCGGAGGAGCTCATCGCCGCCGCGCACTCGTCGTGCTTCAGCATGGCGCTCTCGAACGCCCTGGCCGACAACGGCACCCCGCCTGAGCGCGTCAACACGACCGCATCGGTGACCTTCAAGCCGGGCGTCGGCATCACCGGCAGCCACCTGAACGTGAACGCGTCCGTGCCCGGCCTCACCCCTGAGCAGTTCCAGGAGATCGCCGAGGGCGCGAAGACCGGCTGCCCGGTCTCACAGGCGCTGTCCGGGATCGACATCACACTCGAGGCGACGCTCGCCTGAGACGCGATCAGCTCGCGTTCTTCGCGAGCCGGATCGCGTCGCGGATGCTGGCGCGAGCGTCTTTACGGCGCCCCGCGGCATCCTGCACCACACCGAGCCGGTAGCGTGCCCGCCAGTCGTCGCCGGCGGCATCGGCCTCGGCCGTGTAGCGCTGCACAAGCGGCTCGGCATCCGTCTTGGCGAGCCGGCCGCTCGGGGTGAGTTCGGCCTCCGCGGTTGGCATGCCGCCCTCGGCATCCAGCTTCGTGCCGAGACGGTCCGCCTGAATGCCGAACTCGATCTCGCGAACGAGGGCCCATGCCCCGATCAGCGGCAACACGATGAGAGCCGCACCCATGGCGATCCCGATGGCCTCACCGCTGGTCACGTAGAGATACGCCCACTGTCCGGTGAGGACGAAGTACAGGATCAGGCAGAGCCCGACGACGATCACCCCGGCGCGGGCCATCATGCGCGCGCCTGGATCCCGATGTCGATCATGTTCTCCAGTCCCACCACGACTCCCTGCGCGGCTGCCGCGAAAGGAACGGCGAGGCGGATGCCGGGCGCGTAGGCCTTCGCCGACTCCACCGTGTCATGGGTGATCGTGAGGGTTTCGCCGGGGCCGGAGAGGATGACGTCCTGACGTGCGATGACGCCGGGGCGGCGCAGCGAGTGCACCGGGACGCTCGCGACCTGCTGACCCCGCGCGCGCTGATCGGCGTGCGGCGCGCTCACAGGACCCTGCTCGGTGCGCGCGGCTGCGATGAGCTCGGCGGTGCGCACCGCCGTGCCGCTCGGCGAGTCGACCTTGGTGTCGCGGTGCGCCTCGACGATCTCCGCCGAGGAGAAGAACGGGGCGGCGGCCGCGGCCAGCGCGGAGCCCAGTACAGAGCCGAGCGAGAAGTTCGGGATGAACACGGCGCCGGTGCCTGCGGCTTCGACGAGCGGGCGCATCAGCGCGATCCGCTCGGCGGACCAGCCGGAGGTGCCGACGAGAACGTTGATGCCGCGCTCGACGGCGGCGCGCACGACATCCACGCTCACCTGCGGCGTCGAGGCGTCCACGACCAGATCGACTCCGTCCAGTTCGCTCAGCGTGCTCGACGATGTCAGCAGCCGAGTGACTTCGAACCCTTCGAGCTCGTCGATCACGTGCGCGATGATCGTTCCGAGCTTGCCGGACCCGCCGACGAGTGCCACCTGCTTGGTCATGCGTCCAGTCTATTTGCGGTCACACCGGCATCGCGTCCGGCAGGCCGGTACGCAGCTCCACCGGAAGGTGGCTCAGTTCGTTGTGATTGATCAGCGTCCACGGCCTGCCCTGCTTCTGGGCGATGACCGTCAGTCCGCAGTGGGCCTGATTGAGCGTCATCCAGCGCCATTCCGGAGCACCCAGCACCTCTCGCACGAACCAGGCGATCACGAAGTTGTGCGTGATCAGCACTTCGTGCACATCGCCCTGCTTGCGCACCAGGAACTCGTTGACCGCGTCGGCCATCTGTGCGCGCCCCGCGTCGACTTCCGCGTCGGTCAAGGATCCGAAGAACGGCTCATAAACGACCGGTGTCTCATCGGTCATGCCGGTCGGCACGCAGTCGAACAACAACGCCCTGGGCACGGGCGTGACCGAGGGAAGCCGTTCGGCGATCGCCCGCGCGGTCTCCGTGGCCCTCAGCAGCGGAGAATGCCAGATCGCATCGAGCGGGAGTCCGGAGAGCCGGTCAGCGATGAGTTCCGCTTGTCGCTGCCCCCTGGGAGAGAGGGGTCCGTCGTCGACGCCGTGCTCGGCATCCTGATGTTCACCATGTCTGACCAGATATATGTAGTGCGTCACAACCCGCTCGCTTCGTCGCCAGCCTTCACTGGGGCGATTCCACCCTACCGGCAGAGCTCAGGCTCCGGCGCGCGTGAGTTCCAGGACCTGGGTCCGCGAGAGCGAAACGCCGGCGCCCTGCATCAGCTCATCGACGTGCTGGATGGCGAAGCTGTTCACGATCGGAGCCACGACCGTGCGCTGTGCGAGCAGCCATGCCATGGACACTGCGGCGATCGGCGCGTCGACCTCTGCGGCGACCTGGTCGAGCGCGCGGAGGATGCGGGTGCCACGACGGTTCAGGTGACCCCGCAGCTGATCGCCGCGCACGCCGCGGGACACGAGAGCCTTGCTGCGGTGGCGCCCGGACAGGAATCCGTGCTCGAGCGCGTGCGAAGGGGTCACCGCCAGGTTCTGAGCTCCGGCGACGAGACGCAGGTCGCCCTCGAAGCGGTCGCGGCGGATGAGGTTGTACGGCTCATCGAGCACTTCGATTCGCGGGTACCCGGCGGATGCGAGGATCCGCGCCTCGACCAGACGCTCAGGCGCGAAGCCGAAGGCGCCGACGGCGCCGATCTTGCCGGCGTCGCGCAGCCACTCGACGGTGGCGAGCGTGTCCTCGAGGTTCGTCGCCCTGTCCAGCGTGGCGTCCAGGTAGAGCACATCGATCCGGTCGACGTCCAGCCGGGTGAGCGATCCTTCGACGGCCCGCACGAGGTTGACGGAGCCGAGGCCGGGATTGTCGGCGTGCGATCCGATCCGCACGCTGAGAATGGTGCCGTCGCGCAGTCCGCGCGATCGCAGCCACTGGCCGATGATGTGCTCGCTGCGGCCCCCGGAGAAGCCGTCGGCGGTGTGGATCGCGTTCCCGCCGAACTCGACGTACCGGTCCAGGATCGCGTGGCTGGTCTCGAGATCGACGTTCCAGCCGAACTCCGCAGCCCCCAGCATCAGCGGGAAGCTGGAGAACTCCGTCTCACCGAGCGGAACCCGGATACGCTCCCCCACGCCAGGGCCGACGACGGGGATCGGTGCCGAAGGGTGCTCGGCGGCAACCTGGGCGTGTGCGGGCTGATCAGCTGCTCCTGCGCTGAACAATCGCATCCTTCACCACCCCCGCGTGCACTCCCGGTGCGTACTTCGAGGGTAAGCGACTCAGGCGAACTCGCCGACCATTGCCGATAACGTGCGGCGAACTTCCCATAACGTTTCGATCACGACAGGTACGACGAAGGCCCGGATTCCGCTCGCGCGGAACGGAACCCGGGCCGACGTGCCGGGGTTTACGCCTCGGTGGTCTCCGCCTGCGCGGCCTCCTCGGCGGGAGCGTCGTCGAGCACCGGCTCGAGCGACAGCTTGCCGCGGTCGTCGATCTTCGTGATCTTCACGAGGAGCTTCTGACCGACAGAGAGGACGTCCTCGACGTTCTCGACGCGCTTGCCACCGGCGAGCTTGCGCACCTCGGTGACGTGCAGCAGGCCGTCCTTGCCGGGCAGCAGCGAGATGAAGGCGCCGAACGAGGCGATCTTCACCACGGTGCCGAGGAACTGCTCGCCGACCTCCGGGTTGGTGGGGTTGGCGATCGCGTTCACCTGGGCACGGGCCGCCTCGGCCGAGGGGCCATCGGTCGCGCCGATGTAGACGGTGCCGTCCTCCTCGATGGAGATCTGCGCGCCGGTCTCGTCCTGGATCGCGTTGATCGTCTTGCCCTTCGGGCCGATCAGCTCGCCGATCTTGTCGACCGGGATCTGCACGCTGATGACGCGGGGCGCGGTGGGCGCCATCTCGTCAGGAGCGTCGATCGCGGCGTTCAGAACACCGAGGATCGTCAGACGTGCATCGCGGGCCTGCGTCAGCGCGCCGGTGAGAACGTCGGACGGGAGCCCGTCGAGCTTCGTGTCGAGCTGGATCGCGGTGATGAACTCGCTGGTGCCTGCGACCTTGAAGTCCATGTCGCCGAGCGCGTCTTCCGCACCGAGGATGTCGGTCAGAGCCGCGTAACGGGTCTCGCCATTCACCTCGTCGGAGACGAGACCCATGGCGATGCCGGCGACGGCTGCGCGCAACGGCACACCCGCGTTCAGCAGCGACAGGGTGGAGGCGCAGACAGAGCCCATCGACGTCGAGCCGTTGGAGCCGAGAGCCTCGGACACCTGACGGATCGCGTAAGGGAACTCCTCGCGGCTCGGCAGAACCGGAACGAGCGCGCGCTCGGCCAGGAAGCCGTGCCCGATCTCGCGACGCTTCGGCGAACCGACACGACCGGTCTCACCGGTCGAGTAGGGCGGGAAGTTGTAGTGGTGCATGTAGCGCTTGCTCGTCGTCGGGGACAGCGAGTCGATCTGCTGCTCCATCTTGAGCATGTTCAGCGTGGTGACGCCCATGATCTGGGTCTCGCCGCGCTGGAAGATCGCCGAACCGTGCACGCGCGGGATGACCTGCACCTCGGCGTCCAGCGGGCGGATGTCGGCCAGGCCACGACCGTCCATGCGGACGCCCTCTGCCAGGACGCGACCGCGGACGATGCCCTTGGTGACCGACTTGTAGGCGCCGGACACCTCGCCGGCAGCGGACTCCGGCAGCGTGCCCGCCTCGATGGCCGCAGCCACCTCGGCCTTGACGCGGTCCTTGACCGCGTCATCGGCGCTCTGACGCTCCTGCTTGTCAGCGATCTGGTAGACCTTCTCGAGGTCGGCCGTCGCGGATGCGGCGATGAAGTCGTAGGTGCCCTGCTCGTATGCCGGGAAGACCGGGTAGACGCCAGGCGCCTTCGAGGAGTGCGAAGCCATATCGGCCTGCGCCTCGACGAGCTGCTTGAGGAACGGCTTGGCGGCCTCGAGGCCACCCGCGACGACCTCTTCGTTCGGCTTGACTGCGCCGCCCTTGATGAGGTTCCAGCTGTTCTCGGTCGCCTCGGCCTCGACCATCATGATCGCGACGTCTTCGGAGCCGTCGGACTTCTTGACCACGCGACCGGCGACCATGAGGTCGAAGACGGCCTCTGCGACCTGCGCCTCGTTCGGGAACGCGACCCACTGGTCAGCGTGCTCGCCCTGGCCAGGGATGAGCGCGAGGCGGACGCCTGCGATCGGACCGGAGAACGGCAGACCCGAGATCTGCGTCGATGCGGAAGCCGCGTTGATCGCCAGTGCGTCGTAGTACTCGCCCGGAGCGATCGACAGCACGGTGATGACGACCTGGACCTCGTTGCGCAGGCCGTCGACGAACGACGGGCGCAGCGGACGGTCGATCAGACGGCAGACCAGGATCGCCTCTGTCGAGGGACGACCCTCACGACGGAAGAACGAGCCGGGGATCTTTCCTGCCGCGTACGAACGCTCTTCCACGTCGACGGTCAGCGGGAAGAAGTCGAAGCCTTCGCGCGGGTGCTTGCCGGCGCTGGTTGCGGAGAGGATCATCGTCTCTCCGTCGAGATAAGCCGCGACCGAACCCTGCGCCTGCTGAGCGAGACGACCGGTTTCGAAGCGGACAGTGCGGGTGCCGAAGCGGCCGTTGTCGAGAACGGCCTCGGCGGCAGTGATTTCAGGACCTTCCAAGAGGTCTCTCCTTCTTTGTTTAGACTCGTCCGTCCGTGTGACGGCCGAGATCATACGTACCCGTGCGCATGCGCGCACGCGGACTGCGCACAGCAATCCAGTTTCAGCCTATCAGCGCGGCGCTGGACTTCTCCGGTGTCAGCCGACTTCGACGCTGCGCATGCTGGACGACCGGCCGATGTAGACGTACTCGTCGTGCTTGGCGACGCGCCCGTCACCCGCGACGCGCCCGCGCATCCGGCGCCATACCCAGGGGAGGGCGTGCTCGCGCCACCATTGCGCTTTGGTGGTGGCGTCCACGTCGTGCAGCACCTGATCGAGCGCGCCGAGTGTCTCGGCGTGCGGCACTCCGAGGAGCTCGCCGGCGCGATACGCGAGGAAACGATGTCCTCTGCTGCCGAGGTGCACCAGGTCCTCGCCCCAGTTCGGTCTGGACGCCAGCGCAGGGTGCAGGTCGGTGTCGAGGAGGATCGCACCGTGCCGCTCGGCGATGCCGGCGAGGTGGACCGCGAACGTGGAGAACCGCGCCGCGAACAGCCCCGCCGCCCGGCGGTCGGGCAGGAACGGCGTCACCAGCAGCACGTCGGCGCCGTCATCGCGCAGTACGCGAACCGTCTCCTCGACCTCGGCAGCGAGCGCAGCAACGTCCGCGTGCGACCTCACGAGATCGTTCGCGCCGATCAGGATCGACACCAGGTCCGGCCTGAGGTCCCTGGCTCGCGCGAGCTGCGCGCCGCGCACGTCCCGCACGCGACGCGATCGGACCGCGAGGTTCGCATAGTGGATGCCGCCCCTGGCCGACAGCAGCAGGGCGAGTCGATCCGCCCACCCGCGCAGCGCCCCGTCCGGCGCCGGGTCGCAGAGACCCTCAGTGAGCGAGTCGCCGAGGGCGACGAAACGCTGCCACCGTCGGCCGGCGCCGGGATGCGACGGCTCGGGCCTGCGCACCCGTGGTGCGCGCAGCGCGCGATCCACCCGCTGGAGCTCGCGCGCCTCCTCGAAGTGGCCGATCAGCTGATCGCAGACGGCCTGCCAGCTGCGCCCCTCGACCGCCCTGCGCCCCGCCGCGCCGAACGCCCGGCGCTTGCGCGCGTCGCCTGCGAGATCCATGACGCGCATCCGCAGGTCATCCAGGTCTCCGGGGCGATACAGCCAGCCGTCGATGCCCATCCGGATCAGATCCAGCGGGCCGCCGCGACCGGTCGCCACGATCGGGACCCCGCTGGCGTGCGCCTCCTGCAGCGTCTGCCCGAACGTCTCGCTCTCGCCCGGATGCACGAAGATGTCGAAGGATGCCATCGCGGCGGCGAGCTCGTCCCCGTCGAGGTGGCCGAGGAACACGGCATCCGGCATCTGGGCCGCGAGGCGAGGACGGGACGGACCGTCGCCGACGATGACGAGGCGGATGCCGGGAATCCCGTGCAGCACGCGGAGATCCTCGATCTGCTTCTCGGCGGCCAGTCGCCCGACGTAGCCGACCACGATCTCATCCGGTGAGCGATGCTGCCACTGCTCGACGCGAGCGCCGGGGTGGAAGCGCTCCGCATCCACGCCGCGGCCCCACCGGCGGATCCGGTCCACCCCGAGCCCGTGAAGCTGCTGCTCCGACTCGGAGGATGGCGCGAGCGTCAGGGTCGCACGCCGGTGCAGGCGCAGGATGTGGTTCTGAGCGAAGTTCGTGGTGGCCGCGACGCGATACCGCTCTGTATAGGCGGCGACGTCCGTCTGGTATGCCGCCACGACCGGAAGCGCGAGGCGCGTGGCGGCGAGCACGCCGCGCCAGCCCAGCGCGAACGGGGATGCGAGGTGCACGACGTCGGGCCGGAAGCTCGACAGCGACTCCGCGATGCGGTGCGCGGTGACGGTGCCGACGCGAACGTTGCGATACCCGGGGAGCGCCAGGCTCATCACCGGCTCGATCGATGCGCCGTGCATCGTGCCCGGGATGCCAGCGGCTCCCGGAGCGATCACGTGGGCATCGTGGCCGGTCCGTTCGAGGTGTCGAAGGATCTGCAGCACAGATCCGGTCACACCGTTCATGTGCGGCAGGAAGGATTCGGTCACGATCGCGACTCTCACGATGTCAGGATGCCCCGCGTCCGTGGATGTCTTGAGCCGCGACGGGCTCAAGGGACCGAGAGTTCACCCGTTGCACGGCTTTCCTTCACCGGCTGTCCCCGATTCGGTTTCCGTTCACTTCGCGGGCGCATCGTGAAGGGGTGATTCCCGACGCGGTCCTCGACGCCGTCCATGGCCCATGGGCGCTGATCGTCATGACGGTCCTCGTCGTCGGCGACGCGTTCTTCGTCATCGTGCCCGGCGAGATCGCGGTGACGGCGCTCGGAGCGCTGTCGATCTCGTCCGGGACTCCCCCGCTGTGGGCCGTGATCGCCTGTGCGACCGTCGCCGCCGCGTGCGGTGACATGCTCTGCTACGCGATCGGACGCTGGGCAGGCGTGGAGCGCTGGCGTTGGATGCGCGCCCAGCGCGTGCAGCAGGCACGGCGCTGGGCGCACGACCGCCTGCAGTCCGGCACTGCAGTGGTGCTGTTCACCGCGCGCTTCATCCCGTTCGCGCGGCTCGCCGTGAATCTCGTCGCCGGCGCGACTCGGATTCCGATCCCGCGCTACGCCGGTCTGGTCGCATTGGCCGCGGCCGGCTGGGCGACCTACCAAGCGGCGGTCGGGGCCCTGTTCGCGGCGATCCTCCCCGGCGGACCGATGGTGGCGATCACGGTGTCGGTCGTGGTCGCCCTCGTCATCGGCACGCTGATCGACCTGCTGATCCGGCGACGCGACCGCAGGCGCGCGACCTTTCCGTCACCGGTGCAGCCCGACTAGGCTGACCCCATGAGCACCGAAGAAGGCGCAGTTCCTCCGTCTGAGGACATGAAGCGCAAGTTCAAGGAAGCGCTCGAGAAGAAGAACGCTCACCATCGCGACGGTGAGTCGCACCTGGATGGCGACTCCGCCGTCCACGCGGTGAACGCCCCGCAGACGCGGCGCGAGTTCCGACGCAAGAGCGGTTGATCATCGAGAAGGCGCCGGCCCCTTCGGGTCCGGCGCCTTCGTCTTCGGTGCGTGTCACTCGCCGGCGAGGCCACCCAGCAGGTGTCCGAACGAGCGGCCCTCGCCGAGGTAGTTCGCCGGGTCGAACGGATCGTTCGATGTGACGGCGTCGTTGCGCGCGACGGCCTCGGCCAACTCGCGCGCGCCCTTCTCGACGCGCTTGCTCAGGGGAGCCACGTCGTCACCAGCGCCGCCCCAGTCACCGGATGCCGCGAACACGCCGGTCGAGACGGCCTCGGCATGCAGGTAGGCGAACAGCGGTCGGATCGCGTAGTCGATCGCGAGAGAGTGTCGCGGCGTGCCCGCGTTCGCGCCGATGAGGACCGGCTTGCCGGTCAGAGCGTCCGGGTCGAGCACATCGATGAACGACTTGAAGAGTCCGGAGTAACTGGTCGAGAAGATCGGGGTCACCGCGATCAGGGCATCGGCGGAGTAGACCGAGTTGAGCGCCGACTCCAGCTCCGCCGGCGCGAAGCCGGTGAGCAGATTGTTGGTGATGTCGTGCGCGAGATCGCGCAGCTCGATGAGGTCGACCGTGGCCTGGATGTCGCGGGCAGCAAGCTCTTTGACCGTCTCGGCTGCCAGTTTGTCGGCCAGCATCCTGGTCGATGACGGGTTGGAGAGCCCAGCGGAGATGACCGCGATGCGACGCTCTGGCATGGTCACGCCTCCTTCCGGCCGAGGCCGAATGCGGAGCCGGCAGGAGCCGGGGTGTCCTGGTAGGGGGAACCTGCCGTAAGGTTGTCGCCGCGGTTGACGCCGGGGCGCGCCTCGCGGGCAGGTCCGTCGCCGTAGACCGCCTTGACGCGGGCGGCGTGGGTCGGAGCATCCGGAACACTCGCCGGACGATTCTTCGCCAGTTCCTTGCGCAGGGCGGGCACCACCTCGCCGCCGAGGATGTCGAGCTGCTCCAGCACGACCTTCAGCGGGAGGCCGGCGTGGTCGATGAGGAACAGCTGCCGCTGGTAGTCGCCGAACGTGTCGCGCATCGCGGCGTAGCGGTCGATGACCTGCTGCGGCGAGCCGACCGTCAGCGGCGTCATCTCGGTGAAGTCCTCCATGCTCGGGCCGTGGCCGTAGACGGGCGCGTTGTCGAAGTACGGACGGAACTCGTTCACGGCGTCCTGCGAGTTGGCACGCATGAAGACCTGGCCGCCGATCCCGACGATGGCCTGCTCGGGCGTGCCGTGGCCGTAGTGGGCGAAGCGCTGGCGGTAGAGCTCGATCAGACGCTGGTAGTGCTCCTTGGGCCAGAAGATGTTGTTGGCGAAGAAGCCGTCGCCGTAGTACGCGGCCTGCTCGGCGATCTCGGGGGTGCGGATCGACCCGTGCCACACGAAGGGGGCGACGCCGTCCAGCGGACGCGGGGTCGAGGTGAAGCCCTGCAGCGGCGTGCGGAACTTGCCCTCCCAGTCCACGACGTCCTCATCCCAGAGCTTGCGCAGCAGCGCATAGTTCTCGATCGCGAGCGGCAGGCCCTGACGGATGTCCTGTCCGAACCACGGGTAGACGGGTCCGGTGTTGCCGCGGCCCAGCATGAGGTCGGTGCGGCCGTCCGAGATGTGCTGCAGCATCGCGAAGTCCTCGGCGATCTTCACCGGGTCGTTCGTGGTGATGAGGGTCGTCGAGGTCGAGAGGATGATGCGCTCGGTCTGCGCGGCGATCGCAGCGAGGGTCGTGGTCGGCGACGAGGACCAGAACGGCGGGTTGTGGTGCTCGCCGACGGCGTAGACGTCGAGACCGACCTCTTCGGCATGCTTTGCGATCGTGATCGCGTCCTTGATCTTCTGCCGCTCGCTGGGTGTCTCCCCCGTGGTGGGATTCTGGGTGATGTCGCTGACGGTGAAGAGTCCGAACTGGATGCCTGAGGTTTCGGCCTGGTCGCTCATGTTGGTGCTCCGGGTTCTCGAGGCGGATGCGGTGGCATCCGTATCTATGCACTTGAATGTATCTGATACAACGCCACCCCCTCAACTTTATTCCCGGACGGTAGCCTTCAATGATGAGCAGTACTCCGCAGGCGCCGACCGGCCCCGTCACAGGTCCGATCGCACGGTCGCGCAGGCGCGTTCCGTTCTGGGACAACGCCCGCTACGCCTGCATCGTCCTGGTCGTTCTGGGCCACGCGATCCAGCGCCTCACCTACGACTCCGACATCGCGATGGCGCTGTACCTGTCGTTCTACGCGTTCCACATGCCGGCGTTCGCGATCATCGCCGGGTACTTCTCGAAGTCCGCCCCGCCGAACAAGAAGCAGATGGCTCGGGTGATCACCGACATCCTCGTTCCATACGTCATCTTCGAGCTGCTGTGGACCCTGACGAAGTGGGCGTTCGAGGGCGAGGCGAATCCGAACCTCACTCAGCCGTCGTGGACGCTGTGGTTCCTGCTCGCTCTGGGGATCTTCCGGCTGGTGCTCCCCTACCTGGCTCTGCTGCGCTGGCCGCTGCTGTGGGCGCTGCTCATCTCCGTCGGCGCGGGATACCTGCCCAACGTCGACAGCACGTTCTCGCTGTCCCGCACGCTCGGATTCCTGCCGTTCTTCGTGCTGGGCTGGTGGCTGCGCGAGCATGACCTCGTGAACCGGCTGCGGTTGATCGACTTCCGCCCGTGGTGGCTGCGTGTACTCGCCCTGCTCGTCTTCGCGGTCGACGGGTTCATCGCGTGGAACTGGGTCCACGTCTGGAAGAGCGTCGACCTGACCACCTGGTTCTTCTACAACGACTCGTACGCCGACCTCGGCGCGCAGGTGTGGTGGTCCGGCGGCATCCGCCTGATGCTCATCGTCATCGGGCTGGTGCTCAGCGTCGCGTTCTTCGTGCTCATCCCGCGCGGTACGCACTGGTGGACGAAGTTCGGCCAGTACACGATGTACGTCTACCTGCTGCACTCGTTCGTGCTGTACCCGTTCCGCGAGTCCGGCATCCTGCGCCACGCGGAGCCGACCTGGATCTGGCTGCCGAGCGTCATCGTGCTGTCCGTGGTGATAGCACTGGTTCTGGCGACGAAGCCGGTGCGCTGGGTGTTCCGGCCGCTCATCGAGCCCCGCGCACGATGGCTGTTCTCGGACGCCCAGCTGGCCGAGACCTCGCGTCGCGACGATCCGACGGGGTCGCGTCGACCGCGCGAGCGCTGACCGAATGTCAGGCGGCCGGCGGCTCGACGCGGATGCTGCGCGAGGCGTGCACGGAGTACCAGACCAGGACCGCGAGCAGCACGAGCTCAGCCGCGATGTAGCCGTAGTGCAGCCAGGAGTCCCCCGGGTCTCCGCCGGCGATGATGACATCGCTGCGCGCAGCGAGCGCCGGGCGGATCAGGAACGACTCGATCGCCATGATCAGCCACATAGCGCCGATCAGCAGCCAGCCGCGCCCGGTCTCACGAGGACGCGCCTGTCCGATGAGCGTGAGAGCCACGAGGATGATCCAGCCCGCGACGGACAGCGAGATGAACACGAGTCGTCCGATGCCCAGGCCCAGGGGGGTCGTTATTCCGGGCGCGAGGAATTTCAGCGGCGTCTCGATGAAACTCAAGCCCGCGATCAGGCCGATCCAGACCGCCGGCAGTAACAGGCGAAGCGCAATCCACAGACGAGGCATGATTTCAGGCTACCGACGGTAAATCTTCGAAACACTCGACTGCCGCCGTGGAATCTCGCCGTACGCTCGGGGCATGGCTGATCTGAACCTCCCCGTCCTCGACCTGTCCCAGCTCGACCAGGGGCCGGAGGCCGCCGCGCAGTTCCGCGACGACCTGGCGGCTGCCGCGCACGACGTCGGCTTCTTCTATCTCATCGGCACGGGCATCGAGCCCGAGCTCTTCCGCCGCCTGCAGCAGGCGGCGCGCGACTTCTTCGCACTGCCAGAGAAGGAGAAGCTGGCCATCGAGAACGTGCACAGCCCGCAGTTCCGGGGGTACACCCGCATCGGCGGCGAACTCACCCAGGGCAAGGTCGACTGGCGGGAGCAGATCGACATCGGCCCGGAGCGGGAGCCGGTCGAGGGCGGCCCTGCGTTCAACCGGCTGATCGGCCCCAACCTCTGGCCGGCCGCCCAGCCCGAGCTGCGCGAGGTCGCCGAGTCATGGCGCGAGCACCTCACCGGGATCTCCCGGCGCCTCCTGCGCAGCTGGGCGGAGGCTCTCGGCGCAGAGTCGACGCACTTCGACGCCGACTTCGGAGACCCGGCGAGCCTGCTGAAGATCGTCCGCTACCCCGGCACCGACGCCCCCGAGCCGCAGCAGGGGGTCGGTGCGCACAAGGACTCCGGCGTGCTCACCCTCCTCTGGGTGGAACCCGGCAAGGGCGGCCTGCAGGTCGAGCGCGACGGCGCCTGGGTCGATGCCCCGCCGGTCGACGACGCATTCATCGTGAACATCGGCGAGATGCTCGAGTACGCCACCGGCGGTTACCTCAAGGCCACCAACCACCGGGTGATCTCGCCGAAGGCTCCCGACGACCGCATCTCGGTGCCGTTCTTCTTCAGCCCGGCGCTCGACGCCAAGCTGCCGCTCATCGAGCTGCCCGAAGAGCTCCGGGCCGAGGCGACCGGCGTCTCCGAGGACCCGGACAACCCGATCCACAGCCTGTACGGCGAGAACTCCCTCAAGTCGCGACTGCGCGCGCACCCGAACGTCGCCGAGATCCACCACGCCGACCTGCTGAGCCCCACGGCCTGAGCCCGGGCTTCCCAGGTAGCCTCGACGGATGTCGCTGCCGTTTCACACCGTCGGACACTCGGACCGCTCGATCGATGAGTTCATCTCGGTGCTGACGTCTGCCCAGATCGGCCTGGTCGTGGATGTGCGCAGGCTCCCCGGCTCCCGGCGGCATCCGCAGTTCGACGAGGACTCGCTGCGCGAATCGCTCGGCGCCACCGGCATCCGGTTCGAGCGCATCGCGGAGCTCGGGGGCCGCCGGCCGGTTTCGAAGGAGGTGCCGTTCGAGACGAACGCGTTCTGGCAGAACCGCAGCTTTCACAACTACGCCGACCATGCGCTCTCGGATGAGTTCCGTTCGGGCCTGGACAGGCTGCTCGATCGCGGGCGCGAGTTGCGCACGACCGTCATGTGCTCGGAGGCGGTCTGGTGGCGATGCCACCGGCGCATCATCGCTGATCATCTGGTCGCACGAGGCGAGGCGGTGTTCCACCTGATGGGCGAGGGGCGGCTGCAACCGGCCGAGCTCACGACGGGGGCCGTCGTCGACGGCGACACCGTCACGTACTCGACTGAGCGGGAACGATGAAGGCCTCCCCACACCGTGGGGAGGCCTTCCAAGAAAGTTTCGCGCGATTGAACGCTGGTCGTTATCGGCGACTCGGATCGGCGTGCGCCGATCCACTTCAGACTGTGCCTTTTGCGTCCTGCGGCTTATCGCCGCAGTCCGAGGCGCTGGATCAGCGAGCGGTAGCGCTCGATGTCCACACCCTGAAGGTAGCCGAGCAGGCGACGGCGCTGACCGACGAGCAGGAACAGGCCACGACGCGAGTGGTGGTCGTGCTTGTGCTCCTTGAGGTGCTCGGTGAGGTCCTTGATGCGCTGCGTCAGCATTGCGGCCTGCACCTCGGGGGATCCGGTGTCACCGGGGTGCGTCGCGTACTCTTCGATGATCGCCTTCTTGACGTCTGCTTCCAGTGCCATAGATTCGATCCCCTCTCACTCATTGCGCGGCGCCCGACGCCTGATGCGTGGGCTCTCTTTATCCGCGGCCGATCAAACGGCAACCTGTAGAGTCTACCAGCCTGCCGCCCGCGGCAGCGACACCGCGCACAGCCGGTAACCTCGACGGGTGAACAGCGCGCTGATCGATCTGCGACCCTTCCGGGCGAGCGCGGCGTTCAGCCGGCTATGGGTCGGATCCACCCTGGGCGGCCTCGGCGGTCAGCTCACCCTCGTCACGATCATGCTGCATGTGTTCGAGCTCACTGGCAGCACGTTCGCGGTGTCGATGGTGGTCGTCGCCGGCCTCATCCCGATGATCCTCGCAGGCCTCTACGGCGGGATGCTGGCCGATGCGTTCGACCGCCGCGTCGTCGGCCTCACCGCCGCGGTCTTCTCCTTCGCATCGACGCTGTTCCTCGCCCTCCTCACCTGGTCGCACCTGGAGACGATCTGGTGGCTATACGTCCTCAGCGTCATCAACGCCGCCGCGAGCTCGGTCAGCCTGGCCACGCGCAGCGCCATCATCCCGCGCCTGCTCCCCCGCGAGCTGCTCGCCTCGGCATCCGCCCTGAACGGCATCACGATCGGCGTGATGGTCATGGTCGGACCCGCGCTCGCCGGCGTCCTGGTGGCCACCACCGGCTACGGCTGGACCTACACGATCGACGTCATCCTGATGCTCGCGATGTTCATGGGACTGTGGACCCTGCCGTCGCTGCGTCCGGAGGGGACGGTCGTCCGCCCCGGCCTGGAATCTCTCGTGGACGGCTGGCGATTCCTCAAGCGTGCGGGCAACATCCGGATGCAGTACATCCTCGACATCATCGCCATGACGTTCGGCCAACCCGTCGCGCTGTACCCGGCGCTGGGGACCGTGCTCCTCGGCGGCGGCGCGGTGACGACCGGCGCGCTCACCGCCGCCGTCGCCGCCGGCACGTTCCTGTCGAGCCTGTTCTCCGGTCGCGTCGTACGCTATCGCTGGCACGGTCGCGGCATCCAACGCGCCATCCAGGTCTACGGCGCGTCGATCCTCGCGTTCGGAGTCGTCCTGCTGATCGGAGTCTGGATGCCGCCGGCCAGTGAGACCGCGGTCAACCTGGGCCTCGTCATCGCGGCGTGCATCGCCCTCGCAGCCTCCGGCGCCGCCGACAACATCAGCTCGATCTATCGCAGCACCATGATGCAGTCGTCCGTACCCGACAGCATCCGCGGCCGCCTGCAGGGCGTCTTCGTGATCGTCGTGACCGGTGGCCCGCGCCTCGGAGCCCTCTACGCCGGAACGCTGGCGACCTTCACGGCGCTGTGGTTCCCTCCGCTGCTAGGAGGGTTCATCGTGATCGTGCTGGTGGCCCTGCTCGTACGGCTCACACCACGGTTCCGCGACTACGACGCAGAGAACCCCGCGCCCTGACAGACGCGGGGTTCTCGAAGCGAGATCTCAGTCCTGCTGCAGCGAGCCCTGCAGGTCGAGGGTGATCGTGACGTCCTTGCCGACGAGCACTCCGCCGGTCTCGAGGGCGGCGTTCCAGGTCAGGCCGAAGTCCTCGCGGTTGATGGTGGTCGACGCCGACGCGCCGGCCTTGTAGTTGCCGTACGGGTCCTGGCCGAAGCCGCCGAACTCGAACTCGAAGCTGACCGGCTTGGTGACGCCGCGGATGGTCAGGTCGCCGTCGACGAAGAAGTCGCCGTCCTGAACGCGGGCGCCGGTGGAGACGAACTCCATGGTCGGGAACGTCTCAGTGTCGAAGAAGTCCGCCGAACGGAGGTGGCCGTCGCGGCCCTCGTCCTTCGTGTCGATCGACGTGACGTCGACGGATGCCTGCACCTGGGCCTCGAGCGGGTTCTCGGGAGCGACGAGGGTTGCGCTCTTCACGCCGAACGTGCCGCGCACCTTCGAGATCATCATGTGGCGGACACTGAAGGTGACCTCGCTGTGTGCGGGGTCGAGGGTCCAGGTGCCGGAGCGGTAGCCGGGGACGTCGATCGTGGTCATACGGGATTCTCCTTGAGATCAGGGCCGCGCTCGCGGCGTTCACACGGTGTCAACTCGCATGCGTGCGCATATATTCCGAGATCGCCCGAAAAGCGGAAGACCCCCGCACTTCATGTGAGCGGGGGCCTTCCGGACAGTCGATCGGATCAGCCGACGGCCACCAGGTCGATGATGAAGATGAGGGTCTTCCCGGAGAGGAAATGACCGGCACCGGCAGGACCGTACGCCAGGTGCGGCGGGATGACGAGCTCGCGACGACCGCCGACCTTCATTCCGGGGATGCCTTCCTGCCAGCCCTGGATCAGGCCGCGCAGCGGGAACTGGATGGTCTCGCCGCGTCCCCAGGAGGAGTCGAACTCCTCGCCGGAGTCATATTCGACGCCTGCGTAGTGCACGGTCACGGTGTCGCCGGGCTTCGCTTCCGCGCCGTCGCCGTCGATGATGTCACGGATGGCGAGCTCGGCAGGAGCAGGGCCGGTAGGGGCGTCGAACTCAGGCTTTGTGCGATCAGTCATGGCTCCATCCAACCCGAGCGACCCGCGCGAGGTCAACGCGGCGACACCCGCTCAGAGCGAACAGGAGGGAGGTTTCGGCTCGCCTGCGGCTCGCTCAACCTTGCTGCGCGAGCGACTCAGGTCGGCGTCGCCGACGAGAGTCGCTCCGCAGCAAGACTCAGCGCCCGGTGCTGCGGCGATGCCTGCGAGTCTCCCGGGCGCTGAGTTGATCTGAAACCAGGGTGCACCCGGTCGCGCGTCATGTCAAGAGCCTGACAGGTCAGTACGCGAGCAGCGCCGCTCTCGTCGCGCGAGTGCGGGTGAGCAGAGCCCGCTCGTCATCGGCGGCGAGAGGGTCACGGCCGGTGATCGCGCGCTGACGAACGGCGGCGAGGGCTGTGGAGTCCTTGATGAACTGCTTCATGAGCGGTCGGCGGTCGCCCTGCAGAGTCGACGCCCACTGCATCCCGACCTTTCGTCCCGACGGAGTCGCGAGCATCGTCACCTCTTCAGGGGTGAACCAGCCGGCTGCGGAGTACTCCCCCAGCCGTTCGCGCGTGACGCGCGCCTCCTCGCGCCGCAGGGCGACGATCCCCAGGATGAAGCCGATGAAAAGCGGCACCTGGAGCGTGATGTAGAGCGCGAAGAAATCGGCGAAGACCGCCGAACCGTTCCAGAATCCGTGCAGCACCATGGCTGCTGCCAGCCCGAGCAAGCCCACGCCGAGCACGGCACGCTTCGACGCATGCCGCCGCGCCGCGAGGCCCATCGCGAATCCGGTCAGCGCCGTGAACATGGCGTGCGCGAACGGCGAGAGGAGCCCGCGCATGACGAACGTGGCCGTCAGCTGGCTTCCGCCGCCCTCGATCACGCTGATGGCGAAGTACTGGATGTTCTCCGTGAACGCGAACCCGCCGCCGATCAGCGCCCCGTAGACGATGCCGTCCACCGGACCGTCGAACGCGCGCCGGCCGACCAGGAAGATGATGTAGATCCCGAGCCCCTTCGCGATCTCCTCGATGATCGGCGCCTGGATGACGCTGCTCAGCACCTCGGTGCGCAGGCCGATCGCCAGGGTGATCGCAAGGTCGACGAGGAGAGTGATGCCGACCGCGGCGATGGCGCCCCAGGCGATCGCGAAGGCGATCATGACCTTGGGCTCCGGCTCCCATCGGTCGATCAGATACACCCCGACGAAGACGATCGCCAGCGGTATCACGGCGAGCACGAGCCCGATCCCGGATGCCACGGCACCCAGCGCGAACACGAAGTAGCCGATCAGCGCGAGCAGGACGAAACCGAGGACGCCGAACAGCCAGATGGACACTGTGCGCCCGCGCCGGGCGGGAACAGGAAGCGCCGGGAGCGCAGGGCCTGGCGCGGTGACGGCCGGTGCGGGCGGCGTGTAGACCGTCGGCTGCTCCAGGGCGGACTCGTACCTGGGCTGCCCGCCCGGTCCTCCGAAAGTCATAGCCAAATCCTAGAGGTCAGGACGTACGCCGAGGTCGACGCCCGACCGGTAGCGTAGAACCATGCGTTTCGCCCATCTGCGCGGCTCTGACTCCTCCGACATCCAGCTGGCTGTCGTCGAAGACTCGGCCGCGATCCTCGTCTCCGACCTCCTCTCGCCCGCTCCCGGAACTCTCCAGGAGGTCATCGAGGGCGGGGACGAGACCCTCCAGGCGCTGCGCACCGCACTCGCCGACGGCACTGCACCGCGGCATCCGATCGATGGATTCGGATTCGCGTCCGCGGTGCTGAACCCGCCCGTCGTCCTCGCCGTCGGCCTGAACTACGCGGCCCATTCCAGCGAGCTGGGGCTGAAGACCGACACCGCACCCACCGTGTTCACTCTCTGGCCGAACTCGCTGACAGGGCACGACGCGACCACCGAGTGGCCGCGTACGCTCAGCGAATCCGTCGACTACGAGGCCGAACTCGGCGTGCTGATCGGCCGGCCGGCGAAGGATGTCCCCGCCGAGCGGGCTCTCGAGCACGTGTGGGGGTACACGGTCGTCAACGACATCACCGCGCGCGACATCCAGTTCGCCGAAGCGCAGTGGTCGCGCTGCAAGTCGTTCGACGGTTTCACCCCCACCGGCCCTTTCGCGGTCACCGCGGACGAGATCGCCGACCCGCAGGATCTGCACATCTGGACCGTGATCGACGGGCACACGGTGCAGGACGCCAGTACGGGGCAGATGGTCCGTTCGGTGGCGACACTCATCGCTCATCTGTCGCAGTCGATCACGCTGCGCCCCGGCACGCTGATCTCGACCGGGAGTCCGGGTGGGGCGGGCTACTCGCGCGACCCGCAGATCTTCCTCCGCGATCACTCCACCGTGACGGTCGGCATCGACGGAATCGGCGAGCTCACGACGCATTGCCGCATCCGCGACTGACCCTCGGCTTCACCCGGCATCCCGCATGCGGGACGTCAGATCTGGATCATGTCCTCCGGCGGGATCACGTTGATCGCCGAAGTCACGGCCTCGAGACCGGAAAGACGTGCCGGTGAAAGCTGCTTGGTGACCTCTTCGCGCGACATCAGCTCGGCCTCGACCACGAGGTCGGCGACGCTGCGGTTGGTCAGCAGCGCGGTCTTCGCGAGCGCCGCGGCCGCCGCGTAACCGATGAACGGCGTCAGCGCCGTGATGACGCCGACGGATGCGCCCACCATGGCGCCGAGGCGGTCCTCGTTCGCGGTGATGCCCTCGACGCAGTTGACGCGGAGGGTCCACATCGCCTGCCGCATCCAGGTGATCGACTGGAAGATCGAGTGCGCGATGACCGGCTCGAAGGCGTTCAGCTGGAGCTGCCCTGCCTCGACGGCCATCGTCACCGTCGTGTCGGCGCCGACGACCGAGAAGGCCACCTGATTCACAACCTCGGGGATGACGGGGTTGACCTTCCCCGGCATGATGCTCGAACCCGCCTGCTTCGCCGGCAGGTTGATCTCGCCGAGACCCGCCTGCGGACCCGACGACAGCAGACGCAGGTCGTTGCAGATCTTCGACAGCTTGATCGCGTTGCGCTTGAGCGACGAGGAGAACGACATGAACGCACCGGTGTCGCTGGTCGACTCGACCAGGTCGGTCGCGGTCTCGAGGTCGAGTCCCGAGATCTCCCGCAGGTGCGCGAGCACGGCCCGCGAGTAGTCGACGTGCGTGGTGATGCCTGTGCCGATCGCGGTGGCCCCCATGTTGATCTCGAACATGAGCGACGCGTTCTCGGTGAGACGGGAGTGGTCCTCGCCGAGGGTGGTCGCGAAGCCGTGGAACTCCTGACCGAGGGTCATCGGCACGGCATCCTGCAGCTGTGTGCGGCCGACCTTGAGCACATCGTGGAACTCGACGGCCTTGCCGAGGAACGCACGGCGCAGAAGGTCCAGCTCGTCGAGCAGCGAGCGGAGGTTCAGCGAGAGGCCGATCTTGATCGCCGTCGGGTAGACGTCGTTGGTGGACTGGCTGCGGTTGGTGTGGTCGATCGGCGAGAGGAAGGCGTAGTCCCCCTTCTCACGGCCGGCCATCTCGAGCGCGATGTTGGTGATGACCTCGTTCGCGTTCATGTTCGTCGACGTCCCGGCGCCGCCCTGGATCACGCCCACGGTGAACTGGTCGTGGAACTCGCCGTCGATCACCCGTTGCGCTGCGGCGTCGATGAGATCGGCGCGCTTCTGATCGAGGACGCCGATCTGCTTGTTCGCGCGCGCGCTGGCCTGCTTGACCATCGCGAGACCTCGGATCAGGTCCGGATACACCGAGATCGGACGCTTCGAGATCGGGAAGTTCGCGTCGGCGCGGGCGGTGTGGATGCCCCAGTACGCGTCGGCGGGGATCTCCATGCTCCCGAGGGAGTCGGTCTCGGTGCGGGTCGATGCGGGCGCGGCAGAAGCCATGTCACTTCCTTGTGGGTGGTGGCGGATCGATGAACGGGGGATGTCTCCATCCTATGCCGTCTCAGGATGCCCACCCGAGGGGCGCGGCCTGCGTCAGTGACCGATGACTATCAGCAGGATGCCGGCGATGACGGCGAGCCCGCAGAGGGCGAAGCAGGCGTACGCGCCCAGGAGAGCGATGCGCTTCTGCCCCTCGGTGAGCGGGCTCTTCCTCGCGGCCTTCGCAGCCTGCTTCGTGGCGCGTCTGGCCTGCTTCTCGGTGATCACGGTGATCGCATCCGTGAACGCCGCCGGCGACACCACAGGCGACCGACCGGAGCGGACAAGCAGACGGAGTCCGAGCGCGTAGAAGGTCACCACGGCGGCGGCGCCCAGCAAAGCTGCGGCGAAGACCTGGACGAAGGCCAGCCAATCGATCGTGACGCTCATCGCTGTCCCTCCCGCTGCTCGGCCTCTTCGTCAGGCACATCCCATTCGGCGAGTTCCGCTCGGGCACGGCGGCTAGCGCTCAGCGTCTCCCACTCCTGCGCGGCCCTCTGCGCTTCGGCGAGCTTCCGGTTGGCACGCTCGGCAGCCTTGCGTGCCGCCTTGACCTCGGCCTCGGATCCGCCGTTCTTCTTGAGCTTGCGGGCCCTTCGGCCCGCCTTCTCGGCCTCGTCGGCCTTGCGCTCGGCACGGTCGAGAGCACGGAGGAGTTCGATGCGCGTCTGACGACGCGTCGGAGGCGGCGTATTCGGGAGCTCGACGACGTGGCCCGACTCGGCGACATCGCTCATCGCGTTCTCGGAGGTGACCGCATTGCGTCGCGAGCGCAGGTAGAGACCGACGATGATGGCGACGGCGAGCACGGCGTCGATCGCCACGCCCCAGGTGCCCAGCCAGACGACGAGCAGTGCGGCCAGCGCTCCGACTGCGCCTGCGGCCGGAAGCGTCAGCAGCCAGCCGATGGCGATTCGCCCGGCGGTGCGCCACCGCACGGTGGATCCGCGGCGGCCAAGACCCGAACCGATCACCGAGCCTGACGCGACCTGCGTCGTGGACAGCGCGAAACCGAGCGCGCTGGACGCGAGGATCGTCGCCGCCGTGGAGCTCTCGGCGGAGAAGCCCTGGGCAGGTTTGACGTCGGTGAGCCCCTTGCCGAGCGTGCGGATGATCCGCCAGCCGCCGAGGTAGGTGCCGAGCGCGATCGTGACTGCGCAGGCGACGATGACCCACAGGTACGGGTCGGCGTGGTCCTGGCTCTGCCAGCCGACCGTGATCAGCGCGAGCGTGATGACGCCCATCGTCTTCTGCGCGTCGTTGGTGCCGTGCGCGAGGGCGACGAGGGACGACGTGAAGATCTGCCCCCAGCGGAAGCCGTCCCGGCCGTCGGGCTTTCCGTCATAGCGTCGGGTGATCGAGTACGCCAGCTTCGTCGCGACGAAGGCGATGATGCCGGCTGTGAGCGGCGCGATCAGCGCCGGGAGCACGATCTTGGAGAGCACCATGCCGAAGTCGATGCCCCCGAGGCCGACGCCGACGAGCGTCGCGCCGATCAGGCCGCCGAACAGCGCGTGCGAGGAGCTGGACGGCAGGCCCAGGAGCCACGTGAGCATGTTCCAGGTGATGGCGCCGATGAGCCCCGCGAAGATCACGGCGAGGAAGAGCTCAGCGCCGGCTTCGATGATGGAGGCCTCGTTGATGATGCCGTGCGACACGGTCTTGGAGACCTCGGTCGACAGGAAGGCGCCGACCAGATTGAGCACCGCGGCCAGCAGCACGGCGGTCTTGGGCTTGAGAGCACCGGTCGCGATGGGCGTGGCCATCGCGTTGGCGGTGTCGTGAAAGCCGTTCGTGAAGTCGAAGAACAGTGCCAGTGCGATCACCAGCACGACGATGAGGACTGCGGTTTCCACCGGTCGCTTTCAGATAGACGAAGAAGGAATGTGCCGACGTGATCGGCGTGGTGAACGAAGAGTTCACCGCGGGTTTCACTTCCGTTAACCGGCCCCGACAAATCCTCGCACCGTCCTCGGCGTCGGTCAACTCGACACGGGATACCGTGGAGCCGTGACCAACGCTCCCGCCGCCGCCCGCCGCTCGCACACCCGCACGCACCACGGAGACACCTTCGACGACCCGTACGAGTGGCTGCGCGACAAGGAATCCGCCGAGGTGATCACCCACCTCGAGGCGGAGAACGCCTACACCGACGAGGCGACAGCGCACCTCGAGGGCCTGCGCGAGCAGCTGTTCCAGGAGATCAAGGGGCGCGTGCAGGAGACCGACCTGTCTGTGCCCTCACGGCGAGGCGACTGGTGGTACTACGGCCGGAGCGAGGAGGGCGCGCAGTACGGCATCCACTGCCGCGCCGCTGCGGAACCGGGTGACTGGACTCCCCCGGTCCTCGAGCCGGGTGTTCCCGTGCCGGGTGAGGTGATCCTGCTGGACGGCAATATCGAGGCCGAAGGGCATGAGTTCTTCTCGCTCGGCTCGTTCGATGTGTCGGATGACGCGACGAAACTGCTCTGGGCGCACGACTACGAGGGCGACGAGCTCTACACCATCCGGGTGCGCGACCTCGTCACCGGCGAGACTCTCGCCGATGAGATCCCGCGGACCGGTGGCGGGTTCTTCACACCGGACGGCACCGCGATCGTCTACACGACCCGAGATGAGGCATGGCGCCCCGACACCCTGTGGCTGCATCGCCTCGGCACTCCAGTGGCCGAGGACGTGAAGCTGTTCCATGAGCCCGACGAGCGGTTCTGGCTCGGCGCGGGCATCACCCGCAGCCGTCGCTACCTCGTCATCGGCGTGGGCTCCAGCATCACCAGCGAGGAGTACCTGGTCGACCTGCAGGGGGACATCGCAGCCAAGCCGCAGCTGGTCTGGCCGCGCGTGGAGGGCGTGGAGTACGAGATCGACCATGCCGTCGTCGACGGTGAGGATCGCCTGCTCATCCTCCACAATGAGGATGCTCTCGACTTCGAGCTCGTCTCGGTCGCGGCATCCGACCCGCAGGGTGAACGCCATGTGGTCATCGCGCACGAGCCAGGTCGGCGGCTGCTCGGCGTGGACTGCTTCCGCGACTTCGGCGTGGTCGGATATCGTAGCGAGGGCCTGGAGCGGGTCGGACTGCTCGACTACCGGGCGGATGCCGTCGACGAGCTGCGCTTCGACGAACCGCTGTTCTCGGCGGGGCCGGCCGGGAACCCGGAGTGGCATTCGCCGTTCCTGCGCCTGTCGTACACCTCTTTCGTGACTCCCGCCACGGTCTACGATCTCGACCTCGCAACGCGCGAGCTGGTGCTGCGCAAGCAGCAGCCGGTGCTGGGCGGATATGAGCCGTCCGAGTACGGGCAGGAGCGCCGGTGGGCGACCGCCTCGGATGGCACGAAGGTGCCGCTCTCGCTGGTGTGGAAGAAGGCGTTCGGCGAGCCCGGAGCAGAGGTGCGTCCGCTGCACCTGTACGCCTACGGATCGTACGAGCACTCGATCGATCCCGGATTCTCGGTCGCGCGCCTGTCGGAGCTCGACCGCGGCGTGGTCTTCGCGGTGGCGCATGTGCGCGGCGGCGGCGAGATGGGCCGGAACTGGTACGAGGACGGCAAGCTGCGGAACAAGCGCAACACCTTCACCGACTTCGTCGCGTGCGCCGAGCACCTGATCGAAACCGGCGTGACGTCTGCCGAGCGGATGGTGGCCGAGGGCGGCAGTGCCGGCGGCCTGCTGATGGGAGCCGTCGCGAACCTCGCTCCGACGAGGTTCGCCGGCATCCTGGCATCGGTCCCGTTCGTCGACGCGCTCACGTCGATACTCGATCCCTCGCTGCCTCTCACGGTCATCGAATGGGACGAGTGGGGCGATCCGCTGCACGACGCCGACGTGTATGCCTACATGAAGTCGTACACGCCGTATGAGAACGTGCAGGAGGGCGTCGGCTACCCGCGCATCCTCGCGATGACGTCGATCAACGACACGCGCGTGCTGTACGTGGAGCCGGCCAAGTGGGTCGCCGCTCTCCGGCATGCCGGCGCGCAGGACGTGCTGCTCAAGTGCGAGATGGCCGCGGGCCACGGGGGCGTGAGCGGCCGGTACAACGCATGGCGCGAGCGCGCCTTCGAGCTCGCCTGGATGCTGGACACGCTCGAGCTCGCCTGAGTCACGTGCCGTCTTGTCGCCGCGCCGGTGTCAGGCGAGCGAGCGCGTCCGGGTTGTTGCGGGTGTGAGAAGGCAGCACCAGCCGTTACTCGGACGCGTAATGTACCGCGTCCGGGTTGTTGCGGGAGGTCTGATCGCGCACCCGCGACTTTCCTGACACAGCACTCCCTCTGCACAACCATGCCGCGGCGGCGATTCTCCCCACATCGCGCATCTGCCGTCTCCAGACCACCGGTGACCCGGCTTTGATGGGCGGATGACGCGACGGAAGCCACTCCCCCTCGATCTGCGCGCCGGGCCGTTCACGGTATCGGCAGCGCGTGAGCGCGGAGTGTCCGCATCGCGGCTTCGCGCGAAGGACCTCGAGTCGCCCACACGCGGGGTGCGCGCGCTCGCGTCGCCGAGGACCGAGCCCCCGGATGCCGCGACCGAGACACCCACGCAGCGGATGACGCGCTTGCGTGAAGATATGTGCGAACGCGCACGAACGTTCGCGCCGGCGCTCACGCCCGGCCAGTTCTTCAGCCACGACACCGGGCTGGGCTTGATAGGCGCGCCGCTTCCGTACACGGGGTGCGAGCAACTCGCCCTGCACGTCTCCGTACGACGACCGTGTCCACAGCCGGAGCGCAAGGGATTGACCGGGCACCGGCTGCAAGCGCGTGAACCGGCGCGATGGATCACGGAGGACCTTCCGATCGAGCATCCTGCACGAATGTGGAGACAGGTCGCCTCCACGTGGAAGCTGGATGATCTGATCGCAGCTGGCGACTTTCTCGTTCACACGCGAAACAAGCTGACGACACTCGACGATCTGTGGGCGGAGGTTCATGCCGCCGGCGACGTGCGCGGTCTGCTGAAGCGCGCGCTCTTGGAGATCCGCGACGGTGCCGAGAGCGCACGGGAGACGTCGCTGCGTCTGGCTATCACTCGCGCGGGGCTGCCCCAGCCGGAGCTCAACTGGGACCTGCATGACGAAGGCGGAAGATTCGTCGCCCGGCTGGACATGGCGTACCCGCAGTACCGGGTCGCGCCGGAGTACGACGGGCGCCAGCATGCGGAAGGAGCACAGTTCGCGAGAGATGCCGACCGCTGGGACGACATCCGCTCACAGAGATGGAACCTGGTTCGTGTACTCAGCCATCATCTGCACCCCGACCCGCAGATTGCCGTCGAGAAGGTCGCGAACGCCCTGATCTCGGCCGGCTGGAGGCCCGGTCGATCCTGATTCCGCGTCCGGAAACTTGTGGGTCAAAGCATCCGTCATCGGCGATAACTCGGACATGCACTGGGGTGTGTCGGAGAACATGCGGGTGTGACGCCGGAACACCCGCAACTTTCCGGACATGGAGACGAGGCGCGCGGCGCGGACTCAGCCGAAGAGCGCCGCGGCCTCGTCGTAGCGGTAGCGCGGCACGGTGTTCAGCTCGCCGAGAGCCTCCTCGAACGGCACGCGCACGATATCGGTGCCCTTCATGGCGACCATCTGGCCCCATGCGCCATCGATGATCGCGTCGGCCGCGTGCAGTCCGAGCCGAGTGGCGAGCACCCGGTCGAAGCCAGACGGCGAGCCACCGCGCTGGATATGGCCGAGGATCGTCGCGCGGGTCTCCACGCCGGTGATCCGCTCGATCTCGGGAGCCAGCTGGTCGCCGATGCCGCCCAGGCGCGGGCGGTTGAAGGCATCCAGACCCTTGTCGCTGTACGCCTCGTCCATGCCCTTGAGAGTGAAGCCCTCCGACACCACGACGAGCGGTGCACGTCCGCGGTCGTGCGCGCTGGCGACCTGAGCCGCGATCTCGTCGATCGACATCGGCACCTCGGGGATGCAGATGACATGCGCTCCCGCCGCCATACCTGCGTGCAGGGCGATCCAGCCGACGTGCCGGCCCATGACTTCTGCGACCATGCAGCGCTGGTGCGAGTCGCCGGTGGTGCGGAGGCGGTCCATCGCGTCGGTGGCGATGTTGACGGCGGTGTCGAAGCCGAAGGAGTAGTCGGTCGCGCGCAGGTCGTTGTCGATCGTCTTCGGCACCCCGAGCACCTTGATGCCGTCCTTCGCGAGACGGTCGGCCGCTGCGAGCGTGCCCTCGCCGCCGATCGCGATGATGCCATCGATCTTGTGGCCGTACAGCGTCTTGGCGATGTTCTCGGCTCCACCGCGCTCGCCCTCGTACGGGTTGGTACGGCTCGTACCGAGGATGGTGCCGCCGACCTTGGACAGGCCCTTCACCTCGTGGCGGGTGAGGGGCATGAAGTCGCCCTCCACGACTCCGCGCCAGCCGTCGCGGATGCCGACGAACTCGAGGTCGTACGACGTGGTGCCCTTGAGCACGATCCCGCGGATGACCGCGTTGAGGCCGGGGCAGTCGCCGCCGCTGGTGAGGATGCCGATCTTCATGCTGATGCCTTCAGACGTTGAGGGAGGGGGACGGGCGACGCTGCCTGTTCTCGACCCTAGTGGGCATCATCCCTCGATGCCATTCGGAGCACGCGAAAACGATCGATCTTGCGCCCAGCCGCCGGTGACATCGCAATTCCTCGCCGATTCCGGGGCATCGACCCCGGAATCGGCAGCAAGAAAAGCGATTCTTACGCGCCGCCGAGGGCCTCGCGCAACAGGTGCATGAGGGCGCCGAGCTGGACGCTCTCACTGGCGACCTCGTCGACGGTCTCGCCGTCGAGGGCACGCGCCGCGAGCCCCTGCTTCTGGTCGATGAGCTCGGCGATCTTCGTGTCGATCGTATGGGCGGCGATGATGCGCCATGCCGTGACCGGTTCGTCCTGACCGATGCGGTGCACGCGGTCGATCGCCTGGGTCTGCTCCGCCGCGGTCCAGCTGAGCTCGGCGAGCACGACGTTGGAGGCCGCCTGCAGGTTGAGGCCGACGCCGGCAGCGGTCAGTGAGCATACCGCGACGCCGACGCTCTCGTCGCCGTTGAAGTCGTCGATCGCCTGCTGGCGCGCGGGCGTCGTCTGGTCGCCGCGGATCGAGACGTAGCGGATGCCGGATGCCGCGAAGTGCTCCTCGGCCTGATCCATGACGTCGATGTGCTTGGCGAAGAAAACGACCTTGCCCACCGAGCGCTGCAGCTGCGCCGCGTAGTCCGCCGCGAGCACGGCCTTGGCCTGACCGATCTTGCGCACCATCGTGAAGACGTTGTCGCCGCCGGTGCCGGCCGCACGGGACTCCTCGAGCTCTCCTGTCGCCACGAGACGCACGATGTCGTCGTCGATCTCGCCCTCGGTGAGCCCGCGATCGCCTCGCGCCTCGATGATGCGGCGGTACTTCGCCGCCAGCCGCTCCCCCAGCTCGCGCTCCGCCTGCCGGATGCCACGGCCGAACTCATCGTCCAGCTGCACGGGCAGGTCGGCGATGAGCTTGTCGGGCAGATCTGCCGCGACATCCTTCTTCTTGCGCCGCACGATGCCCATCGAGATGACGGCGTCGCGCGCCTCGCCGTAGAACGCCTTGTCGGCGGGTGTCAGGCCGGTGGCATCCAGCTTCTCCATCAGCTCGGATCCGGGCTTGTCGCCCGTCGTCCAGCCGAGGAAGCGCCAGATCGCGTCGAAGTCCTCGACGTCATTGATCAGCGGCGTTCCGGTCAGCGCCATCATCAGCGGGTCGCGAGTGCGCTCTCTGATGCGGGAGGCCAGCGCCAGGACGTTCTGCGATCGCTGGGATGTGAGGTTCTTGATGAAGTGCGCCTCGTCGACGACCATGCCCTGCAGGCCGATCGAGCCCAACCACGACAGGTGCCGGTCGAGGATCTCGTAGTTCACGATGAACACGTCGGCGAAAGCATCGATGTCGGCGCCGTCGCCCTGGATGACCGTTGCGCGACGCTGGGGCGTCCACCGCTCGACCTCGCGCGCCCAGTTCATCTTCACGACGTTCGGGACGACGACCAGCAGCGGGTAGGCGTCCGCGATGGAGGCCGCGAGGACCGACTGCGCGGTCTTGCCCAGGCCCGGCTCGTCCGCGAGCAGGAAGCTGCGGTGACCGGCCCTGACCGACTCGAGGAAGCGCGACTGGTGCACCATGACCTCGAGGCCCTTGGGCGAGATGTGGTCGTACTCCGGAAGCGGCGGCAGCTCCATCGTCGCAGTAGCACCGCCGGCACCGGTCTCGAATGCCTTGTACAGCGGTCCCATCAGCTCCCAGCCGTCGAGGCGACGACGAGGCGTCGTGGTCGGGCGAGGCGTGAGGTCGGGAGCGAGGAAGGGGTTGGCGAGCTGACGCGACTCCACCGCCGGCGGGGTCACCTGCTTCTCGGCCAGCGCGGCGGGCACGACCGGCGCCTGCACCGGCGCGATGTCGGTGATGATGAGCTCGTCCGGCGCGAGTTCGGCGCCCGATTCGAGCAGCCAGTCGCGGCGCATGCGCTTGGCGACCGGGCTGGTGGCCTGGTCGGCCTCGAGCAACTGGATCAGCGAGGTGTCGCGCGCGGCGGTCTTGGCCAGGATCGTGGCCACTCCGTCGAGCCGCTTGAGGAGCTCGGCGCGCGCGGCGTCGCCGAACGCGTCGTCCGCCTTCACCCTGGCGCGCTCCTCACGCACCAGGAAGGCGATCACCTGGAACTTGACCCGGTTGGTGGGGCCGAGCTTGCCGCGCTGCGCCTTCGCCTCGATCTCGCGCACCTTGCGCGCGAGGATCGGGATCAGCGGGGCCTCGTCATCACGACGAGATGTCTTTCTGCGCCGCGTCGCGGCGGTTGCCGAAGTCGGCATGCTCCTCCTGAGCGTGAATACCGGATCGCCATGAGAGGCGGTTCGTGCCGTACGAGTAATCCGCGTGTGGGGTGAGCCAGGACCGTGCGGACTTCGTTCTCGCGCTCAGCGATGCGCGAAATCCGCACCCGCAACGTCGAGAACCACACTCATTCTAGGGCATCAGACCCAAGAAGCGCGCGGGCATCGTCGACATCCGCCGACATCTGCCGCATCAGCGCGTCGATTCCCTCGAACGCCACCATGCCGCGCAGCCGCTGGCTGAACTCCACTGTGACGTCGTGGCCGTACAGATCCAGAGCGTCCTCGTCGATCACGTGCGCCTCCACCTGGCGGACGAGCACGTCGTCGAAGGTCGGATTGGTGCCGACGGAGACGGCGGCGGGATGGCGGATGCCGGTGTCGTGGTCGTCCAGCCACCCGGCGTACACCCCGTCGGCAGGCACGAACGCGTCCACGGTCTCGGACAGGTTCGCGGTCGGGAAGCCGAGCTCCCGGCCGCGCTTGTGCCCGTGCACGACTTCGCCTCGCACGTCGACGGGACGGCCGAGCACCTGCCGCGCCGTGGCGACGTCGCCCTCTGCCAGCAGCTCGCGGATCCAGCTGGACGAGACGCGCCGATCGGAGCCCTCGACGTACACGTCGTCGACGACGTCCACCGAGAAGTCGTAGCTCGGGCCGAGCTCGCGCAACAACTCGGGGGTGCCCGCGCCCCGGTGCCCGAACCGGAAGTCCCGCCCGACCAGGACCGTCGATACGTGCAGAGCACCTACCAGGATCTCCTGGACGAACTGCTCGGCGGGTTGCGAGGCGAGGTCGCTGTCGAAGGTCAGCACGAGCGTGGCGTCGATCCCCAGCGCGCCGAGGAGCTCGATCTTACGATCGACAGAAACGACGTTCTCGGGGCAGAGGTCGGGACGCAGCAGCGCGAGCGGGTTCCGGTCGAACGTGACGGCGACGGAGCGGGCTCCGGATGCCGCGGCATCCGCCTTCAAGCGCTCGATCACCGCACGATGACCGGCGTGCACGCCGTCGAACTTGCCGATCGCCACCGCAGAGCGGCCGAAGTCGGCTGGCACCTCGCTGGGGTCGCGGAAGACGATCACGCCGCCACCTCGGCGGAAGGCGCGGCGATCCGCGCGGCAGGGCGATGCGTGCGCAGCCACCAGATGCCGAACATGGGCAGCACCAGTGGGATGAACAGGTATCCGCGACCGAACACCGACCACACCGAATCGTGCTGGAACATCTCGGGCGTCGTCAGGCTCAGCATGCCGACGATGAGGACGCCGGCCAGCTCGAAGACGATCGCGACCCACGCGATCGTGTACCACCCGCGCCGGCTCGCGAAGACGAGTCCGAGGGTCGCGACGATGTAGACGACGGCGGCGACGGCAGAGAGCGTATAGGCAAGCGGCGCCTCGTCGAATCGGCGGACGATCTGCACGAAGCTGCGTCCGGTGGCGGCGAGGGCCATGACCGCGTAGACGATGACGAGAACGCGGCCGATGCCGGTCATCCGAGAGCGGGTTTCGGTGGTGGTCATAGCGCCTTCCATCCTAAGCGCGCAGGATGCCGCCGGATGCCGCCGGATGCCGCCGGATGCCGCGCGCTACGCGACCTGGACGGTCCAGATGACTTCCATGCGCCACAGCATGATGGCGACGGCGAACGCGAGAAGGCCGAGGATGACGGTGCTCCACCGGCTGCGCTCCAGGAGAGCCCAGGTGACGCCGCCGATCGGCAGCAGAACGGCCGAGACCAGGTACACCCAGAACTCGAGCAGGTCGCCGGTGGGCGGGTTGCCGGCGAACGGCGCGATGATCGCGATGACCACCTGCACGATGAGCAGCAGCTCGATGATGGCGAGGGCACCGACCGTATAGTCGCTCGGGCGTCGCCCCATCAGCCCCGCGATGACGCAGAACAGGCCGGCGGCCACCGCCGCGACGATCTGGATGCTCGTGAACCACAGGATCATCGGGACTCCTGGGGCATGTTCATGGCGCTCTTCAGATCGCGCCCGCGCTTCTCGACGATCCCCACCAGGATGCCGTCCTGGTCGATCGCCGCTGCGATGTCGGCGTCCAACAGCCCGCCCTGGCCGATGAGTCGCTTGCCATGGCGCAGGTCGCGCGCATCGTCCGCGGAGACGTCGAGCCGCTGCAGCACCTTCGATGCGGCATCGCCGGGGGTGAGCGTCGGCGCACCCTCGAGGGCGTCGATGCCGACGGCATCCGCCACATCGAACGGACCGACCATGGTGCGGCGCAGTGCCGTCAGGTGTCCCCCGACACCGAGGCGCTCTCCCAGGTCGCGGGCGAGCGCGCGAATGTAGGTGCCGGACGAGCAGTCGACCACCACGTCGAGGTCGATCGAGCCGTCCTCGCGCCGCTCGGCGAGGACGTCGAAGCGGGACACCGTGACGGCTCTGGCCTTCAGCTCGACCTCCTCGCCGGCCCGCACCCTGTCATAGGCGCGACGGCCGTCGACCTTGATCGCCGAGACCGAGCTCGGCACCTGCGAGATGTCGCCGGTGAGCGCGGCCACACCCTCCGCGATCCGCGCCGAGGTGACTGCATCCACGAGGTCGGCAGCAGTGCGGTCGGTCGTCTCACCCTCGGCATCGTCGGTCGAAGTCGTCCGGCCGAGGCGGATCGTGGCGAGGTAAGTCTTGTCGGCGCCGACGATGTAGGTGAGCAGGCGCGTGGCGCCCTCGACGCCGATCACCAGCAGTCCGGTGGCCATCGGATCGAGCGTTCCGGCGTGCCCGACCTTGCGGGTCCCGAACGCGCGACGCGTGCGGGCGACGACGTCGTGACTGGTCAGCCCACCGGGCTTGTCGACGAGGAGGATGCCGGGTGCGACCATTCCTCCAGCCTACCGACGCGCAGGCCGCCGCTGCGTCAGCCGCACACCTCGTAGGGCGGCTCCTCGAGGGTCGTCACGGTGACGGCGTTCGCCTGATCGCCGGTGTAGTACTCGAAGAAGATCATCGTGCCGTCGCCGGGAACGCTCAGCCAGGTGCCTTCGCCGATCGGCGCCTCGCCCTCCGCGGCATCCGGGTACTGGGCCCGCACCTCGTCCTTCGTGGATCCGATGCCGAGGCCCTCCTCGGTCCGCGGGCCGACGCCCGGCGTGACGGGGTCGGCGGCGGACGCGGATGCCAGCACGATCGGCTCTTCCTCGGATTCCGTGCCGCGCACGAAGTTCATGTTGTAGCTCTCGTCCTCGGCGTTCCACCAAGCGGCCCACGAGCAGTTCTCGTCGTTCATCCACGTGTCCGGGAGCTCCGCGAGCGTCGCGGCGAAGTCCCCTCCGGTCTCGATCGGGCCGATACCCGTCTCCGTGACGACCCAGGTCGACGGATCCTCGAGATCGACGGGAGGCTCCGAGGTGGGCGAAGGATCCGGATCGGCGGACGTGGCGGAGGGTTCGGGCGCCGGTGTCGACGCCTCAGGGGCGGGGCTCGCAGTCGCACAGCCGGCGAGCATCAGCGCTCCGAGAGCGGCGACCACGATCGGACCGGTTCGTCTGCGAGACATGTCGGACTCCTCTGCTCTCCCGTGCGCCCGGGGCCGGACGCTCCGCATAGGCTAACGAGATGCCCGTCCGATCGACACCCCCCTTGCGCCTGACCGCGGAGCTGTCGGACTGGTACCGCGCGAACGCTCGGGACCTGCCGTGGCGGCGGCCGGAATTCCACGATCGGTACGGCGCCTGGGGCACACTGGTGAGCGAGTTCATGCTCCAGCAGACACCGGTGACGCGCGTCATCCCGCACCTCGAGGCGTGGCTGGAGCGCTGGCCGACGCCGTCGTCGATGTCGCGCGCGACGCCCGCGGACGTTGTGCAGCAGTGGGCGAATCTCGGTTACCCGCGACGTGCGCTCTGGCTGCATCGGGCGGCGATCGAGATCACCGAACGTCACGATGGTGCGGTGCCGCGCGACATCGACGCGTTGCTGGCGCTGTCCGGAATCGGCGACTACACCGCTCGCGCTGTCGCGACGTTCGCATTCGAGGACCGGCATCCCGTGGTCGACACCAACACGCGTCGTGTGCTCGCTCGCGCGCTGGAGGGCAGGTCGCAGCCGGGCCCGGCGGCCCGACGCGACCTGGCGGTCATGGAGGCCCTGCTCCCCGAGGCGGATGCCGACTCGGCCGTGTTCAACGCCGCCGCGATGGAGCTCGGCGCCGTGGTGTGCACGTCACGCGCGCCGCGCTGCGAACGCTGCCCGATCGTGGATGTCTGCGCCTGGGTCGCCGCCGGACGCCCCGACACGGGCGATGACCGCCGGCGGCAGGCCCGCTACGAGGGCTCGGATCGTCAAGCGCGCGGCGCCGTGCTCAAGGTGCTGCGGGATGCCGCCGGCAGCGAGGTGCCTGCAGATGCGGTGATCCCCGACTGGGCGGATGCCGGGCAGCGCGACCGTGCGATCGACTCGCTGATCGTCGACGGTCTCGTCGAATCCGTCGACGGGCTCCTCCGCCTCCCCCGGTGACCCAGGAGCGTCAGAAGGCCCGGCCGGTCCGGTGCGCCAGCACCGCCAGCTCGACGCGATTGCGGACGCCGAGCTTGTCGAAGAGGCGGCCGACATGAACCTCGACGGTGCGCACCGAGACGTCGAGGTCGATCGCGATCTCGCGATTCTCGCCGCCGGATGCCACCCGCATCGCCACCTCGATCTCGCGTTCCGTGAGAAGCGTCTCCCAGGCGACACGACTGGCCGCGAGCGGATCGGTGTCGCGGATGACCGCGATCGGCTCGGTCACCGGGTCGCTGTGCGCGGACAGCGCGACCATCAGCCTCGAGAGCCTTGCCTCGGCGGCGTCCTTCCAGGCGAGCGCTCCGGCGTCCTCGAACAGCCGGCTCGCCGCGCGCAGATGACGGCGCCCCGCCGACGCATCGCCCCGCGCGATGCACGTCGAACCCAGCAGCGCCTCCACGCGTGCGCGATCGAACGGTGAGCTCAGGCGGCGACCGGCCTCCGCGATCTCATCATGCTCGCGCCGCCACGATGATTCGGGGAGCGTGCGGATGCGATGCAGGAGCCGCCTTGCCTCGCGCGTCTCGGGCGGTTCGACGCGCGGCCGCTGGACGACCGGCCCGACTTCCTCCAGTCCCGGCACGCCCAGTGCCGGTTCCGGTGCGCCACGATCGTGCCATAGCGTCACGTCGATCGCTGCCTGCTCCGGTGCGCCGCCGAGATAGGCGCTCAGCCCGCTGTCCACGAGCCGATCGATCCGGATGCCCCCGGGGAGCGTCGCTGCGAGCGATCGTGCCAGTGCACCCGGCGCGCCACGCACGGCGATGTCCAGGCGCTGAGCGAGGACAGCCCCGAGACCGGCGAACGGCACGCCGACCGGGAGGTCGATGGATGCCGCAGTCAGCAGTTCCCGCGCCGTGTCGACGTCGCCGCGCCAGAATCGCAGGAGCGCCTCAGTGACGACCAGATAGGCGTCGACCAGCGGACTGCGCTCGAGGTCGGCGACCAGCGGATCGTCCTCGTCGGTGGTCCTCGCCTGCGCGCGGGCGAGGATGCCGAGTCCGTCGTCGATGTCGCCGCCCACCGCCGCGTGCAGTGCCCCGACCATTGCGCCGGAGAACGGCCCGCACGAGCAGGGTTCGACCGCATCGGCCTCGCCGGTCAGCATCCAGCACAGCGCCACGGCCGCATCGCGCACGGCGCCGTCCGCTTCTGCGCGCGCGTCCGCCTCGCGGAGCTCGGTCAGCCATGCGCGCATCTCCGGCGAAGCGCCTCGTTCCGCGCACGTGACGGCCGCGACGCCCGCGGTGCGTGCCCAGGCGCGCCACCGGTCGGGATCCGCAGCCCGCGGGCGGTGCTCGGCGGGGTCGATCATCGCGATCATCCCGTGCATGTTCGTCTCGGCGACGACCGCGGAGCCGAGGGCCTTCGCGCGGACGGCCTCGTCGGTGTTCGGGAGCAGAGCACCGAGCCATTCGGCGGCGTCTTCGAAGCACCCGGCGCTCATCGCTGCGGCTCCCGCGGCCGCTCGCGCCCTGCCGAGCTGCGCGCCCTCGGCGTGAGCGGCGGCCTCCGAGGCGACAGCGAAGGCTCGATGCGCGTCACCGGCCTCGGACAGCGCACCGACCATGTCGATCAGCGGCGCAGCGATGTCAGGGATGCGCTGCAGTGCTCCGCAGGCTCGATGCCAATCGGCCGCATCGTCGTCGCCCCTATCTCGATGAGCCCGCTCGAGCAGTCCGTGCGCGTACGCGATCTCGAGGGCGGTCGCGGTGTGCTGCACCCAGATCGCCGCTCTCCGGTCGCCGAGAGTGAAGCGGCCGTGCGATGCAGCGAGGAGTGCGCTCAGCCGGCCGGCCAGAAGCTCTTCGGGTGCCAGACCGGTCGCGCGCATCAGCACCTCGGCACTGTCGTCGACGCTCAGTCCCACCATGAGAAGCGTGAGTCTGTCGTCCGGATCGAGCACGAGGCCATCGAACCGCGCTGAGATCGACGGCACGAGCGGCAGCAACCGTGGCAGCATGCGCTGGCCGGTGCGCTGCGCGGGACTCAGTGCCACGCAGGTCTCGCGCACGGTGGCCGGATCGCCGTCCAGCCGGCGCAGCAGCGTGCCGATCACCTGCGGTGCGGTGGTCAGGCGGCTCGCGAGCAGGTCTGCGGCGATCTCGGTGACGGGTTCGCATTCCAGCGCAGGAAGCAACCAGATGTGCGGATCCTGCCGCCAAGCGCTCGTCACAAGCCCGTATCCCCCCGAATACCGCGATCGTCGACCGCCGGCGCGCCAGCAGTGCCGCTCACGTTATCAAGGCGGGCGCGCCGCCGCTAGACGCCAGCGTCTAGTGCTCCTCGTCCTCTGAAAGCTCAGCGCGGTACGGGTCGGCGTCGCCTGCGTGCTTCGCGGACGATGCGAGCTTCGCCACCTCGGCGTCGCGCTCCTGCGCCTGACGCAGCAGGGCGCTGATGTTGTCGGCATTCTCGGGGAGCGCATCGGGGATGAACTCCAGGGTCGGCACGAGGCGGGTGCTGAGCTGGCGTCCCACCTCACTTCGCAGCATGCCGGTCGCGGAGGCGAGGGCTGCACCACTGGCGACGCGCTCCTCCTCCGTGCCCAGCACGGTGTAGAAGGCGGAGGCGTGCTGCAGGTCGCCCGAGACCCGGACGTCGGTGATGGTGACGAATCCGAGACGCGGATCGCGCAGTCCCTTCTCCAGGCGCTCGGCCAGGATGACGCGGATGCGATCCGCCAGACGTGCCTGTCGTTCTCCAGCCATTTCCTTCTCCTCTGTGACGAATGAGGGGCGCCCGCAGGCGCCCCTCACGATCGATCGGATCAGCCGCGAGGCTTCTCCACCATCTCGGTGGTCTCGATCTCGTCGCCGACCTGGATGTCGTTGTACTTGCCGAGGCCGATACCGGCCTCGAAGTCCGTACGGACCTCGGTGACGTCATCCTTGAAGCGACGCAGCGACTCGATGGCGAGGCCATCGGCCAGGACGACACCGTCGCGGATGACGCGAGCCTTGGCGTTTCGGGTGATCGTGCCCGAGCGAACGATGACACCGGCGATGTTGCCGAACTTCGAGGAGCGGAACACCTCGCGGATCTCGGCGACACCCGACTGGACCTCTTCGAACTCCGGCTTGAGCATGCCCTTGAGCGAGTTCTCGATCTCGTCGATCGCGGCATAGATGACCGAGTAGAACCGGACATCCACGCCCTCGCGTGCCGCAGCCTCGCGGGCCTTGGTGTCGGGGCGGACGTTGAAGCCCACGATGATCGCGTTGTCGATCGTCGCCAGGTTCACATCCGACTCGGTGATCGCGCCGACCCCGCGGTGGATGATGCGCAGCTGCACGGAATCGTCGACCTCGATCTTGAGGAGCGACTCCTCCAGCGCCTCGACGGCACCGGACACGTCGCCCTTGATGATGAGGTTGAGCGTCTCGACCTTGCCCTCTTCGAGAGCGCGGGTGAAGTCCTCGAGCGAGATGCGCTTGCGGGCCTTGGCCAGCAGTGCGTTGCGCTGGACGGCTTCACGCTTCTCAGCGATCTGACGCGCCATGCGGTCTTCCTCGGTGACGATGAAGACGTCGCCGGCACGCGGCACCGAGTTCAGACCCTGCACCTGCACCGGACGGGACGGAGCCGCCTCTTCGACAGCGTCGCCGTTCTCATCGAGCATGGCGCGAACACGGCCGAAGGCGGTGCCTGCCACGATCGAGTCACCGACGCGCAGGGTTCCGGACTGGATGAGCACCGTGGCGACCGAACCGCGACCCTTGTCGAGCTTCGCCTCGATGGCGACACCGCGAGCGGACTTGTTCGGGTTCGCGGTCAGGTCAAGACCTGCATCGGCCACGAGCAGCACGGCGTCCAGAAGCTCCTGGATTCCGGTGCCCTGGCGGGCCGAGACGTCGACGAACATGACGTCCCCGCCGTACTCCTCGGCGACCAGACCGTACTCGGTGAGCTGCTGACGCACCTTCGCCGGGTTGGCCTCGGGCTTGTCGACCTTGTTTACCGCGACCACGATCGGCACGTTCGCCGCCTGGGCGTGGTTCAGCGCCTCGACCGTCTGCGGCATGATGCCGTCATCGGCTGCGACCACGAGGATCGCGAGGTCGGTGACCTGCGCACCACGGGCACGCATGGCGGTGAACGCCTCGTGACCAGGGGTGTCGATGAAGGTGATGGCGCGTTCGATCTCTTCGTGCTCTGTCCAGACCTGATAGGCGCCGATGTGCTGGGTGATGCCTCCGGCCTCACCCTCGATGACGTTGGTCTGACGGATCGCGTCGAGAAGACGGGTTTTACCGTGGTCGACGTGACCCATGACGGTGACGACGGGAGGACGGATCTCGAGGTCGTCCTCGCTCTCCGCCTCCAGCTCCTTCTCGAGGTCGAGACCGAAGCCCTCGAGGAGCTCCTTGTCCTCGTCTTCTGGCGAGACCATCTGGATCTTGTAGCCGAGCTCTTCACCGAGCACCTCGAAGGTCGCCTCGTCCAGCGACTCGGTGGCCGTGGCCATCTCGCCGAGGTTGAAGAGGATCGTGACGAGGGTTCCGGGCTGAACCGTGTAGCCGGTCAGCGTCTCGATCTTGTCCGCGAAGTCAGCGATCGACGCGCCGCGACGCATGCGGATGGTCTCCCCGTTGCCGCGGGTGACGTTGACGCCACCGACGACCGGGGCATCCCGCATCTCGAATTCCTGCCGCTTCGCCCTACGCGACTTGCGCTGCTTGGACTTGCCGCCTCCCTTTCCGAAGGCACCGGCCGTACCACCGCCGGGTCCACGGCCACGGCCACCGCCGCCACCGGGACGACCCGCGAAGCCGCCACCGGGACGGGCTCCGGGTCCACCGGCACCGGGACCGCCACCGGGACGACCGGGACCACCGGAGCGCTGCTGGAACGGTGCGCCGGGACGACCACCCTGACCGCCACGCGGGGCGCCGGGACGGGGCGAGCCGGGACGAGGTGCACCCGGACGTGGTGCGCCGGGACGGGGCGCCTGCGGGCGCGGAATGTTGCCCGGCGTCGGACGCTGGCCCATGCCCTGCGCGGACGCGAAGGGGTTGTTGCCGGGGCGGGGGCCCGCGGGACGCTGGCCCATGCCTTGCGCGGACGAGAACGGGTTGTTGCCCGGACGCGGTGCGCCGGGCTTCGGTGCTCCACCGTCCGCCGACGGGGCAGCTGCGCTCGGCGCAGGGGTGCTGGGGGCGGAGGGTGCCTCAGGCGCTGCGGGCGCTTCGGCGGCCGGCTTCTCCTCCGGGGCAGGCTTCGGGCCGGGCTTCGGGCCGGGTGTCGGCGCCTTGGGGCCGGGCTTTGCTGCGGCCGACTTCGCGGCGGCAGGCTTGTCCTCGGTCTTGGGCTTGATCGCACCGTCCGCCTCGATGGCGGCACGGAGTTTGCGAGCCACGGGCGGCTCGATCGTCGAAGAGGGGCTCTTGACGAACTCCCCGAGTTCCTTCAGCTTCGCAAGTGCGATCTTGCTGTCGACGCCGAGTTCAGCGGCGATCTCGTGTACACGTGGTTTGGCAGCCACAATTCTCCTGTCTGGGTCGGTCTGCCCAGACAGGGCAGACCACTAGTCGCGGACGGGTCTCATTTCGAGCCGTTCACTTTGTTTCCATAGCCGTTCAGCCTTTGTTCTTCGGAAAATGCTGTTCGATGGTCTGCATGTCTTCCTCCTCGGGAAACCCGATGGACTGCGACACACGTAGTGCTCGTGCGAAGGCCCGCCGCCGGATGGCGTATTCCAGGCACTCCCGTGTCGGATGCACCCACGCGCCCCTCCCCGGCATCACGGCGCGCTCATCGAAGACGAGGACGTCGTGGTCAGCCACCACTCTGAGAAGAGCGGATCGGGAAGCACGCATGCGACAGCCGACGCATGTTCGTACTGGATCCATCCTACACCTCCGCGGAGTGGGAGATTTCGACTCGACGGCCGCGCCGTCTCGCTCAATCTTGATCAGTAGCGCATCAACGCGGCCCTGCCGCATTGATCCGCTACTCGTCAAGAATGCTGTCGGGCTGGATGTCGATCTTCGCCCCTGTGAGCTTCGCGGCGAGACGGGCGTTCTGGCCCTCCTTGCCGATCGCGAGCGACAGCTGGTAGTCCGGCACGAGGGCGCGGACGGCTTTGGTGCCGGCATCCAGCACGAATGCGCTGGTGACCTTGGCGGGCGAGAGCGCGTGCGCGACGAAGGTCGCGAGGTCGGCGTCGTGGTCGACGATGTCGATCTTCTCGCCGGCGAGCTCCTCGGTCACTGCGCGCACACGGCGTCCGAGTTCCCCGATGCAGGCGCCCTTGGCGTTGATCGACGGGTCGTTCGCCTTCACCGCGATCTTCGTGCGGTGTCCGGCCTCACGGGCCAGCGACACGATCTCGACCAGACCCGCGGCGATCTCGGGGACCTCGAGCGCGAACAGCTTGCGCACGAGTCCAGGATGGGTGCGCGAGACGGTGATCTGCGGCCCTTTGAGGCCCTTCGCGACGCTGGTGACATATACGCGCAGACGCGAGCCGTGGGTGTATTCCTCGCCGGGGACCTGCTCCTCCGGCGGCAGGATCGCCTCGACGCTGCCGAGGTCGACGTGGATCATCCGCGGGTTGGGCCCCTGCTGGATGACGCCGGCGACGATGTCGCCCTCTTTACCGCGGAACTCGCCGAGCACCGCATCGTCGGCGATGTCGCGAAGACGCTGGCTGATGACCTGCTTGGCGGCGAACGCCGCGATGCGGCCGAAGTCGTCAGGGGTGGCATCCTCTTCGCCGATCACGGCGCCCTCGTCATCCGTGACGGGCTGGAGGACGGCGACGTGCCCCGTCTTGCGGTCGAGTTCGACGCGCACTCCCTGGGGCACCGCACCATCCGCGGAGACGTGCTTGCCGTAGGCGGTCAGGATGGCCTGCTCGATGATTGCGACGAGTTCGTCGAAGGGGATCGCCTTCTCCTTCTCGATTCCGCGCAGCAGCCCGAGTTCAATGTCCATGACGGTCTCCGTATTCAGCTCTTCGCCGCGGCATCCTGCACGCGCGGCATCCGTACAACGATACCCGCTCCGCGGGACGGCTGTCAGCGCGCGGAGTCGAGTGCGTTGATCGCGTCGATGAGGCGGTAGAGTCCGCCGACCTCGCGCTGGCCGAGTCGGAGCCCGAGCCGCGGCAGGTCGACGCGGTCGTTGTCGGCGAGCTCGACGGGCTGCGCGGCCACGAGCTCGATGCGGCCTTCGGCGATGATCGAGGCGAACTCCTCGTTGAGGTGCTCGACCTCCACCTCGGTCGGCCGGTGCTTCAGGCGCAGGATGAGGACGTCATCGACCCAGCGCAGCGAGTCGTAGTTGATCCAGAACCCGGTGATCTCGGCGACCGCCTCCTCGGCGGAATCCGTCACGAGCACGCGGTCGAAGTCATCCGGCGAGATGACTCCGGCAGGGATCAGCGTGTCGACGACGAAGCGCTCCAGCCCGCGCCAGAACGTGCCGCCCGGCTCGTCGAGCAGGACGACCGGCATCGGCTCCGCCTTGCCGGTCTGCTGCAGCGTGAGCAGCTCGAACATCTCGTCGAGCGTGCCGAAGCCGCCGGGCAGGCAGATGAAGCCGGTCGATTCCTTCACGAGCATGAGCTTGCGCGTGAAGAAGTACTTCATCTCCACGGAGTGCGTCTCATCCGCGACGACCGCGCTGGGCTTCTCCTCGAAGGGCAGGCGGATCGACACGCCGAGCGCCATCTTCTCTCCCGCCCCTTCTGCGGCGGCCTGCATGATTCCAGGACCGGCGCCGGTGACGACCATCCACCCGCGTTCGGCGAGCACCTCTGCGACGGATCGCGCCTGGTCGTAGAGCGGGTCGTCCTGCCTGGTGCGCGCCGAACCGAAGACCGTGACCTTGGGGACGTCCGCGTAGGGCTGGAACAGGCGGAACGCATCGCGCATCTCGGCAAGCGCGGCGGAGGCGATCTTCAGGTTCAACCGGTCCGTGCCGTCTTCGCCGAGATGGATGCCCGTGCGCAGGATCCGCCGGATCAGCGAGCGGTTCGCAACGATTCCGGACTCGGCGACGATCCGCTCGATCGCGGCTGTCTGCTCGTCGCGCTGCGCGTCGGTCATGATCAGCGCGTCAGTCGTTCGATCGCCTCGACCAGCGACATGCTGTCGCGCTCCCCCGTGCGGCGGTCCCAGAGCTCGACCTGGCCTTCGGCGGCTCCCCGCCCGACGACGAGCACCCGGGGGACGCCGACGAGCTCGGCGTCGCCGAACTTCACGCCGGGCGACACCTTCGGGCGGTCGTCGTAGAGCACGTCGAGTCCGGCGGCCTCGAGGTCGGCCGATGCCTGCTCCGCGACGTCGAAGGCGACCTGGTCGCGTCCTGCTGCGACGACGTGCACGTCGAAGGGCGAGACGGATGCCGGCCAGATGAGGCCCTTCTCGTCGTTGTTGAGCTCGGCGATGATCGCGAGGATGCGGGTGACGCCGATGCCGTACGAGCCCATGGTCACCGTGACGAGCTTGCCGTTCTCGTCGAGGACCTTGAGTCCGAGCGCCTCGGCGTACTTGCGGCCGAGCTGGAAGACGTGACCGATCTCCATGCCGCGTGCGAGCGAGACGGGGCCGGAGCCGTCCGGGGCGGGATCGCCGTCGCGGACGTTCGCGATCTCGATGATGCCGTCGGCAACGAAGTCGCGACCCGCCACCACCGAGTGCGCGTGCTTCTGATCGAGGTTGGCGCCGGTGATCCAGCTGGTGCCCTCGGAGACGCGGGGATCGACCAGGTAGCGGATACCGGTGGCGGATTCCTCGCCGAGGACGGCGCCGGTGGGCGACCACGGGCCGATGTAGCCCTTGACCAGCAGCGGGTTGGCTTCGAAGTCCTCCGGCGTCGCGGTGGACACCTCGGCGGGCGCGAAGGCGACCTCGGCACGCTTGTCGTCGACCTCGCGGTCGCCGGGGATGCCGACGACGACGAGCTCGCGGGTGCCGTCCAGGTGCGTGAGCGCCAGCACGACGTTCTTCAGCGTGTCGGCCGCGGTGACCTCACGGTCGAGCACCGAGTTCGAGTGCGCGACGAGCGTCTCGATGGTCGGGGTGTCCGGAGAGTCGAAGACGACAGCCGAAGGCGCGTCGTCGAAGGGAACGGCATCCGGAACCGCGGTCGTGAAGGCCTCGACGTTGGCGGCGTAGCCGCCCTCGCTGCGCACGAAGGTGTCCTCGCCGACGGGGGTCGGGTGCAGGAACTCCTCCGAGCGCGACCCGCCCATCGCGCCGGCATCCGCCTGTACGATCGCGTACTCGAGGCCCAGGCGCTGGAAGATGCGTTCGTATGCGTCGCGCTGGGCCATGTAGCTGACATCGAGACCTGCGTCGGATGCGTCGAACGAGTACGCGTCCTTCATCGTGAACTCGCGGCCGCGGAGGAGGCCGGCGCGCGGGCGCGCCTCGTCGCGGTACTTGTCCTGAATCTGGAAGATCGTCAGCGGCAGGTCCTTGTACGACGAGTAGAGGTCTTTGACGAGCAGCGTGAACGCCTCCTCGTGTGTCGGGGCGAGCAGGTAGTCGCCGCCCTTGCGGTCCTGCAGGCGGAACAGCAGGTCCCCGTACTCGTCCCAGCGACCGGTCGCCTGGTAGGCCTCACGGGGCATGAGCGCCGGGAAGTGCACCTCCTGCGCGCCGGCCGCGGCCATCTCCTCGCGGATGACCGTCTCGATCTTCCCCTTGACCTTCAGTCCCAGCGGCAACCATGCGAAGATGCCGGCCGCCTGCGGCCGGATGTACCCGGCGCGGATGAGCAGCCGGTGGCTTTTGACCTCGGCACCTGCCGGGTCTTCGCGGAGCGTGCGGAGGAAGAACTTCGAGAGACGTGTGACCACGCGTCAAGTCTAGTGACGCCTCCGCGGTCAGTTCAGCGCGCGTGTCCCCTCGGGGATGACGCCGTCGGCGTACAGGCTCGTCGCGACATCCTGCAGGGCAGTGAGAGCGACGCGCTGGATCATCGGACCGTAGGAGATGCGGGCGACGCCGAGCGCTTCGTACTCTGCGGCCGCGAGCGCCCCGGGCAGGCCGATCACGCTGATCCTTCCCCGGCCGATGCCCTCCACGAGCTGCGCGGTGACGTCGGCGTTCAGGATGCCGGGCACGAACACGCAGGTCGCGCCGGCATCCAGGAACGCACGGCCTCGTTCGATGGCATCCTTGACGCTCTCCTCGATCGGGCGGTCGCCCGCGCGGACGAATGCGTCGGTGCGGGCGTTGAGGGCGAACGGCACGCCCTCTGCTTCGCCGGCCTTGACGATCGCCTCCATGACCGCGACGGATTCGGCGAGCGGCTTCAGGCGATCCTCGACGTTGGCGCCGACGATGCCCGCGCCGATCGCGAGGCGGGTGGTCTCCCCCGCATCGCCGTATCCGTCATCGAGGTCGGCGCTCACGGGCAGCTCGGTGGATGCCGCGATCCGCCCGACCATGTCGATCATGAGCTCGCGAGGGATCTCGCCGTCGGCGTAGCCGAAGGTGGCGGCGATGGAGTGGCCAGCAGTTGCGAGCGCGGTGGTCTCGGGGAGGTCGGCGACGGCCTTGGCCGAGACGACGTCCCAGATGTTGACGACGCGGAGGATCTCCGGGGCGTCGTAGAGCGAACGGAGCTTCTGTGCCTTCTCTGCAGCGGTCATGGCTTCACGCTAATCCCTTCATGGCGGTCAGGGGCCGGAATTAGGGTGGTGGCATGCCTCAGCGTCGATCACATGTCGCCCCGTCCGCCGCGCAGAGCGGGCTCGCCGAGGCGCTTGCCGCGCTTCGGGTTTCGCTGGACGCGCCGGTCGGGTTCCCGCCGGAGGCGATCGCCGAGGCATCCGACGTCACGCCGCCCCTGCCCGGTCTCGATCTGCGCGATGTCCCGTTCGCGACGCTGGATCCGCTGGGGTCGAGGGATCTCGATCAGGCTTTCCACCTCGCCCGCAACGGTGACGGCTTCGAGGTGCGGTACGCGATCGCAGACGTCCCGGCGTTCGTGGCTCCGGGCGGAGCGCTGGATGCCGCGGCACGAGCGCGCGGGCAGACGCTGTATGCGGCGGACGGATCGATCCCGCTGCATCCGCGGGAGCTGAGCGAGGGGCGCGCGTCGCTGCTGCCCGGCGAGGATCGTCCGGCGCTGGTGTGGACCTTCGCGCTGTCCGCATCGGGTGACGTGGAGGGCTTCCGTCTCGAACGGGCGCTGATCCGCTCGCGCGCGCAGCTCGACTACGAGAGCGCACAGCGCGCGCTGGATGCCGGTGAGGAGTCGCCGGCATCGCTGCTGCCGGTGATCGGCGCGCTGCGACTGAAGAAGGAGCGGGAGCGCGGAGGTGCGAGCCTGAACATGCCCGACGAGGAGGTCGTGCAGCGCGAGGACGGGACGTACGGTCTCGTACGGCGCACTCCCCTGCCGATCGAGGACTGGAACGCGCAGCTCTCCCTGATGACGGGCATGGCGGCGGCGTCGCTGATGCTGGAGGCGAAGGTGGGCGTGCTGCGGACGATGCCCGAGCCGGATGCCGCGGCGTTCGAGGCCTTCCGGCATCAGACCGAGGCGCTCGGTCGGCCGTGGACCACCGGCGAGTACGGGGAGTATCTGCGGAGCCTCGATCGCGCGGATCCGCTTGCGCTGCCCGTACTGGAGGCCGCCGCATCGCTGTTTCGCGGGGCGGGGTACGTGACGTTCCACGGAGTCGTGCCTGCGGAGATCGAGCAGGCGGCGATCGCCGCACCGTACGCGCACGCGACCGCTCCTCTGCGGCGGCTCGTCGACCGGTGGGTACTGGCGATCTGCCTCGGGATCTCCGACGGCTCGGGCGTCCCCGCGTGGGCTCGCGATTCCCTCGATGAGTTGCCCGAGCTCATGCAGGCGTCGAGTCAGCGGGCATCGCGGCTGAACGCCGACACGGTCAACCGGGTGGAGGCGGCGCTGATGCGGCCGCTTGTCGGCACGGTCATCGAGGCGACGGTGATCGAGGTTCGAAACGGCGGCGAGCGCGCGAACGTTCAGCTCGCCGATCCGGCGGTGACGGCGTCCTCGCCCGTACCCGCGGGCACGCAGCCGGGCGAAGCCGTCCTGCTGAAGGTCGTGCGGGTCGACATCGCGAAGGGCGAAGTGGAGTTCGCGCTGTGAGCGCATTGGACCGCCTCTCGCCTGAGCAACAGAACTGGGTTCATGCGCGATTGGGTGAACCGGATTCGGTGCGCGACATGTCTTGGAACGTGGTCGAATCGATCGTGCTGCACGTGCGTTCCACCGCGGGCGATGCCGTGGTGAAGGCCGGCGGTGCCAGCAACCATCACATCGAACGCGAGCTCTCGGCGCACCCGAAGTACACTCGCGCGCTCGTCGACACCGGACACGCCGCGCGACTGCGAGATGGCGATGCGTCACTGAGGGTGATGATCCTCGATCACCTGCCGGGCCGATTGGTAGAGGGTACGGATGCGGAACAGCAGTCCGACACATACAACCGCGCCGGTGCGCTGCTGCGCGAGTTGCATCGCCAGGAGACGCGGGAGGATGCGGGTTACTGGACACGCACGAGGGATCGGGCATTGTCCTGGCTCGACCAGCCGAATCGCGTGGATGCGGATACCGCGTCCGAGACTCGGCACATCTTGCATTCATCGCCGACCACGCCGGCCGCGGTCGTACCCGCTCACGGCGACTGGCAGCCCCGCAACTGGCTGACCGACGGCGACGTCGTGCGCGTGATCGACTTCGGCCGATTCGGATTCCGTCCCGCCGCAACGGATCTGACTCGCCTCGCAGCCCAGCAGTGGCGCGGACAGCCGGAGCTGGAGACGGCGTTCTTCAACGGTTATGGCGAGGATCCCCGGGACGCGGACCACTGGCGATTCGCGCGCCTGCAGGAAGCTGTCGGCACGGCGTGCTGGGCCTTCCAGGTCGGTGACGAGGAGTTCGAGGCGCAAGGGCATCGGATGCTGGCCGAGGCACTTGCTGCGTTCTGAGGACGGGCGTCAGTGATCCCGCGTTGAGCGGGGGGTGTCCGGTCAGCCGAGGCGCTTGCGCATGAGCAGTTCGCGGCCTCTGTCCTCCGGAAGTGGATCGCCGGGCTCGTCGACGTGCTCGAAGCCGTTGCGGACGTACGCCGTGACAGCTGCGCTGTTGGTCGGCACGACGGCGAGCCACAACTCTGTCGCCTGTGGAATAGCCCATGCTTCGACAGCCGAGATGAGCGCGTCTCCGACACCGTGACCGCGTGCCTCCGGCGCGACCCACATCGAGATCAGCTCGATCCGCTCCCCCTGCATCCCGCCCACCATGCCGGCGGGGATGCCGTCCCGGAGAGCGATGACGTTCAGCATCCCGGAATTCCGCAATCGCTGACGCCACCGCTCTTCCGGAGCATTCTTCCAATCCTCATAACGCGAGCCGAACGCGAACGGCGCGTCCTGCAGCGCACGCAGGCGCAGGCTGCGCCACGCGCGCCAGTCGGACTCCGTGAGCGTCTGCATTTCCAGCATCCGCTTCATCGCTCCCTGAGATCGTCGGCGACGAGAAGCCTGCGCAGGGTGTTGCGTCCGAGCGCGCTCATCGGAGGGTTGGACTCGACGTAGTACCAGACGAGGCCCATCGCCTGCTGGAGAGCCCATGCGGCACCTCGGTTCCATTCCAGGTCGTCGGCGTCCAGCTCTTCGCGGAACACGGTGCGCGCGTCGGCATCCAGCAGATGCCACGCCGCCACGAGGTCGAGCGATGGGTCGGCCGGGCCGAAGCCGCCGCCGTCGAGGACCCCCGCGAGCCGGTCGCCGTCGAGCACGAGGTTTCCTGGAATCAGGTCGCCATGTGTCATGGCGAGACCGCTCGCGTCGGGAAGCTCCCGCATGCGGGCCCACATATCGCGCAGTTCTGGCACCGGCAGCATCCCCTCGCTCTTCTCGAAGCAGGTCGCCATCCACTCGTCGGAGTCCCGGAGATCACCTCCGCGTCCGCGGCCGCTGAACGGTCTGCCGCCGGTGTCCGCCCGGCGTAGGGACAGCACGAGCTGTGCGAGGTCGCGGGCGAATACCGGTGAGTGCGAGGCTGCGTCCGGGGTCGCCTCCTCGCCCGGGATCCAGGTCTGGATCGACCATGGCAGGGGATATCCGGGGCCCGGAGCGCCGATCGCGAACGGAACCGGCGTGGGAACGGGAGACACAGCGGCGAGTTCGCTCATCGCCGCCGCTTCACGGACGAGCATGTCCCCGACTTCTGCCGGGGCTGCCGGATTCAGCGGGAACCGCGCGGCGTGATGCTCACCGATCCGGAAGATCGCGTTCACGGTTCCGTGATCGCCGACCCAGCGCAGAGGCTCTGCCCGCCACTGCGGGAACTGCTCGACGATGAGCCGACGTGCGGTGCGCTCGTCGACGTCTATCTGGTCGGCATGCATCTTCACTCGACCGACGATATCCGTGGGTTGCTTCCGAGGCCCCTCAGCAGCAGCGTTCCGATCCGGCGCTTGGTAGCGTCGTCGGGTGAACTCCGCGAGCGTCCTCATCCTGCACGGCTCCCCCGGGTCGGGCAAGAGCACGCTGGCTCGGACTATCTCTGAACTGCTCAGAGCCGGCGGCGTGGCTCATGGCGTCATCGATGTCGATGAATTGAACCTCGTCTTTCCATCTCCCCGTCGCGACTTCTGGCTCGCCAACCTTGCAGCGATCTGGCCCAACTACGCGCAAGTGCCCGACATTCACGTGATCATCCCCACCGTCGTTGCGGACGCCGAACGTCTCGATCAACTCCGCGCCGCGGTCCCCGCGGCGTCGTTCGTCGTCTGTGAACTGACGGCTCCAGTCGACGTACTCAAAGCAAGGGTCACTGAGCGCGAACCAACCGACGAGTGGAGGGAATCGCTGCGCTCCTGGGTCGACCACCACGCCGGCCGCACTGACCTAGAAGAGATCCGCGACATCTTCGTGTCGACGCACGATCAGAACGAGGACGAGTCCGCGCGCGAGGTGTTGCGGGCTCTTGGCTGGGGTTCTTTCTGACGCGCTGTCGCGACCCGCGCTGAAACCGCGCCTCGCTCTGGAGCACGCGTGGGCTGCAATCGATCCTCCGCCGAAGCGTTTCCGAACAGCTGCCTGAACGGCTGTGGCACCCGACTCCCAGCTCAGTCTGCCGGCACCGCCGTGGTCGTCATCACCAGCGTCTGCGGATCACTCATCTCCAGCGCGACCGAGATAGAGGCGAACGCGCTCAAGGAGCTCACGTGCGTACCGCCGCACGGGATCACGGCATTCCCCTCGGGCAGCTCGCAGCGCCAGCGCCGCCGGTCGATGATCGTCGGACCATCGGTCTCGATGCCGCTCGCAGCGCCCGAGGCCACCCACGTCGCCAGCTGCGCGTTGACGCGCCGCTCGAGTTCCGGGAGCGTCGATGCGAACGTCTCCGTGTCGAATCCGGCCTTGCGCAGGCTCTTCCCGAGTCGATACTCGTCGACGCTGCCGTCCACGTGGATGCGACTGGTCTGGTTCGCCCGCCCCTCGAAGTCCGGGTTCCCAAGAGCGTCGACGCCGGGATCCTTGCGCCACAGGTCGGCGACGGCGAGATCGAGCGCCAGCGAAGCGAGGTGACATGCCGTGTGACCGCGGCTGAGACCGTCGCGACGCGACTCATCGACGTGAAGCGTGACGGCCGCTCCGGGTGTCAGCCACGCCGGCGGCTCTGCGGCATCGAGCCGATGCCCGACCAGCCAGGTCCAGCCCTCAGCGCCGCGCTTGACCGGGATGTCCGCGCCGACGGCGAACGAGTCATCGTCGCTGACGGCGGCCATTACCGCCTCCACAACGGTGGCAGAGTCCTCACCACGGCTGAGCGTCCCGGCATCACCAGGCTGATCCGGCCAGGTGTGATCGACCGGGTGGAACGGGGTCTGACCGACGACGAACACCGCGCCGTCGGGATGAGAGTGCACTGCGGAGACGATGCCCTCTGCGCGCAGCTCGCCGTCCGGAAAAGTGACCAGTGTCGCCGACATCACGCGGTGATGACCTGCGCAGTGCCGGTCGCGGCATCCGGACCCATCTCGTCGGCGATGCGGTTCGCCTCCTCGATCAGCGTCTGGACGATGTCGGCCTCCGGCACGGTCTTGATGACCTCGCCCTTGACGAAGATCTGACCCTTGCCGTTCCCCGATGCCACACCGAGGTCGGCATCCCGCGCCTCACCCGGCCCGTTGACGACGCAGCCCATCACGGCCACGCGCAGCGGGACGGTCATGTCCTTCAGGCCCTCGGTCACGCTGTCCGCGAGCGTATACACGTCCACCTGCGCACGACCGCACGACGGGCACGAAACGATCTCGAGCTTGCGCTCGCGCAGGTTCAGCGACTGCAGGATCTGGTGGCCGACCTTGACCTCCTCGGCGGGCGGCGCCGACAGCGAGACGCGGATCGTGTCGCCGATGCCCTCCGACAGCAGGATGCCGAAAGCCGTCGCCGACTTGATCGTGCCCTGGAATGCGGGGCCCGCCTCAGTGACACCGAGGTGCAGTGGCCAGTCCCCCCGCTCGGCGAGCTGACGGTACGCCTTGACCATCACGATCGGGTCGTTGTGCTTGACCGAGATCTTGAAGTCGTGGAAGTCATGTTCCTCGAAGAGCGACGCCTCCCACACGGCGCTCTCCACGAGCGCCTCCGCGGTGGCCTTCCCGTACTTGGCGAGGATCCGCTTATCGAGCGAACCTGCGTTCACGCCGATGCGGAGCGAGACACCGGCAGCCTTCGCCGCCTCGGCGATCTTGCCGACGTTGCCATCGAACTCACGGATGTTCCCGGGGTTCACGCGGACGGCACCGCAGCCGGCGTCGATCGCCGTGTAGATGTAGCGGGGCTGGAAGTGGATGTCGGCGATCACCGGGATCTGACTCTTCATCGCGATGATCTTCAGCGCATCCGCATCGTCCTGATGCGGCACGGCGACGCGCACGATCTCGCAGCCGGAAGCCGTCAGCTCGGCGATCTGCTGGAGAGTCCCGTTTATGTCGGTCGTCTTCGTGGTCGTCATCGACTGCACGCTGACGGGCGCGTCGCCACCCACCAGCACCTTGCCGACGCTGATCTGACGGGACTTGCGACGAGGGCTCAGGACTTCGGGGACGCTCGGCATCCCAAGATTGACTGCAGGCACGATCTCAAGGTTACGCGGCCCAGATCGACAGGGGCTGGAAGCGCAATCGCGGCATGCCGCACTGTGATAGTTTCAGCGCATGCGCACAACCACCTGGTGGCCCGTCTTCTAGGCGGTGCGTTCGCATTTCACGAATCCAGACCGCCTCCGGGGCGGTCTTTTCGTTTGCCCGAGCCGGAGCACTGCACAGGAGACATCGATGACCGATACCGCAGCCCTGCTCGCCGATCTGGTGGACGATGCCGACGCATCCTTCGTGCTCATCGCACGCGACGGCGCACAGAGCGTCGAACTGCTCACCGGGGCCACCCGCGACGTCGACCTGCTCGCCGACATCCCGCTCACAGTCGACGGAACACCGCGCGAGGTGTTCGCCATGGTCCCGTACCGCCAGGTGCGCGAACGCGGGTTCGAGGCGACCGACGACGGCACCCCGCTGCGCTGCCTGATCGTCGACCAGCACCGTGATCTCCCGCTCGAGGAGATGCTCGCCGCACTTCCCGACCACACCGTGCCGCTCACGGATGCCGGTTTCGACATCAGCGATGAGGACTATGCCGAGGTAGTCAGCCGTGTCATCGCCGACGAGATCGGCCGCGGCGAGGGCGCGAACTTCGTGATCCGTCGCGACTACACCGCCACCGTCGATGCCGAGGAGCGCAGCACCGCGCTCGCCTGGTTCCGCGCCCTGCTCACGCACGAACGCGGCGCCTACTGGACGTTCGCCGTCATCACTCCCGGCCACATCGCGGTCGGCGCCAGCCCCGAAGCCCACGTGGTCGCACGCGACGGCATCGTCACCATGAATCCGATCTCCGGCACCTTCCGCCACCCTGCCGGCGGCGCCACGAAGGAGACCCTGATCCACTTCCTCTCCTCCACCAAGGAGACCGAGGAGCTCTTCATGGTCGTCGACGAGGAGCTGAAGATGATGAGCGCCGTCTGCTCCGACGGCGGCCGCATCACCGGTCCGCACCTCAAGCAGATGTCGCGCCTCACCCACACCGAGTACATGCTGCGCGGCCGCAGCCGCCTGGACCCCCGCGACATCCTCCGCGAGACGATGTTCGCGCCGACCGTCACAGGCTCTCCGATGCAGAACGCCTGCGCCGTGATCCGCCGGCACGAGACGACGCCGCGCGGATACTACTCCGGCGTCGCCGCCCTGTTCACCCCGAACGGCGAGGGCGGACATGACGTCGACGCGCCGATCCTCATCCGCACCGTCTATCTCGAGGACGGCCGGCTTCGCGTGCCGGTGGGCGCGACACTCGTGCGCCACTCCGACCCTTACGGCGAGGTCAGCGAGACGCACGGCAAGGCCGCCGGCGTTCTCGGCGCGATCGGAGCGATCCCGCGCGACACCACCGCCGCGATCAAGGCGGACCCCGACGAGCCTGCGACGGAGACGCCCCTGGCCGACGATCCCGAGGTCTCAGCCCTCCTCGCCTCGCGCAACTCCCGCCTGGCCGAGTTCTGGCTGAACCCCCAGGAGGATGGATCAACGGGCCCGTTCGCCGGTCACACGGCGCTGGTCGTCGACGCGGAGGACCGCTTCACGACGATGCTGGCGCACCAACTGCGCCACCTCGGCCTCGACGCGAGAATCGTGCCGTGGCACGAGGTTCAGGATGCCGAGATCGACGCGGCCGAACTGGTCGTCGCCGGCCCCGGCCCTGGCGACCCGCGCGACGCGACCTCGGAGCGCATCTCCCGCATGCGGGAGCTCGTCGGCCGCCGCCTCGACCAGGGCGCTCCCCTGCTCGCCGTGTGCTTGAGTCACCAGATCCTGGCGGACCGGCTCGGTCTGAACCTCGCCCCGCTCGCCGCCCCGCACCAGGGGCTGCAGAAGACAGTGCCGGTGTTCGGCGAGGACGCGTCGATCGGGTTCTACAACACGTTCACGGCACGGGTCTCCCCCGGCTCGGAGACGCACGGCGTGTCCGCCGACCCGAGTACCGGAGACGTCTACGCCCTGCGCGGCGACGGCTTCGCCAGCGTGCAGGGGCATCTCGAGTCGATCCTGTCGCGTGACGGCATCCGCACCCTCGAGCGTCTGGTGACACACGCGCTGCGCTGAGGTCAGCCGGTTCGACGCTCGTTCCAATCGACCATGCCGGATGCATCGATGACGCAGAAGCGATTGCCCTCCGGATCCTCCATGATGATGTAGTCGGCGTCGGCGGGCCGGCCATCCCATTCGATCACTCGTGCGCCGAGCCCCCGGAGCCGGTCGACCTCGGCGCTCTGATCATCGGCGTACAGGTCGAGATGCATGCGAGGTGGGAGCACGCGTTCGGAGTGATGAGCGTCGAGCGAAACTTCGGGCCCTCGTCCGTCGCGCGCACGCAAGACGACGAAGTCCGTCTTCACCGGCTCACGCACTTCGTAGTCGAGTGCGCGCGTCCAGAAGTCGGTCTGTGCGGCCATGTCCCGCACGCGGAAGACGATCGATCCGACGATCAGCATCGCGCCAGTCTAGGAGAAGCGCGATGTCATTGGAACAGGTTCACCGGGTTCACGACGTCGGCGATCATCAGCAGCGCTCCCATGGCGATCAGCAGCACGGCGACGACGACCGTCAGCGGCACGAGCCTGGTCGCATCCACGGGTGCGGGCGGCGGGCGGCGGAACAATTTCGCCCACGCACGTCGGATGCCGTCCCACAGCGCCACCACGACGTGACCGCCGTCCAGCGGCAGCAGCGGAATCAGATTGAACACGAACAGGGCGATGTTCAGGGAGCCCAGGAGGCTCAGCAGCACGACGAACCGATTCATGATCGGAGCATCCGTCGAGGCGACTTCGCCTGCCAGACGTCCGACGCCGACGACGCTGAGCGGCCCGTCCGGGTCGCGGTCGGCGCCGGTCACCAGCGACGAACCGACGTCCCAGAGCTTCACGGGCAGCTGCACGATCAGCTCCGCCACGCGTGCCACGTTGTCCCCCGCCATGACTGCCCCGGTGCCGATCGGCTGCGGCATGAACCCCATCTGTGCGCCCATGCCGACGTAGCCGACCTCTGCGACGACCTGCTCGCCGTCGGCATCCAGCCGCGGCTGGCCGCCGGCATCCGTCAACGCGCGCTCCGCGGCGATCGGCGTGATCGACAGACGCACGTCCTCGCCGTCGCGGGCGACCACCAGTTCAAGAGTCTGCCCTGGAGACGCCTGCACGATCGCCGTCGCTTCCGCGAAGTCGTCCAGCGGCGTCCCGTCGATCGAGACGAGCACGTCACCGGGGAGCACACCGGCCTCAGCAGCCGGCGAGGCCGGATCACCCGGCTCGCACTCGGTCTGCGTCGTGCCGGCCGGGACCACGCACTCGTTGACGCTCGCGATGGTCGTCGTCCCCTGCTGAAGTCCGATCCCGGATGCCAGCACCGTGAAGATCACGACTGCGAGGATGAGGTTCATCACGGGGCCGCCGAGCATGACGATGATCCGCTTCCAGACCGGCAGCCGGTAGAACACGCGCTCCTCGGAACCCTCGGCGATCGTCTCGTCGTTCGCCGACCGGGCGTCCTGCACGAGGGATCCGAACAGACCACGCACGGGCTTGCCGTCGGATGCCGGATACATCCCCGACATGGAGATGAATCCGCCGACCGGCAGCGCCTTGATGCCGTATTCGGTCTCGCCGATGCGCTTCGACCAGATCCGCGGACCGAAGCCGATCATGTACTGTCCCACTCTCACGCCGAACAGCTTCGCCGGGACGAGATGCCCGATCTCGTGCAGCCCGATCGACAGGCCGAGGCCGATCAGCATGAACACGATGCCGACGGCATAGAGCAGGATTTCCACGAGCCAACGCTACTGCGCGCGAACTAGGAATCCGCCGCATAGGCTGGTGCGGTGACCTCCCGGCAGCTGCGACTCCTGCGTGGGTCCGCCGCATCGTCGGTCGCGACCATCATCGCCGCGGTCTCGCACACCATCGGCGGCGGTGCCGCACCGCATCCGCTGCTCATCGCGGCTCTCAGCGTCTTCCTCACGCCGATCGCCGCTCTGCTCGTCGGCAGGCGCCTCAGCCTGCCGAGACTGACAGCGACGGTCCTGCTGTCGCAGAGCGTCTTCCACGTGCTCTTCGTCGCGCTGAACGCCACCGTCGCGTCGAGCGTCGCGAGCACCGGGCACCAGCACACCCTCGTCCTCAGCCCGCTCGGCGAGAGCGTCGCGCCGGATGCGGGGATGCTCGCCGCTCACCTCCTCGCGGGCATGCTGACCGTCGCCCTGCTGTGGCGTGGCGAGAGCACGCTCCGCGCGATCGCCCGGTGGGCGCGCGCGGTGCTGCGCCGGCACGTGCCGCAGCCGTTCCCGGGCTGGCCGGTGCCGGCATCCATCGCGCGGACCGCGCGCGTCTTCGTCTCCACGATCATCGTCGGCGACGTCACCCTTCGAGGCCCACCGGATCTCTCCCGCGGCTGATCAGCCGCACACGTGTCACCCCTACATCCACCGCGGATTCCGCGCGCCACAGACGCGCCCGCACGCAGAGACGACTCTGCACACGTACAGGAGAAACCATGTCGAAAACCCGTCGCGGCGCGCTCGTCGCCGCCCTCGCCGCGGGCCTCGTGCTCGCGGCTCCCGCCGCAGCCCAGGCGCACGTCGGCGTCAGCCCCGACACCGTCACCCCTGAGGGGTCGGCCGTGCTCGCCTTCTCGTTCACGCACGGCTGCGAGAACTCCCCCACCACGGCGCTGCGCATCACGATGCCCGATGGCCTCACCTCTGTCGCACCGACGGTCGATGCGACCTGGGATGTCGCCGTGGAGCGCGCAGACAACGGCCTCGTGTCGGCGGTCACCTACACCGCCACCACGCCGATCCCTCATGATCTGCGCGGCGAGGTGACGATGGCCGTGCGGCTCGGCGAGGACGCCCCTGAGACCCTCGCGTTCCCGGTCGAGCAGCAGTGCGAGACCGGAGCGAACGAGTGGGTCGAGATCGCCGAGGACGGCGAGGATCCGCACGACCTCGACTCCCCCGCGCCCGTTGTCAGCGTGAGCGACACGGCGGATGCAGGGGCGGACGCCGGTCATGGCGAGCACCCGGATGCCGCGGCCGAGAGCTCAGCGGATCCCGCGCCCGCCGTCGGCATCGCACTCGGCTCGGCGGGACTGCTCGCCGGCATCGTCGCACTCGTGATCACGATTAGGGGCTCTCGCCGCTCCACGCGCTGATCGCCTGCTCCGCCGGTCCTCGGGGCGCGCCGGGCACCTGCTCGACGCGCCCCGGGGATCGCGCGTGAGATCATTGACGGGCTATGTCGACTCAGCCCAGCCTCCCTCCTGTGCTCCGTCCGGACGCTCCGCCACAGCGGGCCCTGACGGACCTCGCCACCCGATTCGGCACCGCCACCCGCGGTGAGCTCGATGGCGTCATCCTGACCGGAATCACCCTCGCCACTGCCGACCTCCGCCCCGGCGACGTGTTCGTCGCGATCCGCGGGGTCAATCAGCATGGTGCGGTCTTCACCGCGACAGCGGCCGAAAAGGGTGCGGTCGCGGTCGTGACCGATCAGGATGGCGCTGACATCGCCGCCGACTCCGGACTGCCGATCGTGATCGTGGACGACCCGCGCGGCGTGCTCGGTGCGCTCAGCGCCTGGGTCTACGGCACCGGAGCGGATGACGACCTCCCGCTGCTGTTCGGAACCACCGGGACGAACGGCAAGACCAGCGTCACGCATCTGCTGGAGGGCATCCTCCGCCAGCTCGGCGTCGTGACGGGCCTGTCGTCCACCGCCGAGAGGCACATCGCGGGTGACGTCATCATCTCGCGGCTCACAACACCGGAGGCCTACGAGACGCACGCGCTGCTGGCCTTGATGCGCGAACGCCGCGTCGAGGCTGTGGCCGTCGAGGTAAGCGCGCAGGCGCTCTCCCGCCGCCGCGTCGACGGCATCGTCTTCGACGTCGCCGGATTCACCAACCTCTCGCACGACCACCTCGACGACTACGCCGACATGACGGAGTACTTCGAGGCGAAGCTGCCGCTGTTCCGCCCCGACCGCTCCCGCCGCGCGGTGATCTCACTCGACTCAGCCTTCGGCGCCGACGTCGTGGAGGCATCCGAGGTGCCCGTGGTGACCGTGGGGACCCCGGCGATCGCCGCCGACGCGGACGAGGCATCCCGCGCCGACTGGGTCGTCACCATCGACGAGGAGCGCCAGCGCGGCACCCGGTTCACGATGACGGGGCCCCAGGACCGCACGCTGACGACCGTCGTCCCCGTGATCGGCCCGCACATGGCGGCGAACGCCGCTCTGGCGATCGTCATGCTGCTCGAGGGCGGCTACGCGTGGGAGCGCATCACCGGAGCGCTCGCACGCGACGGGCGCATCGACGCGTACCTGCCGGGGCGCACGGAACTCGTCTCCGGCGAGCGGGGCCCGGCCGTCTATGTCGACTTCGGGCACACGCCCGACGCCTTCGTGAAGACCCTCGCCGCCGTCCGCCGTGTCACACCCGGACGCACGGTGATGCTGTTCGGCGCCGACGGCGACCGCGATGCCACCAAGCGCCGCGACATGGGCCGCACCGCCGTGGAGGGCAGCGACATCCTCGTCATCACCGATCACCACCCGCGGTTCGAGGATCCGACGTCGATCCGCGCGACGCTGATCGCCGGCGCGCGCGACGCGCAACCGGATGCTGAGATCCACGAGTTCTCGCCGCCGGAGAAGGCGATCGTGGCCGCCGTCGGAATGGTCGACGAGGGCGACGCGATCCTGTGGGCAGGGCCCGGCCACCAGGACTACCGCGACATCCGCGGGGTCCGCACGCCGTACTCGGCGCGCGAGCTTGCGCGGCGCGCTCTCCGGGATGCCGGGTGGCCGGTGCCGGAGCCGCACTGGCCTGTTCCGTACGCCGACTGAGCGGTTGCCGCAGCGGGAGAGGCTTCGACTCGCTCCGCTCGCTCAGCCCGTTTCGTCTCCGGCGCTCCGCGCCTTCGCTCAACGACCCGCAGAAGTCACCGATACGGATCGTTGAGCGAGGAGGGCAGATCGCGGGTCGTTGAGCGGAGGAGCCGAAGGCTCCGCAGAAAGCACCGATACGGATCGTTGAGCGAGGAGCGCAGATCGCGGGTCGTTGAGCGGAGGAGCCGAAGGATCCGCATACGAAACGCGTTGAGCGAACGCCAGCGAGTCGAAACGAGTTCAGCTGGACGCGATGACCCGGTCGGCGGTCTCGCGAGCCCACGTCTCGGCGTCCGCCAGTGACTCGACCGTCAGCGCGTCCGGCGCCTCGTGCGCATCCACGACGCGTGCGATCGTATCGACGATGCCGAGGAACGGCAGCCTTCCCTCGTGGAAGGCGTCGACGGCCTGCTCGTTCGCGGCATTGAAGACGGCGGGGAACGTTCGGCCGGCCCGTCCGACGCTCTTGGCAAGCGCGACCGAGGGGAACGCCTCGTCGTCGAGCGGTTCGAACTCCCAGCTGGTCGCCTGCGTCCAGTCCAGCGGGCGCCCGACGCCGCCGATGCGATGCGGCCAGTCGAGCGCGAGCGAGATCGGCAGCTTCATGTCCGGCGGCGAGGCCTGAGCGATGGTCGAACCATCGATGAACTCGACCATCGAGTGCACGATCGACTGCGGGTGCACGACGACCTGGATGTCGTCGTAGTCCACGTCGAAGAGCAGATGGGCTTCGATGACCTCGAGCCCCTTGTTCACGAGCGTCGCCGAGTTCGTCGTGACGACGCGTCCCATGTCCCACGTCGGGTGCGCGAGCGCCTCGGCCGGGGTGACATCGGTCATCTGGGCGCGCGCGCGTCCGCGGAACGGTCCGCCGGATGCCGTCACCACCAGGCGCCGGATCTCATCGTGCGTTCCCGACCGCAGCGCCTGCGCAAGTGCGGAGTGCTCCGAGTCGACCGGCACGATCTGACCTTCTGCGGCCGCCGACTTCACCAGCTGACCGCCGACGATCAGCGACTCCTTGTTCGCCAGCGCCAGCGTGCGGCCCGCCTTGAGCGCCGCAAGCGTCGATCCGAGCCCGATGGAGCCGGTGATGGCGTTGAGCACCACATCCGCCTCGACGTCACGGACAAGCTGCTCGGCTTCGTCGGCGCCCAGCGCCGTGTGCTCCACCTGAAACTTCTCCGCCTGCTGGGCCATGAGCTCGGCGTTGCTGCCGGCCGCGAGGCCGACGAGCTCGAACCTGCGGGGGTTGGCGCGGATCACCTCCACCGCCTGGGTGCCGATGGAGCCTGTGGAACCGAGGACGATGATGCGACGCATGCCGCCAGCCTAAGCCCCGGCGAGAGGCGCTATGCGGCGGCCGGGTGCATCGTGGCGAGGATGTCGATCACGAAGACGAGAGTCTGACCCGTGAGGTCCTCGTCGTTGATCTCGCCTTCGCCGTATCCGAGAGCCGGAGGGATCACGACCAGCACCTGGGAGCCGACCTTCTGACCGGCGAGCGCCTGCACGAAGCCCGGCACGTAGCCGTTGCCCTCGCTCGAGATCGGTGCGCCGTTGGCCCACGACGAGTCGAAGACCTCACCGGACTCCCAGCCCACGCCGTGGTACTGGAGCAGCGTGGTGTCGCCGTCCTCGACGGCGATGCCGTCACCCTCCTTGAGCACCGAGATCTGGATCTCGGTCGGCGCATCGCCCTCGGGGATCTCGACAGTGGGGGCGCCCTCGTCGTCGAGAGTGACGGCCGGCGCGCCGTCAGCGGGAGCCTGCTCTTCGCCCCACGCCGCGGTCGGGACGACGTCGAGCACATCGAGGATGTAGAACTGGGCCGCCGCGTCCTCGGTCGTCGGGAACACGATCGACAGGCGCGAACCGACGGTCGCGCAGCCGATGAGCTGGCCGAGCGGTGCATCCGCTGTCAGCTGAGCGGGAAGAAGCTCGCCCTCGGCGTAGCCGGCGTCTCCGAGGCGCTCGCCCGAATCGCCGTCGAACGCGCTGAGCGCGTAGCTGACGTAGTCGCCATCCGCGATCGCGTCGCCATCACCCTCGCTCAGGACGGTGCGCTGCGCTTCGTCGACCTGCTGGCCGAGTTCGAAAGTGGCGGTGGAAGCCGCACCGAAGTCGCCCTCGATCTCGACCTCGTCCGACGCCGTGCCGGAGTCGACCGCAGCGGAGCACAGATCCGTCGGGGCGCCGTCAGCGTCATCGCCTGTCGTGCCATCGGTCCCCGTGCACCCGGCCAGCAGCAGCGTGGCGGCAGTGAGAGTGGACAGGGCGATGAGCGAGCGTGTGCGCACAGTGAAACCTCGGATCTTGAGCGGGGACCAGTACATATTGTCGCACTCGCCTTTGCTCCCGCTGAACGACGCTCATTCCGCGGACGGAATGGATCCGGGAGTACCCTGATCCGATGACCTCTGCGCAGTCCGGCACCTCTGAGACCCCCGACGTAGAGACCTCGGACGAAGGCGCGACGCCGCGCCGCGCGGGCTTCACCTATGCGCTGGGGCGCGCCATCATCGGACCGCTGGCACGTCTCATCTACCGTCCGCACGTCGAGGGCCGCGACCTGGTTCCCGCACACGGACCCGTCATCTTCGCCAGCAACCACCTGTCGTTCATCGATTCGATCGCCATCCCCGTCGCCGCGCCCCGCCCTGTGCACTTCCTGGCCAAGTCCTCGTACTTCGAGGGCCACGGTGTCGCCGGCGCCGCCAAGCGGTCGTTCTTCGAGGCGATCGGCGCGATCCCGGTGCGGCGCGGTGCCGGCCAGGCGGCGCTCGATGCGCTGGACCAGCAGCGCCAGCTGCTCGAGGAGGGTCTCGCCGTCGCGCTCTACCCCGAGGGCACCCGTTCGACCGACGGCCGGCTGTACAAGGGCCGCACCGGAGTCGCGTTCCTCGCGCTGCAGACCGGCGCGCCGGTGGTTCCGGTGGGCCTGATCGGCACCGACAAGGTGATGCCCAAGGGTGCGAAGCTCCCCTCGACCAAAGAGCGCATTACGGTCCGGTTCGGTGCGCCGATCGACGTCTCCGTGCACGGCCCCGCGACCAGCGGCAAGGCGCGTCGCCTCGCGACCGACGAGATCATGGCCGGCATCCACGCCCTCAGCGGCCAGGAGCTCGCCGGCGTCTACAACGAGCCGCCCGCGCAGAGCCCGATCGAGAAGATCAAGCAGGCGCTCCCCCACGAGCGGCGCTGACCCTTCCACAGGCTCAGGGACCGGCTGGCCTGAACTGCGCTCAGCAGGAAGCCAGGGTCAGCGGGTCGTCACCACGGCCTCGTGGCGAACGGGGAAGTTCACGGAGTTCGCGATGAAGCACATCCGGTGCGCCTCCGCGTGCGCCTGCTCGGCGCGCTCGATCATCGCCGGCTCGGCGACGACGACCTCAGGGCGCAGCAGCACGTCCGTGAAGGCGCCCCCACTCCGCCCGTCCTCCGTCATCACGCCGATGGCGCGATCGCGATACGACACCACCACGACGCCCGCGGTGACGCAGGCGTGCAGGTACGAGAGCAGGTGGCATTCGGAGAGCGCGGCCAGCAGCAGGTCCTCCGGGTTCCAGCGCGTGGCATCCCCGCGAAACGGCTTGTCTGCGGATGCCAGGACATCCGGCTTGCCGTCGACCGACAGCGTGACGTCCCTGGCGTACTCGCGGTATCCGCTCGTCCCCGTGCCGAGATCGCCGGTCCAGGTCGCGGTCAGCGCGTAGTGGTGTTCTCCGAGAGCCATGGCTGAAGTCTCGCATGCCGCAGACGGCCGCGCGCCGCATCCCCGGATAGGCTGGAGCGGTGCTGGAGACTCTCACCGTCGCGGATGCCGTTGAACTCGCCGTCGTCGAACGGAGCGGGTTCGTCGAATCCCGCCACGCCGGCGCCGCGATCGTGCTCTCCCCGGACGGCGAGGTCGTGCGCAGGCTCGGCGATCCCGACGCCCTGTTCCTCCCCCGTTCCAGCCTGAAGCCCCTCCAGGCCGTCGCGTGCATCACCGCCGGTGCCGACCTCGAAGGCTCGCAGCTCGCACTCGCGTCGGCGAGCCACGCCGGCACGGATCGGCACGCCGACGTCGTGCGCGACGTCCTCGCCGGCGGAGGCCTGACCGAAGACGCGCTCGCCTGCCCGCCCGCGTGGCCGGGCGACACCGCCACGCGTGACGAGCTCGTCCGCGAGCACGGCCGGCCGACCCGCATCCGCATGAACTGCTCCGGCAAGCACGCCGCGATGCTGCGTGCCTGTGTCGCGACGGGCTGGCCGACCGAGGGCTACCTCGACACGGCGCATCCGCTGCAGCTGCACATCCGCGAAGTGATCGAGAGACTGACCGGCGAGCGGATCGCGCACACCTCGGTCGACGGCTGCGGCGCCCCGGTGCACGCGATCACCCTCACCGGCCTGGCACGTGGCATGCACCGCATCGGGACGGCCTCGGAGCGCTCCCCCTTCGCCCTGCACCGCGTCGCCGGCACGCTCGTGCGCGCCGTGAAGGAGAACCCCTGGACCATCGACGGTCCCGGTCGGCCGGACACCATCGCGATCGAGCGGCTCGGGGTGTTCGCCAAGGGCGGCGCGGAGGGCGTCATGGTCATGGTTGCCCCGAACGGCGCGACCGTCGCCGTGAAGATGCTCGACGGCGCCGGACGCGCCGCGACGATCGTCGCGGCGACGCTCCTGGCGCGCGCCGGAGCTCTCAGCGACACGGATGTGGCGTCGCTGGCCGAAGAACTTCCCCTCGCCGTCCTCGGCGGTGGGAGCGACGTCGGGATGATCCGTCCCGGCGCCGGCATATGATGCCCTGACCCGGGGCCGCACAGTCCCTCGATGAAGAGGGCGGAGAGGAATCACGATGAGGATCAGCGTCCCCACCGAGATCAAGAACAACGAGTACCGCGTGGCCCTGACGCCGTCGGGAGTGCACGACCTCGTCGCCGCAGGTCACGAGGTCTTCGTGCAGTCCGGCGCCGGCGTCGGGTCTTCGATGCCGGATGCCGAGTACGCCGACGCGGGCGCCACGCTGCTGGATGACGCGGCGGAGGTCTGGGCGCGCGCCGAGCTGCTCCTCAAGGTCAAGGAGCCGATCGCGAGCGAGTACGGCCACTTCCGCGACGATCTGACGCTGTTCACCTACCTCCACCTGGCCGCGGACCGACCGCTCACCGATCGGCTGATCGCGGACGGCATCACGGCGATCGCATACGAGACCGTGCAGCTCCCGAACGGCAGCCTTCCGCTGCTCGCCCCCATGAGCGAGGTCGCCGGCCGGCTCGCGCCCCTGGTCGGCGCGAACACGCTCATGCGCTCGAACGGCGGTCTCGGACTGCTGATGTCCGGCGTGCCGGGCACGCGACCGGCGAGAGTGACCGTGATCGGAGGCGGCGTCGCCGGTGCGAACGGAGCCGTTATCGCCAGCGGCATGGGAGCGGATGTCACCGTGTTCGACACGAACATCCCGCGGCTCAGGATGCTCGACGATCACTTCGCGGGGCGGGTGAAGACTGCGGCATCCAACCCGCTGGACCTGCGCAGGGCGGTGCTGGACTCCGACCTCGTGATCGGCTCCGTGCTGATCCCCGGTGCGCGCGCACCGAAGCTCGTCACGAACGAGATGGTCGCGCAGATGCGGCCGGGGAGCGTGTTGGTGGACATCGCCGTCGACCAGGGCGGATGCTTCGAGGACACCAGGCCGACCACGCACGCCGATCCGACGTTCGCAGTGCACGACACGGTCTTCTACTGCGTCGCGAACATGCCCGGAGCGGTGCCCAACACCTCGACGTCTGCGTTGACGAACGCCACGCTGCCGTACGTGCGCAAGATCGCCGCGCACGGCTGGCGCAGCGCGCTGGGCGCCGATGCCGCCTTCGGCGCCGGCCTGAACGTCGCCGCGGGCGCCGTGATCAACGAAGGGGTCGCGCTCGCGCACGGTCTGGACGCCGAGCCATTGGACTCGGTGCTCTGACGCTCACTGCTCGGGCGTGACGCGCCTCGTGGCGGGATCGAGCTGCGGCACGATCAGGCGACGTGGCGCACGACCGTCCACGATGCTCCACGCGCGTCCTCTGTGCGTCTCGGCATACGGAGGGAGCTCACGGCACGCGGCGAGGGTGCGCAGTTCGGTCGGGCATTCGGCGAGCACGAGCATCTCACCGTCGACGCGGATCCGCTGCCACAGCGCCCACTGCCGCTGCCAGCCCTCGGCGTCGCCGACGATGATCCGCCGCGGCGTCTCGATCGACGCGGACTGATCGCCGACCGGAATCACCTCCCGGTCGGGGTACGCGGTGCGCAACGCCTCGACGACGCGCCGGACTCCCGTCGCGACGACGCCGACGACATCTGCTGCGGGCCTCCACACTGCCGGCGCCGTGGCGGCGGTCTCGAGTGCATGATCGGTCCAGGCGATCTGGACCTCGCGGTCGCCGACCCGCGCGCGCCCGGGAGGCCGATCGCGGAGATAACCGTCGCTGTCTCCTCCCGCGGCGAGGTGCTCCAGCTTCGTGCTCGTCCTCAGCAGCATCCGCACCGGCAGCGAATCGATGACACGGGCGAGCTGCCCCGTCACGCGTGCCGTCGTGACGACCACTGTGCACCCCTGCGCGGTGGCAGAGCGGATCAGCTTCTCCAGCCGCTCCAGAACGAGCACACCGTGCTCGGCGGGCAGCTCCGACACGAGCCGATCGATGTCGTCGCACAGCACCAGGCGCGGTGCCGCATCCAGCCCCTCGGCGAGATCGGCGATCACATCCCAGGCGGACTCCGGCTCGGCCGGGATCAGCACCGCGTCGTCGCACTGCGCGGCGAGGAGCCGGAGTACCGCCGAGCGACCCGACCCGCCGCCGCCGACGACCGCGATGCCCCTGTCGACGCCCGCCCGCAGCGTGAGCGGCGTCTGCCGTTGCCGCTCGGGCTCATCGCAGAGCCCGAGGAGCAGTGTGCGCTCATCGCCGTGCCCGCGCGAGAGGTCTTCCAACAGGAGCCGGCTCGGCAACGGAGGGAGCCACGGGCTGGGAGGGGCCGCGGCGTCCGGCCACCGGGTTCCCGCCACGCGCAGATCGCTGGCGCCCGTGAGCGCGATCCGCGTGGCCGCGGCCTCGGAGTCCTGCGGTCTGCGGACGAACGCCAGGCCACGTGATCCTGCACCGCCGGGGAGGCCCGCGGCATCATCCGAACCGATGACGAGCCTGCTGTCGGCCGCATCCGTAACGCGCAGGCTCACGCGCAACGGGCAGTTCGTCGCCAGTGCGTCGCGGATGACCCCTGCCGCCCGCTGCGTGCCGAGGATCAGGTGCATGCCCAATGCGCGCCCGCGCGCGGCGATGTCGGTGAACACGACAGCGAGATCCGGATGCTCCTGCAGCAGCGCCGCGAACTCGTCCACGACGATCACGAGCCGGCCGAGCCGGCCGTCCGTCTCGGCGATGTTGCGCGCCCCGAGGTCAGCAAGCACTGCTTCTCGCCGACGAAGCTCCGCGGTCAGGCTCTCCACGCCTCGCCGCGCTCCTTCGTCGTCGAGATCGGTCACGACAGCGGCCACGTGCGGCAGGTCGCGGAGCGGGTCGAATGCCGTCCCGCCCTTGAAATCGGCGAGCACGAACGCCACGGTCTCGGGGCTGTGGGAGCGCGCGATCGACGCGATCCAGGTGACGAGGAGCTCGCTCTTGCCCGAGCCCGTCATTCCGGTGACGATCGCATGCGGCCCGTCCTCGACGAGATCCAGCACCAGATCACCGCGCTCCGTGCGGCCGATCGCCGCCGCGAGACCGGCGCCGTTCGGGCTCGGCGCGGCATCGAGATCGACGAGCGCGACGGCATCCGGCAGCCGGACAGACTCGCCCTCTCGCGCCACGCTCATCTCGGCGATCGCGACCGCTTGCGGGCGAGAGAGGCATTCGACGGCGATGTCCTCGGCGCCCGAGGTCGTCCGCAGACGGGCGCGTGAGGGATCGACGATGTCGACGACTGTGGTGACGCCCTCCGGAACCTCGCCGTCGTCCGCACACAGTCTCAGCTGAGCGGACGCATCGGACGCATCGCCCTCGCCGAAAGTCACGGCCAGCCGCCACGCGCCGCGGTGAGCGCGCCTGGCATGGGGAAGCCCGCTCAGGCCCAGCGCCTCCATGCCGTCTCCGCTGAGCGCGAGCTGTGACGGCGAATGACGCAGGCACAGCTGCACGATCAGCGCGCGTGCCGCGGCCGCGACGACGGGCTCAGGTCCACGTAGGCACGCACCCCGCCCCATCGGCACCACGAGCGGAGCATCCTCCAGGCGAGCTGCCCGCTCCCGGAACGCCCGCGTCCGCTCGTTCTCCTCCCCCGTCACACGCAGTGCACTGCGCCGGGATCCGGAGCCGATGACGATCGGCGTCTTCTCGTCGACCGGCTGCAGGTCACGCAGCGGCGGCTCCTGAAGGTTCGCCGCGGCATCCGGGTGCACGCGCCGCAGCTCGCTGCGTTCGCGCCGGTGACGGCTCCGCAGATCCTGCTCGGCGCGACGCCAGTCCGCGGCCTCTTCCTGCGTCGCCCTGCGCCTCGTGCGTCGACGGGTGCGCACTCCGTCGATCAGCGAGGCGCCGATCATGAGCGGCCCCAGGGCGGCGAAGCACAGCGCGAACACCGAGCCGGTGATGAGCCACAGCACGACGCCGCCGGCGATCGGTACGACGGCGGCGAGGACGGGAACAGACTGGCGTGCCGGCTCCGCAGCGGCGACGGGGAGCGTCAGGGGTTCGAGATCCATTCCCCCATTCCAGGGGATCGCGGATCAGCGGATGCCGTTGTCCACAGCTCTGCGCGCTATCGGTCGTCCTCGTCGGATGTGGAGGGCGACTTCTCGACGGTCGCGATCCTCGCGGTGTCGGCATCCGCTTCGTCGTCGGTGTCGCCTGTGCGCTCCACCTGCACCACGATCAGCGTCACGTTGTCTCTGCCGCCGTTCTCCAGGGCCGCGGCGAGCATCGCGTCGACCGCATCGGCAGGATCCTCATGCTCGCGCAGGAAGTGCTGGATACCGTAGTCGGTGAGCTCCTTCGTCAGCCCGTCCGAGCAGATCACGAATCGGTCGCCGTCCAGCACCTCGATGCCGAGGTAGTCGGGCGGGGTGAGCTCGCTGGCACCGACCGCACGCGTGATGACGTTGCTGTACGGGTGCCCCTCCGCCTCTTCAGGGCTGAGGCGACCCGAGCTGATCAGCTCCTGGACGACGGAATGATCGGTGGTCACCTGCACCAGGCGCTGCTCGCGCAGCAGGTAGACCCGGGAATCGCCGATGTTCAGCGACACCCAGCGCGGCTCATCATCGACGATGTCGAAGAAGACGCCCGTCAGCGTGGTGCCGGTCCCCTCGTCCGTCGTGTCGGGGTGCGATGCGATGTCTTCCACCGCGTGAACCAGCGCGTCCTCGATCGCACCGGTCGTCACCTCACCGGATTCAACGACCGACTTCAGCCGCGCCACGGTGCTCTGGCTGGCGATCTCGCCACCGGCATGACCGCCCATGCCGTCAGCGACGACGAACAGCGGATACTCGGCGAGGAATGCGTCCTGGTTGTTGTCACGGCGCAGGCCGGTGTCGGTGACGCCCGCCCAGGTCAGCGTGATCTCGTCACAATCGGTGACGGCGACGCGATGGGAATGCGTGGTCGTCTCAGACAAATGGGGCCTCCGTGCGGGAAGCGGCGTGTCGGGCCATACACCTACGTTATCGGAGCATGGCGCGAAAACGGCGCGGGGCCTCGATCAGATCGAGAGCCCCGCGCCGATTCGACGTTACGCAGGCGGTTGGTTGGGATTCGCCGGCGGCTGGTTGGGACCCGCCGGCGGTGCGGGCGGCGCCGGCGGTGCGGCTGGAGGCGGTGTCGTCGGCGGCGTGTTCGGCGCTGCCGGCGGGGTGCTCGGCGCCGGCGGCGGAGTCACCGGCGCGGACGGGGCTGCCGGCGGAGTGGCCGGACCACCGGGTGCCGGCGGCTGGTAACCGGGCTGCTGGTGACCGGGCTGCGGGTAACCCTGCGGCGGCATGTAGCCCTGCGGTGCGCCGTAGCCGGGCGCGGAGCCGGCTGCCGGGGCGGCGGAAGGCTGCACCGGGACGCCGTCCCAGACGGTGCGGTCGCCGAAGAAGGCGTTTCCGCCCCACGGCGCCGCCGGGATGTGCGCATTCCAGCGCGACTTGTCGAAGGCCATGATGCCGAGCCAGACGATCGACAGGAAGATGTAGAGGACGACCCAGGCGCCCTCCTTCTGCAGCTTCTGCCCGACGCGATACGCGGCGAGCACCATCAGGACGAAAGCGGCGATGCCCACGATCTGTCCGATCACCGGGACCCAGCTGAGCAGGATCGTCGCGCCGATCGCGTACAGGATCAGCCAGGGACTCAGATCGCCCAGCTTCATGAAGATCATGCTGTTGTACACCGGGACCCACGCGCGCCACTTGCCCTGCACGCCGGCCTTCTCGAAGATCTTCATCAGGAACAGCGACGTCAGCACGTAGGCCGCGATCGCCAGGATGAAGCTGAAGAGGATGACGATGCCGAGGAAGGCCGCCGCACCAGTGTCGTAGTAGTAAGAACTCATTAGCCCCTCCGTGGAGTCAGCGACGCATTCCGCATCGCGTGAAACACACTAGCGTGACTGCGAACCAGCGCAACAGCCACACGCGGCGGGTGTCAGGACGCGACGATGAGCTCGATCACGCCGCGCTCTTCCGCACGGCGGACCAGGATGCCCCGAGACGTCGCCCAGGTCTCCAGGCCGCGCAGACCGCGCACTCGGGGCCGGTCCTCGGCCAGCGTCCTGACGAGCTCGCCCTTGGCCTTCTTGTTGAAGTGGTTGAGGGCTCTGCCCTGCTCTGTCACGACGCGGACGTACACCGACGGGACCGAAGCCGGGACAGGGCCGAGCACCACATACGCCTCGCTGCGGAGATCCAGGACGAACGTCGGCTCCTCCTGCGCGATCGCGGAGCCCACGGCATCCGCCCAGTGCCTGCGCAGCGGCGCGATGCCCGGCAGGGAGGTCCCCGCCGCCAGGCGGTACGACGGGATGCCGTCGAGGGCGCCGATCGGCCCGAACGGCGCCGCGTGCACCCAGACGTGCGCTCCCAGCCATCTGCGCGCCGGCGTCGTCAGGGAGGCCGCATCCAGCGCGTCGTAGAGCACACCCGTGTAACGGTCGACGGCGGGCATCGTAGGCGCACTGCGCAGCACCCGGTTGTGCGCGATCTCGTCGAGCTGACGATCGCTGAGCTTGAGCACACGCTGCGACTCGGCGGGATCGTCCGCGAGCGACACGAGCGCGTCGACGACCGCCGCACGCCGAGACCCGAGCACAGGCAGGGCCAGAGCATCGAGGTCCAGTGGCGCACCGGAGCCGCCGGGTCGCTTGGTCTCGGAGGGAGGAAGGAGGATCTTCATGAGTACCCGTACAGGCGCGAACGCGCCCGTCTGCCACCGGGCCGGCGGCCGACGGGCGCGTTAGCGGTGAGATGTGTCAGGCGATGAGCGCCGCGTTGCCCGCGACGATCGTCAGCTGGCTGCCCTCCATCGAGAGGAAGCCGTCCTGCGCGTTGGCCAGCACCTTGGTGCCGTCCAACTGCGTGATGCGGACCTCGCCCTCGGCGAGGATCGCGAGGATCGGCTCGTGGCCGGTCATGATGCCGATCTCGCCTTCGACGGTCTTGGCGACGACGAGCGACGCCTCTCCCGTCCAGACCTCCGCGTCCGCGGAGACGAGGCTGACCTGCAGTGCCATGATCAGCCGTTCTCCTTCTGGATCTGAGCCCACTTCTCTTCCACGTCGGAGATGCCGCCGACGTTGAAGAAGGCCTGCTCGGCGACGTGGTCGAACTCGCCCTTGGCGATGGCGTCGAACGACTCGATGGTCTCCTTGAGCGGAACCGTCGAGCCCTCGACACCGGTGAACTTCTTCGCCATGTAGGTGTTCTGCGAGAGGAACTGCTGAATGCGGCGTGCACGGGACACGACGATCTTGTCCTCTTCGGAGAGCTCGTCCACACCGAGGATCGCGATGATCTCCTGCAGTTCCTTGTTCTTCTGGAGGATCTGCTTGACCGTCGTGGCGACGCGGTAGTGGTCCTCGCCCAGGTAGCGGGGGTCCATGATGCGCGACGTCGAGGTCAGCGGGTCGATGGCGGGGTACAGACCCTTCGACGCGATCTCACGGCTGAGTTCGGTCGTCGCGTCGAGGTGCGCGAACGTCGTGGCCGGAGCCGGGTCGGTGTAGTCGTCGGCGGGGACGTAGATCGCCTGCAGCGAGGTGATCGAGTGGCCGCGGGTCGACGTGATGCGCTCCTGCAGCACACCCATCTCATCCGCGAGGTTCGGCTGGTAGCCCACGGCGGAGGGCATGCGGCCCAGCAGCGTGGAAACCTCGGAACCGGCCTGTGTGAAGCGGAAGATGTTGTCGATGAACAGCAGCACGTCCTGCTTCTGCACGTCGCGGAAGTACTCCGCCATCGTCAGAGCCGACAGCGCGACACGAAGACGCGTCCCCGGCGGCTCGTCCATCTGCCCGAAGACGAGGGCGGTCTTGTCGAAGACACCCGCCTCTTCCATCTCGGCGATCAGGTCGTTGCCCTCACGGGTGCGCTCACCGACACCGGCGAACACGGACACACCACCGTGGTCCTGTGCGACGCGCTGGATCATCTCCTGGATGAGGACGGTCTTGCCGACGCCGGCACCGCCGAACAGGCCGATCTTCCCACCCAGCACATACGGCGTGAGGAGGTCGATCGACTTGATGCCGGTCTCGAACATCGTCGTCTTCGACTCGAGCTGGTCGAAGCTCGGAGCCTTGCGGTGGATCGGCCAGCGCTCGGTGATCTCGATCTGCTCACCGGGCTCGGCGTTGAGCACCTCGCCGATGACGTTGAAGACCTTGCCCTTGGTGACGTCGCCGACCGGAACCGAGATGGCCTCGCCGGTGTCGCGCACCTCCTGGCCGCGGACCATGCCGTCCGTGGGCTTGAGGGAGATCGCGCGAACGAGGTCGTCACCGAGGTGCTGCGCGACCTCGAGGGTGATCTCGGTCGACTCCTCTCCGATCACGATGGTGGTCTTCAGTGCGTTGTAGATGTCCGGGATCGAGTCGTGCGGGAACTCGATGTCGACGACCGGGCCCGTGACGCGTGCGACGCGCCCGACGACCGCGGTCCCAGCCTCAGCTGTGGCGGTGGGGGTCATATCTTCGTCTCTTTCTTGATGGTCTATTTGCTCGACGAGAGGGCGTCGGCGCCGCCGACGATCTCAGCGATCTGCTGCGTGATCTCCGCTTGACGCGCATTGTTGCGCAGGCGGGTGTAGTCGGTGATGAGCTTGTCGGCGTTGTCGCTTGCGGACTTCATCGCCTTCTGCGTCGCGGCCTGCTTGGCGGCCGACGACTGCAGCAGGGCGTTGAAGACCCGGCTCTGGATGTACACCGGCAGGATCGCATCGAGCACGGTCTCGGCATCCGGTTCGAACTCGTAGAGCGGGTAGACCGCCCCAGCCGGTTCAGGGGATGCCTCGTTCTCCACGATCTCGAGCGGAAGCAGGCGTACGGTCTCGGGCGACTGCGTCATCATGCTGACGAACCGGTTGTAGACGAGGTGGAGTTCGTCCACGCCGCCATCCTCGCCACCACGGTTGAACGCCTCGAGCAGCGTGGCCGAGATCTCTTCCGCGGTCTTGAAGTGCGGGGTGTCGGTGTCGCCCGTCCACTCAGCGGCAGCCTTGATGCCGCGGAACTGGAAGTATCCGACAGCCTTGCGACCCACCAGGTAGTACACCGGCTCGCTGCCCTGAGAGCGGATCAGCTCGCCGAGCTCCATCGCCTCGCGAAGGATCTGCGAGTTGAAGGCTCCTGCCAGGCCGCGGTCCGACGAGAAGATGACGACGGCGGACCGGCGGATCGTCTCGGGCTCGCGGGTGAGCGGGTGATCGACGTTGGAGTACGTCGCGACGGCGGAGACGGCCTGCGTCACAGCCCGCGCGAAGGGCGACGACGCGCGAACGCGCGCCATCGCCTTCTGAATGCGCGAAGCCGCGATGAGCTCCATCGCCTTCGTGATCTTCTTGGTCGTCTGAGCAGAGGAGATCTTCTGCTTGTAGACCCTGAGTTGTGCGCCCATTTTCAGTACCTCACGCGATTACGCGCGACGACCCTTGACGATCTTCTCCTGGTTGACGTCGTCCACGTCCTGTGCGGCGTGCTCCTCGCTGCCGACAGCGCCGATGGACTGGCCCTTGCCGCCCTGGAACTCGAGGACGAAGGCGTCGACCTGCTTCTCGAGCTCAGCCACGGTGTCGTCACCGAGCACGTTCGTCTCACGCAGGGTGTCGAGCACCTTGGTGTTGCGACGCAGGTGGTCGAGCAGCTCGCGCTCGAACCGCAGCACGTCCTCGACCGCGATGGTGTCGAGTTTGCCGTTGGTGCCGGCCCAGATCGAGACGACCTGGTCCTCGACCGGATAGGGCGAGTACTGCGGCTGCTTGAGCAGCTCGGTCAGACGCGCACCGCGGTCGAGCTGACGACGCGATGCCGCGTCGAGGTCGCTCGCGAACATCGCGAAGGCCTCGAGCGAGCGATACTGCGCCAGCTCGAGCTTCAAGGTTCCGGAGACCTTCTTGATGCTCTTGACCTGCGCATCACCACCGACTCGCGACACCGAGATACCCACGTCGACCGCGGGACGCTGGTTTGCGTTGAAGAGGTCGGACTGCAGGAAGATCTGGCCGTCCGTGATCGAGATCACGTTGGTCGGGATGTAGGCCGAGACGTCATTGGCCTTGGTCTCGATGATGGGAAGACCCGTCATGGAACCGGCGCCGAGCTCGTCCGACAGCTTCGCGCAGCGCTCCAGCAGACGGGAGTGCAGGTAGAAGACGTCACCGGGGTACGCCTCGCGCCCCGGCGGGCGACGGAGAAGAAGGGACACTGCGCGGTAGGCCTCGGCCTGCTTTGACAGGTCGTCGAAGATGATCAGGACGTGCTTGCCGCTGTACATCCAGTGCTGGCCGATCGCCGAACCCGTGTAGGGAGCGATGTACTTGAAGCCGGCGGGGTCCGAGGCGGGTGCCGCGACGATGGTCGTGTACTCCATCGCACCGGCGTCCTCGAGCGCACCCTTGACGGAGGCGATCGTCGAGCCCTTCTGGCCGATGGCGACGTAGATGCAGCGGACCTGCTTGTCGACGTCACCCGACTCCCAGTTCGCCTTCTGGTTGATGATCGTGTCGATCGCGATGGCCGTCTTGCCGGTCTGGCGGTCGCCGATGATCAGCTGACGCTGACCGCGGCCGACGGGGATCATGGCGTCGATCGCCTTGATGCCGGTCTGCATCGGCTCGTGCACGCTCTTGCGCTGCATGACACCGGGCGCCTGCAACTCGAGCTCGCGGCGGCCCTCGGTGGCGATCTCGCCGAGACCGTCGATCGGGTTGCCGAGCGGGTCGACGACGCGGCCGAGGTAGCCGTCGCCGACGGCGACCGAGAGGACCTCACCCGTGCGGCGGACTTCCTGACCGGCCTCGATCCCGGCGAAGTCGCCGAGGACGACCGTGCCGATCTCATGCTCGTCGAGGTTCAGTGCGAGGCCCTGCGTGCCGTTGGCGAACGTGAGGAGCTCGTTCGCCATGACGCCGGGCAGGCCCTCGATGTGGGCGATGCCGTCCGCAGCGTCCATGACGGTGCCGACCTCGGTCGCTGCCGCGCCGGTGGGCTCGTACGCAGCGGCGAAGTCCTTCAGCGCGTCGCGGATGACGTCGGGGCTGATCGAAAGTTCTGCCATTGTCTTCCCTTTGTATCTGGGTGCGCGGTTTCCCGCGCGAAGTCGTATTAGCCCGCGAGCTTCTGTCGAAGTTCGGCGAGCCGCGCGGAGATGCTGCCGTCGATGACGTCGTCGGCGACCTGCACACGCAGTCCGCCCACAACCGTGGGGTCGATCACTTCATTGATCGAGACCTGACCGTCGTAGCGCCCGGCCAGTGCGTCGCCGAGCCGGGTGCGCTGAGCAGCCGACAGCGGGGATGCCGTGTGCACCGTGGCGACGATGCGGCCGCCCTGCGCCGAGACGATCTTCATCGCCCGGTTCAGCAGCTGACGCACGCGGCGCCCACGGGGCTGACGCACCAGCGACGAGACGATGAGGATGGTCGCGGCACTGGCCTTGCCGCCGAGGAGCTTCTCGACGAGAGCGCCCTTCGCGTCGTCGTCGCCCAGTCGTCCGCCGAGCGCGAGCTCGAGTTCCGCGTTGGCTGCGATGATGCGGAGGAAAGAGAACAGCTCCCCCTCGATGTCCGCCCGAGGCTCAGCGATCGCCGTGGCGCGGATGGCCAGCTCTTCGATACCGCCGACAAGGCCTTCGGCATCCGACCAGCGCTGCCCCACGGCAACCGAGACGACCTGACGAGTCGCGCTCGAAGTGCCGGCGAACACCGACGCGACGAGCTTCTCCCGCAGATCCTCCGGGGCGGCCGGATCGGCAAGCGCGCCGCTCAGCTGCCCGGATTCGCCCACCAGACGCGCCACGGTGAACAGCTCACCGGCCGTGTCGAGGGTGACGTCCTTCGCCTGCGCGAGGGCCGCCGTCGAAGCCGCGAGTGCCTGAGTGGTCGCGCTGCCCATTACTTGGCCGCCTTCTCTGAGGCCTCGAGGTCTGCGAGGAAGCGATCCACGACTGCGGTGGCACGCGCATCATCCGACAGCGTCTCGCCGACCACGCCACCGGCGAGGTCGATCGCGAGCGTCCCGACCTCGGAACGGAGGGTGACGAGCGCCGACTGACGCTCTGCCTCGATCTGGGTCTGCGCTGCAGTGGTGACGCGTGCGGCCTCGGCGGTCGCGGTCTCCTTCGCCTCGGCGATGATCTTCTTGCCGTCCTCACGGGCGGCTTCGCGGATCTCACCGGCCTCGGTGCGCGCCTCGGCGAGCTGACGGGTGTACTCCTCGAGAGCCGCCTCCGCCTGCTTCTGCGCCTCGTCGGCCTTGGCGATGTTGCCCTCGATGGCGGCGGACCGCTCGTCGAGCATCTTCGCCACGTTCGGGAGCGCGACCTTCCACGCCACGAGCAGGATGATGACGAAGCAGACCGCTGACCAGACGATGTCGTACATCGCCGGCAGAAGCGGGTTGTGCTCCGCCTCCTCGGCTGCGAGCGTGACAAGAGCGTTCAGCATCCTGTCTCCTTACGTGTGGTGGGACGGATCAGTAGCCGAAGAGGAACGCCACGCCGATACCGACGAACGCGAGGGCCTCGGTAAAGGCGATACCGATCCACATGGTGCCCTGGAGCTTGCCGGACAGCTCAGGCTGGCGAGCGATGCCCTCGATCGTCTTGCCGACGACGATACCCACACCGATGGCCGGGCCGATGGCCGCGAGGCCGTAGCCGACGTTGGCGATCGAGCCGGTGATGTCGACGTTGATCTGGGCGAGAACAGAGATGGGATCCACTGGATCTTCCTTTCATTGTTGGGGAGCCGGAGCGCCCCGCTAGCTGTGATTAGTGTTCGTCCGCGACTGCGAGCTGGATGTAGACCGCGGTGAGGATGGTGAAGACGTACGCCTGGAGGAAGGCCACCAGGATCTCGAAGGCGGTGAAGGCGAAGCCGAACGCGAGGGTACCTGCACCCAGCACCGTCCAGAATCCGCCCATCGAGAAGATGAAGAACTGGGTCGCCGCGAAGAACAGCACCAGCATGAGGTGACCGACCATCATGTTCATCAGCAGTCGCAGCGTGAGCGTGACCGGCCGGACGATGAAGGTCGAGATGAACTCGAGCGGCGCCACGATGATGTACAGGGCCGGCGGAACTCCGGGCGGGAAGAGCGAGTTGCGGATGAAGCCCCAGGGGCTCTTCCGCAGGCCGGCGTAGATGAAGGTGACGTACGAGATCACGGCGAGCATCAACGGCACGGCGATGATGCTGGTTCCTGCGATGTTCAGCAACGGGATGACACCCGTGATGTTGAAGAACAGCACCATGAAGAAGATCGTGGTCAGCAGGGGAAGGAAGCGGTCGCCGTCCTTCTTGCCCATCATGTCGTGCGCGACGTTCACCCGAACGATGCTGAACAGCATCTCGATGATGCCCTGGCCGCGGCCGGGGATCAGCTTCAGCTTGCGGGTGCCGAGCCAGAGGACGAGGACGACGACGATCGTGGCGAGGAACTGCACCAGGTGGATGCGGTGAACCGAGAGCGGGCCGATCGAGAAGAGGATCTCCGGGAAGAATTCCGCGATCGACGGTGGGTGGAATTCATCCGTTGCGAATCGGACGAGGAGGCTCGCGGCGTGAGTCAACGTTGCTCCAGCTTCTGGGCATCGATCAGGATCGACGCGAAGATTGGGTGAGGGATTCGAGCGGATCTGAGCTTCTCGCACGACGCAAGCGCCCGTCCAGCGAATCCGGATTCAGACTATCAAGATTTTTTCAGGGTCACGAATCCTCGTGCTCCTCGGGGTTCCTCGTCGGCAGAGCGACGTCGGAGACGTGCGGAACGCGGAGGCGGCTGAAGGCGACGGCGTCGATGATCAGGCTCACCACGATGCCGGCGACGAGGGAGAGGAAGATCACTTCCGGTACGACCCAGCTCTGTCCGCGCAGGATGACGATCGCGGTGATGAAGATGACGAGCTTGAGCAGCCAGCCGCCCATCACGATCCCGAAGAACACCGTCGCGAACATCTCCCTGCCGTACCAGCGGTTGGCGATCAGCACGCTGATGGGGGTGAGAGCGAGGAAGATCACGGCGAGGCCTACGCCCGCCAGTCCGCTCCACAGGCCGTCCGTGCCGGCCACCAGGTAGCCGATCCCTCCCCCGAGCACGATGAGCGCGACGGCGGCGATGCCCGTCCAGAGGAGGACGGTGCGCAGCACCGGGTTGATCGCGGGAGCGGCGGGCTTTTCGGGTGTATCGCTCATCGGGTCTCCAGGGATGGGGCGGGCTCGGTGGGCTCGTGGGGAGCTGGGTGGTCTGCGGGTGCACGCGGCGCACGACGGGTGGGCAGCAGCGTGACGATCAGGCAGGCGGCGACGCCGACGATGCCGAAGGCGACGCCCGGCAGGTACTGCCCCACCCAGTCCTCTCGCGAACCGACGTACATCAGCAGGACCGCGAGCGAGATGACCGCGGTCCAGGCATAGAAGATGAGCACGGCGTCGCGGTCGCGGTGCCCGAGGTCGAGCATGCGGTGATGCAGGTGCTTCCGGTCCGGGGCGAACGGGGAACGCCCCGCGCGCATGCGGCGGAAAACGGCGAGCCCGAAGTCCAGCAGGGGCAGCATCACGACGACGATCGGGAGCAGGATCGGGATGAACGCACCCAGAAGCTGGGAGCGCCCGAACTCCTCGGAATCCATCGCGGCCGACGACATCTGCCCTGTGAGGGAGATCGCTGAGGTCGCCATCAGCAGCCCCATCACCAGTGCGCCCGAGTCGCCCATGAACAGCTTCGCCGGGCTCCAGTTCAGAGGCAGGAAGCCCGCGCACGCGCCGATCGCGACGGCGGCCAGGAAGGATGCCAGGTTGAAGTAGCTGCTCGCACCGGTGTCGCGTGTGAGGATGTAGGAGTAGGCGAAGAATACGCCGTTCGCGATGAGGCACACGCCCGCGACCAGTCCGTCGAGCCCGTCGATGAAGTTGACGGCGTTCATGACCACGACGATCGCGAACATCGTGACGGCGATGCTGACCCAGCTGGAGACGATGACCATGTCGCCGAGCGGCAGCGACAGGATCTGCAGACCGCCGACCACCGTGATTATGCCGGCCGCGAGGAACTGCACGCCCAGTTTGATGAACCAGTCCAGATCCCACAGGTCGTCCATGACGCCGATCACGGCGATCAGGAACGCGGCTCCGAGCACCGCCCACATCGTCTGGGGCGGCACCCACATGATGCTGAAGAACGGGTTCGCCGCCGAGACGCCGATCGCGGCCGCGATGCCGAGGAACATCGCCACTCCCCCGAGGCGCGGGGTCGGGGTCGTATGCACGTCGCGTTCCCGGATGCCGGGATAGAGCTTGAAGCGCAGGCTGAGCTGCCAGACCGCCCACGAACAGACGCCCGTGATGGTCGCCGTGAGGATGATCGTGAAGAGGTACTGCTTCACGCCGTACCGTCCGCTGTGCCCTCCGGCAACTCCTGCGGCTCGAGGAGCTCTCCGAGGATGCTCTCCAGCCGGCGCCGCGTGACGGCACCCTCGCGAAGGATGCGCACACGCGGCTCCGCCGCGTCCTCGGCGCCACGGCGCACCAGGGAAGTCGCGTCGATGATCGTGGAGGCGATCCCGGTCTCACTCGGTCCGCCGTCCAGGTACACGGCGACGCTGTCCCCCAGCATCCCCTGTGCCTCCTGAGCGGACGTCGCCGCGTTCCTGCCGGTGAGGTTGGCGCTGGACACCGCCAGCGGCCCGGTCTCCTCGAGGAGCTCCAGCGCGACGCGCTGATCCGGCATTCGCACGGCGACGGTGCCGAGCGTGTCTCCGAGATCCCAGGAGAGCGAGGGCTGCGCGGGAAGGACGATCGTCAGCCCGCCTGGCCAGAACTCGTCGACCAAGCGCTGCACGGGCTCGGGGATCTCCTCGACGAGCGCTGCCAGGGCAGACTGCCCTGCGACCAGGACCGGCGGCGGCTGGTCACGGCCGCGGCCCTTCGCGTCGAGCAGGCGCTGCACCGCCGACGGGGTGAACGCGTCGGCGGCGACGCCGTACACGGTGTCGGTGGGCATGACGATGAGTTCGCCGCGTGCGATCGCCTGACGCGCGTGGCGCATTCCGGCGAGCAGCTGAGCCTCGTCGCGGCAGTCGAAGAGTGAGGACATGACCTTGACAGTCTACGTGCACAGTCTCCGTCGAACGTGAGCTGCCGTCGCCCGAGGCCTCAGGGTCTGAGCGCCGTCGTCGCTCTGTCGCGCTGCGTGAGATCCCGCTGCGTCGTCGGAGCGCGCCAGCCGTCGTCGGCGAGCAGGGCGCGGATCTGCTCTCCTTGCAGTTCGCCGTGCTCGATGACGAGGAGTCCGCCCGGCCGCAGCAGCCGCATCGCCCTCTCGCTGAGCACCCGGACCACATCGAGCCCGTCCGGCCCGCCGTACAGCGCCATCGACGGGTCGTGCAGGCGCACCTCCGGATCCCTCGGGATAGCCGCGTCCGGAACATACGGGGGGTTCGAGATCACCACAGCAGCGGTGCCGTCGAGCTCGCCGAGCGTGTCGGCCAGGTCTCCCAGCACGAGCGTCACGTTGGCCGCATCCGCGGTGTTGCGCACCGCCCAGGCGTGCGCATCGGGCGAGAGCTCGACCGCGAAGACGCGCGCGTGCGGCACCTCGGTCGCCATCGCGAGCGCGATGGCACCGCTGCCCGTGCACAGATCGACTCCGATCGGCGCGGGGTCGGCATCCGCGAGCAGCGCGTCGATCGCGAACTGCGCGACCGTCTCGGTCTCCGGTCGCGGAACGAATACGCCGGGGCCGACCGCGAGCTCCAGGTGCCGGAAGGGCGCCAGCCCCGTGAGGTGCTGCAGCGGCTCACGAGCGGCACGGCGCGCGACGAGCGCATCCAGCGCTGCGGCATCCTCGTCGGTGAGGCGATCCCCGCGGATGAGCGCGGCCTGCACCTCGCCCCGTCGCAACCCGCGCACGTGCCCTGCGAGCAGCTCGGCGTCCACAAGCGGATCCGGGACCCCGGCGGCAACGAGACGCTCGGCTGCGGCGCGGACGGCTGCGGCGAGGGTCGTTTCCGGCATCCCCTCAGCGTACGTCGTCGCCGAGCGCCTCCTGTCACATTGGCCCCTGTCCCGCATCCGCTCGATAGGCTGTGAAGGCACCGTTCCGCGAGCGAAAGGCCAGCTATGTCCGGCATCCACAACGACATCACGACCGCCTTCGGCAACACGCCGCTGGTTCGCCTCAACCGCGTCACCGAGGGTGTCGGGGCCACCGTTCTCGCGAAACTCGAGTACTACAACCCGGCATCCAGCGTGAAGGACCGCATCGGCATCGCGATGATCAACGCCGCCGAGGCATCCGGTGAGCTCAAGCCGGGCGGCACGATCGTCGAGTCCACCAGCGGCAACACCGGAATCGCCCTGGCGATGGTGGGCGCTGCGCGCGGCTACAAGGTCATCCTCACGATGCCCGCCTCGATGTCGAAGGAGCGTCGGGTGCTACTGAAGGCGTTCGGCGCGGAGATCGTCCTCACCGACCCGACCAAGGGCATGAGCGGCGCGATCGAGGAGACCAAGAAGATCGTCGCCGAGACGCCCGGCGCCGTCTGGATCAAGCAGTTCGAGAACGCCGCCAACCCGCAGATCCACCGTGAGACCACAGCGCAGGAGATCCTGCGCGACACCGACGGCGACGTCGACATCTTCGTCGCCGGCGTAGGCACCGGCGGAACCGTCACCGGCACCGGCCAGGCACTGAAGGCGGCGAAGCCCGACGTGCAGGTGATCGCCGTCGAGCCGAAGGACTCCCCCGTACTCTCGGAGGGGCACCCCGGGCCACACAAGATCCAGGGCATCGGGCCGAATTTCGTCCCCGACGTGCTCGACCGCGACGTGCTCGACGAGGTCATCGCCGTCGAGTTCGCCGAGTCACTGCGCCTCGCCCGCGAGCTCGCGAGCTCGGAAGGCCTGCTGGTCGGCATGTCCTCGGGAGCGGCCCTTTCGGCCGCACTGCAGGTCGCCGCGCGTCCCGAGAACGACGGGAAGACCATCGTCGTCGTGATGCCTGACACCGGTGAGCGCTACATCTCCACGGCTCTGTTCGAGGATCTGCGCGAGAGCTGAACCCGCAGATGAGACCGATCTCGCGAATGCGCGAGGACATCGCCGCCGCGCGCCTGCGCGATCCCGCCGCGCGCACCGGGCTCGAGGTCGCGTTGCTCTACCCAGGCCTGCACGCGATCTGGGCGCACCGTGCCTCGCACGCCCTGTGGCGCCGCGGGCTGCGCTTCCTCGCGCGGGCGAACTCACAGATCGCGCGGGCGGTGACCGGCATCGAGATCCACCCAGGGGCGAAGATCGGCCGACGATTCTTCATCGACCACGGCTCCGGCGTCGTGATCGGCGAGACCGCCGAGGTCGGCGATGACGTCATGCTTTACCACGGGGTCACGCTCGGCGGACGCACCCGCGACGACACCGGGAAGCGGCATCCCACTCTCGCGAACGGCGTCGTCGTCGGCGCCGGCGCGAAGATCCTCGGCCCCATCACGGTCGGTCGCAACACCGTGGTGGGCGCGAACGCCGTCGTCACGAAGGATGCGCCGGAGGACAGCATCCTCACCGGCGTGCCGGCGCGCGCACGCAAGCGGCGCGGCCACGACGACTTCAGCGACCTCCGTCTCGCGTCGGACTACTCGATCTGAGCCGTCACCGCCCGCGCCTCTCTTTCGCCTCGCGCTTGAGGAAGATCAGCGGCAGCAGCACCGAGCCGAGCGCCGTGATGAGCCAGACGATTACGGAGCCCAGGATCCAGCCGGCGGCATCTGTGATGCGCAGACCCCCGATCGGGAGCAGCACGACGACTATCAGCGCGATCAGCGTGGAGAAGATCCCGATGCCGCCCAGCAGCACCGGTGCGTAGCGGTCGGCGAGCTTGGCGATCCACGGACTCAGCACGCTCTGCAGGATCGCGAAGATCACGATGCAGATCACGAATCCCCACCACTGGTTCCACTGGATTCGGAACCCCTCGAGGGCCAGGTCGGCCACGATGAGACCGAGCCCCGCGGAGGCGAGGTACATGACGGTGCGGAACAGGAACGTGATCACGCCCTGAGCATAGTGCGTCAGGAATCCTGCCCGACAGCGGCCAGGCGCGCTTCCTCATCGGCGAGGATCGCCGATTCGATCAGAGGATCCAGAGCGCCGTCCATCACCTGGTCGAGGTTGTACGCCTTGTACCCGGTCCGGTGATCCGCGATGCGGTTCTCCGGGAAGTTGTAAGTGCGGATGCGCTCTGAGCGGTCCATGCCGCGGATCTGTGATTTCCGTGCGTCGGATGCTGCAGCGTCGAGCTCCTCCTGCTGCTTGGCGAGGATCCTCGCCCGCAGCACCCGCATGGCCGCCTCACGGTTCTGCAGCTGCGACTTCTCATTCTGCATCGAGACGACGATGCCGGTCGGAAGGTGGGTGATGCGCACTGCCGAGTCGGTGGTGTTCACGGACTGACCGCCCGGTCCGGAAGAGCGGTACACGTCGATCTTGAGGTCGTTCTGGCTGATCGCGACCTCTTCGGGCTCGTCGACCTCGGGGAACACCAGCACGCCCGTGGTCGAGGTGTGGATCCGACCCTGCGACTCGGTTGCGGGCACGCGCTGCACGCGGTGCACCCCGCCCTCGTACTTCAAGTGCGCCCAGACACCCTGCGCCGGGTCCGACGAGGAGCCCTTGATCGCGATCTGAACATCCTTGTAGCCGCCGAGATCGGACTCGTTGCGCTCCAGCAGCTCAGTCTTCCAGCCCTTGTGCGCGGCGTACTGCATGTACATCCGCAGTAGATCCGCGGCGAACAGCGCGCTCTCGGCGCCGCCCTCGCCGCCCTTGATCTCGAGGATCACGTCCCGGGCATCGTCGGGGTCGCGCGGGATCAGGAGTCGCCGCAGCCGCTCCTGAGTCTGCGCCACGTTCTCCTCGAGCGCGGGGATCTCCTCGGCGAACGCGGTGTCATCCTTCGCGAGCTCGCGAGCCGCGTCGAGATCGTCGGATGCCGCGATCCACGCGTCATGCGCGGCGACGATCCGACTCAGCTCGGCGTAGCGGCGATTGACGCGCTTCGCGCGGGCGGCGTCGGCGTGCACCGCCGGGTCGGAGAGCTCCTCCTGCACCCGGCGGTGTTCGTCGATGAGTGCCTTGACGGACTCGAACACGCGTCTGCTCCGGTCAGATCAGCGGATGCTGTTCTCGTGGCTGTGGCTGGAGCCACCGGCCGCGGGAGCGGGCATCGACTTCTGCATCTGCACGAGGAACTCGACGTTCGACTGCGTCTCCTTGAGCTTCCCGAGCACGACCTCCAGGGCCTGCTGGGTGTCGAGGCCGGCGAGGGCGCGGCGCAGCTTCCAGGTGATCTTGACCTCGTCCTGCGACAGCAGCATCTCCTCGCGGCGCGTGGACGACGCGTTGACGTCGACGGCGGGGAAGATGCGCTTATCGGCGAGCGAACGCGAAAGGCGCAGCTCGCTGTTGCCGGTGCCCTTGAACTCCTCGAAGATGACCTCGTCCATCTTGGAGCCGGTCTCGACGAGAGCGGTGGCGAGGATCGTGAGCGATCCGCCGTTCTCGATGTTGCGCGCGGCACCGAAGAAGCGCTTCGGCGGGTAGAGAGCCGCAGCATCGACGCCACCGGTGAGCACGCGGCCCGAGGTGGGCGTGGCGATGTTGTAGGCGCGTCCGAGACGGGTGATCGAGTCGAGCAGCACGACGACGTCGCGGCCGAGCTCCACCAGGCGCTTGGCGCGCTCGATGGCGAGCTCGGCGACCGTGGTGTGGTCCTCGGCCGGGCGATCGAACGTCGAGGCGATGACCTCGCCCTTGACAGTGCGCTCCATGTCGGTGACCTCTTCGGGGCGCTCGTCGACGAGCACGACCATGAGGTGGACCTCGGGGTTGTTCTGCGCGATCGCGTTCGCGATCTGCTGCAGCACGATGGTCTTGCCGGCCTTGGGAGGCGCGACGATGAGGCCGCGCTGACCCTTGCCGATCGGGGCGACCAGATCGATGATGCGCTGCGTGAGCTTCTCAGGCGCGGTCTCCAGGCGCAGACGCTCCTGCGGGTACAGCGGCGTCAGCTTGCCGAACTCGACGCGGGTGGCGGCGTCGTCGACGGACAGGCCGTTGATCGAGTCGACCTTGACCAGTGCGTTGTACTTCTGGCGTCCCTGCTGCTCGCCCTCACGGGGCTGCTTGATGGCGCCGACGATCGCGTCGCCCTTGCGCAGGTTGTACTTCTTCACCTGGCCGAGCGAAACGTACACGTCGCTGGCGCCGGCGAGGTAGCCGGTGGTCCGCACGAACGCGTAGTTGTCGAGCACGTCGAGGATGCCGGCGATCGGGATGAGGACGTCGTCCTCGCCGATCTCGGTCTCGAACTCGTCTGCTGCACCTGTGCCGCTGCGGCGCTTGTTGCGCTGGCGGCCGCGCCCATTGCCGTCGTCGTCCGAGACGGTGCTCTGCTGCGTGTCCTGGCCGTTCTGCGAGCCGTTCTGGCCGCGACCGCGGTTACGGCTGCGGTTACGGCTGCGGCTGCGGCCGGAGCCCTCTTCACCGTCGCCCGCGTCGCCGTCGGACTCGGTCTGCGGCTGCTCGGCCTTCTCGGACTGCGCGCCCTTGTCGCCCTTGGCCTTCTCGGGCTTCTGCGTGCGCTTCGCGTCGGCATCGGCCGAGGCGTCGGCCGCGGGCTTCTCGTCTGCGGATGCTTCGGCGGGCTTCTCATCGGCCGGGGCCTGGTCGGCCTTCTTGGGACGGCGGCCTCGGCCGGTCGTCTTGGGCGCTGCCTCTGCAGGTGCGTCCGCCGTGTCGGATGCCGCCGTATCGGATGCTGCTGCCGTGGTGTCCGTCTCGGTCGGAGCAGCCTCGGCGTCCGCCTTCTTGGCACGGCTGCGGCGCGGAGCCTTCGCCTTCGGCGCGGCCGCCTCTGCGGGAGCCGCGTCGGCGGCCGGTGCATCGCCAGCCGCCACGGCGTCAGGAGACGCCTCAGCGGCCTGCGCCTGCTCGGCCTTGGCAGCGGCGGTGGCCGTGCTCGCCCTGCGCGGTGCGCGCTTGCGCGGTGCGGTCGTCTCGGCCGCTGCGGCTTCGGCAGCGGGCGCCTCGGCGACGGGTGCCGCCTGGTCGTTCTGGGTCTCGGAGAAATTCTCCACGAGTACTCCCTTATATGTCGTGGGAAATGAGCGTGTCTCGCGCACAACGGGTGCTGCGCGCGATCGCACGGACAGACGCTTTGCGCCCGCCAGCCAGAACCTGGAAATCAGTTCTGGGGGTTGCGTGCGGATCTCGCAGAATTGCGATGGGGGCCAGATTCACGAAACTACGTGGAGCCCTCCGCTCGTTCCCTTATTGTACCACCACGCACATCGACGGCCAGCATGAGGCCTTCCCACGGGGTGTCGGTCACGGATTCGGCGAGCTCTACGGCACCCTGACGCGCGCCGGGGCCGTCCGCGAGGACGAGCACGCTCGGCCCCGCTCCGGAGACGACCGCGGCGAAACCGGCAGCGCGCAGCGCCTGAACGAGCGTGTGGGTCTCCGGCATGGCCTCGGCGCGGTAGTCCTGGTGGAGGCGATCCGCCGTGGCGTCCAGGAGCAGCTCGGGGCTCTGCGTGAGCGCCGCGATCAGCAGCGCCGAGCGCGAGACGTTGAACACGGCGTCCTCGCGCGAGACGTGCGGCGGCTGCAGCGACCGCGCGAGTGTCGTCGACATGGTCCGCTCCGGCACCAGCACCAGCGGTGCCACGCCCCGATGCACGAGCAGCTTCTTGTGCTGCGGGCCGTTCTCTCCGGTCCAGGCGATGGTGAGACCGCCGAACAGCGCGGGCGCGACGTTGTCGGGGTGGCCCTCCAGCTCGGTCGCCAGACGCAGCAGATCAGTGTCGGAGAATTCGACGTCGCCGGCGAGCAGGCCCTTCGCTGCCAGCACGCCGGCGGTGACGGCGGCGCCGGACGAGCCGAGCCCGCGGCCGTGCGGCACGCCGTTGCGGGCGATGATCCGCAGCCCCGGCATCTCCCGACCGGCGTCCTTGTACACGTGGTCGATGGATCGTACAACGAGGTTCGACTCGTCGCGGGCGATCTCCGAGGCTCCCGAGCCGGTGACCTCGATCTCGAGGCGGTCGTCGTCCAGCGCTGTGACCGTCAGCTCGTCGTAGACGCTGAGCGCGAGCCCGAGGGTGTCGAAGCCGGGCCCGAGATTCGCGCTCGTGGCCGGCACCTGCACCAGGACGGTGCGCCCTTCCATCACTCGCCTTCCACGCGCAGCACGGAGACGACCCGCTCCACGACATCGCTCGCGGCGAGCGCCTCGACGGTGTCGCTCAGCGCCTGCTCGGCCGCACGATGCGTGCCGATGATGAGCCGAGCCGTAGCACCGTCCTCGCTCTCGACCGTCTGCACGACCGTCGCGACCGAGACGCCGCCTTCGGAGAGGATGCCGGCGACGGTTGCGAGGACGCCGGGCTGGTCGTCCACCTCGAGAGTGATCTGATAGCGGGTGATCACGTGCCCGATCGGTACGGTGGGCAGGTTCGCCCGCGTGGACTCCCCCACTCCCACGCCGCCGGCGATGTGGCGGCGCGCGGCGGAGACCACGTCACCGAGCACGGCGGAAGCGGTCTGGACGCCACCGGCGCCCGCACCGTAGAACATCAGCGACCCGGCGGCCTCGGCCTCGACGAACACGGCGTTGTTCGCGCCGTGCACCGAGGCGAGCGGGTGCGTACGCGAGACGAGCGCCGGGTAGACCCGCACCGAGATCGACTCGGAGCCGTCGACCGTGATGCGCTCGCACACCGCGAGCAGTTTGATGACGAAGCCGGCGGCGCGCGCCTCCTCGATCATCGACGGGGTGATCGAGGTGATGCCCTCGCGGTGCACCGCGTCGAGCGGCACCGCGGTGTGGAACGCGAGGGATGCCAGGATCGCCGCCTTCTGCGCCGCGTCGAACCCCTCGACGTCCGCGGTGGGATCGGCCTCCGCGTAGCCCAGCCGCTGAGCGTCGGCGAGTACCTCGGCGAAGTCGGCTCCCTCGGTGTCCATGCGGTCGAGGATGTAGTTCGTCGTGCCGTTGACGATTCCCATGATGCGCACGACGCGGTCGCCGGCGAGCGAGTCGCGCAGCGGACGGATGATCGGGATCGCGCCGGCGGCCGCCGCCTCGTAGTACACCGAGGCTCCGACCTGATCAGCAGCCTCGAAGAGTTCGGTGCCGTGTGTCGCGAGCAGCGCCTTGTTGGCTGTAACGACATCGGCGCCGGAGTTCAGCGCGAGCAGCAGGTTGCTCTTCGCCGGCTCGATGCCGCCCATGAGCTCGATGACGATGTCGCTGCCGACGATGAGGCTCTCGGCGTCCGTGGTGAACAGCTCCCTGGGAAGCTCCACGTCGCGCTTGGCATCCACATCGCGAACGGCGATTCCGGCGAGTTCCAGTGATGCGCCGGCGCGGTCGGCCAGCTCGTCGCCGTGGCGGAGAAGCAGGTCGGCGACCTGCGAGCCCACGGCGCCGGCGCCGAGAAGCGCCACCCGCAGTCGTCGGTACTGATCGCTCGATCGGGGCTGGGTCATCGTGCTCCTTCGTTCTGGGTGAACCCGGCATCCCGTGCCAGCAGGTCGTCGATGGTCTCGCCGCGAACGATCACGCGCGAGGTGCCACCGGAGACTGCGACGACCGCGGGACGGGGGACGTGGTTGTAGTTGCTCGCAAGCGACGCGCAGTACGCACCGGTGGCGGGAACGGCGAGCAGATCGCCGGGGGCGACGTCGGCCGGGAGGTACTCGTGGTCGACGACGATGTCACCGGATTCGCAGTGCCGTCCGACGACACGGGCAAGCGCGGGCTCTGCCGTGCTGATTCGCGAGGCGATGCGCGCCGAGAACTGCGCGCCGTACAGGGCGGGCCGGGCGTTGTCGCTCATGCCGCCGTCGACGCTGACATACAACCGCTCCGCGCCGGAGCCCAGGCGCACGGGCTTGGTCGTGCCGATTTCGTAGAGGGTGACGCCGGCGGTGCCGACGATCGCACGCCCCGGTTCGAAGGCCAGGATCGGCAACGGGATGCCGCGCTCCGCGCACCTAGCGGCGACGACATCGACGATCTCGGAGGCGAGCTGCTCGATGGGCGTCGGGTCGTCGACGCTCGTGTAGGCGATCCCGAATCCTCCGCCCAGGTTGAGCATTGGAACCTCGCCGCCTGCGCGCAGCTTCTCGTGCAGCTCCAGCACCCGGGTGGCCGACTCCCTGAACCCGGCGACGCCGAAGATCTGCGAGCCGATGTGGCAGTGCACACCCACGAACTCGAGGCCCGGCAGTTCGCGGATGCGGGCGACGGCGGTCTCGGCATCCGCGAACGGCATGCCGAACTTCTGATCCTCGTGCGCCGTGGCGAGGAAGTCATGCGTCTCGGCGTGCACGCCGCTGTTGACGCGCACGAGCACCCGCTGCACGGTGCCGAGCCGCTCGGCGGTATCGGCGACGCGCTCGATCTCGATCGCGCTGTCGACGATGATCGTGCCGACCCCCACGGACACTGCGCGCTCGATCTCGCCGGGAAGCTTGTTGTTGCCGTGGAAGCCGATGCGTGCGGGGTCTACGCCGGCGGCGAGCGCGACCTCGAGCTCACCGCGCGTGCAGACGTCGACGTTCAAGCCCTCTTCGGTGACCCAGCAAGCGACCGCCGTGGACAGGAACGCCTTTCCGGCGTAGTACACACGAGCCGTGCCGCCGTGCCCGGCGGTGGCGTCGGTGAACGCGTCGTGGAAGGCGCGGGCACGGCCGCGCACCGCGTCCTCGTCGAGCACGAGCACTGGTGTGCCGTGTGCGCGCACGATCTGCGCCACCGGCATCCCGCCGAGCGTGAGCGCTCCCTGGTCGTCGCGCGCCGCGGACGCCGGCCACACGCCGTCCGCGAGGGCGTTCGCGTCGTCGGGCACGACGAGCCAGTCCGGGGCGAGCGAGTCTGCAGGGGAAAGCACACAGCACCAATCGTCGGAGGGGGAAACCTCAGGCGAAGACGGGCCGCGCGAGGTTGCCCCGATTCTATGGCACCTGCCAGGCTCCCCCTGCATCACGCAAGCCCCTCCCGCAGACAGATCACGATTCATTACGGTGATGCCATGGACAGCAAGACCAGCGAGAGCAGCAGACCTGACGAGCACCCGAAGAAAGCGGGAGGCATCGCAGGGCTGGTCAAGAAGGTGATCGCCTGGGCTCTTGCCCGCAAGCCCGTCCGCGCCTATCTGCTGTACTCCGAACGACACGGCCCGATGCTGGCCGACAGCGTCACCTATCGCGCGCTGTTCAGCATCTTCGCCGGTCTGCTGCTGGGCTTCTCGCTCGCGGCGATCTGGCTCGCCGGCAATCCGGACGTGTTCAGGGCCATCCTCGACGCCATCGACGAAGCGGTGCCCGGCCTGGTGGGCGAAGACGGCGTCGTCAAGGATCCCACTCAGATCGAGGCGCCGATCGGGCTGTCCATCACCGGGATCATCTCGCTCGTCGCACTCATCGGCGCGGCGCTGGGAGCTGTCGGGTCGCTGCGCACCGCGGTGCGCAGCATCGCAGGAGCCGTGCTGGACGACCTGTTCTGGCTCTGGGTGATCCTGCGCAACATCGCACTCGCGGTCGGCATCGCCGCGGCGTTCATCGCTGCTGCCGGAGTCACGTTCGTCGCGCGCATCGGCATCGGCTGGGCGGCAGGCCTCTTCGGCCTGCCCGCAGATGCAGCGGCGGCGGAATGGGGACTGCGGGGCATATCGCTGATCGTCGTCTTCGCGCTGGACACCCTCCTGATCTTCGGCGTCTACCGGCTGCTGTCCGGTCAGCCCGCCTCCGCTCGTTCGGTGTGGCCGGGCGCATTGCTCGGCGGAGCCGGGCTTCTCGTGCTGCAGGAGCTGTCCAGCCTCTTCGTCGGCGGGGCGACCTCGAATCCGCTGCTGGCGTCGTTCGCCTCACTGCTCGCCCTGCTGATCTGGCTCAATCTCAGCTCTCAGGTGATCCTCATCGCGTGCGCCTACATCGTCACTGGCACTGAGGAGGAACAGGACCGCGTCCTCGCACGCGGCGCCCGCACGTTCGCGCAGCGTCGGGTGCAACGGGCCCGGCACGACGTGATGGTCGAGACGCGGGCGTTGCGGAAGGCCGAGGAAGCAGAAGAAGCCGAGCGCAAGGGCAGCTAGTCGCAGGTGCCGTTCTGCTGCAGAGTCTCGTCGGTAGCGATCCCGCCGTCGACGTCGACGTCGATGACCGCCTCTGAACCGTCGATCTGCAGTCCGGTCACCGTGAGCCCGGCCGGAAGCTGATCGGCGATGCAGATGCGCTGGGGCTCGGTGATCTGAGCGGCGGCCCCGCCGAAGCGCTCCGCGATCTCCGCGGCGTTCAGGCTGAGCCCGGCGACCTCGAGCTTCACGGGCGTGAGGAGCACCTCACCGGCATCCGCACCCGGCGTCACGGTCAGCGCGACGGGGATCGGCATTCCGAACACCTCGAAGCTGCCCGATGCTGTGACGTCCGGCTCCGCGAAAGTGATCTCGTCGATCGGGAGGTCGGATGCCGCGATGAGCGAGGTGAACTGATCCTGGTCGATGCGCACAGTGCCGTGGGCGTCATCGAGAGCTCCTCCACGCAGCGGGATTCCGGTCGCCGTGACGTCCGCTGCCCCCGTGACGCCGCCGAACGTGACGGAGTCCGTCGACAGGTGCAGCTCGTCGAGACGGCCGCCGATCAGCTGCGGCAGCAGGATGCCGGCGGCATCCACTTCGAGCTGCTGATCCTGCGGCAGTTCCAGCTGCTCGATGACGATGCCGCGGACGACACCGGGAAGGACGGCTCGCGCGACGAGCTCCGCGGCGACGACCAGGGCGGCGAGGACCAGCACCACGATGAGGAGCACCCACGGCCAGCGAGCGCGCCGCGTCTTCGGCGACTGCTCGCCGTCGCCCGGGATCACGAGCGTCGGATGCTCCGACGACGGCTCCGGGTACGGCAGCGTGGGGTGCTCATTGCTCATGGTTCCTCCGTGCGGAGTGCTACATCCGCTCCGGCGCGGAGACGCCGAGCAGATCGAGGCCGTTGCGCAGCACCTGACCGGTGGCGTCGTTCAGCCACAGGCGGGTGCGGTGCACGCTCTCGATCGGGGCATCTCCCAGCGGAGCGATCCGGCAGTTGTCGTACCAGCGGTGGTAGAGCCCTGCGAGCTCCTCGAGGTAGCGGGCGACGCGGTGCGGCTCGCGCATCTCGGCCGCGAAGGCGACGATGCGCGGGAACTCCTGGAGCGCGCCGAGCAGCGCCGACTCGGTCTCATGCGACAGGGTCTCCGGTGCGAACTCGCTGCGCTCGACACCCGAGTCGGCGGCATTGCGGCTGGCGTTGTGCGTGCGCGCATGTGCGTACTGCACGTAGAACACCGGGTTGTCGTTGGTGCGCTTCTGCAGCAGCTCGGGGTCGAGGTCCAGCGGCGAATCCGCCGGCGAGCGCTCGAGTGCGTAACGCAGGGCGTCGGTGCCGATCCACTCGCGCAGGTCGTCCATCTCGATGATGTTGCCGGCGCGCTTGCTGAGTCGCGCGCCGCGAATCGAGACGAGCTGTCCGATGAGCACCTCGATGTTCTTGTCGGGATCCTCACCCGCGGCTCCCGCGACCGCCTTCAGACGGTGCACGTAGCCGTGATGATCGGCGCCCAGCAGGTAGATCTTGTTCTCGAATCCGCGGTCGCCCTTGTCCAGGTAGTACGCGGCGTCTGCAGCGAAGTAGGTGTACTCGCCGTTGGAGCGACGGATGACGCGGTCTTTGTCATCGCCGAAATCGGTGGTGCGTACCCACACGGCGCCGTCGAGGTCGAAGACGTGTCCCTGCTCGCGCAGCCGGTCGACGGCACGATCGATGAGACTGGAGCCGTTCTCGTCCTTCGCATGCAGGGTGCGCTCCGAGAACCAGACGTCGAAAGGCACATTGAACTGCTCGAGTGAGCTCTTGATCTCGTCGAGCTGGTACGCGTAGGCGAGATCCTCGGCGACCTGGAGCTGCTCGGCTTCCGGAAGGTCGAGCAGGTCGGGGCGAGCCTCGAGAACGCGACCGGCGATGGTCGTGATGTACTCCCCCGGGTATCCGCCCTCCGGAGTCGGCCGCCCCTTCGCAGCAGCGAGGACGGATGCCGCGAATCGCTGCATCTGCGCGCCGGCATCATTGATGTAGTACTCGCGCACGGCGTTCGCGCCGCTCGCGAGGAGCAGGCGGACGATCGAGTCGCCGAGCGCCGCCCAGCGGGTGTGCCCGATGTGCAGCGGACCCGTGGGGTTCGCCGAGACGAACTCCACGTTCACGCTGACGCCCTGCTGCGAGTCGTTGTGGCCGAAGGCGTCGCCGGCTTCGATGATCGTCTTGGCGAGGACGCCGGCGGCTGCGGCATCCAGGCGGATGTTGATGAAACCCGGGCCGGCCACCTCGGCGCTGGAGACGCCGTCGACCTTCGCGATCTCCTCGGCGATCTGCTGCGCGAGCTCGCGGGGGTTCGTTCCGAGCTTCTTCGCGAGCCGCATCGCCAGGTTGGATGCCCAGTCGCCGTGGTCGCGGTTGCGCGGGCGCTCCAGCGGGATGTCCGCGGCGACGATGTCGAGAGTCTCGCCGGGTCGCAAGGACGCCGCGATCGGCGTGATGACGGCGAGGAGGGCTTCGGCGAGGGTGTCGGGGTTCATAGCCCGTCAAGTCTACGGCGCGGCGGATGGGTGTTTTCCGCTCTGAGTTGGTGTTGCACGAACGATCGCTTACCCTCATCCCATGGGATCGGGGAGGATGCGGCGACGTGGCCGCGTGACTGCGCTGAGCATCGTGCTCGCGATGGCTGTTTCCGGCGTGGTTCTCGGGGTGTGGCGGCCGTGGGTGCCGGCCGCGATGGATGCTCCGATCCTCGCCTCCGACGAGGTCGTCATGGTTGCACCGACGCCGCTCGTTCTGCCCGAGCATCCACGTGTGCTCGTCTTCGGAGACTCGTGGACGTACGGGTCCGCTGCGAGCGAGCCGACGCTCGGTTACGCGTACGTCCTGGCGGAGCTGCTGGACGGCGAGACGATCGTCGACGGTGTGCGCGGAAGCGGATATCTCAGGCCCGGCCTCGACGGTCCGGTATTCGGCGAGCGCATCGCCGCGCTCGATCCGGCGGTCGCTCCGGATCTCGTGATCGTCCAGGGATCGATCAACGATCGGGAGCAGGGTGCCGAGGGTTATCGCGAGGCGGTGACGGATGCCTGGGACGCTCTGTCGACGAAGTATCCGGAGGCCGCGATCGTCGTGCTGGGCCCTGCCCCGCACGAGCTTCCCGTCGGTGCGGGAACCGCGCGGATCGACGATGATCTCGCCGCCCTCGCGGGCGCTCGCGGCTGGTGGTACATCTCCCCCGTTCACGATCAGTGGATCACGGAGCAGAACTACCTCGACGTCATCGACGTGGACCTCGGAAACAAGCATCCGTCGACCGACGGCCATCGTTATCTCGCCGAGAAGGTCGCGGCAGCGCTCGCCGATATCGAAGCGGCTCCGGTCACCGAGGCCGGTGGTGCGGAGAGCACGCCCGAGCAGTGATATCGTCGTTCGGTACGCCTCCGTAGCTCAGTGGATAGAGCGCCGGTTTCCGGTACCGTAGGTCGCAGGTTCGACTCCTGTCGGGGGCACAACACTCAGTTCGTATGGCATGGACGATCATTCCGTCGCGCCACGCAGAAACTCCGAGTTCGATGACCGCGTATACCCCAGACGGTCCGCTTCGCCCAACCCCCTCTGACATCACGAGCTCATGAAGGAACCTGGTCGGTAACGACAGGAGGTTTCTCATGACTGACGCAACCGCGCCCCACGGCGAAGGACAGCTCGCCGACGACGACCCCACCACCCGCCACCCGAAGGTCTCACCGCCGAAGCAGGATCAGCCGGAGCCGGGCCTGGACGTCGAGACGGAACCGACGCCGGACATCGGCTTGGAGTCCTACGTGGGACGAGACCGGCTTCAGGGTCGCAGGGCTCTGGTCACAGGAGGAGACTCCGGCATCGGCGCGGCCGTCGCCATCGCCTTCGCCAGGGAAGGTGCGGATGTCGCCATCGCCTACCTGCCGGCCGAGGAGGACGATGCCAGACGCGTCGTCGACGCCATCGAGCAGGCGGGCCGCACCGCGGTGGCGCTGCCCGGAGACCTGATGGATCGCGAATACCGCGCCGGCCTCGTGGATGCCGCCGCCGAGAAGCTCGGCGGACTCGACATACTGGTCAACAACGCCGGCAAGCAGGTCGTCAGCGAATCGCTCGAAGAGCTGACCGACGAGCAGGTCGACGAGACCTTCCAGATCAACATCAAGTCCATGTACACGCTCTCCCGGGCCGCCCTCAAGCACATGGGCCCCGGTTCGACGATCGTGAACACGACGTCCATCCAGGCCTACGAGCCTTCGCCCAATCTGCTCGACTACGCCGCGACGAAGGCCGCCATCAACAACTTCACCAAGGGACTCGCGCAGCAGGTGGCTGAGCGCGGCATCCGCGTCAACGCAGTGGCACCCGGTCCGGTGTGGACTGTGCTGCAGGTGTCGGACGGTCAGCCCAAGGAGAAGCTGCCGGAGTTCGGGCAGAGCACGCCGCTGGGCAGAGCCGGGCAGCCGACGGAGATGGCGCCGGCCTTCGTGTTCCTCGCTTCCGGCGAGTCGAGCTACGTGAACGGCGAGACGCTCAACGCCAACGGCGGGACTCCCACGCCGTGACGGCCGCTTCGCTGCCGTCGTAACCACGTTCGCCCCACGCCCTACGATGGAACGGAGGTTCCCGGCATCCATCTCCAGCACGAACGAGGTTCGAGACTTGCAGTACATCTCCACACGCGGCGGCACACTCGGGCAGTTCAGCGATGTCCTCCTGGAAGGGCTCGCCCCCAATGGCGGCCTCGCCGTTCCTGAGGCACTTCCTCGCCTGAGCTCCGAAGACCTCGAGCGCCTGCGTCCGCTGACCTACCCCGAGCTCGCCACCGAGGTCATCGGCCTGTTCGCCACGGACATCCCGCGCGGCGACCTCGCCCAGCTGACCGCTCGCGCCTACGGAGACGGCAAGTTCGCGGCGGAGGAGGTCGTGCCGCTGAGCGACCTCGGCGATGGCATGACTCTCGTGGGCCTGTCGGAGGGACCGACGCTCGCCTTCAAGGACATGGCGATGCAGTTCCTCGGCGAGGCGCTGGAGTACGTGCTGGAGAAGAGCGACCGCGTCCTCAACGTCCTCGGCGCGACCTCGGGCGACACCGGCTCCGCCGCCGAGCACGCGCTGCGCGGCCTCGACCGCGTTTCGGTGTTCATGCTCTCCCCTCAGGGGCGCATGAGCGCGTTCCAGCGCGCGCAGATGTACTCGCTGCAGGACGAGAACGTGCACAACATCGCCGTCGAGGGCGTCTTCGACGACTGCCAGAACCTCGTCAAGCGGCTGAACACCGACCTGGAGTTCAAGCGTGCCCACAGCCTGGGCGCCGTGAACTCCATCAACTTCGGTCGCATCTCGGCGCAGATCGTCTACTACGTGTGGGCGTGGCTGCGCACGACGGATGACGTCGCCGAAGCCGAGCGCGCAGCGTCCGAGGTCTCGTTCGCCGTGCCGTCTGGCAATTTCGGCAACATCCTCTCCGGGCACTACGCCCGCAGCATGGGCATCCCGATCCGCAAGCTCGTCCTCGCCACGAACGAGAACAACGTGCTCGACGAGTTCTTCCGCACCGGCCACTACCGGCCGCGCAGCTCTGCGAACACCCTCGCCACCTCGAGCCCGTCGATGGACGTCTCGCGAGCCTCGAACCTCGAGCGGTTCGTGTTCGATCTGCTCGGCCGCGACCCCGAGCGCACCGCCGCTGCGTGGCACGAGCTCGAGGAGCGCGACGAGATCGACCTGTCCGCCGAGCTCGACCGGTTCCTCCCCGAGTTCGGACTTGTCAGCGGCACCAGCACGCACGACGACCGGCTCGCCACGATCCGCGACTTCCGCAACAGGACCGGCGTCACGATCGACCCGCACACCGCCGACGGCGCCAAGGTCGCGCGCGACCACCTCGAGACCGGCATCCCGATGCTCGTGCTCGAGACCGCGAAGCCGCAGAAGTTCGCCGACCTGATCTCCGAGGCGCTCGGAGCGACCGTGCAGCCGGACGACGACACGCGCGCCCTGCTGGCGGCGCCTCAGCGCGTGACGGACATGCCCGACGACGAGCAGCAGCTCCGTTCGTACATCTCCGAGCGCGCACAGCACGCCTGACGGACCGGAGGTTTACTCCACGGAGGATCGGCGCTTTACTCGAGGCATGGTCCGCGCCCTCCCGGAGATCCTGGAACACCACGTCGCACAGGGCACGGCGCCCGGCATCCTCGTCGCCTGCGGCAGACCCGGCGAGCCGCTCGCGTACACCAGCGCAGGCGACGTATCCAACGACGCGATCTTCCGCATCCAGTCGATGACGAAGCCCGTGCTCGCGGTCGCCACCCTGCGTCTCGTCCATGACGGACGCATCGCGCTGGACGATCCGGTGGATCGCTGGCTCCCCGAGCTGGCCGATCGCGAAGTCCTGCGCACTCCCGACTCTCCGCTGACGGACACCGAGCCCGCCCACCGGGCGATCACGGTGCGCGACCTCCTCACCAACCAGTCGGGCTACGGCATGATGACATCCGAGAGCCCTCTGAAGCAGGCGATGATCGAGAATCGCACCGAAGCCGGACAGGAACCGGTGGAGCTGGGCGCGCAGGAGTGGCTGGACGCCCTCGCACGCCTCCCCCTCGCCTTCCAGCCGGGCACCGGCTGGCGCTACCACCACTCGTTCGGCATCCTCGGCATCCTGCTCTCCCGCATCGTGGGGATGCCGCTGGGCGACCACCTGCGCGCCGATCTGTTCGAACCGCTCGGCATGCTCGACACCGGCTACACCGTCCCGCAGGACGAAGCGCACCGCCTTCCCGCCGCCTACCGGCACCACCAGACGCGGGGGCTGGTGCAGATCGAGCCGGCGGCTGCGGGCTTCTACGTCGCACCCGCCCCGTTCGACCTCAGTCATGCCGAGCTCGTCTCGACGGCGTCGGACTACGCGACTTTCGCGCGCATGCTGGGGGCGGACGGACGACACGACGACCGGGTCATCCTCGATCGCGCCCTGCTCGAACAGCTGCGCAGTGACCAGGTGCCCGCATCGGCGAAGACCGATGACAGCTTCTTCCCCGGGTTCTGGGACGGCATGGGCTGGGGCTACGGCGTCGCGGTCGAGACATCCGGCCCGCACACCGGGCGCTACGGCTGGTCGGGTGGCCTCGGCACGGATGTGTCCGTCGACCCGGACGGGTCGTTCCGCCTCGTGATGACCCAGGCGGAGATGGGGCCGCAGGTGATGGCGCTGTTCCGCGAGGTGCTGGCATGACGAAGGTCGATTTCAAGAAGACGCTCGACGCGTACCGCGCTCGCAAGGGCCGGTTCGCTCTCGTCGAGGTGCCCGCGCTCGGCTATCTCATGATCGACGGCCACGGCGACCCGAACGACTCCCCCGAGTTCGCCTCCGCCGTCGAGGCGCTCTATCCGCTCGCCTACACGCTCAAGTTCGCCAGCAAGGGCCTCGGGCGCGACTACGTCGTCATGCCCCTCGAAGGGCTCTGGTGGGCCGAAGACCACGCCTCGTTCACCACGTCGCGCGACAAGTCGCGGTGGCACTGGACGCTGATGATCATGCAGCCCGACTGGATCGATGAGGCGATGTTCGCGGATGCCGTCGCCAAGACCTCCGCGAAGAATCCGTCAGCACGGGTGGATGAGGTGCGCCTCGAGACGCTTCACGAGGGTCTGTGCGCGCAGACGCTGCACGTCGGCACGTACGACGATGAGGCGCCGGTGCTCGCACGGATGCATGACGAGTTCATCCCGGAGCACGGCATGCGCATGTCGGGCACGCACCACGAGATCTACTTCAGCGATCCGCGCACGGGTGACCCCGCCAAGCGCCGCACGCTCCTGCGGCAGCCGGTCGAACCAATCAGCTGATCCCGACGGCGACGGCCGTGATCGCGATCGCCAGGAGCGGCAATCCGCCCTGCATGGCCGCGGACTTCGCCATCTTCGGGTTCGACAGCAGCAGCACCAGTGCGGCCGCGAGCATCATCCCCGTGCCGGCGAACACGAGCGTCAGTCCGACGGTCGCCAGCCCCGAGATCCACAGGACGATGCCGAGCAGTGTCGCAAGCGCGAGGAACAGGTTGTAGAACCCCTGGTTGAACGCCAGCGGCTTCGTCGTCTCGGCATCCGCCTCGCTGGCGACGCCGAAGATCCTCCGCGTCTCGGGCTCGGTCCACCGCAGCGACTCGAGCGCGAAGATGAACACGTGGAACGCCGCAGCGGCGGCGGCGAGGACGAGACCGAGGATCAGCATTCCTAGATTCTCCACCAGAGTCGGCGCGTCACACGAGGAAGATCGGCAGCAGCCCCGGATTGTGCGCGTGCACGAGCACGGCGAACACGACGGCGTCGAACAGCAGGTGCACGGTCACGACGTAGGCGAGCGAGTGGGTGCGCAGGAAGATGTACCCCTGCAGCAACGCGAACGGGATCGTCAGCACCGGCCCCCACTCGCGGTACCCGAGCTCCCACAGGAACGACACGAACACGATCGCCTGCAGCACGTTCGCTAGCGCGTCAGGGAAGTGCCGCCGCAGCAGCGCGAACACCGTGCAGATGAAGAACAACTCGTCCCAGATGCCGACGGCGCCGACACCGACGAACAGGCGCGCGATCAGCTCGGGAGAATCGACGACCGGCCAGTTCTGGTAGACGCCGCTGGTGATGAAGTAGAACGGCAGGATCAGCCAGCCGAGCACCAGCACGGCGATCAGCCAGGTCCATTGCAACCGTCCCCAACGCCTGTGCGTGCGCCACGGGAAGCCGATCGCCCGGTCGCGGTAGACGAACCGCGAGATCAGGTACGGCACGACGACGGCACCGCCGAGCGCGAGCGTGAACCGCAGCATCGCCAGGTTGTCGAGCTCAGCGGCCAGCGGGATCACGCTGACGATCAGCATCCCGATCGCGATGAGCGAGAGATCGCGGGTGAGCGAAGGAGTGGATGCCGTGACGTCCCGGGCTGTCTCCAGGCGGGCGCCGGAGCGGACCGCGAGCCGATTCGCCGGCTGCCGCGACTCGATCAGCCAGGCGACCGCGACGCCGGCCGCGAGGAGCACCCAGCCGAGCAACGTCCACTCGGCGACGAAGAACGCGGGAGCGGCGAGGCAGACCAGCAGCGCAGGCGCGAGACCCGGCGCCCAGCGGACTGCGCCGGCTGTCACGCCCGAGGCTTCCGCCGGTACACCAGATCGCGGATCTCGCGGCCCTTGGCGATGCCCTTGCGCTCGAACGCGGTCATCACGCGACCTTCGAATCTCTCAGCCCACTCCCCCTCGAAGGCGCGCTGGAACTCGTCCTCGGCGTCGAGGACCTCCCGCATCTGCAGCGCGTAGTCCTCCCAGTCCGTGGCCAGGCGCAGCAGCCCGCCGTCGGCGAGGGCGCGCGCGGCCGCGGCTCCGAATCCCGGCCGGATGAGGCGCCGTTTCGTGTGCCGCTTCTTGTGCCACGGGTCGGAGAAGAAGATCCAGACCTCGGTCGCCGCCCCCTCGGGAAGGTACGTCGACAGGACCTCCGGTGCGTTCGCCTCCACCAGACGCAGATTGCGGACGCCGGCCTTGTCTGCGTCGAGCATGGTGCGAGCGAGCCCAGCCCGGAACACCTCGACGGCGAGGAAGTCGTCGTCAGGGCGAGAGGATGCCGCCGACACGATGGCGTGCCCCTGACCGGAGCCGATCTCGACGATCAGCGGCGCCTCACGGCCGTACTCGGCGGCGGGATGCATGCGCGCCTCGGGGTGCACGCTCGTCCACGCGACGTCGCGCGGCACGTCGAGCAGGAAATGCGGAGCCAGATCGGCGAAAGCACGCTCCTGAGCGTCCGACATCCGTCCGCTCCGGCGTACGAAGGAGACCGGTTCATCGCGGAAGGTGTGCGGTTCAGGCATACCTCAAGAGTATCCGGCGGCCATCAGTGGCCGGCCCCTGAGCCTGTCGAAGGGTCGGTCACGAAGTCGATGAGCTCCTCGACCCGGCCGAGCAGCGCGGGCTCGAGGTCGCGGTAGGTGGTGACCTTGCTGAGGATGAACTGCCACGCGCGCCCGGTGTCGCCCTGCGACTCGTACGGCCAGCCGAAGGCCTTGCAGATGCCGGTCTTCCAGTCCGTGCCGCGGGGGATCTCCGGCCACTGCCGGATGCCGAGCGTCTGCGGCTTGACGCACTGCCACACATCGACGAACGGGTGGCCGACGATCTTCAGATGCCGGCCGTGCGGGCCTCGCATGATCGCCTCGGCGATGCGGGTCTCCTTCGATCCGGGTACGAGGTGGTCGACGAGCACTCCGTAGCGCCGCTTCGCGCTCGGCGGCTCCGCCGCGAGCAGCTCCTCGAGCAGATCGACGCCCTGCAGGAACTCGACGACGACGCCTTCGACCCGCAGGTCGGCACCCCAGACCTTCTCCACGAGTTCTGCATCGTGCTTGCCCTCGACGAGGATGCGGCTGGGCAGCGCGATGCGCGCCCGCTGGTCGGCGACGGCGAAGGATCCGGATGCCGTGCGGCGGACGGCCTGCTTCGCCGGGGCCGGCGCGGTCAGCCGCACGGGTTCGCCATCGATCAGGAATCCGCCGCCGAGCGGAAAGACGCGTCTGCGGCCGACGCGGTCCTCGAGTTCAACGTTTCCGCCGTACACCCGGGTGACCGCTCCGCAGTAACCGTCTCCGGCGACCTCGACGACGAGATCGCGCTCGGCGGGCACGTCGAGAACCTTCTTGGCGCCGCGGTCGCGCCACCCCTTCGCGAGCACGTCGGACCCGTACATGTCGTCCATGCCTCCAAGGGTATGCGTCGCCTTGCCCTTCTCGGTGGCGACACAGACTGTTTCCCTAGAGTCGCTATCGTCTGTCACCGCCAGTGAATAGACTCGGAGCGCCAGGGCCAACGATCCCGCGGAGGGAGTGCAATGCGAACTCGGTTGACGATCATGCTGGGGTTGATCGCGGCGATGTTCGTGTCGGCTGCGGCCGTCTCCGGCGCCGTCGCCACACCGCCGGTGACGCTCGATTCGGGATTCGTCACCGACGACGCGGGAGTGCTGTCTTCGGGCGAGATCGAGGCCGCGAATGCGAGACTCTCCCAGTTGGCGCAAGCGGACGGCGGGGACCTCTACGTCGTGTTCGTCGACGAGTTCACAGATCCTTCCGACAGCGTCGAGTGGACGGACCGGACCGCGGTGGAGAACGGACTCGGCGCCGACCAGTACCTCGTCGCCGTCGCTGTGGACGCCGGTCAGTACGCGGTCTCCGCAGACGCGAACGGACCGCTTGACGATGCCGAGATCGATCGCATCGTGCAGGCGATGGAAGACGAGCTGCGGGCGAGCGACTGGAGCGGGGCGGTCTTCGCCGCGGCCGGCGCCTTCCCCGGGCAGTCCGCCTCCGATGGCGCCGGCTTCATCTGGCTGATCCTCGCCCTCGTCATCGTCGCTGCCGCGATCCTCGTCATCGTGCTGATCGTGCGCTCCCGCAAGAAGAAGCAGCAGTCATCGCCGTCGGCGATCCCCGACCCGGAGGATCCGTTCGCCGCCATCAGCGACGAAGACCTGGAGAAGCAGGCCGGCAGCGCCCTCGTGCAGGCGGACGACGCGATCACGTCCAGCCGGCAGGAACTCGGTTTCGCTGTGGCGCAGTACGGCGACGATTCGACCGCGGCGTTCGCGGACGTCGTCGAGGCGGCGAAGGGGAAGGTTGCCGAGGCGTTCGCCGTGAAGCAGCAGATCGACGACGAGATTCCCGACTCCGCACAGCAGCGACGCGCGTGGCATATCCGCATCATCCAGTTGTGCGACGAGGCCGACGACCTGCTCAACGACAACATCGAGGCCTTCGAAGAGCTGCGCAAGCTCGAAGCCGAGGCGCCGCAGGCTCTTGAGCGCATCAAGGCGCGGCGCGCGACGGCCGAGCAGACGGCCGCCACCGCAGCCCCCGCTCTCGCGACGCTGGAGCAGACGTACGCCCAGGCGACGCTCGCACCGGTCGCGGACAACCCCGCCCAGGCGCAGCAGCGCCTCTCTCTCGCCGACACGGAGATCGCCGAGGCCGCAGCCTCCATCGCGGCCGGCCGCAACGGCGAGGCCGCGTTCTCCATCCGCACAGCGGAAGAGGCCGTCGAGCAGAGCGAGAACCTCGTGGATGCCGTCACCACCCTGGGCACGAACCTCGTCGCCGTCGAGGGCGAGGCGCAGTCGATGATCACCGACCTGGAAGCCGATGTCGCGGCCGCCGGGGCGCTCGCCGACGCGCAGGGGCAACTGGCCCCGATCGTGGCGAGAACCAGGTCCAAGATCGACGCCGCGCAGACCGCACTCCGGTCCGCTGCGCGGAACCCGCAGCAGGTGCTCGACGACCTCACTTCGGCCAACGCAGAGATCGACGCAGCGCTCGGCCGGGTCCGACAGGCATCAGAGCAGGACCAGCGCGCGCGGCGGATGCTGGAGCAGCGGCTCACCCAGGCGCAGGCGCAGATCACCACGGCCGGTGATTTCATCACAACTCGCCGCGGAGCGGTGGGCGCCACCGCGCGCACGCGGCTCGCAGAGGCGAACTCCGCCTATTCCGAGGCCGTCGCCGCGCAGGCATCGGATCCGGTACTCGCCACCGAGCGGGCGACTCGTGCCTACACCCTCGCCTCCGAGGCGCTCTCATACGCGCGCAGCGAGGTCGACACGTTCAACGCCGGCGGCTGGTCGGGCGGTGGCTGGTCCGGCGGCGGAGGCCGCGGCAGCGATCTGGGCGGAGCCATCCTCGGTGGCATCCTGGGCGGACTGTTCAGCAGCGGGGGCGGCGGCGGTGGCGGCGGCGGCTGGAGCTCCGGCGGCGGCTGGCGCTCGAGCGGGAGCAGCCGCACCAGCAGACCCTCGAGCTTCGGCGGTGGTTCCCGCAGCAGCTCACGCGGAGGCGGCCGGTCCAGAGGGGGCCGGTTCTAGTCCGCTCATCGTTCTCACGATCTCGAAACACTCCGTTCCAATCGAAAGGAAACACCATGGCCAAGCAGTCCATCTTCAGCCGCATCTCGACGCTGGTGAAGGCGAACATCAACTCCCTCATCGACCAGGCCGAAGACCCGCAGAAGATGATCGACCAGCTCGTCCGCGACTACACCAACAACGTCGCCGACGCCGAAGCCGCCATCGCCGAGACCATCGGCAACCTGCGGCTGCTCGAGCGCGACCACGAAGAGGACATCCAGGCCTCGAAGGACTGGGGCAACAAGGCTCTCGCCGCCAGTCGCAAGGCCGACGAACTGCGCTCGGCCGGCAGCGCCGCGGACGCGGACAAGTTCGACAACCTCGCCAAGATCGCCCTGCAGCGTCAGATCAGCGAGGAGCGCGAGGCGAAGGCCGCTGAGCCGACCATCGCCGCACAGACCGAGGTCGTGGACAAGCTCAAGAGCGGTTTGAACGGCATGAAAGAGAAGCTCGGCGAACTCAAGGCCAAGCGCAGCGAGCTGCTCGCCCGCGCCAAGGTCGCCGAGGCCCAGACCAAGGTGCAGGATGCCGTCTCGTCGATCAACGTGCTCGATCCGACCAGCGAGCTCGGCCGCTTCGAGGACAAAGTCCGCCGCCAGGAGGCACTCGCTCAGGGCAAGGTGGAGCTCGCGGCTTCCAGCCTGGACGCCCAGTTCGAGAGCCTCGACGACCTCGGCGAGCTGACCGAGGTCGAGGCCCGGCTCGCCGAGCTGAAAGCGGGCGGCTCTTCGCAGTCGCAGTCGCAGATCGAGTCCTGAGACTCCCGCGCTGATGGAGGGTGAACCCTGATGGCCCGATTCCTGGTCGTTCCCCAGTGGCAGGGCTCACCCTCCACACGCGCGATGCTCCTCGTCGACGGCGCCTCTGCGATCGCCGGCGACCTCCCTCGCAAGGCCACCACGGTGCTCGACATCCCGCTGGAGGCCGGCGAGTCCCTCGGCACCGGCGTGCACCGACTGAGTTCGCTGCTGCGCTCCCGCGCGATGATCGCCGAGGCGATGACGCCCGACACCGTCATCATCGGGGGCGACTGCAGCGTGACCGTCGCCGCTCTCGACACCATCGACCGCGACGATCTCGCAGTGGTCTGGTGCGACGCGCACGCCGATCTGCACACCGACCAGACCTCGCCCTCCGGCGCGTTCTCCGGAATGGCGCTGCGTGCCGTCCTCGGTGAGGGCGAGCCGCAACTGGCGCTCTCCCCCGGACTTCCCTCGGAGCGCGTGATCGTCGTGGGCGCCCGTGTGCTCGACGATGCCGAGCAGGAACCGGTGGGTCGCCTCACTCAGCTCTCCGTGACGGACCTCGACGACGCCGAGGCTCTGGCCGACGCCGTGATCGCGTCGGGGGCCGCTCGCGCGTGGGTGCACATCGACGTCGACGTGCTCGATCCGTCCGAGATAGCAGGCGTCTCCACGGCCGCACCGTTCGGGGCGTCCGCTGCGGCGCTGGCCGCAGCGATCCGCGCACTGCGCGCGCGTGTGCCCCTCGCCGGCGCGACGATCTCCGGTTTCGCTCCCCGCACGCCGCTGGACGCCGTGGAGGATCTCGGGGCGATCCTCCGGCTCGTGGGCGCAGTCGCATGACGAAGCGATCTCGCGCCGCAACAGACTGGCGACAGGCGGCCGAGGCGGCCCTCGCGCGCGGTCGCCGTCTCGATCGGCGCATCCCCTCATTCCTGCTCCGCTCCCCGATCAGCCGTGTCGGCTACGCATGGGGCACGGCGGTGGGCTGGGTCTGGGGCTCGCTGTGGAGCACCGGCCCGGTCGAGCGCCGGCACGGCCTGTGGATCTTCCGCGGCATGCCGAAGTGGACGTTCAACCGCGGCGGCGTCTGCGTCGGCGGATGCTACCTGACCGGCAAGGCTGCGCCGAGTGAGGCGGTGCTGCGGCACGAGTCAGTTCACAAGGCGCAGTGGCTGCGCTATGGGTTCCTGATGCCGGTGCTGTACCTGTGGGCGGGTCGCGATCCGCTGCGGAACAGGTTCGAGATCGAAGCGGGGCTCGAGGACGGGAACTACGTGCGGCGGAGCGTCAGCTCTGCGCCGGCAGCAGACCGAAACGCTCCGGCGCGCTGATCGTGGATGCCGGCACGTCGAGTGCGCCGGTCAGGTGCTCGACGATGTCGGCGGTGCCGAGATAGCCGCCCAGCAGGGTGACGTGTGTCGGCAGCTCGCTGTCGCAGAGCATCTCATCGGCCCAGGCGCACGTCGCACGGGCCAGCGCCGTCCCTGGCTTGCAGGACCGGCCGCTGCCCGGTGCACCGGAGCGCGCCGAGCGGGCGAGCCACGTCACGGTCATGCGTGCGGGCGCCTCGATCATTCCGATGTCGCTCGCATCGGGAACCTCGATGAAGACACGGCCCGATGCGCACAGCGGGAGCGTGGCCAGGAAGGTCTCGAGCTCCAGCAGTGAGTTCTCGTCCGCCGTCACCAGGTGATGCGAACGCAGGCGCGCGGCCCGACGCTGGGCCCTGCCGCTGCGGATGTCGGTGGAGATGGTCATGATGCATCCATCGTAGCACCGATGAAGGGTTGCCTTACCTTGCTCGCTCGGTACTCGGGTGTCAGCGTGCGATGAGCGTCGACCGGAGCGCCTGCAGGTCATCGTCGGTCAATCCGTGCGCAACCAGGTAGTCGGCGGCAGAGCCCCAGCGTCCGTCGACCTCTTCGAGCAGACTCTGCATGACCCTCGTTGGTGAGAGCGTGGCGAGCGCGACGGCGTTCTCGGCGTGCGGATGCTGCGCGCGCAGGAACGCGATGATCCTGCGGTTGCGCTCCTGCGGCAGCAGCGACTCCGTCAGAGCGTAGTCGGCCACCACGGCATCCCTGTCCGCCTCGACCGCGGACAGGGCGAGGGCGACTGTGACGCCGGTGCGGTCCTTGCCGACCGTGCAGTGCACGAGGGTGCGGTCCTCACGAGCGATCACGCGAACGGCATCCGCGAGCCGCTGCCCGCTCTCGTCGAGCAGGTGACGGTACATATCCTCAAGGCTCATGTCCTCGTCGAAGAACGACGCCACCGAGCCGAGGAAGAGCGGAAGACTCGTCGTCGTCACCGACGTCACCGCGGACGGAGCCTCGGCGATCTCCTGCCCGTCGCGAAGGTCGATGATGTGCCCGACGCGACGCTCGATCTCCGCGACCCCTGCGGCGGTCGCCGCGACGAGACTCCCGGAGCGCAGCAGCACCCCGTCTCGGATGCGTCCCCGCGCAGCGGGTATCCCGCCCACATCACGCGCGTTGAAGACGCCGTCGATCTCGAGAACCGTCACGCCGTCGCCTTCTCGCCGCGGAGAGGGACGGGGTAGCGGCCGGCGACGACTACGCGGTTGAACGCGTTGATCGACACGCATGCCCAGCTGAGCGCCGCGTACTCCTTCTCGGTGAACACGCTGCCGACGCGGTTGTACACCTCGTCGGAGATGCCACCGTCGTGGATGAAGGTGAAGGCCTCTGCCAATTCGAGGGCTGCGCGCTCGCGCTCCGAGAAGACCCCGCTCTCCCGCCAGACGGGTATCTGGGTGAGCGTGTCTGCGTCCAGCCCGGCCTTCACCGCGCGGTCGAGGTGCACGCGGGTGCAGTAGGCGCATCCGTTCAGCTGCGAGCAGTGGATCATCACGATCTCCTTGAGCCGATCGTCGATGCCGTTCGCGCGGCAGATCTCGCCCACCGTGCGGGAGAACTCGTCCAGCGCCTTGTAGGCGCCGGGCTCGGTCTTCGACAGGTGCACTCGCATCTCGCTCATGTCCCCAGCTTAGGCTCAGACCCTACGGCTAGCGTGGGTGCCGATGGCGAGCTCTCAGCGCATATCGAGTCTGGACGGGATCCGCGGATGGGCGGCGCTCGTCGTCGTGACGTACCACTGCAGTCTCATCGCGATGCCGCACCTGGACGGCACTCTCGCCGCCTGGCTCACGCAGAGTCCCAGCAAGCTCGCGTTCGCCGGCACCGAGGCGGTACTCGTCTTCTTCGTCCTCTCCGGATTCGTCGTCGCGCTGCCGGTGCTCCGCGACGGATTCTCCTGGACTCGCTACTACCCCACCCGCGTGCTGCGGCTCTACCTGCCCGTGTGGGGTTCGGTGGTGCTCGCAACGGCCCTGATCGCGCTCCTGCCCCGAGACGCGGCGACGATGCCCGAGGACTCGTGGATGCAGAACACCCAGGCGACGAGAGTGACGTGGGGCACGTTCTTCGACGAGGCGCTGCTGCTCACGAAGAGCTACGACATCAACAATGTGCTCTGGTCGCTGCGGTGGGAGCTCATCTTCTCGCTCGCGCTGCCGGTGTTCGTGGGACTGGCGCTGCTGCTGCGCCGCCATGCGATGATCGCCGCCGCCGTGGCATGCGCGCTGACCGTCGTCGGCCGCATCGTCGATGTTGAGGCGCTGGTATATCTGCCCGTCTTCATGCTCGGCACTCTGATGGCGGTCCGCCTCGACGACCTGCTCGCCTGGGTGCAGCGCCCCCGGCGCCGTGCGTTCTGGCCGTGCCTGACGGCCCTGGCCCTCGCCTTGCTGATCGCCAGCTGGCTCGCACGCCCCGTCGCCGCCCCTGGAACCGTGCTCGGCCGCACGATGTGGGGACTGGCCGGCGTGGGCGCCGTCCTCGTCATCGTCGCCGCCATGGGCTGGCCGCGACTGCGCCACCTGCTGGAAGGGCGCGTCTCGCAGTGGCTCGGGCGCACCTCGTACAGCCTCTATCTGGTGCACGTCCCCCTGCTGGGAACCCTCGCCTACCTCTGGGGCAGCGATCGATGGGCAATGGTGGCAGTGGTCGGCATACCCGCCAGCCTCCTCCTCGCCGCCGCGTTCCACCGATTCCTCGAGGCACCCGCACATCGTCTGGCGCGGTACGTCGGCACCGTGGCATCCGAGCGACTGCCGCTCACGCGCCCGAACGGTCGTATCCGCCGCTCAGACGCGTGATGCGGCGTTTCACTCTGCCCGCGGCCCGGCGCGACCGCCCGACGAAGGAGCCCTCAGTGGGGCCTGCGTGCTTCCGCTCGAAGGCGTTCTCCATCTCGCGCGCCCAGGCACGGGTCACCACCTCGTCGCCGAAACGGGATGCCGTCGCCTGCGCACGGCGCCGCATGGCGGCGACCTCAGCATCCGACATGCGCTGCAGCTCGATGATCCGCTCAGCCAGGGCATCCACATCGCCGGCAGTCACGAGGAAACCGTTCCTGCCGTCCACGATCACGTCGGACGGACCGTAGGGGATGTCGTACGCGATGGGGATGCAGCCCGCGGCCATCGCCTCAACGAGAGCGAGTGGCAGACCCTCGGCCTTCGATGTGAGCAGCATGAAGTCCGCCGTCGCGAACGCGGATCGCGCTGCGGGGTCATGGCCGCGCAACCGCACGCGCTCCCCCGCGCCCAGAGACCGGATCGTCTTCTCCAGCAGCGGACGACGCTCCCCCTCTCCGAAGACGTCCAGCGTCGCGTCCACGGACGCGGAGGCCCTGGCCACCGCCTTCACGGCGTGGGAAACCCGCTTACGCACGATCAGTGACGCGAGCATGAGGCCGCTGCCGCGGACGCGGTCGCCGATCGGGCCGCCTTCGCCGATCACCCTGTTGAAGCCGTTGGGGATGACGGCGAGATGCGCCTGAGGCCCGAGATCCCGCTCGAGATCGTCGCGCTGACTCTCGGTGAGCACGACCACCGAGTCGAAGTCGCCCAGATTCTCGAGCACGCTCCGTCGCGATGAGCTGAGCGCGGTTCCGTCCGCGGTGCGGTGCGATCCGTGCAGCAGATGCATCGTCACGACGTTGCGCCGTCGGTAGGTGCGAGCGAAGCGCGCGGCGGTCTTCGAGTCGACGATGAGGAAGCTCTCCTCCCCGCCGATCACCTCATCGAGCCAGTACCGGTAGACACCCCAGATGCTGCCCCAGCTGCGCACCGGAGCCCCTGCCCTGTCGTAGAGAACGACGCTGCGCTCGCGCGTCGCGGGGTCGCGCCGATCGGTCACCAGCAGGCTGCCGTCGGGACGGAACCGGTCCACGGCGAGAACGCGGCCGTCGCCATCACCCCTCTGCTCCCTGCGGAGGACGACGGCATCGCGCTGGTGATCCTGGACGTCCACGGCAGGGACGATCGGGGCGTGACCGTGCGCGGGCGCTTCGCTGCCCGGCGCGACATCATGCTCGCGCAGCCACTCCCAGATGTTGATGATCCGGATGCCGTCGATGATCTCCCCGCTCGCGCGGAGGCGCCGCTCGAGCTCCGGATAATCCAGCCGATCGTCGAGAGTGAGCACGTCGACGGGGCGACGGGCCAGACGGACGAAGGCCCGCGAGCGATGCATGAGCGCGCCCGTCATCCCGCCGAATGAGTCGGGAATACTCCAGCTCAACGCGAGCTGCTTGCCCGGACGGAAGTGCGGGGAGAGAATCGACTGCCGCATGGAGCACGACAGTAACAACGTCTGCTGTGAGCATGCCCGGGGCGAAGCGAAACCAGAATGCCCAGATGCTTTCGCCTTCAATGACTGTTATGCCAATCGGTCACGTAACATCGCTGGTCACATTGCTCTCGAGTTTCGCGCGGTGATGCCGTTCGGAGCAGAATATGGGCGTGACGACCGAGACAAGCGAGTTCAGCTACCTCCCGAGCCAGGCGCAGACGCTCAGCCTGCCGATCCCCTCCGCAGAGCGTCTCTCCCTCACTCTTCCCGACGGACGAGAGTTGAGTGCGCTCCGCTACGGAGAGGGTGACCCCGCGATCACGCTGCTGCACGGTGCAGGCCTCAATGCGCACACCTGGGACAACACGGTCATCCTGCTGCAGCAGCCGGTCCTCGTGATCGACCTCGCCGGTCACGGCGACTCCAGCTGGCGGGGCGACGCCGACTATTCGGCTCACACGCTCGCCCCGGACGTCGCCCTCGCGCTCGACGCCTGGACGTCGCAGCCTCAGATCCTGGTCGGCCAGTCGCTCGGCGGGCTCACGGCAGCGGCCGTGGCATCCACCCGTCCGGAACTCGTCCGCGAGCTGATCGTCGTCGACATCACGCCGGGCATCGACACCACCGGCGGCCCCTCGGCGCTGCGCGCGTTCTACGAGGGCCCCTCGGACTTCGCGACCAGGGACGAGCTCGTCGAGCGGGCGATGGCGCTGGGGTTCGGCGGCACGAGGCCCGAGACCGAGCGCGGCGTGTTCCTCAACACGCGAGTGCGTCCGGACGGTCGAGTGGAGTGGAAGCACCACTTCGCCCACCTCGCGGCCAAGGCGCTCGCGGCACCCGCGCCGGAGTCCGGAGCAGGCTGGGCGGATCTCACCGGTGTCTCCGCTCCGCTCACACTGGTGCGGGCAACGCGCGGCTTCGTCAGCGAAGCGGATGCCGAAGAGCTGAAGCGCCGCGTGCCCGCGACCCGCGTCGTCGTGATCGACGCCACCCACAATGTCCAGGAGACCGCTCCCGCCGAGCTCGCGGAACTCATCCGCGCAGCTGCCGACGCCGTCGGCTGAGGAATGTGACGCCGCATTCCGTCGTTCAGTTCTCTTCGCACTCCCACTTCCAGGCTCTACCCGACCGGCACACAGCATCCGCCGCCCCGAGAGGATCCAGCAACCACATGTTCCGACGAACCAGACGCCTCGCCGTCATATCCGCGCTCGCTGCGACCGCCGTCGTCCTGAGCGCCTGCACGAGCTCGTCCCCCGAGCCGGTGCAGTCCTCGGGCGGCGAACCCGACCCGGACGCCACACTCACCGTCGGGCTCGTCCTCGAGCCGACCAACCTCGACATCCGGCACACGAGCGGGGCCGCGCTCGAGCAGATCCTCGTCGACAACATCTACGAGGGGCTCGTGACGCGAACGCAGGAGAATGAGATCGAGCCGCGGCTCGCCTCCGACTACGAGGTGTCCGAGGACGGCCTCACCTACACGTTCACCCTCAACGAGGGCGTCACCTTCCACGACGGCACCGCCCTGACATCCGCCGATGTGGTGTCCTCCTACGAAGCGGTCCGCACCGACGACACTCTGCAGGGCTTCGCAGAGTTCGCCGACGTCGCATCTGTCAAGGCGCCGGACGACAGCACGGTCGTCATCACGCTCACCGAGCCGAACCAGAACTTCCTGTTCTCCCTCACCGGGCCCGCCGGCCTCGTCTTCAAGAGTGAGGACGACACCGATCTGCAGAGCGCCGAGAACGGCACCGGCCCGTTCACGCTGCAGAACTGGAGCAAGGGCAGCACGATCAGCTTCGACCGCTACGCCGAGTACTGGGGCGAGCCTGCCGGCGTCGCCGAGGTCGTCTTCGAATACATTCCCGACTTCACCGCCGGCGTGAACGCCGCCGTCGACGGGAGCCTGGACGTGCTCACCGCCGTCGATCCGAACCTCACCCCGCAGCTGGAGGATTCCGGTGAGTTCATCCTGACCGAGGGACGCACCACAGACAAGGCCACGCTCGCGTTCAACAACGCCAAGGCTCCGCTGGACGACGTGCGGGTGCGCGAGGCCCTTCGTCTCGGCATCGACCACGAGGCCCTCATCGAGGCCGTCGGAGCGGGCGAGCCGCTGTACGGCCCGATCCCCGAGCTCGACCCCGGCTATGAGGACCTCGCCGATGTCGCGCCGTACGACCCGGAGCGCGCCAAGGAACTGCTCGCCGAGGCCGGCCAGGAGGACCTGGAGCTGACCCTCACCATCCCGTCGTTCTACGGCACCACTGTGCCCCAGGTGCTGGTGTCCGACTTCTCGAACATCGGCGTCACCCTCGCGGTCGAGTCGGTGGAGTTCCCGACCTGGCTCGAGGACGTGTACACGAACAAGGACTACGAGCTCAGCTACGTGCTTCACGTCGAACCGCGCGACTTCGGCAACTTCGCCAACCCCGAGTATTACTTCGGCTACGACAACCCCGAGGTGCAGAGCCTGTACACCGAGGCGCTCGCCGAGATCGACCCTGATGCCTCGGCCGAGCTCCTCGCGGAGGCCGCACGCCTGGTCTCCGAGGACCATGCCGCGGACTGGCTGTACACCGGCGAGACCATCACGGCGGTTCGTCCGATCGTCTCGGGCTTCCCGCAGGATTCGATCAACTCGCGCATCAACCTCGCGGGCGTCACGGTCGCCGCTGAGTGACACCGGGTGGTCCGCTACACGCTCACACGAGGGGTCCTGCTGATCGCAGGGCTCCTCGTGTCGAGCGTGCTCATCTTCCTCACCCTCCGCGTCTTCCCCGGTGACGTCGCCCAGCTGATCGCCGGTACTCAGGCGTCACCCGCCACCGTCGAGGCGCTGCGCGAGTCCCTCGGTCTGAACCGTCCGTTGCCTGTGCAGTACGGCGAGTGGATCGGCGGGGTGCTCACCGGCGACCTCGGCACCTCCCAGCTCAGCGGGGCATCGGTCGGCAGCGAGCTCGCTGAGAAGGCGCAGGTCACGGTGCCGCTCGGCATCATGTCGCTCGTCATAGCCCTGCTCATCGCGGTGCCCTTCGGCATCCTCTCCGCCATCCTGCGGGGCCGCCCCGGGGGCACGGCGTTCAGTGTGGCGGCACAGGCCCTCGCGGCAGTGCCGGTCATCTGGGCCGGAATGATGCTCATCGTCGTGTTCGCCGTGTGGCTGGGCTGGCTGCCCGCCCAGGGTTTCCCGCGTGGCGGCTGGGAACAGCCGTGGCAGGCGTTCCGCGCGCTGCTGCTGCCGGCGCTGACGATCGGGATCGTCGAGGGCGCCATGCTGCTGCGCTTCGTCCGCAGCGCGACGCTGCAGGCGCGAGGACAGGACTTCGTCCGCACCGCCGCCGCGAAAGGCCTCACCCGCAACCACGCGCTCATCCAGCACGGCATCCCCGCTGTCGGCCTGTCGATCGTCACCGTGCTGGGCCTCCAGGTCGCCGGCATCGTGGTGGGCGCTGTGATCATCGAGCAGCTGTTCACCCTCCCCGGCATCGGACGGATGCTGGTGGCCGACGTCGGGACCCGCGATCTCGTGAAAGTGCAGAGCGAGCTGCTCGTCCTCACCGGGCTCGTGCTCGTCATCGGCTTCATCGTCGACCTCATCCATCACTTCGTCGATCCACGGCAGAGGGAGGCATGATGCCCCGCTGGCTGCGTCGCCTCTGGAGCAGCGCGACAGGACGCTTCGGTCTCATCGCAGTCGCGGTGATCGCCGTCGTCGCGGTCGTAGCCCAGTTCTGGACGCCGTTCGATCCGCGCGAAGCCGACGTGCGAGGTCGCTGGGCCCCGCCCGGGTGGCCGCATCTGCTCGGCACGGACGGCACCGGCCGCGACATCCTCAGCCTCATCATGGCGGGCACCCGCACGACTGCTTTCGTGAGCATCGGCGCCGGCATCGTGGCCACGATCGTGGGCATCGCGCTGGCCGCGCTCGGCGCGCTGACCTTCCGCTGGATGCGCGAGACGGTCGCGGTGCTCGTCGACATCCTGATCGCGTTCCCCGTGCTCATCATCGCGATGATGATCTCCTCGGTGTGGGGCGGGTCGCTGTGGGTCGTGATCTGGGCGGTCGGCATCGGCTTCGGCGTGAACATCGCCCGCGTCACCCGCCCCGAGCTCCGCCGCGTGCAGCAGAGCGATTTCGTGCTCGCCGGGCGCGCTTCCGGTCTCACCGCATCGCAGAATCTGCTGCGCCATCTGCTGCCGAACGTCGCCCCGGTGTTCATCGTTCAGTTGTCCTGGTCGATGGCCGTCGCGGTTCTCGCCGAGGCGGGCCTGTCGTATCTGGGCTTCGGCGCCTCCGTCACGGAGCCGTCCTGGGGCATCCTGCTGTCCGACCTGCAGCGGTACATCAGCATCCACCCGCTGTCGGTCATCTGGCCGGGCCTTGCAATCACGATCACGGTGCTCGCGCTCAATCTGCTCGGCGACGCGCTGCGCGAGGCCACCGACCCGACGCTGCAGCACCGTTCGGCCGAAACCCACACGCCGGCGGTGGTCGCATGAGTCTTTCCGTCGAGGACCTCGTCGTCGAGATCGACGGTCGCCGCGTCGTGGACGGGATCTCCTTCGAGATTCCCGACGGCGGACGGCTCGGTCTGATCGGCGAATCCGGGTCCGGTAAGTCGATCACGGCCCTCGCCGCGCTCGGCCTGCTCCCCGACGGCGCGCAGGCGCGCGGCAGCATCCGCTGGGACGGCACCGAGCTGATCGGGATGCCGGACAGGGAGCTCGCCCGCTTCCGCGGCGACGACATCGGCATCGTGTTCCAGGAGCCGCGCACCGCGCTCAACCCGATCCGCACGGTCGGACGGCAGATCGCGGAGTCCGTGCGCATCCACACCGGGGTGAGCAAGCGCGAAGCGCGGGCCCGCGCGATCGAGGAGGCCGCACGCGTGCACCTGCCCGATCCCGAGACGATCGTCGACAAGTACCCGCATCAGCTCTCGGGCGGTCAGCGGCAGCGGGTCGCGATCGCGATGGCGCTGGCCTGCCGCCCGCGGCTGCTGATCGCGGACGAGCCGACGACGGCACTCGACGTCACCATCCAGGCCGAGATCCTCCGGCTGCTGCTGTCCCTGGTCTCCGAGAACGGTATGTCGCTGATGTTCATCACGCACGACCTCGCCGTGCTCTCGCAGGTCGCCACGCACGGGGTGGTCCTCGAGAACGGCAGGGTCGTGGAGGCCGCGCCGGTGCCTACGCTCCTGTCCGCCCCGGAATCCCCCGTCACCCAGGGATTGTTGCGCGATGCCACCGCGACCCTGTGGCGACCGGAGGGCGGCGGCGCATGAGCCTCATCGAGGTCCGCGGACTGAGCCGCGAGTTCCCGGTGCCACGGCGCACGATGTTCGACCGCGCCCGCACGCAGACCGCGCTGCATCCGACCGATCTCCGCATCGAGTCAGGCGAGTCGATCGGCATCATCGGCGAGTCCGGGTCGGGTAAGTCCACACTCGTCAGGCTCCTGCTGGGCTTGGATCGACCGACCGCCGGCACCGTCGACATCGACGGAAGGCGCGTGGATGCCGCGGCATCCGCTCGCTCGCTGCACTGGCTCCGCCGTGCGACCGGACTCGTCTTCCAGGACCCGTACGCATCGCTGGATCCGCGGATGAGCGCCGGGCAGATCATCGCCGAGCCGTTGTGGGCCCTCGGTATCGAGGGCGACCGGCGGGCTCGCGTACGGGAGGTGCTCACTCAGGTCGGGCTGGATCCGGCGATGGCCGAGCGGTACCCGCACGAGTTCTCGGGCGGACAGCGTCAGCGGGTCGCGATCGCACGGGCGATCGTGCACCGCCCGCGCATCCTCGTCGGCGACGAGCCTCTCTCGGCGCTCGACGTCACCGTGCGCGCGCAAATCCTCGATGTCCTGCGGAGCCTGCTCGAGACCGAGGACCTCACGCTGATCCTGGTCTCGCACGACATCGGCGTGGTGCAGAACCTGTGCGACACGGTCGCGGTCATGAAGGACGGCACGATCGTCGAGCGCGGCGCCACCGCCGATGTGCTGCTGCACCCGCAGCAGGATTACACCAGGCGGCTGCTCGCCGCGATACCCGTCATCCCCGGCGGCGACGCGGCTTCGGCTTGAGCGAACGCTGCAGGTAGACCGTGCCGAGCGACCGGCCGAACTTGAATCCGACCCGGCCCATCCGCCCCACCTCGACGAAACCGTGCCGCTCGTGCAGGCGGATCGACGCTTCTGCGCCGCTGTCGCTGATCACGGCGACGATCTCGCGCAGGCCGATCTGCTCGCACGTCTCGATCAGCGCCACGAGGAGTGCCGTGCCCAGCCCCTTGCCACCGGCGCCAGGGCCGAGATAGATCGAGTTCTCGACCGTGTAGCGGTACGCGGACTTGCTCGCCCACGGCTGCACGAGGGCGTACCCGATCACCTGGCCGGTGGGAGTCACCGCGACGAGGAACGGCAGCTTCAGCTTCGCCAGCATCGCGAACTTCTCGCGCCAGTAGCGGTGCGTGGACGGCTTCTCGTCGAAGGTGACGACGGAGTTCTCCACGTAGTGGTTGTAGATGCCCCGGACATCGGGGAGATCGCCGGGGCGCGCAGGGCGGATCGTGAATGAGAACTCGTCGGGGGCAGGCTCAGGGGCGCGCAGGTGGCGCGGCAGCCGTCGACGCTGGTCGCCGGGCTCGAACTGCATGCGCTCAGCCTATAGTTCGCCGCCCACGCGCCAATCCACCGGCGGCGCACCCTGCTCCTCGAGCAGCGCGTTGGCTCGGGAGAACGGCCGGGAGCCGAAGAACCCCCGCCTGGCCGACAGCGGTGACGGGTGGGCGGAAGTGATCACGGGGGTTTCACCGAGGAGCGGCTGGAGGTTCGCGGCGTCCCTCCCCCACAGGATCGCGACGAGCGGCTGGTCGCGGGCGACGAGCGTGCGGATGGCGAGTTCTGAGACCTGCTCCCAGCCCCAGCCGCGGTGCGATCCGGGGGCGCCCGGCCTGACCGTGAGCACCCGGTTCAGCAGCAGCACGCCCTGATCGCTCCACGCCGTCAGGTCGCCGTGCGAGGCGGGCGGGATGCCGAGATCGCTCTGCAGCTCGGCATAGATGTTGTTGAGGCTCCGCGGCAGTGGACGCACGTGGCGCTCGACGGCGAACGACAGGCCGATCGGGTGCCCCGGCGTCGGATACGGGTCCTGGCCGGTGATCAGGACCCGCACATCGGCGAGCGGGCGCTGGAAGGCACGCAGGACATGCGCGCCGTCCGGAAGGTATCCGGCACCGTGCGCCTGCTCTCCGCGCAGCCGATCGCCGATGCCGCTGATGACGTCCGCCACGGGCGCGAGTGCCGCAGCCCAGCCGGGATCCAGCAGCCCCTCGTCCGCCAGCTGTGCCAGTGACCGACCCGGCACGCGTCTCAGTCCTCGTGCTCCGGCCGGACGCGCAGCGGGCCGCGCGCCAGCATGTGCTGGGCGGACTGCGCGACGGGGCGCATCGTGATGAGGTCGAGGTTCACGTGGCCAGGGGCACCCAGCGCGTAGCCGATGACATCCGCGACGTCGTGCGCGGTCAGCGGCGCCTCGACGCCCGCGTAGACGGCGTCCGCCGCGACCTGGTCGCCGCCGAGCCGATTCAGGGTGAACTCCTCGGTGTGGACCAGTCCGGGTGCGATCTCGACGACGCGGATCGGCTCGCCGTTCAGCTCCTGGCGGAGGGCCTTCACGAGCATCGACTCGGCGGCCTTGGCGGCGTTGTACCCGCCACCGCCCGCATACGCGGTCTGCGCGGCCGTCGACGTGACGAAGACGAGGTCGCCGTGGCCTCCTCCTGCCGCGGCACGCCGCAGCAACGGCAGGACGCCGGCGACGAGTCGCTGCGTCGCCAGCACGTTCACATCGAACATCCACTGCCAGTCCGAGGTGGAGCCGTCCTCGACGCGGTCGGTGCCGCGGGCGCCTCCGGCGACCTGCACCAGCGCGTGCACGGGGCCGGCGGCGTCGATCTCGGCGAGCAGCGCGGCGACGGCATCCTGGTCGGTGAGATCGCAGGCGATCGCCGATGCTCCGGTCTCATCGGCGAGCGCCTGGAGGCGGTCTGCGCGTCTGGCGATGCCGACGACGTCCCATCCGCGAGCACGCAGATCGCGCACCGTCGCCTCGCCGATACCCGAACTCGCCCCAGTCACCACTGCACGCCGTGTCACCATGCCTCCACCGTACGACTTTTCCGCGTGATCGCGGCACTTGCCGTTGTTACGTAACATTTCCCGCGCTTTGTTGACACGCGCGGGATTCCGTACGCTCGCTGCAATGGCATCCGCCGGATCATCTCAACCCAGCCGAGGAGGCACACATGTCCGCACCCGAGACCTGGCGTTTCGAGACCAAGCAGATCCATTCCGGTGCTGCTCCCGACCCGGTGACCAAGGCCCGCGCCACGCCGATCTACCAGACCACCTCGTACGTGTTCGACAACGCGGATCACGCCGCGAACCTGTTCGCCCTCGCTGAGTTCGGCAACATCTACACCCGCATCCAGAACCCGACCCAGGACGTGCTCGAGCAGCGTCTCGCGGCACTCGAAGGCGGCACCGGTGCCCTGGTGCTCTCCAGCGGCCAGGCCGCGTCGACGTTCGCCGTGCTGAACATCGCGCAGGCCGGCGACCACTTCGTCTCCTCCAGCTCGATCTACGGCGGCACGTACAACCTGTTCAAGTACACGCTCGCCAAGCTCGGCGTCGAGGTCACCTTCGTCGAGAACCAGGACGACATCGAGGAGTGGCGCGCCGCGATCCGCCCGAACACGAAGCTGTTCTTCGCCGAGACCATCGGCAACCCGAAGATCAACGTGCTCGACATCCGCGGCATCGCCGACGTCGCGCATGACAGCGGCATCCCGCTGATCGTCGACAACACGATCGCGACCCCGTACCTGATCCGCCCGTTCGAGCACGGTGCCGACATCGTCGTGCACTCGGTCACGAAGTTCCTCGGCGGCCACGGCACCACCATCGGCGGCGCGATCGTCGACGGGGGCACGTTCGCGTGGTCGGAGCACGCGGCCAAGTTCCCCGAGCTCACAGAGCCCGACCCGTCGTACCACGGTGCGGTGTACACCACCGCGGTCGGCGATGCGCTCGCCTACATCATCAAGGCGCGCGTGCAGCTGCTGCGCGACCTCGGCTCGGCCATCGCCCCGCAGAGCGCATGGAACCTGATCCAGGGCATCGAGACGCTCTCGCTGCGCATCGAGCGCCACGTGCAGAACGCGCAGGAGATCGCCGAGTGGCTCGAGAACCACTCCGACGTCGCCTCCGTGAACTACTCAGGGCTCCCCTCATCGCCGTGGTACGCCAAGGCCAACGAGTACGCTCCCAAGGGGGTCGGCGCGGTGCTGTCATTCGAGCTGAAGGGCGGCGTGGAGGCCGGCCGCGAGTTCGTCAACAGCCTGTCGCTGTTCAGCCACCTCGCCAACATCGGCGACGTGCGCTCGCTGGTCATCCACCCGGCATCGACGACGCACTCGCAGCTCACGCCCGAGCAGCAGCTCACCTCGGGTGTCACGCCCGGACTCGTGCGTCTGTCGGTGGGCCTGGAGAACATCGACGACCTCAAGGCCGACCTCGAGCAGGCACTCGCCGCCGCACGCCGCGTGTCGGAGGCCGCTCGCGCCTGACGCGCTCGCCTCGAGCTTCACCAGAGGAGGAAGTTGCCGGTCATCTCGTTCGAGAGGCGGCAACTTCCTCCTTTCGTCACTGTGAGCGGAGCGCGATCACCCGACGGACGCGGGTCAGGAACGCGAGGCCGCCGTCGGCAAGGTCCCCCTCGGTCAGTCGGATCACGATCCAGCCCCGATCCTCGAGATCACGCTGACGCCGGATGTCCGTGCGCCACTGCTCCTTGTCGACGCGGTGTCCGTCGCCCTCGTATTCGATCGCGATCCGCAGATGCGGATATGCCAGATCGACTCGGGCGATGAAGCGTCCACCGTCTCGAACGTCGAACTGCACCACCGGCTCAGGCAAACCCGATGCGAGGATCAGCAGTCTGGTCTCGGTCTCCTTCGGCGACTCCACGCGTTCTCGAGCCTGTAGCAGGGCGGCGCGGATCGTGGCGCAGCCGGGGAACCTGCCCCAGCTACGCAGCCTGTCCTCCACCTCCGGCAGGTTGCTCATCGGCCGCCCGGGGCCGAGGTCGGGGTAGTTGGAAGCCGTGCTGATCAGCGCGTCGATGACGATCACCGCCTGGTCCACGGTCAGTTCGGTCGCACAGCCGAACAGAGCCGCGACCGGGTCGACGACAGGCACACCCGTGAGGATCCGCGTCTCCGCCCGTTCAGCCGCGAGTCGTCGCGCCTTCACCCCTGCGGTGCGCACCGGCGCCGCGTCCGCCGGCACCATGATCTCGAGCGGTTCCGTTGACGTCCATCTCTCCGGATGCGGCAACCCCCACAACCGCATCGCGGTGCGCCCGCCGTATCGCTGGCCTGGCTTCAGACGGGCTCGATAGCAGTCGACGAAGTCACGGAACTCCACCGGTGCCTCCCTCGCCCGAACACCGTAGTACGGACGATCGAGATCGGGTGCATCGCGCCGGGAACGGCCTACTCCCGCAGCTGCTGCCGCGGCAGTGGTGAACCGCTCGCCCAGGTGGCGAGCAAGGGGTGCTCGACGTCTCATCCGCCCATGTTCGCGTGGTCACCCGTGGCGCGATTCCCACCACCGCACGATCCGTGGAGAGTGGGCGCGGCTCGGCACCTGTGGACGACGACTCGCGGATGCCGCCTACTGCGCCGATCAAAGGAGGAAGTTGTCGGCCAAGCGCACTGGGAACCGGCAATTTCCTCCTCTCAACGGTGTGCGGAGCGGGAGGAACCGGAACGACGAGCCTGTGGAGCAGTGAGCAAGCCGCCACGTAACGTTGGGCGCCCGGCGCTGCGGGCAGGCGAGAATGGAGGCATGGACTGGCAGAGCACCTCGGAGGACACCGTGCCATCGGCGCGCGTGACCGAGGCCGATGCTCGTCTGCTCCGCGCCCGTCCTCCCGTCACCGGGGCGTGGCGTGACGGCGACCCCGCCGGCGCCCGGGAGTTCGCCTCGTTCGGCGCCTTCCGCACCGAGAGCGGACAGGAGCTGCCCAGCATCCGCATCGCCTACGAGTCGTGGGGCGAGCTCAACGCCGCCCGCGACAACGCGATCCTCGTGCTGCACGCGCTCACCGGAGACAGCCACCTGCGCGGCGACGCCGGCCCAGGTCACCCGACGGCCGGCTGGTGGGAGGACATCGTCGGACCAGGCGCCCCGCTCGACACCGACCGCTGGTTCGTCATCGCGCCGAACATGCTCGGCGGATGCCAGGGCTCGACCGGCCCCGCGAGCATCGCCCCGGACGGCTACGAGTGGGCGTCGCGCTTCCCGTATCTGACCGTGCGCGACCAGGTGGCCTCGCAGGTGCGTCTTGCCGACGCGCTCGGCATCGAGCGCTGGGCGGGCGTCGTCGGCGGATCGATGGGCGGGATGCACGCACTGGAGTGGGCCGTCACCCACCCCGAGCGCGTCGAGCGCCTCGCCGTGCTGTCCTCTCCCCCGGTGAACACCGCCGACCAGATCGCGCTCAACTCGGTGCAGTTGGAGGCGATCCGCATCGACCCGCGCTTCCAAGGCGGCGAGTACTACGACCAGAGCGTCGGCGAGGGCCCGCACCGCGGCCTCGCCCTCGCCCGCCGCATGGCGCTGCTGAACTACCGCAGCCCGATCGAGCTGAACCAGCGCTTCCAGCGCTCCTGGCAGTCCGAGGTCTCCCCTCTCGGCCGCGGCGGACGCTTCGCGGTCGAGTCGTACCTCGACTTCCACGGCAACAAGTTCACCCGCCGCTTCGACGCGAACAGCTATCTCACGCTCGTCGAGGCCATGAACTCTCACGATGTGGGCCGCGACCGCGGCGGCGTCGAGACGGCGCTGCAGTCCGTCACGGCCACGACGCTCGTGCTCGGCATCGACACCGACCGGCTGTTCCCGATCGATGGGCAGCATCGCATCGCGCGCAGCATCCCGAACACGATCGACGGTGATCAGGCGGTCGTGCTCACCAGCGATTTCGGGCACGACGGCTTCCTCATCGAGACGAATGCCGTGGGCACGCACCTGCGCCGCCTGCTCGACGCCTGATCACCCGATCCACGCGGCTCAGTCGCGCGCGTACTGCCAGGGCAGCACCGAGGTGTCGATGCGGTGACGACCGCCGCCTCCCTTGGGATGCTCCGCATCGCCGCCCCACACGAACACGCCGCCGCCGATGAGATGCGTCTCGTACAGTTCGAGGACGGATGCCGCAGCCAGCGCCTCGTCGATCGTCGTCCTGCCTTCGAGCCAATCCAGCGTGACCCAGGTCGGCGGGAACAGGATCGCTTCGCCAGCGGCATGGCGGCGGAGCGCCTCGGCCGGCGTGAGCCACTGGGCATCGAGAACCTCATCGGGCGCGAGTCGCAGCACGTCTCTGTGCGCACCAGCCAGGTAGAACCACGTCCGCACCCGCTTGGGCGCCTCTGCGGGCGGGACCCAGCACGACAGCACGTGCAGGCCCTCCGGTCGCAGTCCCACCTCCTCCGCGCACTCGCGGGCGGCGGCACGAGCGGCGACGTGCTCCTCGCTCTCGCCCGGAACGACATCCACGTCTTCGACGACACCGCCGGGGAACACCCATGCACTGGCGAACGACCCGCGGTCGGGGCGGCGGATCAGCAGCGTCTCCAGGCCGTCGTCGCCCTCGCGCACCAGCACGGCCGTTCCGCCCACGAGCATCGTCGCATCCATGCCCTCACCCTATTCGCCCGTCGACCGGACGGATGGTTCAGGCGGCGACGGCCACCGGCTCGGCGCGGTACGCGATCACGGTGATCCCGAGTCCGACCAGCGCGAGCGCCGCTCCCACCCACGCCGGCGCCGTGAAGCCCCAGCCGAGCGAGATCACCACCCCGCCGAGGAAGGCGCCCAGGCTGTTGCCGATGTTCAGCGCCGAGTGGTTCATCGCGGCGGCGATGGACTGGTTGTCGCCCGCAACGTCCATCAGCCGCGTCTGGATCGCCGGGCTCAGCACCGACGACACCAGCCCGACGCCGAAGGCGAGCACGGCCAGGAGGATGACCTGCGACGACAGCAGCGCCAGCAGCGCGAGAACCACGGCCAGCCCGCTCATGCCCACCAGCAGCGTCCGGCGCAGGTCGCGATCGGCCATGTAGCCGCCGAGCAGATTGCCGACCGTCATCCCGAGACCGACGATGACCAGCACGATCGGCACCGCCCACGCCGGCGAGCCGGCGACATCGGTGACGAGAGGAGCGACGTAACTGTAGACGGCGAAGAACCCGCCGAAGCCGATCGCTCCGACCCCGAGCGTGAGCCAGACCTGTCCGACTCGGAACACGCCGAGTTCGGACCGCAGCGTGCGACCCGGTTCGCCGGGATGCTTCGGCACGAAAGCGGCGATGCACACGGTCGCGGCGGCGAAGACGATCGTGACGACCAGGAAGGCAGTGCGCCAGCCCCACTGCTGCCCGAGGAAAGTGCCCAGCGGTACACCGACGACGTTGGCGATCGTGAGTCCGGTGAGGATGAACGCGACGCCCTGGGCGCGCTTACCGGGGCCGAGCACGTCGGCAGCGACCAGCGCGCCGATGCCGAAGTATGCTCCGTGCGGCAGCCCCGCCAGCAGGCGTGACGCGCCGACGAGCTCGAAGGTCGGCAGGATCACAGTCAGCGCGTTGAAGACGGTGAGCGCGATCGCCAGGGCAATCATGACCCGGTGCCGAGGGAATCGTGCGACCAGGCCCGCGATCGTCGGAGCGCCGATCACGACGCCGAGCGCGTATAGCGAGACGAGGATGCCGGTCTGGCCGATCGCATCCTCGGGCGAGGCGGCCCAGAGGTCGGGACGCAGGTCGCGCGCGATGTCGGGCAGGAGGCCCATGATGACGAACTCGGTCATGCCGATGCCGAAGGAGCCGATGGCGAGAGAGAGGAGCGCCATCATCGCCGCACCCCTCGACCTGGTCGAGGAGTGGTTCACCCGACCATGCTACTGCGCTTCGGCATCCCCGATCGCCGCCTCGAGGCGGTCGATCTTGGCGTCGAGCTCACCCGCGTAGCCGGGGCGGATGTCGGCCTTGAGCACGAGCGACACCCGGGAGCCGAACGGCATGACGGCCTCGGTGGCGCGCTTGACCACATCCATCACGGTGTCCCAGTCGGGGCCCTCGATCTCGGTGAACATGCTGGTCGTTCGGTGCGGCAGCCCGCATTCACGGACCACCTTGACGGCGGCGGCGACGGCGTCGTGCACGGAGCCGTCGGTGTTTCCGGTACCCGACGGTGCGACGGAGAAGGCGATGAGCATGGTGTTCCTCAGTTTCTCTTGATGGGTACGCGAACGAGCGCGCGCACGGCGACGACGAGCAGTACGATCACGAGCGCGTTGCGCGCGGTCAGCAGCAGGATCGGCACGGGTTCAGCGCGCAGCAGCCCGTCATAGGTCAGCGGATAGACGAGGCAGGTGAGACCGGCGAGCACGAGCACGAGGGCCGCGGGAATCCCGGCGCGGGTGCGGTCGAAGATGATCCACAGGATCACCGGCGCGATCAGCCAGGTCTGGAACTGCGGCGAGCCGACCTTGTTCGTCACGATGAGCACGGTGACCAGCGTCAGCGCGAGCGGTGGGAACAGCCGCGGGAAGGATGCGCCGCGCGACGCTTTCACCGCGCCGAGGATCAGCACGCCGATCGCGGCGCCGGCCATGAGCGGGGTCAGCAGCATCGAGAGCACGTCGACTCCGGGGGCGCCGATCTGGAAGGTGAGGATCTCGAAGCTGTAGTCGATGGATGCCGCGCCCGCCGCCGCCATCCACATGAACGGCGTCGCGGCGACCGCTTCGATCTGCAGCCCGCGCCCGGTCTGCTCGAAGATGAAGCCGAACAGGTGGCGGTCCGCGCCGAGCAGGAACAGCAGGACGACGATCAGGGCGCTCGTCGCGAGGAATGCGAGCAGAATCCGCATCCGCGTGCGCGCAGCGGCCACGGCCGCGACGATGAGCGCGCCCGGCCAGATCTTCACCCACGCGGCGAAGGTGAGCACCGCTGCGGCGACGGCGGGGCGTCTGACGAGCCAGCATCCGCCGATCACGGCCAGCGGCACGGTCACCGCGTCGATGCGATACATCGCGATCGGTCCGAACAGCAGCATCGCCGCGGTCCAGAACCAGCCGGCAGAACGCCGTGCGGCGGTGCCGGTGCGACCGACGAGCACGCCGAGGCCTGCGGCATCCAGCGCCGTGACCAGCACGGCCCAGCCGATCAGATACGCGCCCGTCGTGCCGACCAGGCCGTTCAGGGGCCAGGCGAGCAGCTGCGTGAGGAGCATGGGGAGCAGCGCGGGCTGCGGGTACACCCACGACTCGGTGATGCCGACGATCGCTCCGCCGCTGAGCGCCGAGGCGGACCACGGCTGATAGACCAGTACGACGTCGCCCATGGGCTGGGTCGGGTACACCCAGCCGAGCCAGGCGACGAGCACGTGCGCGGCGAGGAAGGCGGCCCACAGGCCGGCGACGCGGAGCTTCACGACAGCAGGTCCTCGATCGCGGCCGGGATCGCACGAGCGAGATCGAGGGCGACGATCGGATGCCCCGGAGCGCCATCTTGCACGCCGGAGGCCATCGCGGCGGCATGGCCGTGGAGCCAGGCGGCGGATGCGGCGACATCCGCGAGGGACGATTCCGGATTCGATGCGATCAGCGCGCCCAGCATCCCGGCGAGCACGTCGCCGGTTCCCGCCGTGGCCAGCCACGACGGCGCCCCTGTGACGCTCCGGACAGAGCCGTCGGGAGCGGCGATGATCGTCGGCGCCCCCTTGAGGAGGACGACCGCGGCGAGCGCTGCGGCGACTTCGGCGGCATCCGCGGCGCGGTCTCCGCCGCCCTCGGGCGACAGGCTCATCCTCTCGCGCAGCCGCGCGAACTCGCCGGCATGGGGCGTGACCACCAGCGGCGCGGCGGCGCGAGGTGCCAGATCGAGCGCGCCGGCGTCGACGACGACGGGTGTGCCGCCGGTAAGGACCTCATGCAGCGCTCGCTCCTCGTCCCAGGCGCGGTGCGCGGAGTCCGTTCCGGATCCGATCACCCAGGCCCCGACACGCGTGCGCCCGATGTCGGGTGCGGCGACCGTCTCCGGGCGGCGGGCGATCACGGCATCCGCTGCTCTGCCCCCGCCGACGTACCGGACGAATCCCGCGCCGGTGCGCCACGCCGCCTCGACGCCGAGCACGGCGGCTCCGGGATACGCATCCGATCCGGTGCGGATGGCGACCACGCCGCGCGAGTACTTGTCGTCGGACGCCGTCGGCACGCGCAGCAGCGGCACGGTGTCCGCACGGGACCATTCGCGGACGTCGACCATGAGTCAACGCTAGCGCGCCGACCGGCCGACGGCGGCACTACGGTCGAAGGGTGAGTCTTCTCTTCTCCCCGCTCAGCATCCGCTCCGTCACCTTCCCGAACCGCCTGTGGGTCTCGCCGATGTGCATGTACAGCGCCGTGGACGGCTTCGTGCAGGAATGGCACCACGCGCATCTGACCCAATTCGCATCGGGCGGGGCGGGCCTCATCGTGGCCGAAGCGACCAGCGTCGTGCCCGAGGGACGCATCTCCCCACGGGACACCGGCATCTGGAACGACGAGCAGCGCGACGCCTGGGCGCCGATCGTGCAGGCCATCCACCACCGCGGCGCGCTCGCCGGCATCCAGCTCGCCCACGCCGGACGCAAGGCCTCGACCTGGTGGCCGTGGGCCGATGAGCGCGGCTCGGTTCCCGAGGCGGACGGCGGATGGCAGACGGTCGCGCCTTCGGCGATCGCCTTCGAGGGCTTCGCCGAGCCCGCAGCCGTGGATGCCGCCGGCATCGAGCGCGTCGTGGACGGCTTCGCCGCCGCGGCACGGCGAGCGGTGGATGCCGGGTTCGACGTGCTCGAGCTGCACGGCGCTCACGGGTACCTGCTGCATCAGTTCCTCTCGCCGCTGTCGAATCAGCGGACTGACGAGTACGGCGGATCGCTTGCGAACCGCGCCCGCCTGCTGCTGCGCGTGATCGACGAGGTGCGCGCCGTCGCAGGAGCCGGAGTGCCCGTGTTCGTCCGCATCTCCGCAACCGACCACGCCGACGGCGGATTCGCCGCTTCCGAAGCCGCGCAGGTCTCGGAGTGGGCCATCACGCACGGCGCCGACCTGATCGACGTCTCCAGCGGCGGCCTGGTGGCGCACCAGCGGATCGACGTGCACCCGGGTTATCAGGTGCCGCTGGCCGCGACCGTGCGGAAGACCGGCCGGGTGCCCGTCAGCGCGGTCGGACTCATCACCGCCGCCGAACAGGCCGAGCAGGTGCTCACCGAAGGCGCGGCGGACGCGATCTTCGCCGGACGGGAGTGGCTGCGCGACCCGCACTTCGGGCTGCGCGCCGCACACGAACTCGGCGCAGAGACGAACTGGCCGCCGCAGTACCTGCGCGCACGCTGGCGCTGATCCCGCGGCGGCCGCCGTCTACCGGCCGTGCACCCTTCTGGTGGCATCCTGAACCTCGCCGACGAGTTCTTCGAGGATGTCCTCGAGGAACAGCACGGCGGTGGTCTCCCCCTGCGCGTTGCGCACCTTCGCCAGGTGGCGACCGGCGCGCCGCATGAGCGCGAGCGCGTCCTCGAGGTCGGTGTCCTCCTGCACCGGCACCATGTGGTGAATGCGCTTGGGCGGGATCGGCGCAACCGTCTTCGAGGCGGCGTCCTCCCCTTCCGACGCTCTGAGGATGTCCTTCAGGTGCACGTAGCCCAGCGGGGTGCTCTCGTCGTCCACGATCACGTAGCGGGAGAATCCGTAGCGGGCCACCGCACGTTCGATGTCGTCCGGAGTGGTCGTCTGCGGCAGGGTGACGAGATCGCCCAGTGACACGGCGACGTCCCGCGCCTTCTTGTCGGTGAACTCGACGGCCTTGGCGACGGCGCCCGACGTGTCCGTCAGCACGCCTTCGCGACGAGACTGGTTGACGATCGTCGCCACCTCGTCGATCGTGAAGGTGGATGCCGCCTCGTTCTTCGGCTCGACGCGGAACAGGCGCAGCACGCCGTTGGCCGCAGCGTTGAGAACCCAGATCACCGGGTGGAACACCTTCGAGACCCACACCAGTGGCGGCGCAAGGATCAGCACCGCCCGGTCCGGCACCGAGAACGCGAGGTTCTTCGGCACCATCTCGCCGAAAACGACGTGCAGGTACGAGACCAGGACGAGCGCGATGACGAACCCGGTGACGTCGACGACGGGTTCGGCCCACCCGAGTGCGTGCATCGGGATGCCGAGGAGGTGGTGGATCGCGGGCTCGGACACGTTCAGGATCAGCAGCGAGCAGATCGTGATGCCGAGCTGCGAGGTCGCGAGCATGAGCGTCGCGTGCTCCATCGCGAACAGGGCGGTCTTCGCCGCCCGGGAGCCCTGTTCCGCCCTCGGCTCGATCTGTGAACGGCGGGCCGAGATCACGGCGAACTCGGCACCGACGAAGAAGGCGTTCGCGACGAGCAGGATCACGAGCCAGACGATTCCCATCCAGTCGCTCATCGGGTCACCTCCTCGTTCGCGACATCGACCGGCTCCGGCGTGTAGCGGATGCGGTCGACGCGGCGGCCGTCCATGCGGACGACCTGCAGTACGCCCGAGTCGAGGGCGACCTCGTCGCCCGTCGCTGGCACGCGCTCGAGCACGCTCATGATGTAGCCGCCCACGGTGTCGTACACATCTCCTTCTGGCACGTGGACCCCGGTGCGGCTGCGCAGCTCGTCAGGGCGCAGCTCGCCCGGGAAGGTGATCGAGTCGCGGCCTCGGACGACGCCCGCGCGGCTGCGGTCGTGCTCATCGGACACCTCGCCGACGATCTCCTCCACGAGATCTTCCAGAGTGACGATGCCGGCGGTGCCGCCGTATTCGTCGACGACGACCGCGAGCTGGTAGCCCTTGGCGCGCAGCTCGGAGATCAGCACATCGAGGTGCAGGGTCTCCGGAACGCGCAGCGGTTCGGTCGACAGCGCACCGACGGGCACCTCGCCGCGTCGCTCGCGGGGAACGGAAACGGCGGCCTTGAGATGGACGACGCCGGTGATGTCATCGAGGTCGTCGTCGTAGACGGGGAACCGGCTGTGCCCGGTGCGGCGGGCGAGCTGGATGACGTCCTCGGCGGAGTCGCCCGCCGCGATCGCGTGCATGCTCGGACGCGGCGTCATCACGTCGTCTGCGGAGAGCCTGGCGAAGGTCAGGGTGCGATCGAGGAGTGACGCCGTGTCGGCCTCGAGCACGCCGGCGCTCGCGGACCGGCGGACGAGGGAGGAGAGCTCCTCGGCCGTGCGCGCCCCGGAGAGCTCCTCCTTGGGCTCGATCCCGACGGAGCGGAGAATGCCGTTCGCGCTGCCGTTGAGGAGCAGGATCGCGGGCTTGAACACCGTGGTGAACGCGATCTGGAACGGGATGACGAGCTTGGCAGTATGGCGCGGGAGCGCCAGGGCGAAGTTCTTCGGCACGAGCTCGCCGAGGATCATGGAGAGCACCGTCGCGACCACCATCGCCACGACGGTCGCGATCGGCCCGACCGCGGTCTCGGATATCCCCCACCCGGTGAGCACAGGACTCAGCAGGTTCGAGAGGGCGGGCTCCATGGTGTAACCGGTCAGCAGCGTGGTCAGCGTGATGCCGAGCTGCGCGGACGACAGATGGGTGGAGGTGTGCTTCAGGGCACTGATCGTCAGCGACAGCCGCGATTCGCCGCGTGCCTGTCGCGCTTCGAGTTCAGCGCGGTCAAGATTGACGAGCGCGAACTCGCTCGCGACGAACAGGCCCGTTCCCACCGTGAGCAGGAGCCCCACGCCCAACATGACGTAGTCCATCAGACGCTCCCCTCCTCGGAGTGGCAGCGCGGGCAGTGGGGCGAGGTACTACAACTGGGAGGGTCGTCCATAGTGGATCGATTCTACAGAATCGCGGCCCGCACTCTGCTGTTTTCGCTGTGAGTTCTGGGCTACCAGCTGACGGGGAGGGCCTTGCCCTCTTCGTAGCCGGCGGCGGACTGCCGGCCGACGAGGGCCCGCTCGTGGAACTCCGGCACGGATGCCGCACCGGCGTAGGTGAACGACGAGCGCACGCCGGAGGTGATCATGTCGAGCAGATCCTCGACACCGGGCCGCAGCGGGTCGAGATAGATCTTCGATGAGGAGATCCCCTCGGCGAACAGCTCCTTGCGCGCCCGGTCGTATGCATCGAGACGCCCGAACCTGGCTTGCACGGCCTTGGTCGAAGCCATTCCCCAGGATTCCTTGAAGATGCGCCCTTCGGCATCCCTCTGCAGCTGCCCCGGCGCCTCGATCGTGCCGGCGAACCAGGAGCCGATCATGACGGATGCCGCACCCGCCGCGAGCGCGAGGGCGACGTCGCGCGGGTACCGCACTCCGCCGTCGGCCCACACATGGGCGCCTGCCGCGCGCGCGGCTTCCGCGGTCTCCAGCACGGCCGAGAACTGCGGCCGCCCGACAGCCGTCATCATTCGCGTGGTGCACATCGCACCGGGGCCCACGCCGACCTTGAGGATCGTCGCACCGGCGTCCACCAGGTCGTCGACGCCGTCGGCGGTGACGATGTTGCCCGCCACGAGCGGGATGCCGAGGTTCAGCGCCGACACCGTGGCGAGGGCGCGCAGCATCCCCTCCTGGTGTCCGTGCGCGGTGTCGATGACGAGGACGTCGACGCCTGCGCCTGCGAGTGCCCTGGCCTTGGCGGCGACGTCGCCGTTGATGCCGATGGCAGCGCCGACGGCGAGCCTTCCGTGCGGGTCGAGGGCCGGCACGTAGAGGGTGGAGCGCAGGGCGCTGCGTGCACTGAGCGTCCCGACCAGGTGCCCGCGATCGACGACCGTGACGATCTCGGCTCCTGTCTCGGTGATCACGTCGAAGGCCGCACGGGCGTCGACGGCGTCCTCCGCCTCCAGCGCGGGGCTCCCGGCGTGGACGAGGTCGCCCAGTCGCGCGTCGGGAAGCGCCGTCGCGAGTCGCGTGGCAGGAAGCACGCCGTGCACGGCGGACGCCTCGACCCCGCCGGACGCCTCCGCCACGACGATGCCGTGACCGTTCATCGGCGGCAGCAGCCGCAGTGCGTCCTCGACCGTCGCCGCCGGGGAGAGCACGAGCGGCGTGTCCCACGCCACCGGCTGCGCCTTCACATCGCGGATCGCGGCATCCAGGTCCTGCAGCGGCATGTCCTGCGGGAGGATGCCGAGACCGCCGCGCCGCGCGAGAACCGCTGCGAGCCGCGGGCCGGTCACCGAGTTCATGTTCGAGGCGACCAGCGGGATCGTCGCGGGCGTCCCGTCCTGCGGGGCGAGATCGACCTCGAGGCGGCTCGTGATGGCCGATCGTCTGGGCACCAGGAACACGTCGGAGTACGTGAGATCTACGGCAGGCTGCTCGCTGACGAACTTCATGGTTCCACGGTATCTTTTCGCACTGCGCTTCGGGCGCGTCACGTCACCTTCCACGATGCGTGAACACGTTAGGCTAGAACGCAGGATGCGCGAACCCGGGGGCCTCCCGAACTCGCGCGCGAACGATCTTCAGCGATGAAAGAGGGCGATAACGCGTGGCCAACCAGGTAGCCGGCGTCGGGGGTTCGGACGACGGGGATTTCGGAGCCAATTCCTGGCTCGTAGACGAACTGTACGAACAGTTCAAGGCCGATCGCAACTCCGTCGACAAGGAGTGGTGGCCGATCCTCGAGAACTACACGCCGGATGCCGCACCCACAGCGAACGCCTCCCCCGCGGCGAGCGCTGTGAATGACCAGCATCCTGTCACTGCGCCCATCCCGGTGATCGGCTCTCAGCCGGTGGCGAAGACCACGGCCAAGCCCGCCAAGCAGGCTCCGATACCCGCCCAGGCGCCCAAGCCCGCACCCAAGGCGAAGCCCGCCGAGGAGACCGCGGCCGACGAGGACAAGGTCACGACGCTGCGCGGCATGACCAAGACCCTCGCGGCGAACATGGACCAGTCGCTCACGGTCCCGACCGCGACGAGCGTCCGCACCATCCCGGCGAAGCTGCTGATCGACAACCGCATCGTCATCAACAACCACATGGCTCGCTCGCGCGGCGGCAAGGTCAGCTTCACGCACCTCATCGGCTGGGCGCTGATCCAGACGCTCAAGGAGTTCCCGAGCCAGAACGTCTTCTACGCCGAGATCGACGGCAAGCCCTCTGTCGTCGCTCCGGCCCACGTCAACCTCGGTATCGCGATCGACCTGCCCAAGCCCGACGGCACCCGCGCCCTCATGGTCCCGAGCATCAAGCACGCCGACACGCTGACGTTCACCGAGTACCTCGCCGCGTACGAGGACCTCGTCAGCCGCGCCCGTGCGAACAAGCTCACTGCGGCCGACTTCGCCGGCACCACCGTGTCGCTCACGAACCCCGGCGGCATCGGCACCGTGCACTCGGTGCCACGCCTGATGAAGGGCCAGGGCTGCATCATCGGCGCCGGGGCCCTCGAGTACCCCGCCGAGTTCCAGGGCGCGAGCCCCAAGACGCTCGCCGAGCTCGGCATCGGCAAGACCATCACTCTCACCAGCACCTACGACCACCGTGTCATCCAGGGTGCCGGCTCGGGCGAGTTCCTCAAGAAGGCCCACGAACTGCTGATCGGCCAGCGCGACTTTTACGACGAGATCTTCGCAGCCCTGCGCATCCCCTACGCGCCGATCCGCTGGAACGCCGACATCGCGGTCGACCTCGCCGAGCGCGTGGACAAGCAGTCGCGCGTGCAGGAGCTCATCAACTCCTACCGCGTCCGAGGCCACCTGATGGCCGACATCGATCCGCTCGAGTACGTGCAGCGCTCGCACCCCGACCTCGAGATCGAGAGCCACGGCCTGACCTTCTGGGATCTGGACCGCGAGTTCGTCACCGGCGGCTTCGGCGGCAAGCGCGTCATGAAGCTGCGCGATATCCTCGGCGTGCTGCGCGACTCGTACTGCCGGACCCTCGGCATCGAGTACATGCACATCCAGGATCCGGAGCAGCGCCGGTGGTTCCAGGAGAAGGTCGAGGTCAAGTACCAGAAGCCTGGGCACGACGAGCAGCTCCGGGTGCTCCGCAAGCTCAACGAGGCCGAGGCGTTCGAGACCTTCCTGCAGACGAAGTTCGTCGGCCAGAAGCGCTTCTCCCTCGAGGGCGGCGAGTCGCTGATCCCGCTGCTCGACGAGATCCTCCAGGGCGCCGCGACCGCGGGCCTGGACGGCGCCGCGATCGGCATGGCCCACCGCGGCCGCCTCAACGTCCTCACCAACATCGCCGGCAAGACCTACGGACAGGTGTTCCGCGAGTTCGAGGGTACGCAGATGCCCGGCAACCAGCGCGGCTCCGGGGATGTGAAGTACCACCTCGGCACCGCAGGCACCTTCGTCGCTGACGACAAGTCCGAGCTGCCCGTGTACCTCGCCGCGAACCCGTCGCACCTCGAGACGGTCGACGGCGTCCTGGAGGGTATCGTCCGCGCCAAGCAGGACCGCATGCCCATCGGCACGTTCTCGTGGCTGCCGGTCCTCGTGCACGGTGACGCGGCCTTCGCCGGCCAGGGCGTGGTCGTCGAGACCATGCAGATGTCCCAACTGCGGGGCTACCGCACCGGCGGCACCATCCACGTCGTCGTCAACAACCAGGTCGGCTTCACCACCACACCGACGGATGCCCGCACCTCCGTGTACGCGACCGACGTCGCCAAAACGATCCAGGCGCCGATCTTCCATGTGAACGGC